>NZ_JBFANB010000011.1:102716-323666 GCF_040659625.1 Nonomuraea sp. NPDC049750
CTCGATGGTAAGGGCGATGACCTGTACGGGCAGGGCGTGGTGGACACCGAGGGCTGGACGCAGGTCCTGTTGTCGGCCTTCCCCGACTCCGTCACCTGAGAGGGGGCGTGAAGGCCTCGGCACCTGCCGGGGCCTTCCGCATGGTGCGCCCAGCATGGGCGATTGCCTGGGGGTGAAAGTCCCGGGGAGGAAGAGGTGATGCTACCTCCGAGCCGGAGGCAAGGGCGTCGTCGCGAGGCGGGGTCTGGAGGAAGCCCGAGGCGAAACTTCGCACCGAGGGACACGAACCGCGTATGAGGCCGGACTGGGGTCGGTTGCGCTGGCGCCTGCGCCGCGCCGACGGTTCTGGCCGTGAGGTGAGGGCTGACCAGGCAGAAGTCAGCAGAGGCCGTAGTACCGGTGAGGCGCGCACTGGTCGAACGCGCAGAACAGCCCGTCGTGCGCCATCGAGTCGAGCACTTCGGATGCCGAGCACGCGGACACGTCTGGTGGTGTGCTCGATGACCGCCAGGATGTACTGGCGTTGCCCGCTGAGAGTGACGGTCTCGATGAAATCACCGGCCGGCACGGTGTCGGCCTGAGAGCGCAGGAAGTCGGCCCACGTGACGGACGCCCGCTCGGGCGCCGGATCAAGACCTGCCTGCTTGAGGGTCTCCCACGCTGTGGACGGTGTCACCTTGATGCCGAGTGTGGCGAGCTCTCCGTGGTCCCGCCGGTAACCCCAGCCGGGGTTCTCCCGCGGCGGGAACCGGATCGATCCGCGCGGTGACGACGAACCTGCCCGGTGGCCACTCGATCCGCAACGTGCCGCCGGCGCTCTCCACGCGCTCGCGCAGGCGCGCGAGCCCGCGCAGCGGAGAGCCGGCAGCGTCGATCACACCGTCGTTGGACACCTCCACCGCGCCTGGCGACGCCGTGATCGTGACGATCGTGGGGCGCACATGGCGAAGCAGATTGGTCGTGGCTTCGCGCAGCACGTGCGCCAGCAGAGGATGCGCAGACGTGCCGGTTCCGTCATCGAGCCGCGCCTCGACGGTGATGCCTGCGGCCTCGCACAGTCGCTTGGCATTCTCGAGCTCGGCCACCAGGTTCAGCTCGTAGCGCGCGTACGCCAGCGCCCGCGTCTCGGTGATGGTCTCGTCGGCGAGCCGAGCTCCGCCTCAGCTCGGTCTGCGTCCCTGGAGGAGGACGGCACTGGCGAGCTGGTGCGCTGGCTGGTGAATACTCCGCCGCTTTTCGCGCTCACGATCCTCGGGGTCAACCTCTTCCGGCTCAGCGCGCTGACCATCGTGCTTCCGTCACTCATCGTGCCCTTCGCGGGGCTCGTGTTCTCCGGCTACTGGTCGGTCGAGACCGGCATCACGCTCGTTCCGGCATCCCCCCCAGGGGCGGGTGGCACTCATCCCCCACTCGCTGACCCTCGTCGTCGAGTTCCAGGCGTACGTGCTTCTTCTGCTTGGCGCGTACCTCCTGGGCCGGCACTGGTTGTTCCCCCGCACCATCGGCGCGCAGAACCAATGCCAGGGCTATGTCCGAGGCCTGCAGCGGATCGGCCTGCTGGCGCTGCCGGCACTCGCGCTGCTCATCGTCGGCGCGGTGTGGGAGGCGTACTCACTGAGGTACTTCGTGCACCCGCTCAGTCAACTGCTGCTGTGATCCCACCGGCAGGCCGGGTGCTCACAGGCCGCCCGCGCACGCCGGTGGCCCTTATCTCGGCGGCGGTTGGGCCGGTGCCGGCGGCGGACGGGACCTACCAATTCACCGACGCCCCGCCGTCCATCGGGGCGTTCAAGTATCAGGTGTACTGGCCGGGCAACTCATGGTTCCGGGGTAGCGGCTCCTCGGTGACCGTCACGGTGGCCTTGTATGAGCCGACGCTCACCGTGGCCGGACCGACGACGGGCAACGTCGGCGAGCGACTCGAATTCAGCGGCACCTTCGGCGCCGACGGCATCACCTTCCCGCGGACGATCATCACCGTCTCGCGCAAGGTCGTCAGCCCGGATGGCACCGCCACCTCGAAGCACCTAGTGAGTTGATCCCCGCCGCCGACGGGTCGTTCAGCTTCTCCGAGATCGCCAAGGCGGCCATGGGAGTCCGCCTGAGCGCTGGCGCGCCACGACCATCCTCATGGGAGCGCCCATCAGCCTCAGCGGCGCGTGCGGTTCAGCATGACCAGCCCGGCGATGAACGACCCGAGCAGGGCCGGTGACAGGACCGCGAGGGCACCCCACGCGAAGAGGCCGAGATAGCCGAGCGCGGACGAACCGTACGTCGGGTCGGCGTCAGCGGCCGCGAACAGCCCCAGGCCGAGAACGACACCGGCCACCGTGAGCGCGATCGGCGTCCACAGGAGCACGTGGGCCCACACACGATACGTCCGACTGTAGACACGCCGGGCCGACGGCACGTTCGGCTGCGGGGGATAGCCGACGGATTCCCTCATGCCGCATTTGTATCAGCCCGCGTGGCCCCGCTCGTGTTTCTCGGCCACCGGTCACCCGCACCGGCGTCGGCGAGTGCGGTACTTGCTAGGCGAAGGGCTCCACGTCGCGCTCCGACCAGGACCGGCGGCGGCTGCGCTGCCACGCCTGGTAAGCCGGCATCGCCTCCGCCTGCTCCCGGTACGCCGCGGCGAGCACGTCACGGATACCTGGTACGTGCTCGGCGACCGGCGAGCCCGCCGACCACAGGAGCCGCTCCCGTACCCACATCGGGTCGCCGGCCAGTGGCCTGACCACCACGTTCTCGCGCTCGGCTGTGATCGCCCTGCACAGGGACACTCCGTGCCCCTGGCTGATCAGGGAGAACACCAGGCTGGCGTCGGTGCGCTGGATGCGCCGCGGCACGAACCCCGCGCGGCGGCCTGCCCGTGTTGGCGCGCGAGAAGTGGCTGGCCAGTGAACTCGGGCGCCTCCTTGAGTCTCGAGACGATGACGCCGCGCCACCGGTTTCCGGCGGCCGCGCCCAGTTCCGCCTGTACGAGCAGGTCGTCACCTTTATCGGCCAGGCCTCAGCGGAACGGCCGATGCTGCTCGTCATGGACGATCTTCAATGGATCGATGCCACCTCGCTCCAGTTGTTCAGCCATCTGGCGGCCCGGTTACCCACCGGCACCACGATCATCTGCGCCCTTCGCGACCGCGCACCCACGCCCGGCCCCGACCTTTCGCGGGTGCTGGCCACCGCCAGCCGGCTGCCCAGCCACCGCAGGATCCAACTCGGCCCGCTCAGCCTGACCGACGTGGCCGAACTCATCCGCCGCGAGACCGGCCACGAACCCGGCGCGGACATCGCCCGCAACATCCACGTTCGCACCGCCGGCAATCCCTTCTTCGTCCGCGAACTCTCGCGGCTCCTCAGCGACCGCGGCGCGCTCAGCGACGGCGACGCATCGGTCCGGTCCGGGGTGCCGTCGACCGTACGAGACGTCGTCCGCGATCGGCTGGCGAGTCTCGACGACGGCGCTCGCCACCTGCTGCGCGTCGCCGCGCTGATCGGCCGCGACGTCGACCTCGGTCTCCTCGCCCGCGCCGCCGGTGTCGACGTCGCTGACTGCCTCGAACGCCTCGAACCGCCGCGCGCGCTCGGCCTGCTCGAAACGGCGCCGGAGAACCCGTTCTCATGGCGCTTCGCGCACGACCTGGTTCGCGAATCGATCACGGAGACAACGGAGCAACTGCGGGCCGTCCGGCTGCACCTACGTGTCGCGGACGCGCTCGAAGAAAGCCAGGCGGAGGACGAGTCCATCACCGAACGCCTCGCCTTCCACCTGTCGGCCGCCGGCCCCCTCGCCGACCCGGTTCGTACCGTGGAGGCGCTGAAGCGCGCCGGTCGTCGAGCGGCGACCAAGCTCGCGTTCGCCGCCGCTGATCGGCACCTGGAATCGGCCGCCCAGATCGCGCGGACCGCCAAGCTCCCGGAACTTGAGCTCTCCGCCCTCTCGCTGCTCGCCATCGCCCCGCGCCGGCAGGCCGGGTTCGGCGGCACGACGTTCGATCTGCTGGAGCGTGCGGAACACCTGGCCCGCCAACTCGGCCGCGAGGTGGACGCCGCCGGCCTGCTCTTCGCTCGCCTGTTCGGGGCCTACACCTTCCTGGAGTGGGACCGCATGCGGCTGGTCCGCAGGCTGTACGAGCAAGGGGAGGCGTCCGCCGATCCGGTCATCCGTGTGTACGGCCGGCAAGCCTGGGGCCTGCACCAGTGGGACATCGGCGACATCGGCGCGGCGTACCGATGCTTCAGCGAGAACAACCCCGCCCTACTCGACGGGGTCGTCTCCGCGCACAGCGAGACCCCGATCCGGCGTGACGTCTCAGGTGAGTGGCCCGGCTGGCGTGCCGTCGTGACGGCACTGCACGGTGACGTCGGGACGGCGGAGACCATCATCGACAAGTGGAACGGCCCCGACGACTCGTACGCGGTCGCGACCTGGGCCTACTACACCACGATCATCGCGTCGATAGCCGGTGACGCGGGCTGGGTGATGCGCGCCATCGAGCGCTGGATGGCCGTGGGCACCGGCCGCGCGGCCATCCAGCAGGAGCACTACATACGGCTGAACTGGTACTGGGCCCGTGCCCTCACCGGCGATGACCCGGCCGCCATCGCGGCGGAGGCCGACCAGCTCCTGACCGGGACGTTGGTCGACCCGCCGCGGTGGGGCGTCGCCTACCATCACGCACTGATCGCCGAGATGTGGCTGGCCGCGGGGATGCCGGACGAGGCGGGCATCGCCCTCGACCGAGCGGACCAGGCCCTCGACGCCTACGGTCAACGCTACGCCGAAGGACTTGTCCTGCTGCTGCGGGCGCGCCTGCTCAACGCCCGTGGCGAACCCGCGGACGTCGTACGAGCCGCTGCGGAAAAGGCCCGCGACCGGTCCCATGAACGCGGGTCTCACCTGTTCGCCCGCCGTGCCGAGAAGTTCCTCGCGGCATTCGGCCGGGGCGGCGAGTAGACGCTCCAGATGTGAAAGCCCAGCCCGATGCCCCAAAAGGCCATCGACCACACAGGCCAGAAGTGGCTTTTCGCGTCGTAGCGAAACCACACCACGACCTGGGTCAGATTGGACAGGACATAAAGAGCCAGGTGGATCCGTAGACCCCATTTCCTGGCCGTCTCGCTCTTCTGTGTGTTCATGCCCGCAGGCTAGATCGACGTACTTGCCAAAGACTGAGGCGTACTTCCCGAAGACTGACTTACTGGGTTCAGCGATCGTCAACTATTCGAGATCTACTCTGACCAGCGATCGAGGTGCCAATCGCAAACCTTTGAAAGGACCACGCTATGACGACGACCCGCCGAGCGGTGCTGGCCGGATCCGCCGCGGTCGCGACCGGTGCCCTGCTGGGAACGTCCAAGGCGCAGGCGGAAGCCAAGCCCAAACCCACTGTGGTGCTCGTGCACGGCGCGTTCGCCGATTCCTCCGGCTGGAACGAGGTCAGCGCCAGGCTCATCCGCGAGAACTATCCGGTGATCGCCCCGGCGAACCCGCTGCGCGGCGTGGCGGCCGACTCCGCCTACCTGGCCTCCCTTCTCGCCACGCTCAGCGGCCCGATCGTCCTGGCCGCGCACTCTTATGGCGGAATCGTCATCACGAACGCCGCGACTGGTAACCCGAACGTGAAAGCGCTGGTCTACGTGGCCGCGTTCGCCCCTGACCAGGGTGAATCGCTGCTGGATCTGCAGAACAAGTATCCGGGGAGCAAGCTCAATGAGGCTGCGCTGGACTTTCGTCCTTATGGTGATGGGCTCGTCGAGGGATACATCAAGAAGGAGGTATTCCACGGCGTCTTCGCCGGGGACGTGCCGAGGGCGACCACTGAACTGATGCAGGCCGGCCAGCGGCCCGCTGACACGCGCACGCTCGGAGAGCCGTCCGGCACCTCGGCGTGGAAGACCATTCCCTCCTATTACCTGATCGCCAGGAACGATCAAGTGCTCCCCGTCGCGGCCCAGCGGTTCATGGCGCGGCGGGCCGGGTCACGGGTCCACGAGGTCGGCGCCTCGCACGTCGCGATGATCTCGCAGCCCTCCATGGCCGCCGACCTCATCAAAAGCGCCGCGCGCTGACGTCTCAAGGGGTCGAGCCGACGGCCGGTCCCAGTGATTTGGCGCGTCCTACTGTTCCGGCCCGGTACGACGGAGGAACCACATGAACGAGGGTGCGGCGCGGCGCGGGCCGGTCCTGAACGACGAGCAGTTCCGCCGGCTCGCCGCGTACGGGGAGGTGGAACACGCCGAAGCCGGTCGCGATCTGTACGTGTCCGGCGACGACTCCTACGACTTCTTCCTGCTCCTGACGGCGACCGTGGACATTGTCCGGGACGCGACGGCGATCGAGCCGGAACGTCTGATCTTCCACGGTGGCCCCGGCGACTTTCTCGGCGAGCTCAACCTGCTGACCGGTCAGCACGTCTACCTGACCGCTCGGGTGGTGTCCGCCGGGACAGTCGTGCGAATCGGGGCGGCGAAGCTGCGCCGTGCCCTCGCTGAACAGGATGACATCGCCGACCTCGTACTGGCGGCGTTCCGGGAACGGCGCGAGGTCATCCGCTCGGCCGCCGGCGAGGTCCTGGAGATCGTCGGTCAGCCGGAAACCGCGGCGACTTTGGAACTGCGCACCTACGTGACGCAGATGCTCCTGCCCCACACCTGGCGCAGCGCGACCTCCCACCCAGGACGCTCGCTGATGACAGCGGCCGGGCTCACGGCAGACGATCTTCCGGCGGCGATCGTCGGTGGTTCGGTGCTGCGGCGCGCGACGTCGAGAACGGTCGCGGAGCTGCTCGGCCTCATCTACCGGGCCGACGCGTATCCGGTCGATCTCGTCGTGGTGGGCGCCGGCCCGGCGGGGCTGGCGGCCGCCGTGTACGGGGCGTCCGAAGGTCTCGTCACCGTGCTGCTGGATCGAAGTGGGCTCGGCGGCCAGGCCGCCAAGAGCGCCCGGATCGAGAACTACCTGGGCTTTCCGCACGGTGTCAGTGGTGCGAACCTGACCCGCCTGGCGATGATTCAGGCACTCAAGTTCGGCGTACGGATCCACTCGCCGTGCGCGGTGACAGGCCTCGATCTCTCCGACGATCGACGGCCGACCGTCCTGCTGGAGGACGGCGTACGCATTCCGTGCCGCGCGGTGATCGCGGCAACCGGAGCCCATTACCGCCGTCTCGACATTCCCCAGTGGGCGACGTTCGAGAAGTCCGGCTGCATCCGGTACGCGGCGACCGAGCTGGACGTCCGCGAGTACGAGCACCAGCCGGTGGCCGTCATCGGGGGCGCCAACTCGGCCGGGCAGGCAGCCCTGTCCCTTGCCGCTCACGGCGCGACGGTGGACTTGATCGTTCGCGGCGGCGAGCTCGAGGCCGGGATGTCTTCCTACCTGACCCACCGAGTCCGTGCCCATCCGCGGATCCGGACCCACACTCGTAGCACGGTCCGCGAACTGGCCGGAGATGACACCCTCACGTCGATTGTCGTCGAGAGGCCGGGCGAGCGGCCGAAACGACTGGCTTGTCACGCATTGTTCTGCTTCATCGGAGCCGACCCCGTGTCAGGCTGGCTGTCCGGCGTCGCCAAGGCCGACGACGGCTTCGTCCTCACCGACAGTCGGCTGCCCACCGGCTCGTCCGGCCCGCGCCTTCCGTTCCAGACGAGCGCTCCCCGGGTCTTCGCGGTCGGCGACCTCCGCTCGGGCTCGACGAAACGAGTAGCCACGGCAGTCGGCGACGGCGCGAGCGCGGTCTCCTCCGTACACGTGGCGCTCACCGGCGACTGACATGTCCATCGACCGTCCTGACCTCCATGGAACCGACGACCAGCCCATGCGCAACCTGCGCCCTTAAGGAGCATCAAATGCCAACCCGCGTGAACCGGCAGACCGTCGATCTGTCCGCCTATCCAGACCTCCTCGTCCTTTACCTCGGCATGCGAGTGAATCGCCTGTACGGGATCCGGACCTTCTTCAGCTTCGGCCGGAAGATCAGCGGCTCGGTCGCGGGCAAGCCGGACGGGCTGCTGCTGCACGAGCCCGTGTACTACTCGTTCTTCCCGATGAACATGGGGATGCGCCAGTACTGGCGGGACCTGCCGTCGCTGCTCGCCTTCGCCCGCTCCGAGCCGCATCGGGAGTGGTGGCTGGACTTCCTGCGGGACTCGGGCGGCACCGGTTTCTGGCACGAGACGTACTCGGTCAGGGGTGGCATGGAGGCCGTCTACGACGACGTTCCCAAGCCGCTCGGGTTTGGCCGGTTCGCCGGAATCCGGCGCGCTCGTGGACCCATGTTCGGTTCCGCGGCCCGGTTGGGGCGCTCCGATGACAGCAGACCGGTCCTGAGCGAGACGGAACTCTACGAGTCCTAGCCGGCTCGAACTACACCAGCGCCTGCTGAGCCCGCACCGCGGTGCTTGTTCCTTGCGCGCGCCGCTGGGCCTCACTTCGATAGGCCGCTGACGTTGGCGGCCTGAGCGAGCGTACGGTCCGATGGCTCGCCCACAAGCCACCCGGAAACCTCACATTCATCTACAAACACGATGATGAGCTTGAAACCCGCAAACAACACAATGTCGGACGATCAGCAACAAAACCTCCCAAGACTCGCCTCCAGCAAATCTTGGAGGTATGTGTTGGGGTACAGCAGACGCGATTTCCTGTCCGCCGTCGGTGTTTCCGGCGGTGCGGGCGCGCTCTTCGCGACCATGGGCGCGCTCGGGCTCGCGCCGACCGCGGAGGCGTCCGCGAAGGAAACTTTCGACCCGCCGCAGCAGTCTGACTTCTCCCTCACCGGGCGGTCGGCGAAGAAGGTGGTGATCCTCGGCGCGGGGATAGCCGGTCTTGCCACGGCGTACGAGCTGGGCAAGGCGGGCTACGACTGCACGATCCTGGAGGCGCTCGACCGGGTGGGCGGCCGGAACTGGACCATCCGCGGCGGTGACCGCGTGACCGAGCTGGACGGCTCCACGCAGGTCGCGAAGTTCAGTGACGGCGTCTATCTCAACGCGGGACCGGCCCGGCTGGCGCAGTGGATGGTCACCATGGACTACTGCCGCGAGCTCGGCGTGGACCTGGAGGTCTTCACCAACTCCAACGCCCAGGCGTACATCTACCACCAGAACATGCGGGCCCCCGTCCGTTGGCGTACCGCCAAGGCCGACGTGTACGGGTACGTCTCGGAGCTGCTGTCGCGGGCGACCGACGCGGGGGCGCTGGACGCCGCGCTCACCGCGCAGGACAAAGAGCGGCTGATCGCCTTCCTGTCGAGCTTCGGAGGGGTGGGGAACAAGGCGAGCGGATTCAAGTACTCCGGAGGCGACCGCCGCGGCCACAGCGTGAACCCGGGCGCGGGTGAGCAGCCGGGCACGCTCCTTGAGCCGGTGCCGTCGCTGTCGGAGGTGCTGGCGAGTGGCGTCGGGCAGCGGTTCTCGTTCGAGTTCGGCTACGAGCAGGCGATGCTGATGTTCCAGCCAGTGGGCGGCATGGACGCGATCCCGCGGGCCTTCGCCGGCAAGATCGGGCGGCAGCGGATCCGGCTGCGCGCCGAAGTTACCAAGATCACCGATCTGCCGGATGGCGTGGAGGTGGAGTACCAGGACCGCCACGGTCGTACGCAGAAGATCAAAGCGGACCTTTGCGTCGCGGCGATGCCCCCGCACATCCTCGCCAAGACCGCGCACAATCTCGGCCCGGACGTCCAGGCCGCCCTCGCCACCCCGACCGTCACGAACGCGGGCAAGATCGGCCTGGAGTACCGCCGCCGCTGGTGGGAGACCGACGAGGATATCTACGGCGGCATCACCGCCACCGACCTCGACCTGGCCACGATCTGGTACCCCTCCTACGGGTACGGCGCCTCGCGCGGCATGGTCGTCGGCTACTACAACTTCGGCGCCCAGGCCGATGCGTACGCCGCGCTGAAGCACGCGGACCGCGAGCGCCGCGCGATCGAGCAGGGCGTGAAGATCCATGGCGCGAAGTATCGCGACGAGCTGGCCTCGTCGGTGTCCATCGCCTGGAAACTCCAGCCGCACATCGAGGGCGCCTGGGTGGGCTGGCCGTCCCGGCAGGGCGCGTACCAGCTCCTCAACAGACCGGCCGGCCACGTGCACTTCGCGGGGGACTGGCTGAGCTACATGATCGCCTGGCAGGCGGGAGCCCTGGAGTCCGCCCGCAAGGTGGTCACCGAGCTGCACCAGCGCGCCTTGAGCACCTCCTGAGAGGACACCTCCGCATGAAGATCCGCACCATCGCCCTCTCCGCGGCCGTCGTCCTCGTCCTCGGCACCGGTACGGCCGCCGCCAACCCCACCTGGTCGCCCCGGCCGCAGGAGGTCAAGCCCTTCCTCCCGGCCGGCACCACCAACCCCGCGATCGCCGACGGCGTGGCGCTCGGCAAGCAGGTGGCCTCCTACACCGCCAGCGGCCTGGGCCCGGCGGCGGCCAACACCGGGGCTCCCGCCGACTCTCCCGAGCGCTACGTCGACTTCCCCGGCGCTACTTTGCCCCCTGGCGTCACCATCACCGAGGCCCAGGCACTCAACGTGCTCAAGCGCATCAAGGCCAACCTCTCCGCCGCTGGGCTGGGTCTGGCCGACGTCGTCTCCATGCGCGCTTACCTGGAGAAGCCTCCCGGAGCCGAGTCGGCCGACTTCGCCGGCTGGAACCGCGCCTACCGCCAGTTCTTCGCCAACACGGACCTGGCCACCGGCCAGCCCGTACCCGTCCCTCTCGGCACCGCGCCCCCCGCCCTGCCCATGGAGGTCAACCCGGCCCGCCCGGCCCGCGTGACGATCGAGATCGCCAACCTCCCGGTCGCGGGCTGGCTCGTCGAAGTGGAGGTCGTCGCCGCATACAAGCACTGACTTCAAGCACTGACTTCAAGCCCTGACCGCCGCACAGGGCTGCGGGCGTGTCCGGCTGATGGATCCGATCCAGCAGCCGGACACGGATGCTGCCCGGCGAGAACCGCACCGGACCCTCGGGGCGGCCTTCGCCGTGCTCCGCGCGTGCTCGTACGCTCCGGAACGCACCGTCAGGATCCGGCACGATATGACATCGACGCCGGTGTGATGAGGGCCGAATCATCGCTTCCAGGATCGACTCCATCGCCGCGATGTGACTGAACTGCCCGCGCGGCAGGTCTGGCCGTATAGTGACATCACGCGTCGTCCGTATCGATCAAAAGGGAGCTATGGCCAAGGTCGGAATCAGTGACGTCGCCGCTCGTGCCGGGGTCAGCGAAGCGACCGTCAGCCGTGTGCTCAACCGTCGGGGTGTGGTCGCCGCCGGCACGCGCCGTGTCGTGGAGGACGCGATCCGCGAGCTGGGATATGACCGCGGCGGACAGAGTCAGCTCGTCATCGTCCTGACTCCGGGCCTCGCCCAGCCCTTCTTCGGGCGGCTCTGCGAGCTGATCGAGTCGGCGTTGGCGCCCCAGGGGTTCAAGGCCGTCGTGTGCTCGACGACGGTGGGCGGGTTGCAGGAGATCGACTTCATCACCTCCACCATGGATCTGGGCATCGCGGGCGCGGTCTTCGCCTCGGCGAGCAACACCCTGATCGGGGTGGACCCGGCACCATACCGGCTGCTGCAGGAACGCCAGATCCCGTTCGTCTCGATGAACGGCGCGATCGAGGGCCTCCCGGCCCCCAGCTTCTCCACGAATGACAAAGTGGCGGCGGCGCTGGCCGTCGAGCACCTGTGGAACCTCGGCCACCGCGACATCGGCATGATCGTCGGCCCGGTGGGCAACCGGCCCAGCGAGCGGCGCCTCGACGGTTTCGTCGAGGCGATGAGCTCACGTGGCGTGGATGACCCGCGGCGACTCGTCGCGCGCCAGGTCTACAGCGTCGAGGGCGGAATGTCGGCCGCCGAGACCCTGCTCGACCAGGGTGCGACCGCGATCGTCGCCGCGAGCGACTACATGGCCTTGGGTGCGATTCGTACGGCGGGTCGCCGCGGTCTGTCCGTGCCGGGCGACGTGTCCGTCGTCGGCTACGACGACTCCCAGATCATGGGATTCGTCGATCCGCCCCTGACCACGGTCCGGCAGCCGATCGAGCGGATCGCGCAGGCGATCTCCGCCACCATGGTGCATCTGGTCAACAGGCGGCCGGTGCCGGCGGGGGAGCTGATGTTCGACCCCGAGCTGATCATTCGCGGCTCGACGGCCGCCCCACGCGCATAGCTAGTCGCCGATCGATCGCGGCACAGCAGGCCGACCGCTGCCGCTCGCTGATCGCCTAATTCACCGGATTCGCCCCATTCGTCCGATGTCGCCAGCGTGACGGCATCGGCGATCGTACCTGATCGCGGGTTGTGTCCTCCGCCGACGGCTGCCCGGACAGCCGGTCATTGGAGGCTGCCCGCCGCCACGGCAGGCTACGTGACTCCTGCCGAGCCCACGGTGGACTGTCGCCCGCGACGCGGGCTCCCTGAGCGCGTGGCCGTCCTGTAACGCACTGCGTTGCCCTACTGTTGACGTGTTTATGACGTGTATGTAACACTCGCTTTTCATGACGAGGCAGTCACCACCTGCGGCGCTTGCCGCGCAGTCCGGTCAAAACCACCCGCCATGGCACCTTCGAGTTGATTCGAGCATGCACGATCTTGTCGAATCTTTCATTTGGGCGTCACGTCGTTCGCGTGAGTGGGTTCAGACCGGACGGGACCCGAGATATCTCCCGAGTTACTGGGCCGGTTTGACGGACCGGCCGATGTTCTATTCGAGGGACCTCGCCCACCAAATGCTCGGCGCGCATCTGCTGGGACTGGACGCGGAGAACCTTTCGATGCTCCGGCATTTCGCCGGATCGGCGAACGACGCCCGCGGCTGGTATCCGTTGTGGGCGTTCGACTTCGACGGCACGCCGGCCGCCATCGACTACCACTCGGATGACGACTTCGTACGAGAGGTCCCGGCGCCATTCGAACTCGTCGAGAAGGCGGTCGAGCAATATCGCTGGACGGCGGACGACCGATTCCTGCTCACTCCGGAGATCGCGGCGTTCGTACGCAGCACGATGACGTCGTTCGTCGACGCCCATGATCCCCTCGGGACAGGTGTGGCGGGTGAAGGCGGCAGCGGGGACATCTTCCGCGGAACGGCGACCTACAACGAGGGGGAGCGGCCACCGCACCTCCTGGTCGCCGCCGACGGGATCGCCAGCCAATGGGCGGCCCACCTGGCACTCGGCTCCGTCACCTTCGACGAAGAGTTCGCCGTGTGGAATCGTGCGCGGGCCGAGCAGCTGGCCGAGCACTTCTCGACATCGTGGTGGTTGCCCGGCGACCAGCACTACACCGCGGGCTTCACCGCCGACGGACCGACCGGCGGGTTCCGGCTGGAGAGCACCTGGTTCCCCGCGCTCAAGGGGATCATGCGCGACGACCAGCGTTCGAGCGCGCATCTCGACTTCCTGCGATCCGGCCTCGCGGCAACGCCGCCGACCAATATTGAGGCATTCACGTACCTTCCGGAGGCGTTCTTCCGTTACGGGTGGGACGACGAGGCGTTGCGCTGGATGCGCTACCTCGCGGACTCCAGGGCGGACTATCCGGAGGTCCCCTTCACGCACGTCGCCCACGTCGCGGTCGGCCTGACCGGGTTGGAGCCGGGCGCCCGCGAGGGCGTCGTCCACACCCGCTCGCATCTGCCGGCCGGGGAGTGGATCGAGGTCGGAGATGTTCCGGTCGGTGGTTCCGTTGTCGGGCTGCGGCACGAGGCCAGGGAAGCCACCGAGTTCGAGGTGACCGGCGGACCAGGCGTGACCTGGACCTCCGTCTGGGACGACGGGCACGTCACCACGGTCGACGTGCCGAACGGTTCGCGCGTACGCGCAGCTGCCGACGGCAGCGTCGTCGTGCTTCGCGGGCAGCGATAGATCACTGATAAAGGAGACCCCCCTTGCACCGAAAGGCACTCGCTGCCGTCACCGCCGCCTCGTTCCTCGCGCTCGCCGCTTGTAGCAGTGAGACCAGTGGTGGAGGAGGCTCGGCCGGGACCACCACGATCAGTTACGCCTTCTGGGGGACCACCGACGAGGCCGCCACGATGAAGGCGATGATCGCGGCGTTCGAGAAGGCCAACCCGACGATCAAGGTCGAGCCCAACTGGATCCAGAGCGACTACGAGCAGAAGCTCCAGACGTCGATCGCCGGCGGCGACGCCCCGACCGTGGCGGAGATCTCCGACACCTCGCTGCCGAGCTTCGCCAACGCCTTCAAGCAGGTTGAGGTCGACAAGAGCGTCTACTACTCGCCGGCCGTCCAGAGGGCGGGGACGTTCGGCGGGGCCGACTACGCGGTGCCCTTCGTCGCGAAGAGCAAGGTCTTGGCCCTCGGCAAGGACGCCTTCGACAAGGCCGGCGTCGCCGTCCCGTCCGGCGCGACGCCGATGACGACCGCGGACTTCGTCTCCGCGGCCAAGAAGCTGACGTCGGGATCGGGCGCGAAGAAGGTCTATGGCTCCGCGCCCCTCTGGTACGACGGCTGGCTGATCGCGGAGGGCGGCTCGTACTACAGCGCGGACGGCAAGCAGTGCACAATGGGCAACCCCGACGGGATCCGCGCCGCCCAGACCGTGGTGAACGCCGTGAAGACCGACGGCTTCGCGCCCAGCCAGGCCGACGCCCAGGGGCAGGACATGTTCCAGTGGCTCGCCGACGGCAAGGTCGCGATGCTGCCCGACTTCGGCCCGTGGAACATCGCCAAGATCGCCGCGTTGGACTCCTCGAAGTTCCTCATCGTGCCGTTGCCCGGCAAGGGCGAGCCCATGGAGGTCGACAGCCTGGGCATCGCGAAGGACGCGAGCGATGCGGAGACCGCCGCGGCGAAGACCTTCACGAAGTTCATGAGCTCGACCCCCGACGCGCAGAACCTCCTGGCGACGACGGAGTCCGCGCTCGGCATCCCCGTCATCCAGGGATCGCTCGACGCCTTCAAATCCATCGCCCCGAAGGTGAACCTGCAGGCCTTCATCGACGCCGTCAAGAACGCGGTCACCACGCCCGCCGTCAAGGACAAGGTGCGGATCGAAAGAGCCTTCTCAGATGACCTGAACTCACGCACCGCGATCGGCTCCGGCACCGAGGATCCGGCCGTCGTACTGCCGCAGCTTCAGGCCGAATGCCAGAAGTTGCTGGACGCGGCGCAGTGACGGTCACCGAGCGGATGGCGTAAAGGGGGATCGCGGCATGTCAGGCATCATGGATGGGCTTGCGGGATTCCTCGAACGGCTGCGCGTCGCCGAGGGGCTCAGGCCCATCCTCTCCCTGGTCATCATCTTGGCCATCGTGTTCGGCCTCATCGGTGCCGGTCTGTGGGGTGCCCTCCGGGCGCGCTGGATCTCGCGGAACACCGCCGCGTTCTGGCTCTTCGTCTCTCCGTGGATCGTCGGCTTCGTGATCTTCACGGGTGGGCCGATGGTGTACTCCCTGATCCTGTCGTTCATGGACTGGGACCTGATCGATCCGGCGAAGTTCACCGGGCTCGCCAACTACGAGGAAGCGCTCTCGGACCCCGCGCTCGGTCAGGCGATCAAGGTCACCTTGACGTACGCCGTCGTGAGCGTTCCCCTGCAGACGTTGCTCTCCCTGGGCGTCGCGCTCCTGATGAACGTACGGGTCCGCGGGGTCAACGTGTTCCGGACCATCTGGTACCTGCCTTCGCTCGTGACGGGAGTGGCCCAGGCGGTGCTGTTCATCTGGGTCTTCCACCCCAGTTACGGCCTCGTCAACGGGGTGCTCCGCCTGTTCGGCGTCGATGGACCCAAGTGGCTCTTCGACGCCGACTGGGCCCTGTCCGCGGTGATTCTCATGAGCCTCTGGACGGTCGGCGGGAACATGATCATCTATCTCGCCGGCCTGCAAGATGTGCCGAAGAGCCTCTATGAGGCGGCCTCGATCGACGGCGCCGGGCGCTGGCATTCCTTGTGGCACATCACGCTTCCCCAGGTGAGCCCCGTCATCTTCTTCAACGTGGTCACGGGTCTCATCGGTGCGATGCAGACCTTCACCCAGGGCTACGTGGTCACGCACAACGGGGGCGGCCCGTCCGACTCGCTGCTTTTCTACGTCCTGTACCTGTACCAGAACGCGTTCTCCTTCTTCCAGATGGGATACGCGTCCGCCCTGGCCTGGATCCTGTTCGCCATGATCATGGTGCTCACGGCGCTGGTGTTCCGGGGGAGCGCTTTCTGGGTCTACTACGAATCGCAACGGCCGAGGGAGCGGAGACGGCGTGTCCATGTCAGCTAGTGCGGAGGGGGTGCGACCCCGGCCGCTCGGGCCCAGGGTCTTCGCGGTCACCCTGCTCGTGGTCGGGTCCGTCGTCTTCGTCTACCCCTTCCTCTGGATGATCGCGACCGCGCTGCGGACGCAGGCGGGCGTGTCGCAGGGCGGGGTGTCGCTCTGGCCCATCCAGTGGCAGTGGTCCAACTTCTCCGACGGTCTCGGGTCGTTTCCCTTCTGGACCTACCTGCGCAACTCGGTGCTGAGCACGCTCGTCCCGGTCGTCGCGGTGGTCTTCTCGTCCTCGCTCATCGGGTTCGCGTTCGCGCGGATCCGGGTCCGGGGCTCCGGGGTGCTGTTCGCGATCGTGCTGTCGACGATGTTGCTTCCCGGAGAGGTGACGATCGTCCCGCAGTTCATTCTTTTCAAGAATCTCGACATGATCGACACGCTGTGGCCGATCATCATCCCGACCTTTTTCGGCTCCTCGTTCTTCATCTTCCTCTACCGGCAGTTCTATCTGCGATTGCCGGACGCGCTGACGGATGCCGCCCTCATCGACGGCGCGGGCTGGTTCCGCATCTGGTTCTCGATTTACCTGCCGCTTTCCCGGCCCATCGTCATCGCGACCGCGGTGTTGCAGTTCATGTCCTACTGGAACAACTTCTTCCAGGCCGCGATCTACCTTTCGACGGAGCGGTGGAAGACGCTGCCGCTCGCCCTGGCGGGTTTCCAGTCCGTACACGGCACGAACACGCCACTGCTGATGGCCACCACCCTGGTGGTCACCTTTCCCTGCGTTCTTCTTTTCTTCTTCGCGCAGCGTCACATCATCGGCGGAATATCATTCACGGGGATCAAATGACGGAAATCGAAACGCCTGCCACGGGTGCCTCCTGGCTACCGGGGTGGACCCACTCGGAGCCTGAGGAGCCTGTCCCGCTGGGCGCCGATCACTCGGGCGTGGGGCTCCTGCTGCGGGCGACGCGGCCGGGTGACGTGCGCGAACTGCGGGGCGGAGTCTTCGAGGTCGTGTTCAGCACGCTGGGCGAGCCGCTCAGTCTTACCGTGACGATCCCCGCGACCGACGCGAGCGCGTGGTGGCGCCCGGGCAGCACCGAGCCGCACGCGACGATCCCGCCGTCGTGGGGGGCGCCGGTCGACGCGACCGCCCTGCGGGGCCTTCCGCTCGGGGCCCTGCTCGGCTCGCGCGAGGTCACCCGTCTGGTGTACGCGGTCGACACCGGGCATAGCGCGACACAGGTGCTGGCCGGTCTGGTGGAGGAGACCGCCGACTTCGTGATCAAGATCGCCGTCGGCGGCTCTGGTACGACGGGCGACGTGCGGCTTCTCCTGGACGTGTCCGGCGGCACCTTCGCGCGAGCCGTTCCCCAGGCGGGGCGCTGGCTCCAGGGGGAGGAAGGCCATCGCGTGGCGCCGGGGGCCGAGGACCCGGTCCTGTGCACCTGGTATTTCGCGCACCAGCACGTCACGGCCGCCACCGTACTCGCGCAGGCCGATCGCGCGGCCGCGATGGGGTTCGGCACCGTGATCATCGATGACGGCTGGCAGACGAACTCGCACGGCCGGGGATACGGATCGTGCGGTGACTGGGAAGTCACGGAGGACAAGTTCCCCGATGCGGCCGGCCTGGTCGAAGCGTTGCGCGCCCGAGGGCTGCGCACCATGTGGTGGATCGGCACACCGTTCCTGGGCTATCGGGCCAAGGCCCGCGACCTGGGGCTTTCCACGCTGCGCGACAAACCCGAACTGGAGGCGGAGGTCCTCGACCCGCGAGACCCTTTCACCCGCGCCTACCTGGTCGGGCGGATGGAGGAGATCATCGCGCGGACGGGTGCCGACGGCCTGAAGCTCGACTTCCTGGAGGAGTTCCAGGACCAGGGGGCGCCGGGGTCCGTGGCCGCGGCCGTCGACACCGTGTCCGAGATCGTCGACAGGCTACGAGGACTCGGAGCCGAGCCGTTGATCGAGTTCCGGGAGCCGTACATTCATCGAGAGCCCGCCAAGTACGCCTCGATGATCCGCGTCGGCGACTGCCCGCTGAACGCGGTCCAGAACCGCGTCGGCATCTTCGACCTGCGCCTGAGCCGGCCCGGCATGCCGATCCACAGCGACCCGATCATGTGGGCCGAGGGCGACAGCCCGGAGCGGGTCGCCCATCATCTGATCAACTCACTGCTGGGCGTACCGCAGGTCTCCGTGGACCTGACGTTGCTTCCCGATGGCCAGTCCGAGGCGCTCACGTTCTGGATCGGTGTCTGGCGCGAGCACCGCGACCTGCTGCTGCACGGCCGGCTGGTGCCCGAGCGCCCCGAACTGATGTACCCGGTGGCCCGCGTTCACGACGGCGGCCGGCACTTCGTCGTGAGGTACGCGCCGCACGCCATCCGGATTCCGGCCGACGACTGGACAGAACTGCTGGTCGCGAACGCCGACGACAGCTCCCCGATCCTGCTGAACGAGGGGGACGAGGTCAGCGCCCGCCTGGAGATCTGGGACGCCAGGGGGCGGCGGGTCGTCGACGGGGACATCGTTCTGGCCGCCGGGCCCCACGCGCTGGCCGTTCCCTCCGGCGGGCTCGCCCGGTTGCGCCGGGCCCTTTCCTCGATGCCCTCGACATGACGGAGGCGACCTGCGGGCCGCACGCACGGCTTGTGCTCGATTTCGCGGGCGAGGGGGTCTAGCTCGGTGCCGGCGACGCTGGACGTCACCGACTTCGGGGCGGCTCCCGGCAGCCGCTCCGATGCCGCGCCCGCGGTCGCGGCGGCCCTCCGCGCCGCCGGCGCCGTGGCGGGGCCGCTGGTCCTCCGATTCCCGCCGGGTGACTATCACTTCTGGCCGGACGGCGCTCAACGTCGCGAGCTGTACGTCTCCAACACAGTCGGGGACGATCCGCGGTACCGCGAGAAGAGGATCGCCATACTCGCCGAGGCGATGGACGATCTTGTCATCTCGGGGAAGGGCGCCCGCATCCTGCTTCATGGGCTCCAGACGACCTTCGCCGTCATCGACTCGCGGCGGGTGCGCGTCGAGGGACTCGAGTTCGATTTCGCGGTGCCAACGGTCGTCGACGCCACGGTCGTGGACGCCGGCGTCGAGGCGGGGCGGGCGTACCGGGTGATCCGGGTGCCCGAGGTCACGCTGTTCTCCGTCGAAGGACGCTCGATCCGCTGGCACGGTGAGTCCCTCGGCGCGGGTGCCGTCGCCTGGGAGGGGCGTGACGCGCTCGAGTACACGCAGATACATGATCCGTCCGGCCACAGCACGCGGCGCGGCCCGAACCCGCTCTTCGACGACGTCCGGTCGATCAAGGCGGTGGGGGACCGCGAGATCCGGATTGACTACAACTCTGGCGAGGAACCGGCCGACCTCGGCGTCGTCTATGAGATGCGCCTGACGACACGTGATCATCCCGGCGCGCTCGTGCTCGACAGCTCCGGCGTGCGGTTGTCCGGGCTGTGTTTCCGGTTCCTGCACGGCTTCGGCGTCGTGGCACAGGCGAGCCGTGACGTCACGATCGAGGGCTGCGAGTTCCGAAGCCCACCGGACAGCGGGCGGCACACGGCGGGTTTCGCCGACTTCGTGCAGTTTTCCGGATGCTCGGGAGTCGCGGCCGTTCGCGACTGCCTCTTTGACGGGCCGCACGACGACCCGATCAATGTGCACGGCACCTACCTCCGCGTCGCCGATCAGCCTGATCGCCGCACGCTGGCGCTCGAGTACGCGCATCCGGAGACGGCCGGGCTCCCGCAGTTCTCGCCCGGCGACCTGATCGAGATCGTCGAGCGGGCGACGCTCCAGCCGATCGCGACCGCGACAGTGGAGCGCGTACGGCAGCCGAGCGGGCGGGACCGAGCCCACCCGCTCAGGGTCATCGTCCTGACCGTCGCCTCCGAGCTGCCCGGCGACCTCACCGGGCGGGCCGCGGTGGAGAACGTGACCCGGACGCCGGCCGTACACATCGCCCGCAACGTCTTCCGGAACGTGCCCACGCGCGCCGTGCTCGTGACCACGCGGCGTCCGGTGATCATCGAGGACAACCGGTTCGAACGCCCGGGAATGGCCGCGGTCTACGTCTCGGGCGACGCCGCCGAATGGTGGGAGTCCGGGCCGGTACGCGATCTGATCGTCCGCGGGAACGAGTTCGTCGAACCAGGTGGGCCGGCGATCTTCGTCGATCCGCGGACCGACTCCGCGTCCCCGGTCCACCGTGGCGTCGTCGTCGAAGGAAATCGTTTCGTGCTCCGTGACGTCCCGGCACTCGATGCCAAGAGCACCCAGGGCATTCGCTTCAGGGACAACAGCATCGTGCGCTCCGGGCCGGAGGCATGGGACGTCGTCCTCCGATCGTGCACGGACACGGACATCGACGAGCCGACGCTGAGGGTCATCACGTGGCTCCGGTGAGCTGGGCGTGCAGGCGCTTGCACTCGTGGACGAAGCGGATCGTCCGGCCGCTGCGCGCGTACTCGGCGACGACCGGGATCTCCCCGCGCGCGCCGGTCCAGCGGGCCACGTCGGCGGCGAAGGCGACGAGTTCGGCGTGGGTCACGGTGATGCGCTGCCCCTCGCCCGGCAGTATCCCGGGCAGCAGGGCGCGCAGGATGCGCCATACCTCGTGGTGGCCGCCGGCGTCGGCCAGCTCGGTCAGGGCCGCGATGGCGGGGCGGGTCTCCAGCCAGGTGCGACGCAGCACCAGCGCGAGCTGGCGGCCGATCGCCTCGGCGGGCAGCTCGCCCCTTGCGGCCAGGCTCAGGACCAGCGGGATCATGCTGGGCACGTTGTCGGCCAGGAGGAAGGCGAGGATCACCGCCGTGGACTCGCCCATCGGGCCCTGGGCGATCTCCAGGCCGGTGATCTCCGCCGGAGCCAGCCACATGCCCCAGTGGCCGCGCGGTATGAAGGGCAGGAAGTTGACGGCCACGACCTCGCGGTGCGAGGGCAGCATGGCGGGCCACGCCCTGAGCGAACCGCCCAACTCGTCGTGCGTCCAATCGAACGGCTGGCGCAGCAGCACCTCGTCGATCAGCCGATGGCCGGTCGGGGCCGTCACCCGCAACACCGGCTGCAGCCTGACCTCGGTGAAGTGTTCCGGTTCGCCGTCGCCGAACTCGACCATGGACGCGCCGACCATATGACGCCACACGTGACCGCACTCGGGATCGGCCATGCCGCCACCGGCGAGCCAGCGGGCGGCCGAGCGCGCCGCCTCCGAGTCGACCTTGGCGGCCCGGTCGGCCGCGGCCTGGTGGCCGCCTCGGGGCAACCGCAGCAGCGCCTGCGCCAGGTCGGCCGGGAGCGGCTCCACGCCGGCGGCGGCGCAGGTCTCCAGCCGGTCGACCAGTACGTCGGGGTCGAGGTGGCCGCTCAACCAGGTCGGCGTGGCCAGCAGCACCGGCGGCAGGGTGCCGTCGCGAAGGGCCTCGGCGAGTTCCGCGTAGCGGTGCAGCAGGAAATCGTGAAGCGGGGAGACATGATTGGGGTCGGGCAGGCGGTTGCGCCGCCGCCACTCGTCGTTCTCGGGCAGCGCCTCGGGCATGAAGGAACGCAGCCGGGGCGGGACGAAGACGACGGTCACCTGCACAAGCGGCTCGTTCGGGCCTGGCGGGGGTACCTGCTCTTCCGCCCGCATCGCCGCGATCCGGGCGGGGTCCACACCGAGTTCGGCCATGCGCTCGTAGACGTCGTCGAGGACGAAGGACGGCATGGCCTCTTCGGAGTCGTCGTACAAGACGCCGGGCCTCTTCCGCACGGGCCGGAGGTGATTAGGCGGTCCGTCGTCGGTGGAGGAGTCGTACAGGTGGATCCGGCCCTTGGCGAAGGGGATCTGCCGGTCGCCCTCGTGGGCGACCGGCCCGTCCGGGCCGTCGTCGCTGGTCCAGGTGATGGAGAAGGCGCGCAGCGGGGCATCGTCGTCGAGGTAGCGGCCAGGCTGCCAGGCGCCGCCCACCACGATCCGTCGGGGCGACGGCTCCGGCTCGGGCTCCTCGCCACGGGTGAGGGCGCGCACTCTCACGGAGTAGCTTGCGTCGTCCCAGAACTTCTTCGGCCCGATCGGCGGTAGCTCCGGCACGCTGCCGGGGGCCACGAGCTCGGCGGACAGCGCCGACTGCCAGTCATCGGGGTCGAGCCGCACCTTGCTGGACCGCCAGTGGCCCCGGTCCTGCTTGACGTGCGGCTTGAGCTTGCGGCGTAGTTCCGCCCGGTCGTCGGCGATCCCGGCGACGAAGGCCGCCAGCCAGCGCTCCTGGCCGATCCAACGCTCGTGGTAGTCGTGGTTGGGGAAGACCGACGGCTCGGGGAACCGTCGCGCCTCCGGCGGCTCGGGCAGCGGCGGGAACTCCTTCCGCTCCAGCACTTCCTCGACCGGGGTCTCCCCGCCGAACCGCTCGGCCAGCTTCGCGCCCAGGTCGGCGGGGAGGTGGCGGACGCCGTCGAGGATCGCCTCAGTGTGGTCGGCGAGCAGGCCGGCGTGTTTCAGGGTCAGCTCGGCCGCGCGGTTGCGCACGTCGAAGGACTTGTGCGCGTACGCCGTGGTCAGCGCGGTCACGAAGTCGGCGGCCGCCTCGGGCGTGGCCCGGATCGCCCGGTCGAGCCAGCGCAGACCGGTGGCGGCGAGCTTGGCCTCCTCCCGGAAGGTGAGCGCGTCGACCGCCTCGACCAGGTCGGCGTGGTCGATCGGCATCGCTCCGCGTACCTGCCCGGCGGCCAGCTCGGCGACCGTGCCCGGGGCCGACGGCAACAACCGCAGGTAGTCGCGCAGGCGGGGCGCGGACTCCGCTGGCGTGGGGTCGAGCAGCGTGTGCAGCCGGACGAAGAACCGCAAGTCCTGCGCCTCGCCGCCGCGCAGGAAGCGGCTCACGCAACCGTCGAGCAGCTGCTCCCTGGGCAGCTCGCGTACGGCGGCGGCCAGCCAGCGGGTCGGCCGGGGCTCCAGCCGCTCGTCACGGAGGACGCGGCCCGCGCCGTCGGCGTCGAAGACACGAGGCAGCAGTACGGGGGTCAGCGGGTCATCGGCCACGTTCGGCGCGGCCAGCCAGGCGGCCACCAGCGGGTCGTGCTCGGGTGGCACGGCGCCGGACTCGCGCAGCAGCGCCACGGCCAGCGGCGCGACGCGGTCGGCGGGACGGCGCACCCGCTGGGCCAGCCGGACCGCGACATCGCGGCGCCACTCCAAGGGGCGGGTGGCCGCCACCCGGCACACCTGGGCGACGTTGAGGTCCTCGGCCCAGCGGCGGTTGACGTCGCGGCTGGTCATCCACGTCACGGCGGCCGCCGGGCCGGTGATTACGCCGACACCGGTCAGCAGCAGCGCGCCGGCCAGTTCGTCGAGCAGTTCGCCGACCTCCCAGGAGACCTCCTCCTCGAAGTCGTCGGGATACTGGGCCCGCACCTGCTCGGTGCGGGCGCGGCGCAGCTCCTTGACGAGGCCGGGCAACCGCCCGCCCAGCTCGGCGCGCTCCTCCTCGGTGAGCGTGACCAGCCGGTCGGTCAGACGGGTGACCTGGTTGCGAGTGACCAGGTCGCAGATCTCCGTCCAGAGGGTCATCGGGAGACCTCCACGGCGGCGCGGGCGACGATCCGGGCGGCCAGCACGTGTTTGCACGGCCCGCGGGAGCCACGATGGTCCCACCACCACTCGCAGGTGCAGGAGCCGTCGGTCAGCGAGACCCGGCGCGCGCCGCCCGAGGTGTGGACGGTGGCCAGCTCGCCTTCGAGGCGTACGGCGCCCGCGTCGACGAGTTTGCGCGCCTTGGCCAGTCGTGGGTTGAGCAGGAGCACGTTGTCCTTGTCATAGGGCAGCTCACGGTGGAAGTGGGCGGCCTCCGACAGGTCGTAGCCGACCCGGCCGGCGACGCCGAGCTGCGTCAGCGCGGCCCGCACCCGGTCGGCGGGGATGCCCGCGCGGTCGGCCAGCAGGCCGATCTCGATCTCGGGCTCGAAGTTGAGCAGCATGCCCACCACGTCGGCGTCGTTCTCGGCCTCGTCGGTGGCCAGGTCGTCGAGCACCGCGCCCTCGCCGGAGAAACCCCGCCAGCGCTCGGGCGAGAGGGTGAGCGTGTAGCGCATGCCCGGCAGCTCCAGCTCCCAGGCGCTGGAGGCGCCCTCGGCCGGACCGTACACCCGGAGGGACTTCGCGAAGCGCAGCAGTGGCAGGAGGGTGGCGAGCCGGTTGGGGCCGGCGAGCTGGACCGCGCCCGGAACCTGACGGTCGGAGGCCTTCAGCTCGCGCCCCGTCTGCGCCACCCATACCGTCTCTCTCTTGGGCAGCCCGCGCAGGAACCGTACCGCCGCCATGCCGGCCAGCTCACCGCGCTGGTCCATGCCCGAGGCGATGACCTGCACCTCGGCGAAGCCGCGTAACCAGCGCTCGGGCAGCGGCACCTTCTTCTCCACCACCGCGCCGTCCATCGTGGTCACGACCAGCTCGTCGAGCCCGACCCCCAGGTGCAGCGGGTCCCGCGCGCCGATGCGCGCCAGCGCCTCCCGGAGCGGCGCGTTCACGTCGACGTTGGTGGTGCCCCGGTCGAACACCTCACCGTCGAGCGCGCCGTTCAGCAGGTCAAGCCGGGCGTACACCCCGCCACAGGCCGAGAACGACTCGAACCGCAACCGGTCTCCGTTGCACGTCACCACCGGGTCGCGTACCCAGCCGGGCCGCGCCTGCGGCTGGTGGTAGCGGGCCAGCGCCACGTCGGCGACGCCGAGCAGGGCCGCCGCGGCGGGGGCCGCCTGGGTCACCACGCCGCTGAAGAACCGCGGAGCCGCGGCCGGGCCGGACAGGGCACGCCCGCCGGAGGTCGCCAATCCGAGACGACCGTCGACAAGGGAGGAGGGCGCGGCGTAGGTGTACGCCTGCGTCGTTGAGGTCATGGCCGGGACACTAGATCGCCCCACCGACAAACCGGCGTGCCGTGATTCGAAGAGTTCGCGTCGCCCACTCCGGCCAGGGTGCCGACAGGTGTTACAGCAGGGATCCGGCCAGCGGGATGTTCTGTGTCCGCAGGGCACCGGTGACCAGCCGGGCGATCCGACGGGCGCCGTACGCCTCGAAGTGGGTGTGGTCGTTGCAGAAGAACTGTCCGACCGGCCCCGAGGTGTAGTCGCCGTTGTTGGGGCACAGGCCCAGCGAGTTGTAGTAGTCGACGCTGAGGGTCTGCAGGTCGATGATCGGTGAGCCGGTGGCGACGCCGGCGGCGGTGGTCTGGGAGACGAAGCCGCGGTTCTTGACCGCGGTGCTGCCCGAGCAGGTGATGGCCGCGACGGCGGTGAGCAGGATCGGGTGGGCGCCGCGATCCTTCGCCGCCTGCGCCATCATCGTCATCAGCGCCTGGTAGCGCGCGGTGCCGACGTGGCGCGGGCAGGTCGTCGAGCTGTCGTTGATGCCGAACTGGATGAACAGGTAGTCGCCTGCCTTCATGCCGGTGAGCATCTGTTGCCACCGGGAGGAGTAGGTGGTGGAGCTGAGGACGCACTCGCCGTTCGAGCCGATCGTGGAGGTCACGTTCCCCTCGTAGAGCCAGGTCTGGATGCTGCGCCCGGCGACGGCGAGGTTGTCGACCACGATGTTGGTGTGGAACAGCGAGTCGAATTCGGTGGCCCAGCCCACGGGGCAGGTGGAGCTGGGGTTGGCCATGGTCGAGTCGCCGGCCATCCAGACGGTGGTCGTCGCCACCGCGGCGGTCGCGGCCGCGTTGGCGACCCGGGCAGTGCACCCGGTCGCGCTGGTCACCGTGGCCGAGGCGGGGCTCGGGGCGGCCAGCGACAGGGAAGCAACCAGGGCAGAGACGATGGATAAGAGGACCTTACGCATGGTTTCTCCTGTCACCTCAGATGGCGGACTGTGGGCGCGGCTGAGTCAGCACCAGGACAGCAGGGAGGTGTAGCTCGGCAGCGAGATCCGGGCGCCGGCGCTCATCGTGCCGTTGCCGCGCACGACGATTCGGATGGGCTGGCGGCGTGGCGTGCGTCGCTGGAGATTCCAGTCGGCATTGTGAGCGCTAACATTCAAGGGAGTAATCCCTTCGTGGGCGCCATTGAGGGATAGCGGTGATGGCACAGAGCAAATATGACGCCGCCGAGGCTTGTCAATTGCGGTGTCAGATCTCCGGCCCCGGCCGATCGCGAAGGTCTTCTTACCGGGCATTGCCCCGCTCACGCGGGGCGTACCCGATGAAAATTTCAGTGGTCGTGGCAGCAGGCGACCCGGGCTGCCTCAAGCTCGGCGGGGTCGTTCCACCAGTGGCTCGCCGCGCTCTGGTGGACGGGGACGCGGGCCTTGACCTTGCCGGAAGGCGCGGAGGCCGCGGGTGTCGCCTGGTCGGTGGTGGTGGAGGACGGGAAAGGCGCGAGGAGCTGCTCGACGGTGTGGTGTCTCCCGCCGACGACGACGGCGGTGACGTTGGCGGCGTCCTCGATGCGGGACAGCGGATCGCCGTCGATGATGGCCAGGTCGGCGTACATCCCCTTGGCGATCCTGCCCAGCGGGAGGCCGAGGTAGGCCCCGGACGTGCTGGTCGCGGAGGTGAGCGTTTCCCGCGGCGTCAGGCCGTACTTGACCATGGCGCGCAGGTTCATGTGCAGGCTGATCCCGAGGTGATCGATCGGCGCATCGGTGCCTGCGGTGACCACGCCGCCGCCGCGGATCATCGCCGTGAGCTGCGCGACCTGGTTGGCGAGGTTCGTCCGGATCACCTGGACCGCCGTCGGGTCGGCGGTCTGGGCCGTGGTGACCGTCGCCCGCAGCGCGGCCATCCGCCAGTTCGGGTAGAGCCGGCGCACTCGTTCGTCGGTGACCAGCGAGGTGTCGTCCCGGTAGAGGGTCGAGGAGTTGAACAGGGTGGGGGTTCTGGCCATCTTCGAGGCGTTGAACATGGCGATGACGTCCGAGTAGGCGGAGCCGACGTTCGTGACGGTGCGTGAGTAGCCGAACCGGTTGGTGGCGCCGACGTGCTCGGTCTGGTCGCCGCCCATGGCGATCGCCGGATAGTGGTAGTGCGAGCTGACCGGCTTGCCCTGGCGGTGGGCCCAGTCGATGACCTCCTTGTGCCAGACGACCGGTAGCCGTACGTAGCACTTCACCATGTCGTAGTCGAGGGCGGCGGCCCGCCGCAGTTCGAGCAGCAGCTGGTCGTGGGAGTATGTCGGGCGCATGAAGTTGTAATAGATGCGCGGCCCGTCGACGGCCTCGCCCGTGCTCAGGTAGCGCGGTGCCAGCCGGGCGCCGGACTGCACCGACTCGCGCTCCTCGACCATGTGGTACGCCGGTGAGCCAGGTGAGCGCGTCGTGGTGACGCCCAGGGCGAGCCACAGCGGACCCTGTCGCGAACCGTACGCGTAGCCCTGCATCTCACGGTGATGGTGGATGTCGATCAGGCCGGGCATGACGAACCTGTCGCGGGCGTCGATCCGGGTGCCGGGCCTGCCGTCCCGGTGCGGTTCGATCGCGGTGATGCGCTGGCCTCGTACGATGATGTCGACGTCGCGGACGACGCTCTTGGAGACGCCGTCCCACATGCGGCCGGCGTGAATGACGACCTGATCGGGGCCGGTGTCGTTGCGCCAGGTCAGCTTCATCGGAATCGACCGGGCGGGCTTGCCGTCGAGGCGCACGCTCTTGAGACGTCCCTCGTTCAGGTAGAGGAGCGTGGCCGAGTCGCCCGCCCAGACAGGGGCGTCGGAGACCTCCCGGGTGACCTGACGGGCGCTGCCGGTGGGCCGTCCGGTCTTGTCGACGGGCAGGACCCACAGGACCGACTCCATGGCGAAGGCGAGCATGGTGCCGTCAGGTGACCAGACGGGTCCGTCGTCGCCACGGGTCTGCAAGGACCGGTGTGGCGCGGGGTCGATGTACGTGCCGGCACCCGTGGCCCGGTCGACGAGCAGGATCTTGGACAGCCCCTCACGGTAGCGTCGTGAGTACGGCACCACCGCGGCCAGCGCGAGAGTCTTGCCGTCGGGTGACCAGGTCGGGCGGCCTGGTTCGAAGGTGGCGTCGAAGATCTTCTGGATGTCGCCGGAGGAGACGTTCACCGCCCACAGGGCGCCGTCCTGGTCCAGGTAGGCGATCTCCCTCCCGTCGGGTGACCACCGGACCGACAGGGCGGCCGAGTCGGTCAGGTGAGTGATCTGCCGGTCGGCGCCGGTGCTCAGGTCGCGGGCCCAGATGTTGAGGGTGCCGGTGCGGTCGGTGACGAAGGCCAGTTGCCGCCCGTCCGGGGAGAAATCCGGGTCGGCTTTCCACCAGTGGTCACGGAAAAGCGGTTCCGGCGTGCCACCGCCGCGCATCAGATAGATGTCGTTGAGCGCGCGGAAGGCGATGGCGGACCCGTCCGGGGACACGGCCGGGCTGCCGATTCCGACGACGGGGAATGACCCGGGCTCGTCGAATACGCGGACCTTCTTCTTGTACTTCGGCGTCGTCGTCGTCAGCGCGGCGGTGAAGCCGATGGTGCCGACGGACGCGGAGTTGAGGCGGCGGACCTTGATGGTGCCCGCTGAGGTGTAGTAATAGCGTCCGTCCGGGGCGAACCGGGCACGGAACGGGAAGACCTCCTCGCCACTGACGAGGGTGCCCGCGGTGCCGGCCAGATCATTGGCGCCCGAGTGGAAGAGGTGGTAGGCGAGGTCGGTGCCGTTCGGCAGCCAGGACGGCTGGTGAATGACCTGACCGGCCGGGACCGTGACCGCGGTGCCGCGCGTGCCGGTGGCGACCTCGATGACGTCGATCCTGGTGTCGGCGACGACGAACGCGACCCTGCTGCCATCGGGTGACCAGGCCGGCTCGTACTCCTCGGCGGAGGTGTCGGTCAGGACGCGGGTCGCTCCGGTGGCCACGTCGAGCAGGTGGATCCCGTAGCTGCCCCCGGCGTCGGAGGAGTAGGCGATGGTGCGCCCGTCCGGGCTGTAGCGGGGCTCGCGGTGATCGTATGGGCCGGTGGTCAACTGGGTGATCGCGGACCCGTCGGGCCGGATCGTCCACAGGTTGAAGACACCGTCGCGGTACGACTGGAACACGATGGTGCCGCCGTCCGGGGACCAGTCAGGCTGGGCGATGTCGTACAGATCGCTGGTGAGCCTGCGGGCGGTGCCCCCGGAAGCGGAGCAGACCCACAGGACACCGAGCAGGTCGAGGGCGAGCAGGCGGCCGTCGGGGGAGGGCGCGACGGCGTAGTCGGTGCCGGAGGCTACGGCTGTCTTGCCGGCGTTGTCCGCTACGCCTGCCCTCGCCGGCGCGGCTGGGGCGAGCAGGGCGGCACCGGCGCCCACCAAGACGGCCCGGCGGGACGGGCGGGACATCGATCCGGAGGCGGAGGTGAACGCGTCGGGAGAAACCGGCGAGTGAGACATGGGGGGATTTCCACTCCACTATTCACGCATGGTCAGGTGGCCGTCGAGCAGAGGCGGGCTGACGCGTTCAGTGAGGGCGGAGGGACCTGGTTGACCAGAGTGCCTGCATAGGAATGTACATACGTCGGTCAACAGAATTGGTCAAGAGGAGCCGGCGGCTCAGCCTGAGGAGGCTCGCCCGCCCATGCGGTACGCAGGAGTTCGGTCAGAGCTTCCGCGGTGACCTCGACCGGGTTGGCGTACGGGTTGGCGAGCACCTCGTCGACGATCCGGGGGATGTCCGTCTCCGCCATTCCCAGCTGCCGCAGCGACCGCGGGGCGCCGAGTTCGCCGGCGAGCTCCCACAAGTGGCGCGCCGGGTCCGGGGTGCCGCCGAGCGCGCGGCGCAGCGCGGCCACGGCCTGTGGCGCGCCCGGCTGGTTGTAGGGGAGGACGACCGAGTGCGTGGGGGCATGGGGAAGGTTCAGCGTCTCGCCGAGGCTGTGGCACAGCTTGTGATGCAGCGACATCGTGGTGGCGCCGAGGCAGGCGCCGCTCAGCCAGGCTCCGTACTGGGCGTGCTCGCGGGCTTTGAGGTCGCCGGTGTCGCGTACTAGGGCGGTAGAGCGGTGGTGAGGGCTCGGACGCCCTCCTCGGCCATCAGCGAGATGATCGGGCTGGTGTCGGGCGCGTCGGCGATCGTCCGGCCGGTGGACTCCTGCTCGGGGCCGCAGAGGACCAGCGCCCGCCGGTGTCCCAGGTGCTCGATCTCCTGGGGCAGCGACTTCACGGCGCCGACGCCGAAGACCACCCGCATCGGCAGGGCTTGGTAGCTGAACGGGGTCACGGCCGGGGCTCCTCAGGTCGGAGCACCACGTCGAAGTGGACGGTACGGAACGGGTTGGGCAGACCGGCCTCTGCCGCCCGGGCGGGGTCGTCGATGGTGGGAAACTCGCGTACGAGGCTGTCCTTCACGCCGAAGACCGCGTCGGAGTCGATGTAAGGCGTGTCCGCGACGAACAGGTGGGTGACCAGGGGCCGGAAGCCGGTGGCCCGGACGTCGAAGTGCACATGGGCGGGCCGGTTCGGGTGGCGCCCGGTCGCCTGGAGCAGCCGGCCGACGGGCCCGTCGGAGGGGATCGGGTAGTACCGGGGCACGATCGACCGGAACCAGAAGCGTCCCTCGTCGTCGGTGGTGAACAGCCCGCGCAGGTTGCGCTCGGGTTGCCGCTCGGGCTGCTGAACGTCGTAGAAACCGTCCGCGTTGGCCTGCCACACGTCCACGGCGGCGCTGGGCACGGGAGTGCCATCAGTTGCCCTGACCGTGCCGGTGACCAGGCACGGCTCGCCCTTCCCGTCCAGCGCGATGTCGGCGCCGAGCGCACGTGGTGGCGACTCGACCACGTGGAACGGCCCCTCCACGGTCGACTCCGTGGCCTCGCCCGCACGGTTGTTCATGGTCTCCACCAGCATGGACACGCCGAGAACGTCGGACAGCAGGATGAACTCCTGCCGGAGCGGCGTACAGGTCTCGCCCACCTCGGTGAGGAAGCCGATCGCCGCCGTCCACTCCTCGATCGTGGGCTCGACGTCCTTGACGAACGCGTGCAGGTGCCGTACCAGCGAGGTCATGATGTCGCGCAAGCGCGGGTCCGGAGTGTCGGCGAAGGTCGCGGCGACGATCTCGGCGGAGTGCTCCTCGCTGAAGTGCGCCGCAAGTGCGGTCATGTCGGTTCGATCCTCACGTGATGATGCGAACTAGTATTCCGGTTAGCAACTTGAGGTTGTCGCTACACTTTCGCAAGCGGCTACAACCACGCGGCCGAGCGCGACGCGCTGGTCGCCGACTGGTTCGCCGACCACCTGATCTCCGGATCCTGAGGTCCTTCACCCGGCAGGTGATCGACGGGTGGCAATGCGGGTCACCACGGGTCCGAGCCGACCCAGCCGTACCAATGCCCGGTGAGATGCCGGTAGGTGTCGTCGGCCGTCTCCTCCGGCTCGCCTATGGGGAGCAGAACGAAGTTCGTGTTGCTGCCGAAGGCCCATTCCTCGCCGATTAGGCAGACGCTGCCGGGAACGTATTCGCCGTCCTCCGACCGGGGGTAGGGGAATGCGTCGCATATCCGGTACAACCCGAGCCATCGGCAGGAGATGTTTTGTTGTGTCTCGGCTGTCACAGTTCGGGCGTAGGCCTCCATGCTCGGTTTCGAGATCGTGAACCGCAGCCAGAAGGGCGCGTCCGCCACGAGCGCCACCGTGACGCCCGCGACGATGAACCAGGGCGTCATCCAGCGCCCTAACCGGCCGTACGCCGTGCCGTTGCCGGCCGCCGTGGCGTAGCGGACCGTCCAGATGATCAGCAAGGGAAGCCCGACGAAGAAGACGAGCAGGAACATCTCGATGATGTACCAGTAGGGGACGCTGGCAAGGTACAGAATGACGCACGCCATGGCCGAGAGCACGGTGAGGAACAACCATCCGGGCGGCTTGCTGATCATGCGTCACCATAGCGTCCCCGGCTCGGGGGGAGCGGCCCGGGTGCGGGTGTCAGGTCGTGCCGAGGGCCTTACGCAGGACATGGATGGCCTGTTCGACGGCGCCCGTGGTGGCGGCGGTCTGCCGGAGCGGGTTGAGCATCATGAAATCGTGCAGGATGCCGTTGTAGCGCAGGCTCGTCGTACGCACTCCGGCCGCCAGGAGCTTGCGCGCGTACGCCTCGCCCTCGTCCCGCAGCACGTCGTTCTCGTCCACGATCACGAACGCCTCGGGCAACCCGGTGAGGTCCTCCAGGCTCGCCCGCAGCGGCGAGGCGGTGATCTCCGCGCGCCGGTCGTGGTCCGGCAGGTACGCGTCCCAGAACCAGGCCATGGCCTTCGCGGTCAGGAAGGGCCCGTTGGCGAACTCCCGGTAGCTGTCGGTGTCCTGGGCGGCGTCCGTGACCGGGTAGTAGAGCGACTGGTGGACGAACCTCACATCGCCGCGCTGCTTGGCCAGGATGGCCAGGGCGGCCGTCATGTTGCCGCCGACGGAGTCGCCCGCGACCGCGAGGCGGGCGGCGTCGAGCCCCTCGGCGGCACCGTCCCGGGTGATCCAGCGGGCCGTGGCGTAAGCCTGCTCGATCGCCACCGGGTAGCGCGCCTCCGGCGAGCGCTCGTACTCGACGAAGACCACGGCGGCCTTCGCCCCGACGGCCAGCTCGCGGACGAGCCGGTCGTGCGTGCCGGCGTTGCCGAGGATCCAGCCGCCGCCGTGGACGTACAGGACGACGGGCAGCGCGCCGGTGGCGCCCGGGGGCTTGATGATGCGGACCCGTACGTCCCCGACCTCGGCCGGTACGGTGATCCACTTCTCCTCGACGTCGAGCTTGTCGATCGGGGCGGCCTGGATGTCGTCCAGGACCTTCCGGGCGCCCTCGGGGCCCAGTTCGTACAGGAACGGGGGCTTCGAGGTCGCGTCCGCGATCTCCTGCGCCGCCGGCTCCAGAATGTGCTCAGTCATGAGACGTCCCCCCTGGTCGTCATGGATGCTCGAGCCCCCCGGGCTCACGTACCCGCAATCCGGGGGCGAACGCACGGTCATCGTGACCCTTGCCAAGGAGGCGTCTCATTGACCCGGCGTAACTCACGAACCTCCCGCGGAGATCTGGGCGCGTGTCACGAGGATGCCGTCGTCATCACTGAACAGCTCGGCCCCTGGATGGAAGGTGACACCGCCGAAAGCGACAGGGATGTCACGCTGGCCAGTGCCCTCCTTGCCGCTCTTACGTGGATTGGCGCCCAGCGCCTTGACGCCCAGGTCCAGTTCACGCAGGGCGGCGACATCTCGTACCGCGCCGTTGATGACCACGCCGGCCCATCCGCTGGCGACGGCCAGGCCGGCGATGATGTCACCCATGAGGGCGGTGTGCAGCGAGCCGCCGCCATCGACCACCAGGACGCGTCCCTCGCCGGGCTCCCCCAGGACGGACTTGAGCAGCACGTTGTCCTCGTGGCAGCGGACGGTGACGACCGTGCCGGCGAAGGCCCGGCGGCCGCCGTATTGGGAGAGCTGAAGGTCGCAGGAGTCGAGCTCGTCGCCCCGCTCGTCGTAGAGGTCTGCGGTCACGATGGTCACAGCGCGGCCTTTCTGCGAATCGGCGAGGTGCCAGTGGTGAATCGCCGCCGCTGACACCCCGCCGTTGTGGTTTGGTCAAGACGGTGCTCTGGTCAGCGTAGGTGCCCATATGCGGGCATCCGGGCGAAACGCCTGATCAACGGCCAGATGAGGATGATGGCGTAGATGCCGAAGCCCGAGCAGTCCGAGCACGAGCAGCAGGATCAGGTCGAACGGCTGGGCATTGATGGCATAGGCGCCCATGGAGGCGAAGAACAGGATGCCCGCGTACAGGTAGGGGCGCGGGATGCGCAGCAGCCTGGCCCACACGGGCGCGAGCGGCAGATTGAGGACGAGCTGGCGCCGTGGCCGAACTCCTCCGGCCGTTTCTCGGTGGCGTACGACAGGAAGGTAGGGAGCTCGGCGCCGCCGGCGGGCAGGGCGCCGAAGGGGAAGCCGAGCGCGGTGCCGCGCAGCCAGGGCTTCCAGGAGCGCCGCCAGTCCTCCGCACCCATCCACGGCCGTCCGACCGGGACGACGGGGACCGCCTTGCGGCGCAGGTGCGCGGCGACCCACAGTGCCTCGCCGACGGCGAAGATGCCGACGGCGACGAAGGCCAGCAGCATGATGGCGAAGTAGTCGGGACCGCCGAGGCTGATGGCGAAGCTGACCACGAAGGGCGGGACGAGCACGAGCGCCAGCAAACGAGCGCTCCGCGAGACCGGCGGCACGCTGTCGGCCACCGAATGCGCCGCCCAGGTGGGCATCTCCCGAGTCAGCGCCCGCCGCTACCTCGAACACCTCACCGCCATCGGCCAGGTCGAGGTCTCCCTGCGCTACGGCGGCACCGGCCGCCCGGAACGCCGCTACCAGTGGCACCACCCAGCGTAAGACGGTCTCAGGAGGCCGTGGAATGGCAAGCGCGCTCGTCCCCCGTGCGAGCTACCCGCGAGTGTCCACTGCGCGGTGACGATTCCCGGTCGTCGGATCCCTAGCGTTCTCGACGTAGCCGCGGCGCTCCGGTCGCGGAACTCAGGGAACCTCTCAGAGGAGTCGTCATGCGGCTGTTGAAGCAGCTCGTGGCCGTCGCGGTGGTCGCCTTCGTCGGCAGTCTGGGTGTGGGCGCGGTACAGGGGAACGCGTTTCTCACCCTGGTGCTCGGTGTCGCGACGGCCGTGCTCGCAGTGTTCGTGTACGCCCGGGTGGTGCGGTGGTCCGAACACCGCGAGCCGGTAGAGGTGGCCGCGAAAGGTGCCCCCACCGCCGTCGGCCGAGGGGCTCTGGTCGGTATCGGGTTGTTCACGGCTGTCATCGTGAACATCGCCCTCATGGGCGGCTACCGGGTCGACGGCGTTGGCTCGGTGGCGGGCGCTGTTGGAATGGTCGGGTTCATGGCCGCCGCCGCCGTGACGGAGGAGCTGCTCTTTCGCGGCATCCTGTTCCGGATCGTCGAGGAACGCACCGGCACGTGGATAGCGCTGACGCTGACGGGTCTGGTGTTCGGCATGGCGCACCTGTTCAACCAGCACGCCAGCCTGTGGGGCGCGCTCGCCATCGCTATCGAGGGCGGTGGCATGCTCGCCGCGGCGTACGTCGCCACCCGCACCCTGTGGGTGCCGATCGGCCTGCACTTCGGCTGGAACTTCGCCGCGGCCGGCATCTTCAGCACCGAAGTCTCCGGCAACGGCGCGACAGAAGGGCTGCTGCACGGGGTGACGTCAGGTCCGGCCCTGCTCACCGGTGGCGACTTCGGGCCGGAGGGAAGCCCGTACTCGGTCGTCTTCTGCGTGCTGGCGACGATCGCGTTCATGTGGCTGGCCCGCCGCCGCGGCAACCTGGTCCCTCGCCGGCGCGGCGCCCGGCCCGGCACGACCGCTACGCTCTCCCAGTGATCGGTCTCCATCGGGTCCCGGATCTGTGGCGGCGGTGTGACGTCACGGTCCGGGATTCTCCGCTCGCGCTGTTGTTGGCCGTCGCGTCGTTCCTGCCGGGGTTGCAGAGTGCCGGGACGCAGGTGGGCGACATGCCGCTCCGCCCCTACGACGCGCTGGCCGTCGTGGCGGTCGCCCTCCAGAGCCTCCCGATCGGCGTGCGCCGGCGGTGGCCGGCCGTCTGTCTCGTCCTGGTGTCGCTCGGCTTCGCGCTCGACCAGCTGCGCGGCTACCACGCGTTGGCGGGCACCGGGCTGCCCATCGCGCTGATGAGCGCGGGCGCCCATCTGGAGCGTCACCGTCGCGTCATCGTGGTCCTCCTCTCCGTGGCGTACGTGCCGCTGGCGGTCGCGCTGGACCGGCCCGGCGGGCCCGAGCGGCCGGAAGGATTCGTGCTGTTCTACCTGGCGCTGGTGCTCGCTTGGGGCATGGGGGCTTGGCTGCGCTCCACCCGGGCCGCCGAGGCCGAACTCCGCCGCCACGTCGCCGAGGCCACTCGCACCGCCGAGCGCACCCGTATCGCCCGCGAACTTCACGACGTCGTGACTCACCACGTGACGGCGATGGTCGTACAGGCCGAGGCGGCCCGCTACCTGACCGCCGTACCCGATCGCCTCGACGAGACGCTGAGCGCCGTCACCGACACCGGCCGGCGGGCCATCGCCGACCTGCGGCACCTGCTCGACCTGCTCAACCCCGGCCACGACACCGACTTCAGGACGCCGTCCGTCGGCGAGCTTCACACGCTCGTGGAGCAGACGCGCCAGGCCGGGCAGCCGGTGGAGTTCACCGAGGAGGGCCGGCCGGCGGAGTCGGCCGGCAGCGCCGAGTTCGTGACCTACCGAGTCGTGCAGGAGGCTCTGACGAACGCCCTCAAGTACGCCCACGGCAGCCGCACCGTGGTCCGCGTGCGCTATGGCCGGAAGGAGATCAGCGTGGAGGTCAGCACCGATGGTTCCGGCGCACGGAGGGGCTCTCCTGGTGGGAGCGGGCGGGGTCTCGCCGGGCTCCGGGAACGGGTCGACGCCCTGGGCGGCGAGTTCAGCGCGGACCGGCCCGCGGGCGGCGGCTTCGTCGTGCGGGCACGCGTCCCCGCGGGGAGCCCGTCGTGAGCGCTCCGGTTGTTCGGGTCCTGATCTGCGACGACCAAGCGCTGATCCGTACCGGGTTCGCGACGATCATCGGTGCGCAGCCCGACCTCGAGGTGGTGGGGGAGTGCGGGGACGGTCGCGCCGCGGTCGACCTCGCCCGCCGGCTGAAGCCGGACATGGTGGTGATGGATGTGCGGATGCCGGTGCTCGACGGGATCGAGGCGACCCGCCTGCTGGCCGGTGCCGGGGTGGCGGATCCGATCAAGGTGCTCGTCGTGACGACGTTCAACCTGGACGAGTACGTCTACGAGGCGCTGCGCGCGGGCGCGAGCGGGTTCCTGCTCAAGGACGCCCCACCGGCGCAGCTGCTGAGCGGCATCCGCACCGTCGCGACGGGTGCCGCGCTACTGGCACCCGAGGTGACGCGGCGGCTCGTCGGCAGGTACGCGTCGCGGATCCGTCCCGCCGAGGACACCCCTGACGGCATCGCGCTGACCCCGCGCGAACTGGAGGTACTGCGCCTCATCGCCGATGGCCTGTCCAACAGCGAGATCGCCGCGACCCTGGTGATCAGCCAGGAGACCGTCAAGACGTACGTGTCGCGCATCCTCACCAAGCTCGACCTGCGTGACCGCGTGCAGGCCGTGGTCTACGCCTACCGCAGGGGTCTGGTGACCTGAGACGCACCACGCGAGATGTGACGACATCGGGCCAGAGGCGACACCCTCAATCGGCGACGAGCCGGGCTTCGCCGGCCTGCTCGCGCTGGCGCCGCAGCTCGTAAGTGCCCGGTGCGATGCCGGTGAAGGCGTGTTCGGGGTGCGCGAGGTAGGCGGTCGCCCCCTCTGCGACGGTCAGCACACCGAGCACCATTCCACCGCCGAAGCGCTCCGGGCTGAAGAACGCCTTGCCGGTGGCGAGCAGGAGGTGGGTGTTGGCCTCGGCCTGGCCGCGGACGATCGGGACGCCGGTCTCGGGGACGGGGGTGCGGGCCGGATCCCGGTTGGCCGGTACGACGGCGACATCGCCCTGGAACTGCAGGCCGGACAGGACGGGGATCTCGGCGTGCCGGTCGAGGTGCTCGTCGATGGTGACGCCGAAGGTGGCGATGGCCTGTTCGATGGTGGGCATCTTCTCGGGCTCCTTTGCCGGTGGGCGGAGGGTCAGGATCGTCGTTGTGCCGTGATGTACTGCGCGGAGGTGAGGCCGTAGGTCCAGGCGGCGGCCTGGATGGGGTCGGTGCAGTCCGCGGGGACGGTGAGGCCGAAGCGGCGGCGGGTGCCGTCCCGTTCGACGGTGCCGTTGGTGCACAGCAGGACCCGCACGCGTGTGGCGTAGATGTCCGCGGGGACCTCGTGCAGGGTGAGGGTCTGCCCGGGGTTGCCGGGGTCGGGTACTGCGGGGCCGACCTGGGCAAGGCGGGCCTCGGTGATGAAGCGGTCCCAGCCGCGACGTTCGATGGCACAGCGGCGGATCTCGACGTTGGTTTCGCGGAGGATCTCGTCGGCGGTGAGGGTGTCGTCGATGACGGCTCGGGTGACGTGCGTACCGTGCCAGAAGTACAGCCCGAACCCGTCGGCCCAGACGGCCGTGGGGCCGTCGGCGCGGTGCGGCCGGTGCATGGCTCCGGCGCCCTCGCCGACTTGCTCGAGGTACAGCTCGGCCGGGCGCGGACAGAGCATGACAAAGTCCCGGAAAGGCCACCACCACCAACCGGCGCCCTCCAGGTGGGCCCGCCACAGCCGGCGCACCTCGCCGCGGATCGTATCCTGCCGCGGGCCGCCCACCGCCGCGTCCACCGCCGCCCCCACGGCCGCTTCCGACGCCGTGGCAAGCGTGGCCAATGCGCCGGTGGGCACATTCCGGCTCGTCGGCGGTGCCGGCTCCTCGCGGGCAGGTGTGGCGCGCGCACTTTCCCGCATCGCCGCGGCCATCGCGGAGCCCATCGTCTCGGCGATCTCGGTGTGCAGGGCGGTGGCCGCCGCGCCGTGCACCGGATCGCTCACCGCGCCGTCGGCCGCGACCCGGACCGCGGCGCGCACCGCGTGGCCGACGGCCTCACCGGCGGTATCGTCCACCGCGCGGTAGACGGAGTCCAGGACGCGGTTGTTGCGGTGGCCGGTGCTCAGACAGGCGGCGATCGGTGCGGCGAACGCGCCGACGAGCGGTGAGGACACCCACACGACCCGTTCGGGGAACGGGAGCCCGATCTTCTGGTAGCAGGCACGGGCCGCGGACTCCCACGCCCGCCTCTCGGCGGCGGTGTCGTCCCGGCCGCACTCGGCCCGGGGCATGCGCTCCGCATCCCGATCGTCGGCTGCCGAAGGGGCTGAACCCGGTGGATTCACGGTGGAGACCTCCAACTGAGGCGAGCCTCTGACTCCGTCCGAGGACGCCAGAATGCACTCGTGCCGGTTGGGGCCGCCCACCCCAGCGATCATGTACTCGGCGCAGCAGGATACCTGCCCGTGAGGTCGCTCGGGGTCCGTTTGCCGACGGCGTGCGGCGCCTTGACACATCTGTCGATCTCCGTACATTCGTACGAATGCAAGTGACCGCCGTCGAAGACGCGTTACGGGCTCATCCCGATGACCTGGCCTCGTGGCGTGCCTACAGCGACCGGCTGCTGGAGCACGGCGACGCCAGAGGCACGCTGATCCGCCTCGAGCAGAGCCTGGCGCGCACCCGCCCCGCCGATCGCCCGGCCGTGGAGCGCCAGATCGCTGACCTCATCGCGGAGCACGAGGAGGGCTGGGACGACGGGTTGCCGGCGACGGCGCGGGTGCTGGCGCGCCGGTACGGGTTCGCCGCGGAAGTGGTCGTCCAGTGGTCGGACGACGTCCGCGAGGTCGTTGAGCAGGTGCTGCACGGGCGGTTCGTCACCACGCTGAGAATCATGCCGAAGGCGGCGGCCGGCGAGGACGACGACTGGGACGACGAGGACGACTGGGACGACGAGGGGGAAGGCGCCCCGGCGGCCGAGCCGCGCCCTGGCACCTTGGACATGCGGCTTCTCGACGGACTGGATGTCGGGCGACTCGTCGAGCTTGACCTCTCCTATCTGGATCTCGGCCCCGACGGCGCCGAGATTCTCGCCGCCTCGCTCCGCACCGACCGGTTACGGGCGCTGGAACTGCGGTATTGCCGTATCGGCGACGCCGGTCTGGCGGCACTCGGGGCGTCCCCGCACCTGGGCGGACTGCGCCGCCTGCGCCTGCAGCGCAACAGGGTGACCGCCGAGGGCGTGCGTTCCCTGCATCGGTTTCCGGAGCTGACCGAGCTCGACCTGCGCTACAACGACATCGGCGAGGCGGGCGTGGAGGCCCTGCTCGCCGCCCCGTTCGTCGGGTCCCTCGCGCGGCTGTGGCTGTACGGCTCCGATGTGGGCCAGGCCGGCGTGCGGAAACTGGCGCACGCCGCGAACCTTCCGTCGGGGCTGCGTAGCTTGTGGAGGTGCGTGTGAGCATCGAACTTCGGGATCGGTTCTTCGTCCTGTCGACCAGGGATGCGGCCACCGATGAGGCCGCTCGATATCGGGCGGAGGTGGACGCGACCGATGCCGAGCCGGCCGCGACGGTCGATGGATTGGACATCTCGTGGCATCCGTCGGCGCGGTTCAAGGCGGTGCGGTTCATCGACGCCGAGCGAATCGACGAGCGGGTGCGGGATCTGTTCGCCCGTCCCAGCGCGGACGCGCCGTACCTGGCGGCGGTGTTCGTGGATCCGCACGAGTTGTCCTTTCGCACGTTTGAGAACATCGTCCCGCTGGACCGCCTGTTCGAGGACGTGGCGTTGGAGGCGGAACTAACCGAGCGGGTGGAGCACACGGAGGGGGTGTTCTCGTTCTCGCTGCGGTTGCCGGCGCAGGCCCGGGCCCGGCTGGCCCAGCTGGATGAGTTGAACCTGTACGTGCCGCCGCTGAATGCCGCGTCCCGGGGCGGTGAACGGTTCATCTTCCACTCGGCGCTGCTGGCGGAGGCGTTGACCGCGGCGGTGGCCGACGCGTTGCCTCCGGCGACGGCGGAGGGGTTCTCGCACGTGAACCCGGTGTTCAGGTGCAACCGGTTCGAGCCGGGTGACGCGAACTTCCACCGGCATCGGGACACGCCGTATTTCGACGCGGCGCGGCGGCACATCTCCCGGCACACAGTGCTGCTGTACCTGACCGGCGGTACGGGATCGCCGGCGCTTGACCTGGTCGGCGGCGCCGCGCTCAGCGAGATCGGCGACTTCACGTGTGTGATCTTCGATCAGCGGTACGAGCACGAGGGCGCCCCCTACCGCGACGGCCGCAAGGTGTTCCTGCGTACCGAACTCATCTTCACCGCCGACGAGGTCACCGAGGCGCCGGAGATCGGTGAGCTGTTCAGCAAGGCGTGCTACCTGACCGGTGAGAGTGTGTTCGCGCCAGAGTTGGCCCGGTCCGCCGACGCGTACTACAACCAGGTCGCGGCCGCCCACTGGAGCGGCTTGGGGAGAAGCCGCAGCCGCGAGACCTTCGTGCACAAGGAGTTCCGTGGCGCGCACTTCGTGGCCAACGGCTACGACTTCTGGTTCCCCAAGACCGAGGCATTGTCGCTGGCGGAGTGCGCCGCGCTCACCCTTCTCGACTACTTCAACTGCAAGCTCGGCGACACCGCGTTCCGGGCGCTCTGCCGGACAGAGGTGATCGAGTCCGACAATGCCGACTGGATCCCGGAGTTCCTGCGGGCCCGGCATAGCGGGTCGGCCATGACACGGGTCGACAAATCCGTGTTCTTCCCCGAGCCGGAGCGGCCCAACGGCCAGATCTGCTGCCCGTTCCACTCCTCCGGAGGCTACGACCCCACGCGCCACGACGAGATCATCGAGCTCTACACCGACGCGCAGTCCTTCGCCAAAGCGCACATCCTGCCCGCGCCGATCCTCATGCTCGGCGAGGACGTGGCCCTCGACCCCGACCGGTTCGTCATCCAGGACACCCTCATCCACGTGCTCGGCAAGGGCGCGCTCAAGCCGGTGAACTTCGCCGCCTGCTGGAACGACGAATCCATTCCCGAGGACTACGTGATCGTCGCGGGCAAGGTCGGCGTGACGAAGTTCCTCGTCCCGCCCATCATGTACACCGAGTCCGCCGGCTGCTACCACCTCAAGTTCGACTTCTTCCGCAACTCCTGGATGGTCGACCACCGGCGGGCCACCATCCCCATCCCGAGGATCACCGACGAGGATTGGGCCGACCCAGACGAGAGGGGCGCCTGGCGCCGCTCGGTGGACAGTTCCCTCATCGATGACGAGCACCCGCTGGCGGCGAGCGACCTGTGGTGGGACGACGAGGAGGACGACTGGGACGATGAGGACGACGCCGAGGACGACTGGGACGACGAGGACAGCACCGAGGACGATTCGGACGATTCGGACGACGCCGAGGACGATTCGGATGAGCAGGATGATGCGGACGAGGAGGACGGCTGACGCGGCGAGGACCGTCGCGATGCCGCTTCTGCGCGGCTGTCAGTGGCCGGCGCTCATGCCTCCGTCTACGTGCATAATCTCCCCGGTGACGAACGGGGCCGTCTCGAGGTAGACCACCGCGTCGGCGATGTCGCTCACCTCACCCATCCGCCCGACCGGGTGCAGCGCGGCGAGGGTCTGGTGGATCTCGTCCGGGTGCATCGGGGTCTTGATCGTGCCCGGTGAGACGGCGTTGACGCGAACCCCGCGAGTCGCGTACTCGATGGCCAGGGACTTGGTGGCGGACTGCAGGCCGCCCTTCGTCAGCGAGGCGAGCACGGAAGGGACGTTGGAGTCGGCGTTGTCGACCAGGCTGGTGGTGATGTTGACGATGTGGCCGCCGCCTTGGGCGAGCATGTGCGGGATGGCCAGCTGGGTGATCTGGAAGAACCCGGTCAGGTTCACACCGCTCACGGCGGCGTAGTCGGCGGCCGTGTAGTCGGTGAAGGGCTTGGCGATGAAGATCCCCGCGTTGTTGACCAGCGTGTCGATACGGCCGAAGCGCTCGATGCCGGCGGCGATGACGCGCTCGGCGGTGGCGGGGTCGGCGATGTCGCCCTGGACGGTCACGACGTCGGCGTCGTCGGCGGGGGCGATCGTACGGGAGGTGGCGACGACGCCGTAGCCGAGCTTGCGGTAGGCGGCGACGAGTGCGGCTCCGATGCCCTGCGACGCTCCGGTGATGACCGCGACCTTCTGGCTGCTCATGATGACCTTCTTGGTGAGTGAGGATGTCGCCGGACGGATTACTAGCCGACCGGTCGTCTATTTGCAACGTAGACGACCGGTCGACAATCCGTCAAAGTGAGATGGGACACCCCGATGGGGCTGATAGTCGACCGGTCTAGTAAGACGTACACTGAGGGGTATGGGACGAACCAGTGATGCCAAGGAGAGGATCCTCAGCGCCGCGCAGACGCTCATCGAGCTGCGTGGCTACTCCGCGCTGGGCGTGGCCGAGATCTGCAAGGCGGCGGGCGTGCCGAAGGGTAGTTTCTACTACTTCTTCAACTCCAAGGAGGAGCTCGCCCTGGCCGTCATCGACGAGCACTGGGCCGGCCAGCACGGCAACTGGAAGCGCATCCTGGGCAGCGATGACCCGCCCCTCCAGCGGCTGCGGCAGCTGTTCGAGGCCACCGAAGCCGATCAGCGCGCCGGGCAGCAGAGCTGTGGCACCGTCTCGGGCTGTCTTTTCGGGAACCTGACCCTGGAAATGAGCAACCAGACGGAAGCCCTCCGCGAACGCCTGCAGCAGATCTTCGAGTCGCAGGTCGACATGGTGGAGAAGGTCATCACCGAAGCCCAGGAGCGCGGCGAGGTCACGGTCGCCGATGCCCACGAGGCCGCGCGATCCGTCGTCGCTCAGCTCGAAGGTCAGGTGCTCTTCGCCAAGCTCTACAACAACACCCAACGCCTCGACGCTCTGTGGACGAACTGCCTGGCCCTTCTCGGCGCCACCGCTCCCGCCCAGTGATGAACGGACATAAAACATTTGTGTATTTCGCTTAACGAATGAGCTCGGCGAATATGAACAGATGATTTCCGGAGGTGCGGTCGTATCGCCCTTACCTGCGGGTTTTAAATAACAGCCGACGTGGATATCAACGCGGCCGAAACCCCCTATATGGTGGGGTCTCGCATGATCGGGCGGGCATGGCGGCCTGTCGCGATAACTGATAATTGATAGGTCGGGGAGTTATTGGTGAGCGGCGACACCCTCCGCGAGGAACAGGCGATCCGCCGGACCACCGACCACCTGGTGCAGGTCTTCGCCGGCACCCATTCCGCCGAGCACGTCGAGAGTGTGATGCGGGCGGCTTATCGCCGCTTCGACGGCCTTCCCGTCCGTGACTTCGTCCCCGTCATGGTCGAACGCATCGCTCGCGGTGAGCTGACGGCACGGGTGGAGGCGCCCGCGCCCACCGAGCCCGCGCCCACCGAGCCCGCGCCCGCCAAACCCACGCCCGCCGAGGCCGCGCCCCCCAAGGCCGCGGCGTCTCCGGCCGCAGCGCCGTCAGGCAAGCCTGCGGACGTTCGGCCTGAGACGACCACCACAGTCGCCCAACCGGCCGCCGTGCTGGCGAAATTGCCCAGCCGCAAGGTGCTGCTCCCGATCGGCCTGGGCGTCGCGGTCGTCGTGGTCGCCGCCGTGGTGGTCGTGAACCTCGGAAAGACGGAGGCCCCGCCCCCGGCTCCGCCGCTCACGGTCGTGCGCGGCGTGATCGGCTCCGAGAAGAAGGCGTTCTTCGAGGACCCGCAGGTGGTGCGGGCCTTCGCCGACGAGGGCGTGAAGGTCGAGATCGAATCGGCCGGTTCCCGGCAGATCGCCACCTCGGTAGACCTCAGCCGCTTCGACTTCGCGTTCCCGTCGAGTGCGCCGGCGGGTGAGTTCATCCAGCGCAAGCGCAAGGTCAGTACGAAGTACACGCCGTTCTCCTCGCCCATGGCGATCGCGACGTTCCAGCCGATCGCGGACCTGCTCACCAAGGCGGGCGTCGTGAAGCAGGGCCCCGTGCCGACCTTCAACATCGGCCGCTACCTCGAACTGGTCACCACGGACACGAAGTGGGATCAGCTCACGGGCAACTCCGACTACCGCGTCGACAAGAACATCCTGATCTCCACGACGGACCCGCGCACCTCGAACTCCGCGGCCATGTACCTGGCGATCACCAGCTACGTCGCGAACGGCAGCAAGGTCGTGCACGGCGCCACCGCCGAGAAGAACGTGCTGCCCCTGGTGACCCAGCTCTTCACCAGCCAGGGCTACACCGACAACACCTCCGAGGGTCCGTTCAACGAATACCTCACGGTGGGCATGGGCCCGTCGCCGATGGTCTGGATCTACGAGGCGCAGTTCGTCGACGCGGCCACGCGAGGGCAGATCAAGCCGGGGATGGTGCTGATGTACCCGTCGCCGACGGTGATATCCAAGCACACGCTGGTGCCGCTCAACGCGTCCGGCGACCGTGTCGGACGCCTGCTCAGCACCGATTCGCAGTTGCAGCGGCTCGCCGCCGAGCACGGGTTCCGCTCGGCGGACGCCGCCGACTTCGCCAAGGTCGCCGCGGACCACAAGGTAAGCGTCGCGACCGACCTCATCGACGTGGTGGACATCCCCTCCTATGACACTCTGGAGAACCTGCTCGACAGCGTCGGAAAATCGTACGGCTAGCCGCGCCGCCGGCCGCTGCGGCTTCCGGGCATGGACCCCGGCGCGGGAGATCCGCGCCGGGGTCGCGCCTTCCCAGCCGAGGCGAGAGATCAGTCGAGGCGAGAGATCAGCCGAGGCTGAGAGAGATGCGGTCCAGGTCCGGGGCCGGGGTCGTGTCGTTGTGGAGCTTGATGATGTTCGGGCCGGCCTTCAGCGTGACGGGGACGCTGACGGTGTAGAGGGTGTTGTTGGTCGCCCCGTTCACCTTCACCTCGGTCGGCGGGCCGCCGTTGACCGTCACGGAGTACGACTTGGGGCCGTTCACCGTGAAGTCGATGTACAGCGTGTACGCCCGTGCCTCGGGGACCGTGACGTCCTCGAACAGCACATAGGCGTTCGGCTCGCTGCCCTGGTCCGGTCCGCCGCCGATGTTGCGTACCTTCTGACCGCCCGAGCAGGCCGCGCAGGCGGTGATCCCGGCTTCGCCGATCTTGTTGCGTGAGTCCTCGGCCTCCCGCATGAACACCCGGTCGGCGGGGCGCAGACGCACTCCGACCTGGTTCGTGACCGTGTAGGGGCGGCCGAGCGACTGGAAGGTGGCGGTGATCGGGATGTCCGTCGCGGTCACGTCCATGCCAGGGGGCGAGGTGAGGGTCCACGAGCCCGCCAGCGTCTGCCCGAGCCGTACGGCCGACGCCTTGATCGGCTCGCCCTCGACGGTCCAGCCCGCCGGGACGGCCGGGGCGAACGCGACCTGGTCGAGCACGTCCTCGCTGTCCAGACGCAGTGTGGCCGAAACCCGCAGCGTCTGCTGGCCGGGGCTGACCCACTGCAGCCCGGCCGGGTCGACGGTCATGGTGGTCTTGGGGGTGTACGAGGCGGGCGGCATCGGGGCGACGGCCAGGCGGTCCACTCCCGCGTCCCCGGACAGGGTGATCGTGTTGGTGCCCGCCTTCAGCGTGACGGGCAGGGCGCTGGAGGCGGGGACGCCCTTGTTGTCGCCCGGCACCCGCACCTGGAGCGGTGCCGCGCCGTTGACGGCGACCGACAGCGTCGCGGGCGTGGCGGAGGTGTGGTCGATCTGCAGGCGGTACTCGCCCGCCGCCGGGACGCCCACGTCGCGGTAGGTGAGTGTGCCGTCCCGCAGCCCGACCACCTGGGCCCCGCCCGAGCAGGCGGCGCAGGACTCGACGCGGGCCTGGCCCGTCCGCTGCTGGCGCTCCGCCTCAAGCGGCAGGCTGTCGCGCGAGACCGGGTAGGAGTCCGCGACCTGGATCTCGTCGATCCGGAGCTTGCGGTGGAAGCGGGGCGCCTGCGCGCCCGCCCAGGTGTTGAGCACCTCCAGCTTCACGTAGCGGCCGTGCTGCTCGCCGAGGTCGAGGACCTGCGTGCCGCGGGCGCTGCGCATCGCGCCGGCCCGCACCGGCTTGTCCCAGCGGCGGCCGTCGTCGCTGACGTAGACGCGGTAGTCCTTGATCCGGGCGGAGTCCTCGGGCCGCCCGAAGGTCACCCTGGCCAGGACCGGCGACCATTCGCGCTGGTTGACCGCCAGATAGGCGACCTTCTTCCGCTTACCGAGATCCAGCGTCACCGAAACCGGCAGGTTGCCGTCGGAGTCCCAATATTTCGTGAAATCACCGTCTACCAGGGCGGCGGCGGGATGCTCGGCCTGCTCGGCGGACGCGGTGGCCTTCACCCCGGTGAGGAAGCCCTGGCGGCCGGCCGTCTCGACCTTGAACACCGTGTCGTAGTCGTCCCACCGCGTGATGCCGAGGATCGTCAGGGAGCCGCCGGACTGGGTGAACCGCATCCGCTCGCCCGTACGCAGGTCGCTCACCCCGGTGACGCGATAGCCATTGTCGCGCAGGCGTACGCGGTCGGTGCTGGGCTTGGTCAGCACGTGGACGTACTGGACCTTCCCGCCGTCGTCGCGCCGGACGGTGATCACGCCGTGCGCGCCGTCGTTCCAGAAGCCGGGCTGCAGGCCGCCGTACATGTAGCCGCCGCCCTCGGTGGCGTGCAGCGACTCCTTGATCGGCGGGACCCACGTGGACATGAAGGAGTTGAAGGCCTCCTGCTGCGGTGGGAACTTGCCGTTCACCATCGCGGTCTCCGCCATCAGCGACTTCATCGACGAGCCGGCGTTGGTGATGTACCGGCCGGTGGACAGGCGGGCGTCCACGGGGTGGTCGGCGCCGTCGTACCACCAGTCGCCGACCGTGGGCAGCTTGTAGTCCGCCTCGACCAGGCGCGGCATCGGGGTCCACGCCGCCTGCGGGTAGTCGTAGGCGGGGGTCATGCCGGTCTTCTGCTCGTTGCTGACCGTGTCCATGATCGGGGTGTCGGTGTTGTTGTTGCTCAGCAGCCAGTCCGGGCGCCGTTCACGGACCTTGTCGTACAGGCCGTTCTGCTGCCAGTACTCGTTCTCGTTGTCGATCCAGAATCCCGCCAGGTCCGGATATTTCTCCATGACCTCCAGGAAAAGATCCTGGCTGAACATCCCGAAGCCGGGTCGCGTGGTGATGTCGACCTGCCGGCCCTTGTAGGCGGAGTAGGCGGCCGAGTCGAGCATCTCGACGCCGGTGTTGTTGTGCCATTGCGGGTCGTCGGTCATGTAGAGCATGACTCGCACACCCTTCGCCTTCCCGGCGTTCACCAGCTCGCCGAGGAAGTCGCGGCGGGTGGCGCAGCTGCCCGGGATCGCCGACGGCCAGGGGCGGGCGTAGCCCAGCGCGCTGTGGAAGGTGGCCAGGACGATGTACGAGGCGCCGAGGTCGCGGGCCTGGTCGATCCAATAGTCAGGGGTCCAGCCGCCGTCGGTGACGTCGCGCTCCCACGCGGCGCAGTCCAGGTGCCGGGGCGCGGTGAACATGCCCCAGTGCAGGAACAGGCCCGCGGTGGAGTCGCGTAACCACTGCTGGCGAGGATGGACGACTTCGGCGTGGGCCGGTACGGCGGTGAGCAGACCGACCAGCATCGCGAGGGCGAGGATGGCGCGCAGGCGCATACGGATCTCTTCCTACTTGACGCTACTTGGCGCTATTTGACGACGCGCTATTTGGCGACGCGCTGGATGGCGGCGACCGCGGTGGTGGCGGCCTCGCCCGGGGAGGACTGTCCGGCGAGCACGGCGCTCCACGCCTCGGCCACCGGCTTGCGCATCTGCGTCAGCTCGGTGCCGAAACCGGGCAGCAGGTACGGCACGCCGTTCTCCAGCGCCTTGTTGAACTGGGTGTAGATCGGGTCCTTCATGCCCTCGGTGTCGGCCAGGTCCTTGCGCACCGGCATGCTGCCCGCCTCCAGGGCGGCGAGCTCGCCCTCCTTGCTGAGGAACATGGCGGCGATGGCGTCGAAGGCGGCGTCCTTGTCCTTGGTGAACGCGCTGACGTGCACGTTGTCGCCGAACTGGTAGACCTTGGCCGGGGCGCTCCCGTTGGGCACGGGCACGACCCCGTACTTGAAGGAGGCGGCCTTCTTGGCGTTGCCGTACTGCCAGTTGCCGCCGAGCACGAAGGCCATGCCGCCGGCGGTGAACTTCTGGAAGGCGACGTCGGGGGTCCAGGTGGCGGCGTCCCTGGGCACGTAGCCCTTCTCGGCCCAGCCGCCGACCAGCTTGAGCGAGGTCTCCAGGGCGGCGGCGTCGGGCTTGGCGTAGTCGAAGCCGTACGCGGTGATGAAGGAGAAGGCGTTGACGTCCTGGTCGCCCTGGCCGGGCAGGCCGATGCCGACGTACTTCTTGCCGATCTTCTCCAGGGCGGCGGTCAGCTCGTCCATCGTGGTGGGCGGTGTGATGCCCAGCTCGTCGAGGATCGTCTTGTTGTACCAGAGGGCGGTCGTGTTGTTGAAGCCCTGGACGCCGTAGACCTTGCCGTCCTTCTTGATGACGTTCGCATCGGGGATCTGCGCCTTGTCCGGGAACTTGTCGTACTGGGCGGTGATGTCGGCGATCGCGCCGGCCTTGATGAGCTGGAGCAGGTCGGCGCCGCCCTGGACGAAGACGTCGGGGCCCTGCTTGGTGGCCGCCGTGGCGATCACCTTCTGGGTGAGCTGCTCGCCGGGCACGTACACGCTGTTCAGCGGCTTTGACAGCTTGGCCTTGGCGTAGATGTCGCCCAGGTCCTTGGTGAACTTCGCGGTGGCGGGGATGCCCTGGGCGTAGTAGTGCCAGAACGTGACCTTGTTGGCGTCGCCCGAGCCGCCGGAGCCGGAGGTGCCGCACGCGGCGAGGGCGCACAGGGCCGCCGCGGCGGCGACGACGCGGAGTCTTGCAGAGATCAACGAACGCTTCCCATCGTGATACCGCCGACCAGCAGGCGCTGCCCGAACAGATAGATCAATACAGTCGGGACCGAGACCAGGACGGAGACCGCCATGAGACCCGGCCAGTTCACCCCGTAGGAGGACATTTGCTGCGCCAGCAGCGCGCTCACCGGGTACTGGCCCGGGTCGTTGAGAAAGGTGATCGCGTACAGGAACTCGCCCCACGCGCCGATGAAGGTGAGGGTGGCCACGGTGGCGATCCCGTTGCGGGTGATCGGCAGCACGATCTTGACGAACCGCTGCCACCTGCTCGCGCCATCACTGGCGGCGGCCTCCTCGATGGCGATCGGCACGCCGGTGAAGAACGGCCGCAGCAGCAGCATGCTGAAGGGCAGGTTGGTCGCGGCGATGGCGAGCGCGACGCCGTACAGGTTGCCGGTCAGACCCCATTGGGCCAGCAGCCGGTTCAGGGGAATGAGGGTGGAGGTGGCCGGCACCATCTGCAGGATGATCAGCGCGGCCAGCCCGCCGGTCACCACGGCGCCGTTGAGCCGGGCCAGTCCGTACGAGGTGGGCACGGCGACGACGAGCACGATGACCGTGGTGGACACGGCGATGATCACGGAGTTGACGGCGGAGGTGGCGAAACCGCCGTTCCACACGTCGATGTAGGCCTGGAGCGTGGGCTTGAAGATGACCGCCGCCGATCCGGCGAACACGTCCTTGAGGCTCTTGAACGAGGTGGCCAGCAGCCAGTACAGCGGCAGCGCGTAGATCGCCAGCAGGAGGACGCAGCCGAGCACGGTGACCGGGGTGTTGCGCTTGGCGTCGGTCATGAGCCCTCCTTCGTCGGTCTCATGACCAAGGTGCTGTGCTTATTGATGACCTCGACAAGCTCGGTCATGTCTGCTCCTTACGGTTCATCCGCAGGTAGACGGCGCTCAGGAAGAGCACGATGACCAGCGACAACGTCGCGGTGAACGACCCCTGGCCGAACTCGTAGAACTTGAACGCCTGCTGGTAACCCAGGTATGGCAGCGTGGTCGTGGAGGTGCCCGGCCCGCCGCTGGTCATCACGAAGATGAGGTCGAACGAGCGGAAGGCGTTGATCACGACGAGCACGCCGAGGATGGAGATGACCGGGCGCAGCAGCGGCAGCACGATGTGCCTGGTCACCTTCCAGCCGGCCGCGCCGTCGAGCGCGGCGGCCTCCAGCAGCTCCTGGGAGACGTCCAGCAGCGCCGCGCGCAGCACGAGCGCGCAGAACGGCACCACCATCCAGGCGTTGACCAGCCCGAGCACGACGATCGCCAGCGTGCCGTTGGCCAGCCAGGGGATCGGCTGCTGGATCAGGTGCAGCCAGAGCAGCACCGAGTTGACCGGCCCGCCGGACTCAAGCAGAAATTTCCACAGATTGCCGGCGACCACCGCCGGCAGCGTCCACACGAACACCATCGCGCCCAGCGTCACGCCGCTCAGCCGGGTGCGCGGCCGCAGGACCAGCGCGGCGGCGAACCCGCCGGCCAGCCCGACGACCAGCACGATCACGACGATGGCCAGCGTCTGGAGCACCACGTGACCGAACGACGGGTCCTCGATCACCCGCCACATGTTGTCCAGCCCGTTGAACGGCCGCTCGCCCAGCAGGTTCTCGGCGGTCACGTCGGAGAACGCGGTACGGAACAGGTCGATGAGCGGGTAGACCGACAGCACCGCGAGATAGATCGCGCCCGGCAGCAGGAACAGCATCGTCTTGGGGCCGAACAGCGTGCTGCCCGCCCGCTGCCGCGCTCGGCGCGTCGCGACCCGGTCGGCGGCGGCCGTCACCACCGCCCGGCCCTCGTCCGCTGTCCAGCACGAGCGGAGGTCACCATCGCTCGACCCTCGCCCGCTGCCCAAGTAGGGGCGGAGGTCACCATTGTTCGACCCTCGTCCGCTCCCCGGTACGGGCGGAGGTCAGCGCGGCCTCCAGCATCGCGACGCTGTGCGCGTTGTCGGCGGCGGGCGAGGTCGGCTCACCGGTGCCCGCCACGGCGTCGACGAACGCCCGCAGCACCCCGGCCCGCTCGAACAGCGGCAGCTCGGACACCTCGACCGCGCGCACGTTCCCGGCCGCGTCGGTGATCGACACGGCCCGGTGGTCGTCCGGCGCGGCCCCCCAGGTCAGCAGCCCTTCGTCACCGGAGATCCGCCACACGCCGGGCCACGGCGTCTGCGGGCCGACCCCCTGACTCGACAGGACGTAGTCGATCGTGGGCCCGCCGTCCAGCTCGACGATGAGGCTGGCTCCGGGGGTGTGGTCCTGGGCCGAGCGTATGGGCGTGACCGGTACGCAGGTGATCGCCATCCCCTCCCGCCCGAACAGGTACCGCATCAGGTCGAAGTGGTGAATGGCCAGCTCGATCAGTGAGTTGGCGTCCCGGACACCGGCGTGGTCGCGGTGCCATTCGACCGAGACCCGGCGGACGACGCCGACGGCTCGCCGGTCGAGCAGGTCGCGGACGACCGGGGCGCCGGGGAAGATCCGGTAGTTCTGGTCGATGCCGAAGACCAGGCCCTTCCGTTCCGCGAGGCCGGCGAGCTCCCTGGCGCTCGCGGCGTCCAGGGTGAACGGCTTCTCCAGCAGCAGATGCGCGCCGGCCTCCAGGACCTGCCGGGCGACGGCCGCGTGCGCGCCGATCGCGACCGGCGCGATGGCGGCCACGGCGCCGGTGGCCGCCAGCGCCTCCTCAACGGTGGCGAACACGTTGTCGTCGCCGGTCTTGGCGGTGAACGCGGCCCGTGCCTCGGGGGAGGCGTCCACCCAGCCGGTCACCCGGACGTCGGGGAGCCGCGGGAGGATGTTCGCGGCCCAGTCGAGCCCCCAGGGGCCCAGGCCGATCTGGATCAGGTCGGTCATGCCTCGGCCCACCAGTTCCGCGGCCATTCGCCCTTCCTGGTGACCTTCGGCTGGGGCTGGGTGGGCGGCGTGGCCCACTGGACCGCGTTGGCCAGCACGCGCCTGATCTCCGGCTGGAAGTAGATCGGGGACTCCTCGTGGCCGGGGGCGAAGAAGAAGATCCGGCCCTTGCCCCGCTGCCACGCGCAGCCGCTGCGCAGCACCTCGCCGCCCTCGTACGAGCTGATGAAGACGAGCTCGTCCGGCTCGGGGATGTCGAGCGGCTCGCCGTACATCTCGCCCTTGGGGATGACGACCGGGTTGGGGACGCCGCGGACGATGTCGTGGCCGGGCAGGATCGTCCAGAGCAGCTCACTGTCGTCGTGCCGCCAGCTGGCGATCTTGCAGGAGGTGCCCAGCAGGGCCTGGGCGACCTTCGACTCGATGGCGGAGTGCAGGATGAGCAGGCCCATGCCGTCGAGCACCCGCCGCCTGACCCGCTCGACGACCTCGTCACCGACCTCGTCGTGCTTGAGGTGACCCCACCAGAGCAGGACGTCGGTCTCGTCCAGTACGGCCTGGGTCAGACCGTGCTCGGGCTCCTCCTGGAGCGCGACGCGTACATGTGCCTCGGGGCCGAGGTGTTCGGCCAGCGCCTGCCCGAGCACGACGTGCAGCCCGTCGGGATAGACCGACGAGACGCTGGGATACGTCCGCTCCTCATAGAACTCGTTCCACACGGTCACGTTCATTCGTTCGCGCACCCATCCGATGTTTCTGTGAGCCTGCCTCTATTTATGCAAGGCTTCTGCATATTAAGATGGGGTGACTCTAGGCACAATGCCGGGACTTCAGCAAGGTGAAAGGTCTCACATCGTGAGACTTGTGGAAGTTGGTCCGCTCTTCGCGAGTGTGATGATCTTCACTTGAGACATCCGATGACATAACGAAGAAAGGTCAGGATGACGAAGACCTCTGACGCCGCGCGGCACGTCGTTCAGCTCCGAGCCGCCGGCGTGGCCCTGATCCTCGACCTCCGGTCCGCCGGGCTGCCCACGGTCGTTCACTGGGGTGCCGATCCGGGCCCGTGCGACCAGGCCGAGCTGGACGCGATGGCCGAGGCCGCCATCGCGCCGCACGTCATCAACCTCATCGACGGACCCGTCTCGCACTCGGTGCTGCCCGAAGGCCACACCGGGTGGTTCGGCATTCCCGGGCTGTCCGGTTCCCGCTCGGGGGCGGCGTGGGCGCCCCGCTTCACCGTGAGCAAGGCCGTCAAGGAGGAGGGACGGCTCACCGTCGAGGCGGCCGATCCGGGCACCGCGCTCGGGCTGTGCCTCGTCATCGAGCTGACCGGCAGCGGGCTGGTCCGGTTGCGCACCTCCGTACGCAATGACGGGGATGACGACTACCGGGTGGACGCGGTGTCGGCCGTCCTGCCGGTGCCCGAGCGGGCGGCGGACCTGCTCGATCTGGCCGGGCGCTGGTCACGGGAGCGGCAGCCGCAGCGGGGGGCGTTCAACGTGGGTGTGCACCTTCGCGAAGGGCGGCGCGGCCGGACCGGGGCCGACGCGGCGACCGTGGTGGTGGCCGGAGTGCCCGGGTTCGGGTTCCGGTCGGGGGAGGTGTGGGCGGTGCACACGGCCTGGAGCGGCAACCACCGCACCTGGGCCGAGCGTACGGGCGAGGGCTTCAGGACACTGGGCGGCGGCGAGTCACTGCTGCCCGGTGAGATCGTGCTGCGGCCGGGGGAGAGCTATGAGTCGCCCGAGCTGTTCTTCGGGTACGCCGACGGGCTCGACGAGCTGGCCGCCCGCTTCCACCGGCACCTCAGGGAACGGCCGCACCATCCCGGCTCTCCCCGGCCGGTCAATCTCAACGTGTGGGAGGCCGTGTACTTCGACCACGACCTCGGCAAACTCCTCGCCCTGGCCGAGCGGGGAGCCGGGATCGGGGTGGAGCGGTTCGTGCTGGACGACGGCTGGTTCCACCGCAGGAACGCCTCCGACCGGGGGCTGGGTGACTGGTTCGTGGACGACCAGACCTGGCCGGACGGGCTGCATCCGCTGGTCGACCGGGTCAAGGAGCTCGGCATGACGTTCGGGCTGTGGTTCGAGCCGGAGATGGTCAGCCCGCTCTCGGAGCTCGCCGTCAAACACCCGGAGTGGATCATGCGTGCCCGCCCTCAGCTGCCGCCGGCCTCGCGCTGGCAGCAGGTGCTCGACCTGGCGCACCCGGAGGCGTACGAGCACGTGCTCACGCGCATGTCCGAGGTCATCGCCGAGTACGGCGTCGGCTACCTCAAATGGGACCACAACCGCGACCTGATCGAAGCGCCCCACGTCCACCGGCAGACGCTGGCCGCCTACCGGCTGATGGACGAGTTGCGCGCCACCTTCCCCGGCCTGGAGATCGAGTCGTGCTCGTCCGGGGGCGCCCGCGTGGACCTCGGCGTCCTGGAGCACACCGACCGGGTGTGGGCCTCCGACTGCATCGACCCGCTCGAACGGCAGACCATCCAGCGCTGGACCAGCCAGCTCATCCCGCTCGAACTCATCGGCGGCCACGTCGCCTCCACCGTCTCGCACACCACCGGCCGCCGGCACGACCTCGCCTTCCGGGCGATCACCTCGCTGTTCGCGCACTTCGGGCTGGAACTCGATCTGACCAGGCTGGACGACGCCGAGACCGCGGAGCTGGCCGAGTGGATCGGGATCTACAAGCGCTACCGGGCGCTGCTGCACTCCGGCACACTGGTCCGCGACGAGCACCCGAGCACGGGCCGCTGGCTGACCGGCGTGGTGACGCCGCGGCTGGGGCTGTACTCGGTGGCGGCGGTGCGCCGCTCCGATGAGGAGCCGGCGGGGCGGGTGACCTTCCCCGGGCTCGACCCGGCCCTGCGCTACGCGGTACGGCTCGTCGGCCCGAACCGGGACGACCTCGGCCCCCGGCCCGGCTGGCTGGACGCGCCGGGCCTGCTCAGCGGCGCGACGCTCGGCACGGTCGGGGTACGGCTGCCCACGCTACGGCCCGAGACCGCCATGCTCATCGAGATCGCGGCACACCCGACACTTGACGGGCAAGCTGTAGGCAACGCCGCGTTGGAAACAGAGCAGAAAGCGAACGGATGACCTCCTCCAGGGTTCGGCCGAGCACGGGCACGCAGCTCGGTGGCGACACCTCCGCGCTGCGGACGCTCAACCTGCGCTCCGTGCTGCGCGTGCTCTACGGCGGCGGCAGCCACACGATCGCCTCGATCGCGGCGACGGCCGGCATCTCGCGCCCGACCACGACCCAGGCGATCTCCGACCTGCTCGCCGCGGGCTGGATCCAGACCGCCGACCAGGTCATCGACAAGGTCGAGAAGAAGGACGGGCGGGGACGGCCGGCACAACGCTTCGAGTTCCGTCCGGGCGCGGGCCATGTGCTCGGGGTCGACATCGGCGGTCACAAGGTGCTGGTGCTGGTCAGCGACCTGTCCGGGGAGATCGTCGCCGAACGCCGTGAGAGCCTGCGCCCGACCTCTCCTCGCTCCAGGCGCCTGACGATCATGAACGAGGCGATCACCGCGGCCCTGGACGCGGCGGGCCTGTCCGCTGCCGACATCTCATGCGCGGCGATCGCCACCCCCGGCGTCGTCGGCCCGGACGGCAAGGTCGCGCACGCCCCGGCCATCCCCGAATGGGCCGGCGTCGACCTGGGCGGTCACGTACGGAACCGGTTCGGCATCCCGACCCAGGTCTTCAACGACATGCGGATGGCCGCGCTGGCCGAACACTGGAAGGGCGTGGCGCGTGACGCCTCCGACGTGGTGTACATCCACGTCGGCCGCCGCATGGGCACCGGCCTGCTGGTCGCCGGCCGGCCGCACGCCGGTCGCCACGGCGCGGCGGCCGAGATCGGTCTGTGGCGCGGGCTGCCGTGGGCGCACGCGTACGAACGGCTGCTGGACCTGGCACCGGGGCGAAGTACGGACCACGAGGACGCGATCCAGGCCATCTTCGAGGCGGCCAAGGCGGGCGACGCGGCCGCCCAGGCGGGCATAGACGGGTTCGCCGACCTGCTGGTGGAGGGGTTGGCACCGGTGATGGTGACGATCGACCCCGAGCTGGTGATCATCGGGGGCGGCATCTCGGCCGCCGGCGAGGCCATCCGCGAGCCGGTACGCGTCCGCGTCGAACGCGAGACGGACTTCCCGCCCAAGGTGGTCTGCTCGGTGCTGGGCGACCATTCCTCCGCGATCGGCGCCGTGCGTTGCGCACTCGATGTCGCGGAGGAACGTCTCTTCGCCGAGCTCAAGCCGGGTCCGGGAACGCCGGCTCAGCAGGGGGCAGGGGTGGCGGTCAGCAGGGGGTGAAGTAGTACTTCGCCTGGCCGTCCGTCGTCCCCCACTGGCCGGGCGGCTGAGAGCAGCCGGACCAGCGTTGTCCGACGATCTGGTCGCCCACGAAGTAGCTGATGACGAGGAGGAGGTCGCCCCCCGGCGGGGGAGGGGGAATCGCCTGGGCCGGGGTGGAGCCGAGGGCGAGGGCGCTGATAGCCAGCGCCACCACTAAAACGCCGCGCTTCATTTTCATGCAGGTTCCTCCAGATCAGCCGAGTTTCGGGCCAGAGCGAACACCGAAGCTATTTGCCTGAATGAGATCACGATAAGCGCTGTCGATCAAGGTGTCGGCAGCAGTCGCCTCATTTTCGGGACTCGATGAAAGTTTCACCATTTTTGGCGTGTTTCCCCAGCTCAAGCGCATCCCAGCTTGACCGGCGGCCGCTCTGCGAGGACGTTCGTGTCGAACCTTCTGAGTTGGGAGTCCGATGAGTCACCCCCGTCGCCGGTTGCTCGCCATTCTGCTCTCCGCCTTCCTGGTCGCGCTGGGCGCCTTGGCGCCCCTGACGGAACAGTCCGCCAGCGCGGTCAGCGACCCGCCCGGCCCGGTGACGGGCAACGCCACCTACTTCGACGGACTCGGCATGCCGTACGGCGGCTGCGGCCTGCCCCAGGCGAACATCGACTCACCGGACTTCGTCGCGCTCAACGTCTACAACACGCCCGGCGACTACTCCTTCTACCCCCGGCCGCTGACCGGGGCCAACCTCAGCAAGGCCGGGCTGTGGAACAACGGCCTGAACTGCGGCCGCTACGTGCAGGTCGAGATCGGCGATTACTGCACAGGCACCAACGACGGCGCGCAGAACCAGGCGTTCTGCCGCAACGGCTCCTGGGTCGCCGACGCGTACAAGGGCGCGAAGCTGACCATGCTGGTCGCCGACAGCTGCGGCGACTCCAACGCCTGGTGCCGCGACGATCCGTACCATCTGGACCTGTCCAAGGACTCGCTCAACCGGTTCGTGAAGAACGGCGCCCCGATCGGCGACATGTATCCCAGCCATTGGAACAACCGGCACGTCACCTGGTCGTTCGTCCCCGCGCCCAACTACAGCGGCGACATCAACATCGGCTTCCTGCAGTCCGCCCAGGTCTGGTGGCCCGCCATCTCCGTCTCGCACCTGGCCAACGGCATTCATGGCGTCGAGTACTTCGCCAACGGGGCTTGGCAGACGGCCCAGATGAACGGCGACATGGGCCAGTCGTACATCATCGGCGGGGCCACCTCGGGTGGTAACCAGTACCAGATCCGGGTGCGCGACGTCACGGACACGCTGATCAACGGCGGGCGCGTGTACAGTTTCACGCTTCCGTCCACCTGCAACCCGTGCGGCACGCCGTACACCAAGGTCGGCTACACCACCTCGACCGGCTCGACCTCCACCCCCACCCCGACCCCCACCCCCACTCCCACGGGCGGCACCGGTGTCTCGTGCGGCGTGGACTACCAGGTCCCCAACGCCTGGCAGGGCGGCTTCACGACCAACGTCACCGTACGGAACACGGGCACCACGACCTGGAACAACTGGACGGTCACCTGGACCATGCCGTCCGGCGTGACCCTGACCAGCGCCTGGAACTCCACCATCACGCCGTCGGGTACCACCTGGACGATCAAGGCTCCGAGCTGGGCCACGACGCTGGCACCGGGCGCGTCGACCACCTTCGGCTTCCAGGCCAACGGCCCGTCCACACCCGGCCCGACCAACATCACCTGCTCCTAGGCCGGCCATGTCCGCACAGGGCGTCGTCAGCCCGGGAGGCGCCAGTTGCAGAAACCCTTGACGCAGAGCTCGGTGGTCGTCTTGCGGCGGTCCGGCGCCTTGATCGACACCTTGCCACCCCAGCGGCTGTAGCGGGTGTCGACGTGGAAGGTCTTGCCCACCAGTTCGTCCGTGCCTTCGGTCAGGGTGTACGCGCTCCGCACCCGGCCGATCAGTCCCGCCGAGGTCAGCGTGAGAGTGTAGGAGAGCTTCGTATTCTCGCCCCAAGAACTGTGGGTTGAGTGGTCGAACCAGAGGGAGACCTTACGGAGCTCCTTGAAGCGGATCACGCCGGTGACGGTGTTGCTGCTCCGCTGCCCGTGCTTCAGCAAGGCGGCCAGAGTGGCCGGCTCGGCCGGGTTGATGAGCTGCTCGTCGTCACCGAGCAGCTCGGTGTGCCAGAGGTGAAACTGGTGAGAATCCTTCCACCAGGTCTTGCCCTTCGCCAGCCACTTCCCTATGAGGCCGCCGGACCGGTAGCCGGTACCGCCGATGTCATGGTTGAAGCACTGCCGCTCGGGGAGGCCGACCTGATCTGCCGGCGCGGTGTGTGGCTGCTGCAGGTCGCGCTCACCCTGCCGAAGCCGGTGGCGCGTGAGCCGGTTGGCGGCTTCGTCGGGGTGGATCAAGGGGTGGCGAACCTGGCGGTCACCTCCGATGGCGTGGTGCTGCCCGGCCCGGCCCTGCCGGGGCCGGTCGGCGGTAACGGCCACGTCCGCACCCTGCGGGAGCGGCGCCATCGTCAACGCCGCCGGCTGCAGAAGAAGGGCACGTCTGCGGCGCGGCGGCTGCTGCGCCGCCTGTCCGGGCGTGAACACCGGATGATGACCGACCTCAACCACCAAATCTCGAAGTTCGTGGTGCGCGAAGCCGAACGCACCGGCCGCGGCATCGCCCTGGAAGACCTTCAGGGCATCCGCGATCGGGTAAGGGCTCACCGGCTCCAGCGGCGCACCCTGCACAACTGGGCCTTCGCCCAGCAGATCACCTTCACCCGCTACAAGGCCGCGCGAGCCGGGATCGCCTTCGTCCTGGTCGACCCCGCCTACACCTCGCAGGCCTGTCCGGACTGCGGGTATGCCAGCAGGGCGAACCGGCCGGCGCGGGGCCGGTTCGTCTGCACAAGGTGCGGCCTCGCTGGGCACGCCGACCACATCGCAGCCCGCAACATCGCCACACGCGGCGTCGCGGGCTGGGCTGTCATCAACCAGCCACACGCTACCGGCCTCCCTTCCGCCAGACGGGACCGCGAGAGCAAACCACCAGATTCAACCAGTGGTAGTTGATGCCGTTGTACTCGCCCGCGATGTAGATGCTCCACATGCGGTTGAGTTGCTCCCTGGGAAGTGGGCCCAGTCGGCGAGCACCCTGGTGATTGCGTGCTCGGTGGGAGTGTTAACGATCTCGTCGTACCCGTCAAGGCGCCGAGACGGCACTCTCACTCTGACAGTCGTTTTGACCCTTTGAGTACTGGGATTGACCTTATTGATCTATTCACTTCGACGAACGATCATCGAGGGCAGTAGCGCTTCCGCACCTCAGGAAGGATCTTCATGATTCGCCGCGCATCGCTGGCCGTCCTGGTCGCCCTCGGCGCCCTCACCGTCATCAGCTCGCCCGCGCACGCCCGCGCCTGCATGATCGACTATCACTGCGAGACGTACTACTACAGCGACTCCACCCGCACCACGCTGGTGGGGGTCAAGTACGAGAACTGCGTCGGGGATGAGGAGTGGGTGGGCAGACGCGGGTCGTACCCGGTGTTCAACGAGACCCCCTGCTGAGACCTTGTAAAAAGCCCGCTCTCAGTCCAGGTTGAGGCGGTCGCGCTGGGCCGCGTACAGGTCGGTGACCCGGGGTCGGGTGCCGTGGTCGGCGAGCAGGTTCTCCAGGTCCCCGGTGAAGTCGGGAGCCAACTCGCTGACCGTCCCCGTGGTGCCCTGCACCCCGACGGTGAGGCTGCGCGGCGCGACGTCCGCGATCGTGATCGCGTACGGGCTGCCGCCGGTGATCCGGATGTTCCAGTGCGTGATCCGCGCCCCGAACAGCGGGCCCGAGGCCGCCGAGCCGCCGACCCGGCCGTTGTTGACCAGGGTGATGTTCGTCCGCGCGTTCTCGAACGGCAGCGCCCGATGCGAGTCGAACGTGCCCTCCGTCATCGTGCCCCGCCGCCAGACGTTCCCGGATGACAGTCCCTCCAGGTTGAGGCCGTGGTGGACGGCCCCCGCCGGGACGGGCGCGGTGAACGCCTCGATCTCGAAGTCGTCCACGAGGTTGTCGTGCGACTGCATCCGGCAGGCGAAGCTGTGGTGCGCGGAACGGCCGCCGACCGTGACTCGGGTCAGGGTGTTGGACTTGGCGGTGGTGAAGCCGAAGCCGAGGTCGCAGTTCTCCACGCGTACGTCCCTGGCCCAGCAGTCGTGGACGGCCTGGAAGCACACGCCGTTCGAGCCGGGGTGCTTGTTGTGGGCGGTCATCGGGACCAGCTCGTTGCGGATCGTCAGGTCCTCGACGCCGCTGTCGTGCACGGTGGGGCCGAGGGCGCGCAGCCGGGCGGGCCAGCCGGGGCGCAGGTCGTACCTGATCGGCTGGGCCAGCCTGACGAGGCGGGTGCCCAGAACGGCCTCGATCCGCACCGGCCATTGCAGGAGCGCGTACTGGATGTACTGGCCGCCTGATCCGGTGACGAGCTGGGGCGCGCGGCTCGGCCAGTCGTAGGACCGAGTGCCCGGAATGTCGCCCGCCAGGTGCTTCAGCAATGTCGCGTCCGGCGGGTTGTCGCATTCGAGCACGACCAGGTCGCCCGCGCGCAGCTTGCTCGTGTCGGACACCAGCAGGGTCCGCTGGCCCCGCGAGGCCGCGCCGACCTCGGCGAGTGTGTCGCCGAGCAGCCAGCCCTCGGTGCCCGCGTAGTCCTCGGACTCGGAGCGGGCGCGCCGCTCGGCCGCGATGAACCAGACCTGGCCGCCGGTCCACGACCAGCGGCTGTTGCCGTTGGACTGCCTGGCCGGCCGGTAGCCGTCGTCCAGTGTGCGGGTGAAGCGCAGGATGGTGGAGTCGCGCCCGGCGCCGCGCAGGACCACGTTCGACCAGTGCATGAACACCGGCGACGACAGAAGGTAGGTCCCGCCCGGCACCAGCACCGCGCCGCCACCCCGTTCACCGGCGGCGCGGACGGCCGCGTTGAAGGCGGTGGCGCAGTCGGTCGTCCCGTCCGCGCGGGCGCCGAAGTCGGTCACCTTCGCCACCACTCGGGGGCGCGGCGGCCGAGCCCCGTGCCGGTAGCCGGCCCGCGCGATGTCGGGCACCAGCGGGTGCCCGCCTTCCGCCGCCGCCCACTCCTCCAGCAGCGCCGCCGACGTGTCGCCCTGGCGGGCTCGGGTCTCCGCCTTGGCGGGGGACAGGGGAAGCGCCGGTACGGCGGCGACGCCGCCGATCAATGCTCGGCGGCTCAGCGTGAAAGGCTCAGGCACACATCGGAGGATTACATCAGCAATGGTCGCGGTCAAGCCACCATGACCAATGGAACGCGGCAATCCATCGGATGACTTGGCGGTCAGGACGTGGTCATGAGGGTCAGGCTTTCGTCCTCCACGGAAGCCGCGATGTCACGGGTGACGCGGTATCGGGCCAGGTCGGGGCCGTCGCCGTGGGTGATCTCCTGAGCCACGAGGCGGCCGAGCTCGGGCGCCAGGTTGACGCCGCTGTGGGTGACCAGGTGATAGAGACCGGGGACGTCGGGGTGGGTGCCCGCCAGCGGTAGACCATCCGTCGGCACCGGCCGGACGCCGAGACGGACCCCGGCCAGGCGGGCGCCGCGCAGCGCGGGAAGGATGCGCTGGCCGCTGGCGTGCAGCCGTTCCGCCAGGGCGTCGTCACCCTGGCCGGGCAGCAGCGCGTCGACCGGCCAGGAGATGGAGCAGATCCGGTCCCCGGGGGCGGGGCGCAGGTCCACCTGGGGCGTGGCCAGGATCGCGCCGAGCCGGAGACCGGGGATGGGAGTGCTCTCTCCGACCAGCCCGGGGATCCGGGTCATGGGGAGGTCGGTGCCGGCGAGCGCCGCGACGCGGTCGGCGTCCGGGCCGGTGCAGTTGACCACCCAGTCGGCCTCCCAGCGTCGCGTGCCGGTCTCGACGCCGGTGACGGTGTCGCCGCTGCGGATCAGCGCCTCTGCCCGCAGACCGTACCTGATGTCGGCGCCGAGCGTGGCGGCGCGATCGAGCAGGCGTTGGACGAAGAGCGGGGCGTCGTACCACGCGCTCTGGTCGTGCACGACGAGCTCACTCGCCGTGCACGCCGCGGGGTCGACGTCGGGGGCGAGTTCGCGCAGCTCGGACGGGTCGGCGATGCGGCAGGCATGCCCCCAGGACTTGAGGCGGACGGCCCGCTCCCTGAGGCTGCGCCGGCTCTCCTCGCTGTCACCCCACTGGATGGCGGGCATGGGGTGCCGCCACGACGGGCCCCCGAGCTCCTCGGCCAGCGTGGTGTGCAGGGCGGAGCTGGCGCGGTTCAGGTCGTAGTAGGTGCGCGGGGTCTTCAGATGGGTGACGTCCATGGAGAAGGTCGCGCTGGAGGTCCCCGCGGCTGGGCCGCCGGCCTCGATGACGACGACCTGGGCCCCTGCGACGGCCAGATGGTAGGCGACGGAGGCACCGAGCACTCCGGCACCGAGAACGATGACGCGGGACACGTGGATATCTTTCCTTCGGAGTCTTCAGGGTCTCTTCGAGGTCTTCGAGGTCTTCGAGGTCAGAGGACCTTGCTGAGGAATGCCCGGGTGCGCTCGTGCCGGGGCTCGCCGAGCACGGCGCTGGGCGGCCCGGATTCGACGACGACCCCGTCGTCCATGAAGACGATGGTGTCGCACACCTCGCGGGCGAATCCCATCTCGTGGGTGACGATGATCATCGTCATGCCGTCCTCTTTCACCAGGTCGCGCATGACGTCCAGGACCTCGCCCACAAGCTCGGGGTCGAGGGCCGAGGTCGGCTCGTCGAACAGCATGAGACCGGGCCGCATCGCCAGGGCGCGGGCGATGGCGACGCGCTGCTGCTGGCCGCCGGACAGCTGGTCGGGGCGGCTGTGCGCCTTGTCGGCCAGTCCCACCCTGGTCAGCAGGGCGTGGGCGCGCTCGCGTACCTCGGCCTTCGGCTCCTTCTTGACCATGATCGGCGCCGTCATGATGTTCTCTAGCGCGGTCATGTGCGGGAAGAGGTTGAAGCGCTGGAAGACCATTCCGATGTCCACCCGCTGGGCGGCGATCGCCTTGTCGGGCAGCTCGTAGACCTTGCCCTCACGCTCCTCGTAGCCGATCAGGCGCTCGCGGAAGTAGAGGCGGCCGGCGTCGATGCGTTCGAGGTGGTTGACGCAGCGCAGGAAGGTGGACTTGCCGGACCCCGAGGGGCCGATCACGGCCAGCACCTCTCCCTCCGCGACCTCCAGGTCGATGCCTTTGAGCACGTCGACCGTTCCGTAACGCTTGTACACGCCTTCCGCGCGGACCAGGGTCTTCATCGGCTGAACCGCCGTTCGATGTAGTGCTGCCCGGCGTTCAGGACGGTCGTGGCCACGAGGTACCAGAAGCACGCCACCGTGAGCAGGGCGACCTGCTGGAAGTTCCTGGAGTAGATGCCCTGGATCGAGGTCAGGAGCTCTGGTACGGCGATGGCGAAGACGAGGGAGGTGGTCTTGAGCATGGAGACCACCTGGTTGCCCGTCGGCGGGATGATGACCCGCATCGCCTGCGGAAGAATGATCTTGCGCAGGGTCTGGAAGCGGGTCAGCCCCAGGGCGTGGGCCGCCTCCGTCTGACCGGAGTCGACGGAGGTGATGCCCGCTCGTACGATCTCGCCCATGTAGGCCGCCTCGTGCAGGCCGAGGCCCAGCACCGCAGCGGTGAGCTGGGTGATGATCATGTTGGTGTCGAACTCGACGAACGTCGGTCCCCAGGGCACGCCGAGCCCGATCGTCGGCACCACTGCGGACAGGAAGTACCAGAACAACAGCTGCACCAGCAGTGGCACACCGCGGAAGATCCAGATGTAGAACCCGCTCAGCGCCGACAACAAGGGGTTGGGTGACATGCGCAGCACCGCGAGGACGATGCCGCCCGCGACGCCGACGACCATGGCGAGCACCGTGAGCAGCAGTGTGGTGCCGAGCCCGGTCAGTACCGCCGGGGAGAAGAGGTACTCCCCGACGACCTTCCACTCCATGCGCGGGTTGGCCACCCACCCCTGCAGCAGGAAGATCGCCAGGAAGCCGAGGACGCCCGCGCCCACCCAACGCCCCGGATGACGGAGCGGGACGGCCTGGATCCGCGTCCGCGAATCCGGGCCCGCCGTCTGCCGGGTCGTGGTCACGACTCGCCGCCGTTGATCACCGCTTTGTCGAGGGCGCCCGACGCCATCTCCCACTTGGCGAGGATCTTGGCGTAGGAGCCGTTGTCCATCAGCTTCTGCAGTGCCTGCTGTACGGCCTTGGTCAGGTTCTGGTCCTCTTTGTTGACGAGGATCCCGTAGGGGAGGAAGCGGTAAGGCTGCCCCACCTGCTTCATCCGGCCACTGGACTGGGCGGCCTGGTAGGTGATGGTGGGGGTGCCGCCGATGAAGGCGTTGGCCCGGCCGGTGGAGACGGCCTGCAGACAGCCCGCCGTGTCGGGGAACACCAGCACCTTGACCGCCGGCTTGCCCGCTCCCGTGCACTTCGTGTTCTGCTGCTCGGCGTCGTCGGCCTGGGCGGTGCCCTGCTCGACGGCCGCCGTCTTCCCGCAGAGATCTTCGAGGGACTTGATCGCCTGAGCGTCCTTCTCCTGGACCAGGAGCGAGCTGCTGGTCTTGAAGTAGTCGACGAAGGTGACCTTCTCGCGGCGTTCGGGCTTGTCGAGCATCGCCTGGACGGCCAGGTCGTAGCGGCGGGCCTGCACGCCGGCGATGAGGCTGTCGAAGCTGGCCTGGTTGAAGGTGACCTCGACGCCGAGCACCTGGCCGATGGCCTTCATCAGCTCGGGTTCGAGGCCGATGACCGTCTTGTTGTCGGTGTCGAGGTAGACCAGGGGCGGGTAGTTGTGGCCCGCCGCGACGTTGAGCGTGCCACTCTTCTTGATCTTGTCGGGCAGAAGCTCGTGAAGCTCCTGATTCTTCTGCTGCGCTGGCGCGGCTGCCTGGGACGTGCCGCTTCCAGAACAAGCTGTCAGGGACAGGAGTCCCACCAGGCCGAATGCGGCGGCTGCTTGGGTGAACCGCATGGAGCAGGACACCCCCTCTCAGGCGTAGTGACGTTCCGTAAACACCAATATTGGGGGTCCGTTTGGAAACGACAAGGTGAGCGAGCATTCGCATTGGTGCACAGGCTGTTCAGTCGTGCTTATCCTTATACCCGGCTCCACCAGCCAGCCGGCCCAGGTGGTCGGTCGCATCGCCTCTTGTCGGCTCACGGTCTGGTGATGCTAGTCGCCGGACTGTTAAGTTGGCCCGATGCTTACCCCGGGCCAGTTGCAGGCGATCCGTGAAGTGGTCGCCACCGGTTCGCTCAGGACTGCCGCCAAGCGCCTCGGGTTCACCCCGTCGGCCATCTCGCAGCAGGTCTCCTCGCTGGAGCGGAGCCTGGGGGTCCAGCTGTTCGAGCGCCTGCCGCGCAGTATCCGGCCCACAGCGGCGGGGGCCGAGCTGGCCCGCAAGGCCGCCAGGCTGCTGGCCGATCTTGAAGCTGCGGAGGAGGAGATGCGGTCCTTCGCCGCCGCGCACCGGGGCAGGCTGCGGCTCGGCAGCTTCTGGTCCGCCGGGTTCCGGCTGGCGCCCGCCGTACTGGCCGAGTTCCTTCGCGACCACCCCAACGTGGACATCCGCTACGAGGAAGGCGATCCGCACCGGACCATCCCCGCCGTGAACGAGGGACGGCTCGACCTGGCCATGGTCTTCGAGTACGGCATGGTGCCGCACAGCTGGCCGAAGGACCTGAACATGACATTGATCATGGAGGAGCCGCTCTACGTGCTCGTGCCGACCGGTCATCGGCTGGCCGCCCGCAAGCGCATCCAGTTCGGCGAGCTGTCGGCCGAACGCTGGATCTCCTATACCGAGGGGATGGACGCCTCGCTCAACCTGTCGCACATCTGCGCGGCCAGCGGCTTCGACCCCGACGTGCTGTTCCGGACCAACGACTACAACCTGCCCTTCGAGCTCGTACGCAAAGGGCTGGGGGTGGCGATCGTGCCGGAGCTGGCGATGATCGAGTCGCACGACGTGTGCGTGTTCCGGCTCGGCGACACCTCTCACATCCGCCGGGTCTTCACCGTGTGCCGCGCCACCGACCCCAACCCCTTGCTCAGCCACGCGACGAGCATGCTCATCAGCGCCGCCGAATCCCTGCACCGGCGGACGGATCTCCCCGTCGCCGTATGAGCCCGGCCGCTTGGTCAACCGCCCTCAGGGGCCGCTTCAGCCGGCGAACCTCTGCGCGACGTCCCGCGCCCATTGCGCGGCCTTGGCCGCATCGTCGCCCGAGACGGGTGCGCCGGGCATCCGGCTCAGGCGCTCCACCTGCTCGGCGTAGCGCAGGTGCTCCTGATGAGCGTGTTCGCGGCAGGTGAGGCAGGTGACGCTCTCCGGACGCGGCGAGGTCATCGCATAGGGCACCTGGAGTCCGCAACCGGTGGTGACGACGCTCGGTGCGTCGGGCACGCGGCCCAGCATCGACACGATCGCATTGCGGTAGGCGGCACCGGCCTGCATCACCTTCTGCTCGACGTGGATGTGCGGATCGGCCTCGCTCATCTGCGTTCGCGCCTCCGTCCGAGTCGTCCGGGAATCAGCCTAACGCGCGGACTCACGTGGGGCGCCTGACCAGTCCGGCAGCGGTTCGCAGCTGCTTCTCCACTGCGGCGGCAGTTGAGTGTGCTCGGCGGCCGCGATGATCCCGCCGACGATGGCGCACGTGGTGTCGACATCCCCGCCGGCCGCCGCCGTGGTCCACATGGCCGTCGCGAAGTCGTGGCGTTCGCGAGCCGCCACCCAGAGGGTGAACGGGACCGTGTCGTGCGCGCTGACCTGCCGGCCGTTGCCGAGCATTCGGGCGGCCAGCGTGGGATCGCTGATGGTGAGGAGCTGCCTGGCCTCGGCGATGCCGTCGTGGACCATGCTCGCGGGCACGTGTTCGCTGACCCGATCGAGGAAATGCCCGGCGGACAAGTCGGGCTCTTTTACGGTGACGGCGGTGGCCACGGCGACGGCTATGGCGCCGGCCACCGCTTCGGGATGGGTGTGGGTCACCTGGGCCGACAGGGCGGCCTGTCGTACGACGTGGGTCAGGTCGTCGGCGAGCCAGGCGCCGAGCGGAGCCACGCGCATCGCGGCACCGTTGCCCCACGAGCCCATGCCGTCGAACAGCTCCGCCGAGAGCGTCCGCCAGTCGCCGCCCTCACGCACCAGCCGGAGCATCCGGTTCGTCGCGGGGCCGTAGCCGCGGTCGAAGTCGTGGCGGGCGGCGAAACTCGTGGCGAGCTCGTCCTGGTCGATGGTGCCGTGGTCGGCCAGAACGCGATAGATGGAGCAGGCCATCTCGGTGTCATCCGTCCACTGCCAAGGGCCGGGCGGAAGGAGGCGGGAGGAGAGGGCGTGCCGATTGTCTGGAACGAAGAATTGGGAGCCGAAGGCGTCGCCGAGAGCCAAGCCAAGGAGAGAGGCGGTGCTCCGCGCGAAGAGATGAGCTGACATCACTCCCATTGTGCGGCACTTTCAGCGCCGCCACTCGGGAGAGCGGCGGCGCCGGGCGCGGTACGGCTGGCCCTCGACCAGGTCGAACAGATGATCTTCGGGTGACCGTACCGGCGTTCAAACCGGCGCTCGACGCTTCGGGCCTCCACCCTGGCCGACCGCACCACTGGCGCTTCATCTCCTGACACGCGATCACGGGAGTATGGAGCGCCTCGTGCTCACACCTGCGCCGTCACCTCAATGGCGGCGCCGGGGCAGACGGCGGCGGCCTCTCGGACCGCGCTGTGCTGGTCGGCCGCGGGCTCGGGTTCGAGCAGGATGACGATGCCGTCCTCGTCGCGCTGGTCGAACACCTCCGGCGCGATCAGTACGCACTGCCCGGCGCCGCAGCACTTGTCCTCGTCCACGATGACTTTCATCTTGGAACTCCCCTTCTCGTTGATCAAGATCACCAGCGGACCGGCACCGTACGCAGGCCGCCGACCGCCAGCCCTTCCACGCGCTCCAGCTCCTCCACCGGCACCGCCAGCTCCAGCGTGGGCAGCTTGCGCAGCAACACCTCCAGTACGACCTGCAGCTCGGTGCGGGCCAGCGCCTGACCGAGGCAGGAGTGCGCGCCGGAGCCGAAGGCCAGGTGGGGGTTGGGGCTGCGGGTCAGGTCCATCTGGTCGGCGGCCTCGAAGGCGCTCTCGTCCCGGTTGGCGGCGGCCATGCTGCAGATCACGGTGGTGCCCTTGGGCAGTACGGTGCCGCTGACCTCGGTCTCCTCCTTGAGGTAGCGCGGCAGGCCGAAGCCGGAGTTGGCGTCGAGGCGCAGCGTCTCCTCCACCGTGGAGCGGATCAGCGAGGGCTCGGCCAGCAGGCGCTCCCATCGGGTGCGGTCGGCCAGCAGCATGGAGACCATCTTGCCGATCATGTTGGCGGTGGTCTCGTGACCAGCGACCAGCAGCGCCATGCCGGTGACGAGGATCTGGATCTCGGCCAGCCCACCGTCTTCTGGGCCGCCGGCGGCGATCAGCTCGCTCAGCAGGTCGTCGCCCGGCTTGATGCGCTTGGCGGCGAGATGGTCGGACATGTACTGGAAGAACTCGGCCTGGGCGGCCTCGATCTCCTCCTTGCTGTAGCGGGTGAGGTTGAGCAGCGTGTCGGACCAGTACGAGAACCGGTCCCGGTCCTCGGCGGGCACGCCGAGCATGTCGCAGATGACGTACACCGGCAGCGGGAAGCCCAGGCCCGCCCTGAGGTCGCCGGGGGCGCCGTGCTCGACCATGTCGTCGATCAGGCCCTCGGCGATCCGCGCCATCTGGGGCCGCAGGGCGTTCATGCGCTTGGCGGTGAACCACTTGCCGACCAGGCGCCGCCAGTGCAGGTGCTCCTCCCCGCTGTCGGGGATGATCGCCGCCATGTCGCTGTTGAACAGCCCGCCGTCGTCCGTGGCCGACAGCCGGGCCGCGTCGGGGGCGTTCAGCAGCCGGGTGAAGCGCGGGTCGGCCAGCACTTCCTTGACGTCCTCATAGCGGGTCAGCAGCGTCGCCTGGTCGCCGCTGGGCAGCTTCACGTGCGCCACCGGGCACTTGCCGCGTAGCTCGGCCCACTCCGCGGGCGGGTCCAGCGCAGCGTCGTTGGGGATCGGATAGCTCAGAACCTGCTCGTTGACGCTCATCGGGCATCTCCTCGTGAACGAACGGATGGATGGATGGTGGTCTTCTGGTCATGCGGGGTCGGGCGTGTGGGTTCTCACGCGGGTGTGAGTGGTGGGGCGGGCTGCCAGGTGCCCAAGAGCTGCTGCCGTAGGAGGCGGGCCTTGGGCATGTTCCAGCCGAGTACGCCGATGGCTTGGCCGCCCTCGCGGTAGACGGCGGCGAAACGGTGCTGCTCCGGGTCGCCCTCGGCGATGGTGACCTCGGCCGCCGGTGAGGGCAGGCCGTGGGCCTGGATCTTGATGTCGTACTGGTCGGTCCAGAAGTACGGGATCGGCGTGTACGGGCGGTCGGCGCCGAGGAGGTTGGCCGCCACCAGCTGGGCCTGCTCGGTGGCGTTGGTGCGGTTCTCCAGCCGCAGGCGCCTGCCGAGCCCGGCGTGCTCGAAGGAGGCCACGTCACCGACGGCGTACACGCCCTCGGCGGCGCGGCAGCGCGCGTCGCATTCCACCCCGTCGCCCAGGGTGAGGCCACTGCCGGTCAGCCCGTCGACCGCAACACCAAGTTGGTCGCCTGCGCCGGTCAGCCCGTCGACCGCGACACCGGGCTGGTCGTGGGTGCCGGTCAGTTCGGCGACCGCGACGCCGAGTCGCGGCCGGACCCCGCGCTCGGTGTGGGTACGGGCGAGGAGGCCGCCGACCAGATCGCCGAGCTGCTCGCGCAGCAGCGTTTGACCCATGCCGACCAGGGTGACCTCCAGGCCCATGGCGCGGGCGGTGGCGGCGAGTTCGGCGCACAGTACGCCCTCACCGACGACCACGAGCCGGGTGCCGGGGGTCAGGCGAGCGCGCAGGGCGAGCGCGTCGTCCAGGCCGCGCAGCACGTGTACGCCCGTCAGCCCGTCCTGGCCAGGCAGCCGGTACGGCGTCAGACCGGTGGCCACGACCACGGCGTCGGCCCGCAATACGCGGCCGGAGGCAGTGGTGACCGCTCGCTCCGCCGCGTCCAGCGCGACGGCGGGCTCGCCCCGGACGAACTCGGCGGCCAGGGCGTCGAGCTGGGCCGCGCTACGGAGCTGGGCGCGGGCCGGTTCCCAGGCGCCGGCCAGGACCTGCTTCGACAGCGGCGGCCGATCGTAGGGGAGGTGGGGCTCGGCGTCCACCAGGGTCAGCCGGCCCTCGTGGCCGAGCCGCCGCAGCGCCTCCGCGGTGCTGAGCCCGGCGGCGGAGGCGCCGACGATCAGTACGTGTCCGGGCGAGGTCACGAGGCGCTGCCCGGGGCGAGGGCCTGAGCTGCACTTATGCACATAAGTCGAGATCCCTTCGTCGTCCCGGTCACACATTAGCCTACAGCTGCAAGGAAACTTGCACCTGTAGGCGTTCGATAGGATGGCGATTGTGGACACCGCAAGAGAGAGCAAGGCCTCATCAGGTGACCGGCGCGTGCGCCGTACCCGGACAGCGCTGGCACGCGCGCTGATCCAGCTGGTCGAGGAGCAGGACCTGTCCCGGATCAGCGTCTCCGACGTCGCCGAAGGCGCCGGCGTGAGCCGCTCGGCCTTCTACGACCACTACCGGGACGTCCACGAGCTGGCCGAGGACGCCTGCACCACGATGATCGACGGCTTGATCGAGTCCTTGCCCGCTCCAGAGCTCGATTCGCCGGACCTAGTGCAGGAGGCGATTCGGTCGCTGGCGGCGTTCTTCGCCAGTCTCGCCGAGCACGCGGGGCTGTATCGCGCGCTGCTGGGGCTGGAGGGCAGCGCGCGCGTCGTCGGCCACATTCGCCACCGCATGGCCACGGTCATCCGTGAACACCTGGTCGCGGCCGACGCCGGGCAGCGGCCGGAGCTCGTCCCGCATGACGTCACGGCCGCGTTCACCGCCGGGGCGCTCCTCGGTGTGGCCGTCGACTGGCTTGAGGGCGGATGCGCCCGCACCCCTGCCGAGATGGCCGAGGTGATCTGGCCGCTCTTGAACGCGCACTACCGCATCAACGAGGGCGGACGGAGATGAGGCCGACGGGCCCGTCGGCTTCTGGACCGCTCAGGTCCAACGAGATGAGGCCGACGGGCCCGCCAGCCTCTGGACCGCTCAGGGCTTACACGCGCACGTTTCCCCCGAAGGAGAGCACCATATAGGTGAACAACGCCGGAATCTTCCCGGCTGTCCCCCTGCTGGAGATGACCGAGGAGACGTGGGACAAGGTGTTCGCGGTGAACGCGCGCGGCGTCTTCGTCGGCGCGCGTGAGGCGGCGCGGCGGATGGCGGCAGCGGGCACGGGCGGTGTCATCGTGAACATCGTCTCGACCGCCGGTTTCCGCGGCAGCGCCCCCGGCCTGGCCGCCTATGTCGGGTCGAAGCACGACCTCCCGCCGACCGACCTCATGCTGAACGGTCCGATCGGGCGGGTCGGCGTGCCTGATGACATCGCGCGCGTCGTCCTGTTCTGCGCGTCGGACCTGTCGACCTTCATGACGGGCAGCACGCTGCTCGCCGACGGCGGCGACACCGCCTGATCCGCCGCGCTACAACGCGGACACCTGCACCGCCCTCGTCGAACGCAACGGTCCGCGCTCGGTCAGTGCCAGTAGTCCCGTTCGGGCAGCCGCAGGTGCGCGTCCGGATCGGTGATCGCGCGGGCGCTGGTCGGGCGCAGGCCCGCGCCGGCGAAGCAGTAGGCCTCGGCGTGGCCGTCGTACAGGTATTTGAGCAGGATCTCCTCGGCCGAGTCATCGCCGGACACGTCGCCCCCGCCCGGGTGACCGTCCCACTCCATGACCTCGCCGTCGCGGTAGACGCTGCCCTGGTTGCCGCTCTTCGGGTTGGCGTACATGCCGTAGGCGACCGTGCCCGCCGACAGCGTCTGCATCACGACGGGAGTCGAGGCCATGTAGCCCCATTGCTGGCTGACGACGCAGCCGCCGGGCACGTCGGTGACGCCGATGAACCGCAGGGCATCCTCCTCGGACGGGTCTTCCATGATCTCTTCCAGCTCTTCCTCGTCGGCGGGTACGGCGGCTAAGCGCTGTATCGCCTCGGCGGCGCTGATGCCGTGCACACACGCCAGGCTGAAACCGTCCCACTCGATGTCGCCCAGCGCGCCGATCAGGCGTTCGGCCTCCGTCACGGTGGCGGTCTCGGCCTCGGTCAGGCCGGTATGACCCGGCGGGAACGGGAAGAACAGGCCAGGCGTGGGGCCCGCCAGGCTGAGCCGGCCGGGCGACCAGCCGGCCATCATGGGCCGCCATGGGTCCGCGCCGGCGGCGACCAGGGCGAGGGCGTTCTCGGGCTGGTCGTTGAAGACGGCGACCCAGAGCGCGGTGCGGCCCTCGCACTCCGCGTCGACGTCATCGACCCGGCCGGCCAGCTCGGCGACCACCTCCGGCGAACCGCGCTCCGCCGCCGCGTGCAGCGGCCGCTCGAAGAAATAGTCTCCTTCGTTCGGGTCGGCGCCCGCGTCGAGCCTGGCCTGCACGAGGGCGAGGTCCTTCCAGGAATTCCAGCTGAAATCTGACCATCCTGCGGTTTCCTGCGCCGTCATGACAGCTCCTTCGAGATCACGTACATGGACACGAGCGGGGCCATCATGACGGAGGGCAAGGACAATTTCGGCGCGTCAGCCGGACGCGGCGAACATCTGGGCGGCCATTCGGAGCGAGGCGTCGATGGTGTCGAAACCGCGCGGGAGCATGATGCGCTCGTAGGCGGCGGCCGCGTCGATGAGTGACTTGTCGCCGTGTGCGGCGGAGAGCAGCTCGCCGGCCAGGGTCGCGGCGTCCCGCAGTGCGGTGTTCGCGCCGACGCCGCCGGTCGGCGGCATGGTGTGGATGGCGTCGCCGAGAAGGGTGACCGGGCCGGACTCCCACGCGTCGACCCGCTGACCAGCCCGGATCGTGATCGGGAAGAACCTGTCCGAGTCGGCGTACGCGAACAGCTCGCGGAGCGCCGGATGCCAGTCGGCGGTCGCCTTGAGGGTGAGCTTCCACAGGGCCTCCGGCGAGAGCTCGAACAACTCCTCGTCCGGCGTGCCGAGCCGCTCCTGACTCGCGAGCAGGGTGACCATCAGGTAATCCGACGCGCCCTCCGGCCGGGAGCGGAACCGCACCGGCGCGAACCCGGCGCCGCACCCGCTCTCGTCGGAGACCCAGGAGAAACCGTGACTGATGGCCTCCGGGATGAGCGCCTCGGTGGCCTCGGTGAGCGTCATCCGGCCGTAGACGCATCGGAGGCCGATGTCTTTCACGGTGGCGTCCGGGAGCAACTGGCGGCGTACCGCCGAACTGACGCCGTCCGCGCCGACCAGCAGGTCGCCCTCGTCGTCGCCGCCCTCGGCGAACTCCACGCGTACCCGCCCGGAATCGGTGATCCGGTAGCCGGTCAGCGTCCGCCCGAAGTGGACGGTGTCGCCCAGGCCGGAGAGCAGGCCCTGCCGGAAGGTGTTGCGGTCCACGGCGGTGATCAGGTCGTCGGTGATTCCCGGGAAGGTCCGCGTCATCACCTGCCGCAGCTGGTGGGTGTAGCCGGCCACGACGTCGTCGTTGACCCCGCTGGTGCGGCGGACCAGGTCGAGGGTGTCCGCCGGCAGACAGGTGCGCAGCGCGGCGTTACCGTCCGTGTCGATGTGGATGCGGTAGCCCTGGCTGCGGATCTTCGGTGTGGAGTCCCGCTCGTACACGGCGACGTCCAGGCCGCCGTGACGCAACGCCTGCGCGAGCGCCAGCCCGCCGACGCCGGCGCCCGCGATGAGGATCCGTGGTGAATCTGGCATGTCATTGTCCTTCGCTGTCCAAGGGCTGTCCTCGCCATCGTCAAACGTCCGAAGGACTCTGTCAAGCGTTCATTTGATTAGGTCATAGGAGTGCTTGATATTGCCAGGCATATGTATAGTCCTGCGTGTGTCTCCGTCGTCGAGTCCTCGTAGGTCGCCCAAGCCGCAAGAGCGGCAGCGTGATCCCGAACGCACCCGCAAGCGGATCCTGGACGCGGCATCGGCGGAGTTCGGCGCGCACGGCTACGCGGGCGCCCGGATCAGCGCGATCTCCGCCAGGGCGGGCGTCAACGTGCAGCTGATCTCGTACTACTTCGACGGCAAAGAGGGCCTGTACGAGGCCGTGTCGCAGCAGTGGCAGCAGCGGCGCCGCGAGCTGGCGCCACCGGGCACGCCGCTGCCCGAGCAACTGCGCCGATACGCGATGGAGGCGTTGCACAACCCGGAGGGCACCCGCCTGCTCGCCTGGAACGGCCTGCAGTACACCGGTCCGGACGACGACCCCGACCACGCGCCGCGCACCAGAATGCTCGCCGAGAGCGTAGACGAGCTGCGCGCGCTACAGGCTGCCGGACGGCTTCCAGCTGACGTGGACCCGGCGAGCCTGCTGGTCATGCTGATGGCCGCCGCCATGGCGACCACCACGCTGCCGCATGTCATCGAAGGCGTCTGCGGCACCGATCCGACCTCGGCGGAGTTCATCGCGCACTTCGCCGACCAGGTCGCCGTCCTGGCCCGGCTCATCGGGCTCGACGGCGGTGAGCAGCGGTGAGCAGTAGCGGGGAAATGACCGCTATCGTCCCGGCCAGTACGGGCTGAGCAGGTCGAACTGGTTCGGCAGACCGAGCAGGTAGCGTGCGTCGTCGGTGTCGTAGAGCAGCTTGAACTCGCGTGGCAGATAGAGGCTGAAGAGCCGGGCCCGGGACGCGGAGGAGCCGGCGGCGTCGAGGATCCCGTTGGCCGCCATGCGCCCGGCCTCGTTGCCGCCCTCCATGGTGGCGAGGTTGATGCTGTTGCGGACGAAGTCGGCGGCGAGGAACAGGTTGGGGATCTGTGTCGTGGCGCTGGGGCGGTTGGTCCAGGACGCGGGCGTGTTGATGAGCAGCGGCTCGTCGTTGCCACCGCCGAGGTGGCCTCGCCGGTGATCGCCGGATCCACGAACCAGGACCGTACGATCGAGTCGGGCAGCAGCGCCGCACCACCGGGCAGGGCCGCGCGGACCTGGGCCAGGACCTCCTGGACGATCTCCGGCCGGGTGCACTGCCGGGCGGTCTTGCCGAACAGGACGCCGGGAGTGCTCCAGTCCGAGAGGTCGAGGGACAGGCAGTCGGTGACCGTGCCGTCCCCGTAGCTCGTCGCGAAGTCGCCGCGCCAGAACTGTGCCTGAGCCGACCTTGAACTGCACGCCGAGGCTGGTGAGGTAGCCGATCCAGGGGGTGAGCCAGACATCGTTGGACGGACGGCCGAGCACCCGGTCGGGCGGACCGTACGGGCCGAGGCCGAGCCCGCTGTAGACCAGCGCCTCGAACATCAGGCCCATTGTTCGGGTGTTGGCCTTGTTCGGCTGGGCCGCGACCAGGGACGCGGTGAACAGCCTGACCAGCAGATCCCGATCTTCCTGCGACATGATGCTCGCCTTGATGAAGTCGGCGAAGCCCATGTTCTCCCACTGGCCGAGCCGCCGGCGCGGGCCGCTGGTGACGAAGGTGACGAGCTTGGAGGCGAAGAACTCGACCTGCGGCGGCGGGACCGTCGTCACGGCCGTGAGAGCGCTGCGTAAGTAGTCCCTGATCGCGTCGGGAGTGAGGACTCCGCCGATGTTGCCCGGCACCGGGACGCGTAACTCCTTCCCCTTGTACGCGATCACCTCCAGGCTCGCCGGGACCAGGTTGTCGCGTACGGTGCCGCTGCCGGTGCCGTACGGGATGCGGCTCATGGTGTCGGGCAGGTTCTGGTAGAAGCCGGGGAAGAACCGGAAGCCGTGCTCGCCCGGCAGGTCCTGCCTGCCTCCGGTGCCGGTGCCCGGGACGGGGATGCTCCTGGACTTGCCGCCCAGGGCCTTGCGCTCGTACACGGTGACCTGGAATCCGCGTTCGGCCAGTTCGTGCGCGGCGCTCAGCCCGCCCATGCCGGCGCCGAAGACGGCCACGCTCTTGCCCGCGGCGCGCACCAGGGACGGCGCCGCCGCCTTGGCCGCCGAGGTGCCCCACAGGGGGCCGGTCGCCGCGGCCATCGCGCCCGTGACGAAGCTCCGGCGCCCGATCTTGTTCCGGTTCTCTTGCTGGCCCACGACGGAACCTCCCGCCTAACCGACACACCTGTTGGTTGAGTTAGGCGAACGATGAACGCGCGGCTCACGTCTGTCAATACGTGAACGTGAGCGTCACTTCCGGGGCACGCGAAGGCTCAGCGAACGTGCCGGTGCCAGGATCGTGAAGGCTCAGTGAGTGTCGGTGCCGGGGAGTTGCGACAGCCCGTTCCACACCACGAGCATGGCGGCGTCCACGAGTTCGTCCCGTGAGACCGAGGGGTGTCGCGCCCACCACTGGGCCAGGCCGTCGGTGCCCGAGATCAGCAACTCCACCACCGCCTGGGCGGCCTCGGTCTCGGGGTCGAGGCCGAGTCGGCGCAGGTCACGCCCGAGCATCACGGCCACCGAACGTGTGCGGGTCTCCCTGATGCCCCAGCGCACGGCCTTGATCTCGGGGTCGTCCTCGTCGGTGTGGTCGAACAGCAGGCGGCGCGCGGCGGAGTTGGCCTCGGCGAAGCTGAAGTAGGCGTTCAGCGTGGCCCGCAGCCGCCGGTTGGGCGAGCCCGAGCCGGTGATCCGGGCGCCGACATGCTCGACGAGCAGGGCGTTCTGCTCCTGCAGCACCGTGATCAGCAGCACCCGCTTGGACGGGAAATGGTCGTACAGGACCGACCGTGTCACCCCTGCCGCGATGGCGATCTCCTCCATCGCCGTGGCGTGGTAACCCCGGGTGGCGAAGACCTCCAGAGCCGCCTCGACGATGCGGGCTCGGCGGGCCGAGCCCGGCATGCGCTTCTTCAGCTCCTTGCTCGCCATGCCGTGCACACTACCGTCCGGCCGGCCGTTGACTCCGGACTTCGGGCCGCTTACCGTCCAATTAACCGACACACCAGTCGGTTAGCGGACTGTCCGCGAGGAGGCCCGATGGCCGAGCAGGCCGACGTCGTCATCGCCGGGGCACGCTGCGCGGGCTCGGCGGTGGCCACCGCCCTCGCCAGGGCGGGGCGTCGGGTGATCGTGGTGGATCCGGTCCGGTTCCCCGCCACGACGGTCTCCACCCACCTGCTCTTCGCCGGGGGTGTCGCGGAGCTGGCCCGCATCGGCGCGCTCGAACGGGTCGAGAAGATCGGCGCGCCGCGACTCTCGCGCGCCTTCATCGGCGGCCCCGGCCACGCGGCCGACGGCTCCTACACGCCGATCGACGGGATCGACTACGGCCTGTGCGTACGGCGCGCTCCCCTCGACACGGCCCTCGCCGAAACCGCGCGCGAGGCCGGGGCGGAGATCAGGCACGGACATCGCGTCACCGGCATCATCTGGCGGGACGGCCGCGCGATGGGCGTGCGCGTCCGCGACCAGAGCGGGCGCGGGTCCCACCGGAGCGCTCGCGGGTCCGACGAAGGCGGTCGGGAGTACGAGATCAGCGCCGATCTCGTCGTCGGCGCGGACGGTCGCCGCTCGACCGTCGCGCGGCTGGTCGGTGCCGAGCGTCCGCGCATCGCCCACGCCAACGGCCGGGCCTGCTACTACGCCTACTACGAGGACCCGCACCCGGAATGGCGCTCCACCGCCGCCATGTGGCTGACCGGCCGCGAGCTGGGCAACGCCTTCCCCTGCGACGGAGGGTTGTCGCTGGTGCTGCTGATGCCGCCGGTCGAGCGCGTCGCGGATTTCCGGGGGGACCTGGAGGCGGAGTTCGAGCGGACCGTGGGTCTCATCCCGGGGCTGGCCGCGCGCCTGGCGGGTTGCCGCCGGAGCACGAGGATCGTCAGCTCCGCCGAACACCCGTCGTACTTCCGCCGCTCGGCGGGCCCCGGCTGGGTCCTGGCCGGCGACGCGGGGCACTTCAAGGATCCCGTCACGGCCCAGGGCATCCGCGATGCCGTACGGTTCGGGCGGCTGCTGGGCGAGGGTGTCGCGCCCGTGCTGGACGACCCCGCCGCGCTCGACCGAGCCACCCGCGCGTGGGAACGCACCCGCGACGCGCAGTGCGTGGACACCTACCACTGGACGAACCTGCTCAGCCGCGGTGACGGCCTGGCGCACGTACAGTTCGAGCTGCTCCGCGCGCTGACCGAGCGGCCGGACGGCGTCCGACGCGTCCTCGACGTCTACTCCCGGATCCGCGACCCGCGCGAGACGCTCGCCCTGCCCGGTCTGCTCAAGGCGACCACCCGCGCGCTCTGGAGCGGCGCCGGCGCACGACCCGCCATCGTCCGGGCGGTCGGGGACACCCTCCTCGAACTCGCCGGTCACCGGGCGGAGGCCAGACGGCTGCTGACCGGTGGGGTGGCAGCCGTCCGGCCGTGAGCCCCGGTCTCCACCACTCCTCAGCTGCATGATCCAATTAGGGTTGACACGAATCTGGCGACCAGGTCATCCTGATCCGCGGCGTGCCCAGAAACTCGCAAAACTCAACAATCGGCAGGCGCGACAATGACGTCAGATGCATCACCCTTAGCATCTGTTCTGCAGCTTTATCAGGACCAGCTGTCCAGGGCCCCAGAAAGGGTCGCTGTTTCGGCCGGTCAAGAACATCTCACCTACCGAGAGTTAGATCGCCTCGCGAACGGCGTCGCCGCTCAACTGCTTCGTCTCACGATGACCGGGCAGCCCTGGGTGGCCGTGCTCGCGGGCCGGTCGATCCGGCTGGTCGCGGGCCAGCTGGGTGCGATGAAGGCGGGCCTCGCCTTCGCGCCGATCGACCCCGCCACGCCCGCCGAGCGGATCCGCGCCATGCTGGCGGGAGCCGCGGCCGTGGTCACGGCGCCGGAGTGGAGAGCTCTGGTCCCCGACGGTATCCCCGTGATCGACACGTCCGACGTGGCGGATGCGTCACCCCTGCCGGACGTCAAGCCCGGCGACCTCGCCTACGTCATCCACACCTCCGGCTCCACGGGGACTCCCAAGGGCGTGCTCGTCCCGCACCGCGCGCTGGCCAACCTGATCAGCTGGTCGCACGAGACCTTCGGGATCGGCGGCCGGGCCCCGCTGCTCACCAGCCCCAACTTCGACCCGTCGGTCTGGGAGATCTGGACGTACCTGACCGCGGGCACCACGATGGTCATCCCCAGCGAGCGGACCAGGCTCTCCCTGCCCGCGTTGCGCGACTGGATCGTGGATCAGGAGCTGACCACCTGCTACGCGCCCACGCCCATCGCTGAAGGGCTGCTCGGCCTGTCCTGGCCGGAGGAGACCACGCTGGCGACGCTGAGCACCGGCGGCGACCGGCTCACCACGTATCCGAGTCCCGAGCTGCCCTTCCGGCTGATCAACCTCTACGGCCCGGCGGAGTGCGCCGTCAACGCGATCGCCGGCGAGGTGCCGGTCGCCGACGGCCAGACCCGCCCGCCCGCGCTCGGCTCGCCGCTGCCCGGCGTCACCGTCCACCTGCTGGACGAGGCGATGCGGCCGGTCGAGGAGGGCGAGATCTACCTCGGCGGCGTCTGCGTCGGCCTGGGCTACCTCGACCGGCCCGACCTCACGGCCGAGCGCTTCGTCCATGACCAGGACGGACAACTCCTTTACCGCACCGGCGACTTGGCCCGCCGTGATCAGGTCGGCCGGATCGAGTTCCTGGGCCGCGCGGACGACCAGGTCAAGATCCGCGGCAACCGGGTGGAGCTCGGCGAGATCGAGACCGTGCTCGGCCGGCACCCAGGGGTCCGGGCCGCCACCACCGCCGTCCGCGGCCACGAACTGGTCGCCTACCTCGTGGGCACGGCGAGCGAGCAGGAGGCACGCGCCCACCTGCGCAGGTACCTGCCCGACTACATGATCCCCACCGCCTGGGTCTTCCTGGACGAGCTTCCACTGACCCATAACGGCAAGGTGGATCGCGCCGCGCTGCCCGACCCGGTCCGCGAGCCCCGCTCCATCACGCCGCCCAGCACCGCCACCGAACAGCTGCTCGCCGAGCTCTGGCAGGACGTCCTCGACGCCGGGCCGATCGGCGCCGACGACGACTTCCTGGCGCTGGGCGGCCAGTCGCTGCTGGCGATGCGCATCGCCGCCCGCGCCTGCGGCAGGCTGAACAAGTGGGTCGAGCCCCGGATGCTCTTCGAACATCCCACGCTCGCCGCGCTGGCCCGCGCGATCGACGACCTGCCGCGGATGACGTCGGTGACCGCCGCAGAAGGCGGGCTCACGCCCGCGCAGCGCCGGCTCTGGTACATCGACCAGGTGGCGTCCGGCGCGCAGTACAACGTGCCCATCCTGTACGCCCTGGACGGCCCCCTCGACACCGGCCGCCTGCAGCACGCGATCAACGAGATCGTGCGCCGGCATCCATCTCTGCGCACCCGTTACGAAGAGCGCGACAGCCAGCCGGTGCCCATCGTCGTCGAGCCGGCCGACGCGCTCATCACGATGAAGGTCATGGACGCCACCCCGCGTGGCGCGACCGCGCTGGCCCAGCACGCCGCCCGCGACCCCTTCGACCTGCGCAACGGTCCCGTGCTGCGGGCGCTGCTGCTCCGGCTCGCCGACGACCGGCACCGGCTGCTGGTGACCGTGCACCACATCGCCTTCGACGGCTGGTCGGCCGGGGTCTTCCTGGACGAGCTGGCCCGCCTCTACACGGGGGAGAGCCTGCCCGCGCCGATCGCGCCGTACGGGCGCAGGCAGGGCCTCGATGGCCTGCCGTACTGGCGGAAGGTCCTGGAGTCCGCGCCCGAGCGGCTGGGGCTGCCCGCCGACCGCCCGGGATCGACGGGGCCGCTGCGGCCCGGTGGCCGGGTCCGGGCCACGCTGCCGGACGGGCTGCTCGCCGAGGTGGAGTCGCTGGGCAGGAGCGCCGGGGCCAGCCCGTTCATGGTGCTGTTCGCGGCCTTCCAGGCGTTGCTGTACCGCTACAGCGGCCAGGACGACCTCGTGACGGGCGTGCCGTTCTCCGGCAGGGAGGCGCCGGGCGCGCACTCCGTGATCGGCTTTTTCGTGGAGACGCTGCCGATCAGGACCGGCCTGTCGGACGACCCCTCCTTCGAGCGCCTGCTGGCACAGGTGCGGGCGACGGTCCTGGCCACGCCCACGGACGTGCCGCTTGAGGACATCGTCCGGGAGCTCTGCCCCGACGGCCGGCCGCCCTTCGACGTGATGTTCGCGATGCAGGAGCCGCCGGAGGTCAAGCGGGGCGACGGAGTGACCTTCCGGATGCTCGAGGAGGTGGAGAACGGCGGCGCCAAGGCCGACCTGGTGCTCTACGCCGAAGGGCGCGAGATGAGCCTGGAGTTCGCCGCCGACCTGTTCGAGCGCGCCACCGCGGAGCGTCTGCTGGGACATTACCTGCGCGTCCTGGAGCAGGTGGCGGCCGACCCGGCCGCGCCGATCTCCACGCTGCTCGCCCGGGAGCACGAGCCCGCCGGTCGCGGTCCCGACCAGTGCCTGCACCGGCTCTTCGAACAGCAGACGGACAGGACGCCCGACGCGGTCGCCGTCGAGTTCGACGGCGCCGCCCTCACCTATGACGAGCTCGACCGGCGGGCCAACCAGCTGGCCCACCTGCTGCGCGGGCTGGGAGTGGGCCCGGAGGTGCCGGTCGCCCTGCACGTACGGCGCTCGCTCGACCTGCCCGTGGCGATCCTCGGCATCCTGAAGTCCGGCGGCGCGTACGTACCGCTCGACCCCTCCTACCCCGAGGGACGCCTCACCCAGGTGCTCGGCCGGGTCGACACCCCGGTCCTGGTGACGCACCAGGCCCTGGCCGGCGCACTGCCGCACGAGCGGCCCGTCCACGTCGACACCGACCTCGACGGCCGGCCGGAACACCGGCCCGACAGCGGCGTCACGCCCGACGACCTGGCCTACATCCTGTTCACCTCGGGCTCGACCGGTCAGCCCAAAGGCGTGGCGATGCCGCACCGCCCGGTCGCCAACCTCATGGCCTGGCACAGCGGTACGTACCGGAGCCTGCAGTTCACCGCGCTCGGCTTCGACGTCTCGGTGCAGGAGATCTTCAGCACCTGGGCGTACGGCGGGACGCTGGTCATGGTCAGCGACGAGGTGCGGCGCGACCCGGCCGCCCTGCTCGACCACATCGCCAGGACCCGGGTGGAGCGGATCTTCCTGCCCTTCGTGGCGCTGCAGTCGCTGGCCGGCGCCGGGATCGAGCCGCCCGCCACGCTGCGCGAGGTGATCACCGCCGGCGAGCAGCTCCAGGTCACCCCGCAGCTAGAACGGTTCATCAGGCCGTGGATGACGCTGCACAACCAGTACGGCCCCACCGAGGGTGCGATCATCGACATCGCCCACACGCTCACCGGCCCGCCGGAGAGCTGGCCGCGGCTGCCGCCCATCGGCAGGCCGGTCACCGGCATCCAGACGCCGATCCTGAACCGCCTGGGCCACGAGGCGCCCGACGGCGTCCCCGGCGAGCTGCACCTCGGCGGCGCCTGCCTGGCCAGGGGCTACTACAACCAGCCCGAGCTGACCGAGGAACGGTTCATCACCTGGCGGGACGGGCGCCGGCTCTATCGGACCGGGGACCTGGCCCGTCGCGACGGGGCGGGCGAGATCGAGTTCCTGGGGCGCGCGGACGACCAGGTCAAGATCCGCGGTTACCGGGTCGAGCCCGGCGAGATCGCCGCGGTGCTGGCCGGGCACCCCGCCGTCCGCGAGGCGTTCGTCATGGTCCGGGACGGCGGCCTGGTGGCCTACGTGGTCGCCGACGGCAGCCCCGAGTTACGCCCTTACCTGGCCGAACGGCTGCCCGAGTACATGGTGCCGAGCACATTCGTCACACTCGACTCCTTGCCGGTGAGCCCCGCGGGCAAGGTGGACCGGCAGGCCCTGCCGGAGCCCGGCCGCAGCGCGCGGGTCGTCACGGCTCCGGCCACACCGGTGGAGCAGGCCATCGCGGCCATCTGGCAGGAGGTGCTGGGCGGGCCCGTCGGGCGGCACGACAACCTGTTCGATCTGGGCGGCAATTCGCTCAACGCCACCCAGATCGCCTCCCGGGTGCGCGAGGCGCTGGAAGTGCAGGTGCCGCTGCGGACGCTCTTCGCCCACCCGACCGTCGCCGAGCTGGGGGCGCAGCTCACGTCGCCGGACGTGGAGGCGGCCGCGGAGCTCTATCTGATGGTCGCCGCGTATTCGGACGAAGAGGCCGAGGCTCTGCTGCGCTCGATGGAAGGTAATCAATGAGCCTGTCAGCCCAGCAGCGCCAGCTCCTGGAAGCGTTACGCAAGAAGAAACAGCGGCAACAGACCGAACGGCCCAGGCCCGACCGGCTGCCGATGTCCTTCACCCAGCTGCGCGCCTGGTATCTGGACAAGATGGCGCCGGGCGCCGCGCACTATCTCATCCCGCTCGCCTTCCGCGTCGAGGGCCCGCTCGATCGCGAAGCGCTGCACCGGGCGCTGAACGCCCTGGTGGCCAGGCACGAGAGCCTGCGCACCACGTTCGCCATGGACGAGGACGGCCCGTACCAGATCGTGGCCGACTCGCTCACGGTCGACCTGGCGGACGTCGAAGACGGCACGCCGATGGACCTGACCACCGGCCCGCTCATCCGCGCCCACCTGGTGCGCGAGGGCGCGGAGCAGCATGTCCTGCACCTGTTACTGCACCACATCGTCGCCGACGCGTGGTCGCTGGACGTGCTCCGCCGGGAGCTGAGCGCGCTCTACAACGGCCAGGAGCCGCCGGCGCTGTCCCAGCAGTATCCCGACTACGCGATCTGGCAGCGGGAGAAGGACTACAGCGGGGATCTGGCCTACTGGCGCGAGCGGCTGGCGGGCGCGCCGCCGTTCACCGAGTTACGGACGGACCTGCCGCGGCCCGCCGTCCAGACGTACGCGGGCGCCGAGCTGCCCTTCTCCCTCGACCTTCCGCGCGAGGAGTTCGCGGCCTACTGCCGCGGCCTGGGCGCCACGCCGTACATGGTGCTGTTCGCCGCCTACCTGGTGGTGCTCTCGCGCCGCTCCGGCCGGCAGGACCTGGTGGTGGGCACGCCCATCGCCAACCGGGACCGGATCGAGTACGAGGGCCTGATCGGGTTCTTCACCAACACCCTGGCCATCCGCGCCGACCTGTCGGGCGAGCCGTCGTTCGCCGAAGTGGTCGAGCGGGTCAAGGAGGCGGTGCTCGACGCCCACGACCACCAGGGGATGCCGTTCGAGCGGCTGGTGGAGGAGCTCAACCCGGAGCGCCGCCTGGACCGTACCCCGGTGTTCCAGACGATGTTCAACATGCTGCCCGAGGCCACGGCGGCGCTGGACCTGGCCGGCCTGACGGTCACCTCCGTCGAGATCCCCGAGCACACGGCCAAGTTCGACCTGACCGTGGGCGTCCGCGAGACGCTGGACGGGCTCGTGGAGTACAACACGGACCTGTACCACGCCGGCACGATCCGCGGCCTGGTCGCCGACCTCCAGCAGGTGCTGGCCGGGGCGATGAGCGGGGACGAGACGCCGAGGGAGCTGCCGCGCCGCGAGATCTCCCAGCTCGTCACCCGGGCCTGGCGCGAGGCGCTGGGCACCGACGCCTTCGGCCCCGACACCAACTTCTTCGAGGTGGGCGGCCATTCGCTGCTGGTCCTAGAGGTGCACGAGCGGCTGCGCAAGCGGTTCAGCCTGACGGTCACCGACCTGTTCAGGTACCCGACGATCGCCTCGCTGACGGCCTACCTGAGCGACGACGGCCCGGCCCCGGCGGCGGTCTCGACCACCGCGCCCGCCGCCGACGGCGCGCTCGCCATCGTCGGCATGGCCTGCCGCTTCCCCGGCGCCACCGGCCCCGAGGAGTTATGGGCGGCGATCCGCGACGGCGTGGAAGCCGTCCAGGACTTCACCGACGAGGAACTGCTCGCCGACGGCGAGGACCCCGACCGGCTTTCGGACCCCGCCTACGTCAGGTCGGGTATGGTGCTGGACGGCATCGACCTGTTCGACGCCACGCTGTTCGAGTTCACCCCGCGCGAGGCCGAGATCCTCGACCCGCAGCAGCGGCTGTTCCTGGAGAGCGCCTGGGAGGCGCTGGAGGACGCGGGCTGCGACCCCGCCCGCCACCCGGGCCAGATCGGCGTCTTCGCCGGCTCGGCGATGAGCAGCTACCTCATCGAGAACCTGCTGGCCGCGCCGGACGTGCTCAAAGCGGTCGGCGACTACCAGGTCATGCTCGGCAACGACAAGGACTCCCTGCCCACCCGCACCTCCTACAAGCTCGACCTGCGCGGGCCGAGCATCAGCGTCAACACCGCCTGCTCCACCTCGCTGGTCGCGCTCCACCTGGCCAGGCAGAGCCTGATCGCGGGAGACTGCGACGTCGCGCTGGCCGGGGCGGTGCGGGTCAACGCCTGGACCCGGCGCGGCTACGTCTACCAGAGCGGCGGGATCGGGTCGCCGGACGGCCACTGCCGGCCCTTCGACGCCGAGGCCCGGGGCACGATCGGCGCCAGCGGCGTCGGCGTCATCGTGCTCAAGCGGCTGGAAGACGCCATCGCCGCGGGCGACACCATCCACGCCGTCGTACGCGGCTCCGCGGTCAACAACGACGGCACCAGGAAGGTCGGCTACACCGCGCCGGCCGTGGACGGCCAGGCCGAGGTCATCACCGCGGCGCTCGCCTCGGCCGGCGTCGACCCCGGCACGATCGGCTACATCGAGGCGCACGGAACCGGCACCGCGCTCGGCGATCCCATCGAGGTCGCGGCGCTCTCCCAGGTCTTCACCGGCGATCGGCGGATCGCCCTGGGCTCGATCAAGTCCAACATCGGCCACGCCGACGCCGCCGCCGGGATGGCCGGGCTGATCAAGACCGTACTGGCGCTCAAGCACCGCACGCTGCCGCCCACGGTCAACTTCGCGACGCCCAACCCGCGCATCGACTTCAGCCCGTTCTACGTGCCCACCGCCAGCGCGGAGTGGCCGCAGGGGCCGGGGCCGCGCAGGGCGGGCGTCAGCGCCTTCGGGATGGGCGGCACCAACGCCCACGTCGTGCTGGAGGAAGCACCCGCACCCGCACAGCTCCCCGCCGCACAGTCCCTCGCCCCGCTGGAGCCCCTCGCCCCGTCGGCGACCGGCCCGCACCTGCTCATCCTGTCGGCGGCCAGTGACTCGGCGCTGGGGGAGACGGCCACGCGACTCCGCGCCCACCTGCGCGCGCGTCCGGACACGGATCTGGGTGACGTCGCCGCCACACTCAGGCACGGCCGCCGTCAGCTGCGGCACCGCGCCATCCTGGTCGCCGAGGACCACGAGTCGGCGCTGGACGCCGAGCTCGTCACGGGCGAGTCACGCCCCCGCGAGGTCGCCTTCGTCTTCCCCGGCCAAGGCGCGCAACGCCGGGGGATGGGCTCGGGCCTGTACCGATCGGAGAGCGTCTTCCGCGCCACCGTCGACGCCTGCTCCGGCATCCTTGAGCCGTACCTCGGCCTCGACCTGCGCGAAGTCCTGTACGGCGAGGCCGGCGACCTCGACCAGACCTGGCTCACCCAGCCCGCGCTCTTCGTCACGGAGTACGCCTTCGCCCGCGCGCTGATCGAGCGCGGCGTCCGCCCGGCGATGATGGCCGGGCACAGCATCGGCGAGTACGTCGCCGCCTGCCTGGCCGGGGTCTTCACCCTGGAGGACGCCCTGCGCCTGGTCGCCGCGCGCGGCCGCCTGGTGCAGAGCCTGCCCCCTGGCTCGATGCTGGCCGTGCCGCTGCCCGAGTCCGAGGTGGGTGACCTGCTCGGCGCGGATGTCTCACTGGCGGCGGTCAACACCCCCGAAATGTGCGTCCTGGCCGGGCCGGAGGGGGCCATCGCGGAGGTCAAGCGGCGGCTGGAACGGCAGGATGTCGCCTGCCGCACGCTGCGCACCTCCCACGCCTTCCACTCCGCCATGCTGGACCCGGTGCTCGACGCCTTCGCCGCCGAGGTCGCCTCGGTGCAGCTGGGCACGCCCGAGCTGCCGTACCTGTCCAACGTCACTGGCGGCTGGGCCTCCGGCGCCGAGACCAAGGACCCCGCCTACTGGGTGCGCCATCTGCGGGAGACCGTGCGGTTCGCCGACTGTGCCCGCGCCCTCGTGGCGGCCGACGCCGCGGTGGTGGAGGCGGGGCCGGGCCGTACCCTGACCACCCTGGTACGCCGACAGGGCGGCCAGGCGACGGTCGCCACCCTCGCCCCCGCCCCCGCCCCCGCCCTCGCCTCCGCCGAGCCGGAGAGCGGGCGGACCGCCCTGCTGGAGGCCGTCGGGCGGCTGTGGGTGCACGGCGCCGACGTCGACTGGACGGCGTTCGGCCCATCGGGCAGGCGGGTGCCGCTGCCCACGTATCCGTTCGAGCGGCGCCGCTACTGGATCGGGCCGCGTACCCGGCGCTTCGAGGTCGCGGCCGCGCCGGTGGCGGAGGCGGTCCAGGAGCTCGACGTGGTCGCCGCCGTCTGGCGGGACGTGCTCGGCCTCGCGCCCACCGGACCGGAGGACGACTTCTTCGACCTGGGCGGCGACTCCCTCGTGGCCACCCAGCTCGCCTCCCGCCTCGGCCTGCCCATCGAGGCGGTCTTCGACCACCCCACGCTGGGCGGCCAGCGGGCGCTCGTCGCCTCTGCGGCCTCCCGTGAAGCGATCCCGGTTGGCGAGGAGCCCGCGCCCGTCTCGTTCATCCAGCGGCGCATGTGGTTCATCGACGAGGTGCACGGCTCGGCCGCCTACGCCGTGGCCACGGCGCTGGACCTGCGCGGCGAGCTGGACGTGGCGCGGCTGCACGAAGCCCTGCGCGAGCTGGTGCGGCGGCACGAGTCACTGCGGACCGTCTTCCGCGCCCCGGACGGCGAGCCGGTGCCGGTGGTGCTGCCCGCGGGGGAGACCCCGCTGCCGGTCGAGGACTGCGGCGACGCCGAGCGGGCGCTGAGCGCGGCCGCGACCGAGCCGTTCGACCTGGCGCACGGGCCCCTGTTCCGCGCCCGGCTGCTGCGGCTCGCCCCGGATCACCACGTTCTGTCGCTCAACTTCCACCACATCGTCGTGGACGGCTGGTCGATCACCTTGCTGAGGAGCGAGCTGGTCGCGCTGTACAACGGCGAGACGCTGCCCGAACCGCGGGTCAGATACCGCGACTACGCGCGCTGGCAGCGGGAGCAGGTCGCCGACCTCGGCTTCTGGAAGGAGCGGCTGCGCGGCATTCCGCACAGCCTGGACCTGCCCACGGACCGGCCACGCCCGCCGATGCAGACCTTCGAGGGGGCGGTCGCCACCCACGTGCTGCCCGTCGAGCTGGCCCAAGGGCTGCGGAAGCTGAGCCAGGAACGCGGCGCCACGCTCTACATGGCCCTGCTGACCGCGCTCCACACACTGCTGTACCGCTACAGCGGCCAGGAGGACATCTGCGTCGGCTCACCGGTGGCCGGGCGCACCCGCCCCGAGCTCGAAGGCATCGCGGGCTGCTTCATCAACACCCTGGTCATGCGGGCCCAGATGGACGGCGGCCTGCGCTACACCGAACTCCTGGCGCAGGTACGCGAATACGCGCTGGGCGCGTACGCCCACCAGGACGTGCCGTTCGAACGGCTGGTGGAAGAGCTCAACCCGCCCAGGGACCTGTCGCGCAACCCGCTCTTCCAGGTGCTGTTCAACCTGCTCAACCTGCCCAAGAGCGACCTGGACATGGCCGGGCTGGCCGTCGGGGAGCTGGCCGTGGAGGTCGGCACCGCCCAGGTGGACCTGGTGCTCTACGTCAACGAGCAGGACGACGAGCTGGAGTGCAGGCTGGAGTACAACACCGCGCTCTACGACCCCAGCACCGTCCAGCGGCTGCTCCGGCACTACGAGGCCCTGCTGTCCGCGATCGTCGCGGCGCCCGAGAGCACGCTGTCCGAGCTGGACTTCCTCACCGGTGAGGAGCTGGCCGAGCAGCTGGACAGCCAGGACGTCGAGGTGCCCGACCTGTGCGTCCACGAGCTGGTGGAGGCCCAGGCCGACCGGACGCCCGACGCCGTGGCCGTCAGCTTCGAGGGCGCCTCACTGACGTACCGGGAGCTGGACGGGCAGGCCAACCAGGTCGCCGGGCGGCTGCGCGCGGCGGGGGTGGGGCCCGAGACGCTGGTGGGTGTCGCGATGGAGCGCTCGGCCACGATGCTGGTCACTCTGCTCGGCGTGCTGAAGGCGGGCGGCGCGTACGTGCCGCTCGACCCGATGTACCCGCAGGACCGTCAGGACTACATCCTGGACCACTCCGGCATCGGCGTCCTGGTCACCGAGCGCGAGCTCGCCGGGCGCTACACCGGCTTCCAGGGGGAGCTCATCCTGACAGATGAGGGTTTCTCGGGCGAGAGCCCGGAACGGCCGCCCGCCCTGGCCACCTACGAGAACCCCTGCTACGTCCTGTACACCTCCGGCTCCACCGGGCGGCCCAAGGGCGTGCGCGTCCAGCACTCCTCGGTGGTCAACTTCCTCACCTCCATGAGCCGCGAGCCCGGCCTGACCGGCCAGGACACGCTCCTGGCCGTAACGACGACCGCCTTCGACATCTCGGTGCTGGAGCTGTTCCTGCCGCTCACCGTCGGCGGCCATGTGCTGATCGCGAGCCGTGAGGCGGCCTACGATCCGCTGCGGCTGGCCGCCCTGCTGGACGGCGCGACGGTCATGCAGGCCACTCCGGCGACCTGGCGGCTGCTGCTGTCGTCGGGCTGGGCGGGCAAGCCGGACCTGAAGGCCCTGTGCGGCGGCGAGGCGCTGCCCGCCGACCTGGCCGCCGACCTGCGTGGCCGGGTGGCCGAGCTGTGGAACATGTACGGCCCGACCGAGACCACGATCTGGTCCACCCTCACCCGGGTCACCGACGGGCCGATCACCATCGGGCACCCGATCGCCAACACGCAGATCCACCTGCTCGACGCCGCGATGCAGCTGGTGCCCACCGGCGTGGTCGGCGAGCTCTACATCGGCGGGGCGGGCCTGGCCCGCGACTACCTCGGCCAGCCCGAACTGACCGCCGAACGCTTCATCACCTGGCGCGACGGGCGCCGGCTCTACCGGACCGGTGACCAGGCCCGCCGCCGGGCCGACGGCTCGATCGAGTTCCTTGGCCGGGCCGACGGCCAGGTGAAGGTGCGCGGCTACCGGATCGAGCTGGGCGAGATCGAGTCGCTGCTGCTGGCGCATCCCGCGGTCCGCGAGGGGGCCGTGGTGGTGCGCGGCTCGGACGATGACAAGAGCATCGCCGCCTACCTGGCCGCCGACGCCGAGCACGACTGGCGCGAATACCTGCGGCGCAAGCTGCCGGACTACATGATCCCCTCGGCGTTCGTGCTGCTGGACGCCCTGCCGCTCACCCCGAACGGCAAGGTGGACCGCAAGGCCCTGCCCGAGCCGGTCGCCCAGGTACGCGCCGAGGGCGCGGCGCCGCGGACACCGGCCGAGGTCAAGCTGGTCGAGCTCTGGACGGCGATCCTGGGTGTGAAGGGGATCGGGATCGACGACGACTTCTTCGCGCTGGGCGGCGACTCCTTCAAGGCCGTACGCGCCGTCCGGGACTCGGGGATCCAGGCGACCGTGCTGGACCTCTTCAAGAACCCCACCATCCGCACCTTCGCCACACTCGACGGATCATCCCGAAATATCGGGTTATTGCATGAACTGACGCCACCACGATCCGCGGCCGCGCTGACCCTGGTCTGCGTGCCGTTCGCGGGCGGCGGCGCGATCACGTACCAGCCGCTGGCCTCGGCGCTGCCCGAGCACATCACCATGCTCGCGCTGCAGCCGCCGGGCCACGAGACCGGCAACCCCGGCGAGCCCGTGCTGCCCTTCCACGAGCTCGTCGAGGGCTGCGTCAAGGAGATCAAGGAGAAGGTCGACGGCCCCCTCGCCCTGTACGGCCACTGCATGGGCGGCGCGCTCACCGTCGAGCTGGCGCGCCGGCTGGAGGAGGAAGGCGTCGCCCTGGAGAAGGTGGTCATCGGCGGGCACCTGCCCGCGCCCCGCCTGCCGGGCAAGACCTTCGCCTGGTTCCGCAAGGTCTTCCCGATGGAGCGGTGGACCTCCAAGCGGCAGGCGCTGGAGTTCCTGCGGGCCATGGGCTTCTTCACCGAAGCGCTGGACCCCGCCGAGCGCGACTTCATCATGGGCGTCTTCCTCCACGACACCCAGGAGGGCGAGGACTACTACACCGAGCTCTACCAGGCGCCCATCAAGAAGCTGGCCGCGCCGCTGGTCTGCGTGGTCGGCGAGAGCGACCGCGCCACCGAGCTGTACGAGGAGCGCTTCCGCGAGTGGGAGTCCTTCTCCGACGAGGTGTCGCTGGTGGTGATCCCCAAGGCCGGGCACTACTTCCAGAAACACCAGGCGCCCGAGCTGGCCGAGATCCTCGATGCCGGGGACCGGTCACCGGCGCCGCTGCCGCCCCGCTACCAGCAGGCCAGCCTGAAGACGTTCTTCCTGGTGGCCTTCGGCCAGCTGGTGTCGCTGATCGGCACCGGGCTGACCACGTTCGGCCTGGGTCTGTGGGTCTACCAGCAGACACGGTCGATCTCGATGTTCGCCATCGTCTCGGTCATGGCGCTGCTGCCCGCCGTCGTGCTGGCGCCGGTCGCCGGAGCCGTGGCGGACCGCTGGAACCGCCGGCTCGTCATGATCACCGCCGACTCGGCGGCCGGGGTCTCCTCCGCCTCGCTGGCCGCCCTGCTGTGGACGGGCGGACTCCAGCTCTGGCACGTCTACCTCATCGTCGCCGTCGGCGCGGTGTCGACGGCCTTCCACCAGCCCGCCTACATGGCGGCCGTGGCCCAGCTGGTGCCCAAACGCTATTACGGCAAAGCCAGCGGCCTGGCCCAGCTGGGGCAGGCCGCGGGAACCGTACTGGCGCCGTTGCTGGGCGGCGCGCTCGTGGCCGCCATCGGGCTGCACGGCATCATCGTGATCGACCTGTCCACCTTCGCCTTCGCGGTCACCGTGACCCTGGCGGTCCGCTTCCCCAACACGCTGTTCAAGAAGCGGGAGGAGACGTTCTGGCAGGAGATGACGGGCGGCTGGCGCTACATCACCCGCAGGCACGGGCTCCTGGCGATCATCCTGTTCACCTCGTTCCTGAACTTCCCCTTCGCCATGGTCGAGGTCCTGTCCACGCCGCTGCTGCTCAGCCTCACCGACACCCGCGGCCTGGGCATAGCCCTCTCGATGACCGGTATCGGGCTCCTGGTGGGCAGCGTGATCATGACGGTGACCGGGGGCCTGGCCCGCCGCACGTACGGCATCCTCGGCTGCTTCATGGCCCTGGGCCTCTCCTTCGCCGTCATCGGGATCGCGCCCAATCCGGTGCTGCCCGCGATCGGGCTGTTCTTCATCGGGCTGTTCACCGCGCTGCTGAACGCGCACTGGTTCGCCATCGTGCAGCAGAAGGTCGGGCTCGACCTGCAGGGCCGGGTCATCGCCACGAACCTGATGCTCAGCTGGGCCATGGTCCCGGTCGGGTTCCTGCTGGCCGGGCCGCTGGTCGAGCGGGTCTTCGACCCGATCGCCGGCGCCGCGCAGGGCAGGGGGATCGCCCTGCTCACCCTCGTCGCGGGCGCGGTGACCGTGGTGATCGGCCTGGCGGCCTACCGCTACCGGCCGGTCCGCTTCCTGGAGGACGACCTGCCCGACGCGATCCCCGACGCGGTGGTCATCACCGACAAGGACCTGATCCAGCGGGCGGCCGACAAGCAGCTCGTCGCCTGAGCTCTATCCCGGACGGGAAACGCACCACGCTTCCCGTCCGGGATATTGCCGTCCGGGATATTGACGGTCCTGACGCAGGAAGTTACGTTTCGTCGGCAGATCGGGGGCCCGAGCGTCACACAAGGAGCCAGCCCATGATCCGAAGAATGCTGACATTCTGCACGATCGCCATCGCGTTAGCCGCCGGACTCCCCGCTCCGGCCTGGGCGGTCGACGCGACCCGGACGCCGGGCTCGGCCTCCTACACCGTGAACCTCACCAGCAACGCCTCGGGCACCACCTGGACCGGCCACGAGAGCGTCAGCTTCACGAACCTGTCGGCCGATCCCCTCACCGAGGTCTACCTGCGCCTGTGGGACAACTACCACGGCAGCTGCCCGTCCACCCCGATCACGGTCACGAACGTCACCGGCGGTACGGCCGGCTCGCTGACCGTCGCCTGCACGGCGCTGAAGATCACCCTCCCCGCGCCGCTGGCCCAGGGGCAGAACGGCTCGGTCGGCTTCGACCTGAGCATCGTCGTGCCCAGCGGCGCCGACCGGTTCGGCCACGACGGCGCGTACAACTTCATCGGCAACGCCCTCCCCGTCCTGGCCGTACGCGACGGCGCCGGGTGGCACCTGGACCCCTACACCAACAACGGCGAGTCCTTCTACCAGCTCGCCAGCGACTACCGGGTCACCCTGGACCACCCCAGCTCGCTGCTCGTCCCCGCGACCGGCACCTCCGTGGACACCCCCGGCAGCTCCGGCCGGACGATCACCACCGCGACCGCGAGCCACGTCCGCGAGTTCGCCTGGGGGGCCGGCGCGTTCACCAAGACCACCGGCACGACCACCACGGGCGTCACCGTGAACGTCTACCGCGTCAGCGGCATCAGCGCCGCCAGCGCCACCTCGATGATGAACACCGCCAAGAACTCGCTCGTCGCCCACGCCGGCCGCTTCGGCGCCTACCCCTACGGCGAGGTGGACGTCGTCCTGGACAACAACTTCTGGTTCGGCGGCATGGAGTATCCGGGGTTCGTGCTCGATCTGGTCAGCTCCACCGCGCTCGCCCATGAGCTGGCCCACCAGTGGTGGTACGGCATCGTCGGCGACGACGAGTACAACACCCCGTGGCTGGACGAGTCCTTCGCCGACTACGCCACCGACCTGTACCAGGGCATCAGCGGCACCAACTGCTGGAACAGCGTCTCCTGGCAGTCGTCGGCCGAGAAGATCAGCAACTCGATGGCCTACTGGGACGCCCACTCCAGCCGCTACGGCACGGTCGTCTACACCTACGGCAAGTGCGCCCTGCACGACCTGCGCCGCCTGATCGGCACCACGGCCATGCAGACGCTCCTGCACGACTACGCCGCTTCACACTGGTACGGCATCTCCACGGTGGCCGACTTCAAGGCCGCCGCCCAGGCCGCGACGACGGTCAACCTGTCGTCGTTCTGGACCACGCACCGCATCTAAGAGTCCTGCCGGTGCGGCAGGAGACGCCGGGCGGCCGTCCGGTCCAGGGGTTGTGCAGAACACTCAGAGACGCACCGCGACATCGTGGCTTCGGCTGAGGGGCTCCAGGGCTGTCGCCTCTAAGGTCAGAGCGAACCGGTGCTGTCATTCCCACTGGCAGGGAGACCGGTCGGCGGAACTCTAGGTGCAGGAAAGGCCGATGACGGAGAACGACGCTGCCAACATTGACCAGGCCAGGAATGACGAATCTCCCCTGGCCGGCATACGAGTAATTGCCCTCGAACACGCTGTCGCCGCCCCGCTGTGCTCGCGTCACCTTGCCGATCTCGGGGCAGATGTCATCAAGGTCGAAAGCCCATCCGGTGGAGACCTGGCCCGCCACTACGACTCCGTAGTGGCGGGGCAGTCCGCCTATTTCGTGTGGGCCAACCGCAGTAAGCGGAGTGTCGCCCTCGACCTGAAGTCGGATGAGGGCCAGAAAGCGTTCAGCGGCCTGCTCGCACGCGCCGACATATTCGTTCACAACCTCGGACCTGGCGCCGTGGAGCGACTGGGGTTCGGCCGGCAAGAACTGCGGAGGCGATTTCCCCGGCTGATCAACTGCGCCATATCGGGTTACGGCTCAGACGGGCCGTACCGGGACCGCAAGGCCTTCGATCTCCTCATTCAAGGTGAGGCCGGCCTGCTGTCGGTCACTGGCGAGCCCGAGCGTCCGGCGAAGGTCGGGATCTCGGTGGCCGATATGTGCGCGGGGATCTACGCGGTGTCGGCGATCCTCGCCGCAGTTCTTCGCCGCGAGCGGACCGGTGCCGGCGCCTTCATCGACACCTCGATGTTCGAGTGTCTCAGCGAGTGGATGATGGCGCCCGCCTACCACCAGCTCTATGCCGGCGTGCAACTGCCGAGGGCTGGTGCGCGCCACAACATGATGGTGCCCTATGGCGTCTACCCCACTGGCGCTGGTGAACACGTCAACTTCGCCGTGCAGACCGCTGCGCAGTGGGCACGGTTGTGCGAGCAGGTTCTCGACCGCCCCGACCTCATCAACGACGAGCGCTTCGCCACCAACGAACTGCGTGTAAGGAATCGCGTAGACCTCGAATCGGTGATCGAGGCGAAGCTGGCCGAGCTTGGCACCTCCCAAGTCACGAAACGACTGACTGCCGCAGGTATCCCGACCGCGGCCGTGAACGACCTCGACGACCTCGTACACCACCCGCAGCACGAGGCGCGGGCGCGATGGACACAGGCGTCCTCTCCCGAGGGGCCGGTCCGCGTCCTGCGATCACCGTTCAACCTGGACGGCCTCGAGGAACCGATCACCGCGATCCCGGGCCTGGGCGAGCACACGGAGACCATCCTGGCCGAGCTGCGGCAGACCGACGGCAAGGCAGGCTGACCGGGAACACCCGAAAGCCACAACGTCGCGGCTTCGGTGCTGTGCGTTCGCCCAATGGCTGTGGTGTGGCACACCGATATGTTCAGCGGGACAAACGACGTCGCGGTCCAACGTCACCACGGTACGGGCTGCGGCGGCCACGACGTGAGATTCGAATTCGCCGATCGCGTCGTCCGCAAACGTCGCGGCGGTAGATGATCGAGCCCGATCTGCCGACATCTGTGCCGGACTTCCTTCTCAGCAAAAATTCCCTCATTACGCCGGCGCGGTCGACGCGCCGGTAGCTCCAGCATCACGAGGTTGCTCATGACTACGTCCTCAGGAACTCCGAACGGAAATTCGTCGGCTTCCATGCGTAAGGTGGCCTTCGCCAGCTGCGTGGGCACGACGATCGAGTTCTACGACTTCTTCATCTACGCCACGGCAGCGGCTCTCGTCTTTCCCAAGGTTTTCTTTCCCGCTCTCGGCTCGACGGCCGGTACTGTGGCGTCCTTTGCGACGCTCTCGATCGCCTTCATCGCCCGGCCTGTAGGATCCGTGGTCTTTGGGCACTTCGGTGACCGTCTCGGGCGTAAGCGCTCCCTCATCATGACGTTGCTGATCATGGGCATCGCCACCACGCTGATCGGTCTTCTGCCTGGATCGGCCACCCTCGGTGTCGTGGCTCCGATCATCCTCGTACTTCTGCGTGCCGCCCAGGGCTTCGCTGTCGGCGGCGAGTGGGCAGGAGCCACCCTGTTGGCCGCCGAGCACTCACCCGCCGGAAGCCGCGGGCGCTACGCGGTGTATCCGCAGCTGGGACCGGCCCTCGGTTTCCTGCTGTCGAGCCTGACGTTCCTGGTAACCGGAAATCTCTTCGGCCACACGAACGACATGTTCCTCAACTATGGCTGGCGCATCCCCTTCATCCTGAGCATCGCCTTGGTGGGCCTCGGGCTGTGGGCACGGCTCTCCGTCACCGAGACGCCGGAGTTCGAGCGAGCCCAGGCCGCTGCGGGCCGGGCCGGCGCACCGCGCGTGTCCCCGTTTGTCGATGTCCTGCGCAACCAGCCCCGTGAGGTGCTCCTGGGGGCTGGTGGAATCACGATGCAGTACAGCTTCTTCTACATGGGAACCGCGTACCTCACGAGCTACGGGACCAGCCCGGCCGGGATGGGGCTGAGTCGGTCCACCGTTCTTGGCCTGGGCATCTTCGCATCGGTCATGTTCGGGGTGGCGATCATAGCCGCGGGCCGTGCCTCCGACCGCTTCGGGCGACGTGCCATCATCACGACCTCCTGCGTGGCCGGTCTCGTGTGGTCGCTGGTCCTGTTCCCGCTTCTGGATCTGGGCGGCGTGTTCGCCTTCGCCACCGGGCTGACCATCCTGCTGGTCATCTTCGGCATCTGCTTCGGCCCCGTGGGTGCGTTCCTGCCTGAACTGTTCGAGACCCGGTTCCGCTACACGGGTGCCGGCCTGACATTCAGCCTCGGAGGCGTCCTGGGCGGCGGCGTCGTTCCCCTGGTGGCTCCGGCTCTCTTCGACGCATTCGGTGGCATGGCGGTAGGAGGCATGCTCGCACTCACCTCGCTCGGCAGCCTGATCTGTATTCGCACCCTTCCGGAGACGAAGGATCGCAACGTCGCGGACCGGACGACAAGCCGTTCGCTGCAACACCGATGAGGCGGATGGGGGGCTGACGTGGCTCTCCCCAATCTGCTGAGGGGCGTCGAAAAGTGCGTGCCGACCAGGCAAGTTGCCTGCCGACACGCACTTTTCAGCTGCGAGAGTGGATTTCCGCACCCGGCAAGACGCTCGCCCGCAGCTGGAGCTCCAGCGCCAGGCGCTGTGACGGATCCTCCAGATCGATCCCGGCGATCTCCGTAAGCCGCGTCAACCTGTGCCGCAATGTATTGGGGTGGAGAACGAGCCGTTCGGCCGCGGCAGATGTCGACCCGAATACCTCCAGGTAGACCCGCAGGGTCTTGACGAACTCCGTGCCGTGTCGGCGGTCATGTGCCAGGAGCCGACGCAGATGCTCAGTCAGTTCCGGATCTCCTGCGGCGACCGCCCGCTCGGCGGGAAGCAGTGTCATGTCCGCCCACAGCATCTCCTTCGTGCCGATGACTCCAGAGCTTTCCCGGCGTCCGAGCAGCAGGAGTTGATCGTCCACATCCCCCCGTGACGTGGGGACCTCCTTGAGGTTGGTAGTCCGTCTCCCGACCGCCGCGCACGCTTCGATGTCGAGTCGTCGAAGCTGGGCGATGGCGGGCCTGAGCCGGGTCGCGAGCTGCTCGTGGGCCGTCTGCGTCGGCACCGGGATGAGCGCGTAGTAGGCGCCGTCGATCGCCACCACACCGGCTGCCGGATCAAGGCTGTGGACCTGCAACGACAGCAGATGTATCAGCCGTTCGGCGAAGACCTCCGCCGATGTCGCGTCGGGCCGGCCTTGCACCCGCATGATGAACCCGACGGTGGTAAGCCCGCGGCTGGGGTCGAGACCGGAGCCGACCGCTTGGGCCTCCAAGGCGGGATTTCCCTCAAGGAGGCCGCGCAGCAACTGCTCCCGCGCCGTTCGGTCGGTGTCCTCGGCAACGCGGTGGCGCAGCATGAACGGTGCCGCGAGGCTGGCCGCATGCTTGAGGGCCCTCTCGGCCTCGGCACCGAGCGGCTGCCGGCCCTCCGCTACGGAGATCTCGCCGAGGATCTCCCCACCCGCATGGACCGCGATCCGCAGCCGAGTCCGCATTTCCTCGTAGGAGTCGACCCTGATGACCTCGTCAGGGTTGCGGAATGTCTGATAAGCCGATCTGTCTATGGTGAACCGCTTGATCCATTGCTCAGGGGTCCGCTTGCCGAGGATGGCATCCCGCCGTACATTGTCGATCTCGTGGCCCTGAACGGCGTAGGCGATCACCCGGTGAGCTCGGTCGTAGAGCACGACCGAGCCGCCGACCATCACGGCGATCGCGTCCGCGAGACCGTGCATGGAGCTCGGCACGGGATGGTCGGTTGATTCCGTGGCCGTCTCGTCCTGCGCGGCGGAGGTCAGGGTGCGAAGCAGCAAGAGGAGTTGCGCCCAGCCGATGTGGGCGTCGGCGAGAAGGACAGACGTCCGGGTGCCGGGCGGCACGGTATCGATGGTCTCCTCGGCGCGGAAGACGATGGCGGCAGCTCCTTCTCGTTCCGCCTCAGTGGTGAGCTCCCTTGCGGCAGGCGTCCCCCATTGGACTCCGACGGCGAGAATGACCTGACCGGCAGCCGGCGGACACGCGGAGTCGACGATGACGACGTCGCTGATCTGAGCCAGTCCACCGTCCACGAAGTGGACTGTTCGCAGCGGGCCTGGCCCCGTCGCATCCAACAGATCGGACAGCCTCACGTCGGTCTCCTGTCGTGCTGATCGGCAGCTGACATGCCGGCACCTCTGGGTACATCACGCATCCGCGTGCAGGTCAAAGACGATAGACAAGCCCGGCGACAGCCCGGATGTCCTCATCTTGAAGGATACGTACCTGGGCGAACACCGATCGGCGCGTGGCGTGCTCTGCCAGCGGTACCACTGTGACCGGCATGGCGGCGTCGGTGCCGCTCAGAAAACGCATGGTCCCGGAGACCAACCGGGGGCGGGATCTCTCGTCGCGCGCGATGGCGCAGTGGGCCGCCAAGGCGAACAGCACTCCGCCCTGTACGGCGCCCGCGCGGTTGGTCATCGCCGGCGTCGGGATCAACTCGTACCCGTCCGGACTGCCGGTCGTGGCCTCCATGACCAGGTGGTCCCCCCACGACCGGTCCGTTTCCTGTGCTGCGAGCACGGAACGCAGGAGCAGCTGATCGTCGTCGCTGAGGTCGCTCGGCCGCAGCGGGGCGGACGTGCCGTGCTGGTGGGTGCCCTCCGGGTTGTCCCAGGGAAGTTCTTCTTGCCGGCCACGCGTAGGTATCGCGAACGTCGCCGCGCAGTGTCCGACGACCGTCCGCGGCCCGCGCAGTGAACCGGCCGCGGTCCCGACGCCGTCTCCGACGGCGATGTCATGCGCCACCGCGGTCACAGAGGAGCCTTCGTCGCCGTGGGGGCCTGCGAGGTCAAGGGTGAGGCTCAGCGTGGGCAGCGGCCGGGTACGGCCGACTTCCTGACGGAGAGCTCCGCCCATCGTCAGGTCGGCCAGCATCGCCATCTCCACCAGGCCCAGCCGTTGCGGCGCAGGTTTCTCGGCGAAGCCCAGCGCGAACGACCCCAGCGCTGCTGGAGCGGCCTGGAGCCCGGCCAGGCAAGCCAGGACAGGAGCCCCCGTCGCCCGTGCGAGTCCGAGCGCGCGAAGCGTCCACTCGGTGCGCGAATTACCAGGATCAGGTGAAGCGGTTTGAGTCCCCACGATGGTCACTGTTCCTCATCCGTGTGGCCCGAGCGAGGTGGAAGTCACCAATCACGGCGACCTGACCTCGGGCTTTCCTCCGATGTCGGCCGGGTGGGGGCTGCCTAGCGTTCCAGTCATCCGATTTACCACTTGTCCTAAGGAGGGCCGACGTGACTGAGCAGTCCGAGCCGCTGGCCAACGTCAAGGCGCTGATGTTCGACTTTTACGGCACGGTCGTCGACATGCAGGGCAGCCTGATCAAGGCGATCACTCCGTACCTGGAGTCGAAGAACTACACCGCGCAGCCGGCGAACCGGGTCGTGACCTGGTGGCGACGGACGCACTTCGAGAACTCGATGATCGACGGTCTGCTCGGGCGTGCACACATCCCCTACCGGGAGATCGGCCGTCAGGCCGTCGACTACACCCTGACCCGGGCGGGCGTTCCGCACACGATGGACGAGGTCCGGGCCCTCGTCTCGGAGATCGAGCGGCTCGAGCCGTTCCCGGACGTGATCGAGGCCCTGACGAAGCTGAAGGACGCCGGGTTCAAGCTCGTCATCCTGTCCAACGGAGACCCGGACATGCTCGAGTCTGGTGTGAAGTTCTCCGGTACCGAGGACCTGTGGACGCGGGTGGTGTCTGTGGCGGCGGCCGGCGCATTCAAGCCGCACTTCAAGACCTACGCGACCGGCGCCAAGGCCGTCGGCCTCGACCCGTCCGAGGTACTGTTCGTGGCGAACCACGCCTTCGACTGCGTGGGGGCGAAGGCCGCCGGTATGCACACGGCGTTCGTCGACCGCCGCAAGCGCCCCTTCGGTAACGAGTACTACCCGCCGACTCTGGTCGTGGACGACTTCGCGGACCTCGCCCGCACGGTCGTGGACCAGACCAAGGGCTGACATGTCTCCCGCGGCCGGGGGTCGGCTTTGTAGCGCGCCCCGGCCGCGGAAATCCAGCACGCCCTCATCAGGTTTTCCCGCTGCCGTCACCGATCCACCGCGTCTAGGAGACCCGTGTCGCTCTCTGCTCCTTCTGAACATGACCTCGCCGCGGCCCTGAAGGCCGCCGGGCTGGCCGAGGTGGATGTCTCGCGCCGCGCACGAGCGGAGTTCTCCAGCGACGCCTCGATCTACCGTGTCGCGCCTGCCGCAGTAGCTTTCCCCCGCTCGGCTGACGAGGTGCTCGCCGCTTTGTCCGTGTGCCGGGAAGCGGGCGTGCCGATCACTGCCCGCGGCGCGGGCACATCCATCGCGGGCAATGCCATCGGGACCGGGCTGGTGCTGGACTTCTCCCGGCACATGAACCGCGTGTTGGGCCTCGATCCGAAGGCCGGTACCGCCCGCGTGCAGCCCGGGGTGGTGCTGGACGCGCTGCAGCGGCAGGCGGCACCGCATGGCCTTCGGTTCGGGCCGGATCCGTCGACGCACAGCCGTTGCACCATCGGCGGCATGATCGGCAACAACGCCTGCGGTTCGCGGGCGTTGGGCTACGGCCGGACCTCGGACAACGTGCAAGGCCTGGTCATGGTGGCCGGGACGGGGGAACGACTCGACCTGCGGCGCGGCACCGGCCCGAACTCCTCCCCAATCCTGCGGCAACTGCAGCGGATCGTGCACGACAACCTTGCCGTCATCCGGACCGAACTCGGGCGCTTCGGTCGGCAGATCTCGGGCTACTCCCTCGAGCATCTGCTGCCGGAACGCGATTTCGATGTCGCCCGGAGTGTGGTCGGAAGCGAGGGCACCTGGGGACTTCTGCTGGAGGCAACCGTCAACCTGGTGCGGCGCCCGGCTCATCAGGCGCTGGTCGCCCTGGGCTACGCCGACATGGCGGCGGCCGCCGATGCCGTGCCAGCCCTCCTCGGCCACCATCCGGTGGCCGTCGAAGGACTCGACAGCAGGATCGTCGACGTGGTGCGGGAGCGGCAGGGCGCCGCCGCCCTGCCGGATATGCCGCGCGGCGGTGGATGGCTGCTGGTGGAGATCACCTCAGACGCCCCCCAGCTGCTGCCGGATATGGCACGGCGGGTGGTGGCGGACGCCGCGGCGTGGGACCACCGTGTCGTCACCGACCCGGCCGAGACAGCCGCGATCTGGCGTATCCGTGAGGACGGCGCGGGCATCGCCGCCCGGCCGAGCGGCGGCCGCATGGCCCACGCCGGGTGGGAGGATGCCGCTGTCCCGCCGCAGAAGCTCGGGCCCTACCTCCGTGACTTCGATGAGCTGCTGTCCGAGCACGGCCTGCGCGGTGTCCCCTACGGTCATTTCGGGGACGGCTGCGTGCACACACGCATCGACTTCCCGCTGGACACACCGGACGGTGCCACCGCGTTCCGCGCGTTCATGGAGTCCGCAGCGGCCTTGGTCGCCTCCTACGGCGGATCCATGTCCGGCGAGCACGGCGACGGACGGGCCCGCAGCGAGCTGCTCAGCACGATGTACTCTCCCACCGCCCTGGCCGTGTTCGCCGCGGTGAAGGCCGTGTTCGATCCCGGCAACCTCCTCAACCCCGGGGTCCTGGTCGCCCCCCGCCCGATCGACGCCGATCTGAGGCTGCCCGCGGCTGCCCCCCTCGACCAGGGGCTCGCGCTCGCCTTCGACGACGACGCCGGAGACTTCTCCCGTGCCGTGCACCGCTGCACCGGGGTGGGCCGCTGCCGTAACGCCGAGGGCACCGCCTCCGGGCAGGTCATGTGTCCCTCCTACATGGCCACGGGAAACGAGAAGGACTCCACCCGGGGTCGCGCCCGGGTCCTGCAGGAAATGGCCAATGGCACGCTCGTCTCCGGCGGGTGGCGCGCCCCTGAGGTGCACGAAGCACTGGATCTGTGCCTGTCCTGCAAAGGATGCGCGTCGGACTGCCCCACCGGCGTGGACATGGCAAGCTACAAGGCGGAGGTCCTGCACCAGGCCTACCGGGGTCGGCTCCGGCCGCGCACCCATTACGCCCTGGGGTGGCTGCCCCTCTGGGCCCGCCTCGCGTCGCGGCTACCGCGGCTGACCAACTGGCTGATGCGTGCGCCCGGCCTGGCCCGGTTGGGCAAGTTCGCCGCCGGCGTGGACCAGCGCCGGGATCTGCCCGAGTTTGCCGCCCGGTCCTTCCGTTCCTGGTTCGACCAGCGCGCTGTCCGGGCTGACGGGGATCCGGTGCTGCTGTGGGTCGACACGTTCACCGAGGTCTTCTCCCCTCAGGTGGGGATCGCCGCCGTCCGTGTCCTAGAGGACGCCGGATACCGCGTGGAGCTCAGTCCGCGGGGTCTGTGCTGCGGGCTGACCTGGATCAGCACGGGGCAACTCGACACGGCCCGCAGAACCTTGGGGCGCAGCGTCACCGCACTCGCGCGGTCGGCTGCCGCGGACACCCCCATCGTTGCCCTTGAGCCCTCGTGCGCGGCCGTGTTCCGTGGTGACGCCGTCGAACTCCTCCACCGCACCCACGGTGCTGAGGCACGATCCGTCGCATCAGCCACCCGTACGTTGGCCGAACTGCTCGCCGCCCGCCCCGGCTGGCAGGCGCCCGACCTCACCGGGACGACGGTGGTGGCGCAGCCGCACTGTCACCAGCATGCGGTGATGGGCTGGGACACGGACCGGTCGCTGCTCACCAGCGCCGGGGCCGACGTCACTGCTGTGGGCGGCTGCTGCGGGCTCGCCGGAAACTTCGGCGCCGAGAAGGGACACTTCGACGTGTCCGTCGCGGTCGCCGAGACCGCCCTGCTGCCCGCGGTCCGGGCCGCCACGGACGACACCGTCGTGCTGGCCGACGGCTTCTCGTGCCGCACCCAACTCGACGCGCTCGCGCCCCGTGCGGGAAAGCATCTAGCGGAGCTCCTCGCCGAACGCCGCACGGAAGAGTACAACACCGGCCACTGAGGCCGAGTGGAGCACCCGCCGGTTCGCCCCGCAGCGGCCGGGACGGGCAAGACCAGTTCGAGGACCCGGCGATCAGCCCAGCCGGAAGGGATCGCGGCTGACACCGGACAGCTCGGTCCACACCGCCTTGGTCTCGGTGTAGGAGGCCATGGCCTCGTAGCCGTTCTCGCGGCCGATGCCGCTGGCCTTGAATCCGCCGAGAGGCACGGCTGGCGACACCGTGCGGTAGGCGTTGATCCACACGGTCCCAGCCTCCAGCCGGGCCGCAATCCGGTGGGCGCGCCGGATGTCGTTCGTCCAGACCGCCGAGGCGAGGCCGTAGGGAATGTCGTTGGCCAGTGTCACGACCTCGTCCTCGGTCTCGAAGGGGATGATCGAGGCGACCGGACCGAAGATCTCCTCCTGCGCGATCTTCTGGCCGTTGCGCACGTTACCGAAGACGGTGGGCTCGACGAACAGGCCACGGCGGAGGTCTTCTCGATCGGATCGCCGACCGCCGGCGAGGAGCTCGGCACCCTCGCCTGTGCCGGCCTCGATGTAGCCCATGACCTTGTGGAGCTGGGCCTCGAACGCCAGGGGGCCAAGCTCGGTCTCGTCCAGGACGGGGTCTCCGATGATCAGGTCGCGGGCGCGCTTGGCCAGCGTAGAGCTGACCTCGCCGAGGATGCCGCGGTGCACGAAGAGGCGCGAGCCGGCCATGCAGGTCTGTCCGCCGGCGGCGAAGATGCCGCTGACCGCCCCGTTGACAGCGCTTTCGAGGTCCGCGTCATCGAAGATGATGTTGGGCGATTTGCCGCCGAGTTCGAGGGTCACCCGGGTCAGGTTGTCGGCTGCGGCCTTCATGACGTGTTGTCCGGTGGCGGTCGACCCGGTGAAAGCGACCTTGTTGATGCCTGGGTGGGAGACCAGCGCCTTCCCGGTCTCGCCCGCGCCGGTCACCACGTTGAAGACGCCGTCGGGGAACCCGGCTGCCTTGACGAGCTCGGCGAGCAGCAGGGTGGATGCGGAGACGTGTTCGGACGGCTTGACGACGAACGTGCACCCGGCCGCGAGGGCGGGAGCCAGCTTCCAGGTGAGGAGGATGAGCGGTGAGTTCCACGCGGTGATGGCCGCGACCACGCCCACCGGCTCGTTCCTGGTGTAGACGAGGAAGTTCGACTTCTCCGGGATGATCGAGGCGCCCCGGGAAGTCTCGGCGAGCCCGGCGAAGTACGTGTAGTACGACGGCAGTGACTCGGCCTGCCCTCGCATCTCACGGAGCAGTTTGCCGTTCTCGATCGTGTCGGCGAGCGCGAGTTGTTCGGTGTTCTCGGCGATCAGGTCGGCGAGGCGGCGCATCAGTGCCGCGCGCTCGGCACCGGTCGTCTGGCGCCACGGCCCCTCGTACGCTCGCTGGGCCGCGGTCACGGCGCGGTCAACATCTGCGGCGCTGGCCTCCGGGAACGTGGCCCAGGTCTCGCCGTTGTACGGGTCGATGCTGTCGAACCGGACGCTGGTGACCGATGACACCGACTCGCCGTCGATGAACATGTCGAAGGCGCTCACTTCGTGATGCTCGTGACGCACGTGAGCTGGGTTGATCGACGTCAAGGATCCTCCTCGGCTTGCGCTGGCTGAAAGCGCGCAAATTGCTGGTAAGGCACCCGCCCCAGTCCACGCGGGACTGGCTCGTATGTTGCTCGGCACGTGCTGCGCCAGCGCGAGCGTCGACGGAACCGTTGCTTGACGCTAGTGCCGTGTCTGCCTGCGCGACCACGGGGGAAACGACAGGGCGCTGACCACGATGTTGGGCGTTTGACCGATGGCAGGTGGGGCGGGATTGCCAAGGATGGGACGGCGAGTTCAGGAGCCTTGTGGCCGCGGCCCGGGGCACACCCCTGGAAGAGTCCGATGACAGAGGTGAATGTGGTGATTGTGCGATGAGCGGTGCGTCATCCGGGATCGTTCCGTCGCGGCTCGATTGGCAGGAGGACGTGGCGAAGCTCCTGATCGAGGGCGGAGTCACCGTCGCCGTCTACGTCCCTGATTCGCGGCTGGACGGGATCCTTGCCCACTTGGCCGAGAGCGGTCTTCCAATGAGGTCCCTCCCACGAGAGGAGGAGTGTGTCGCCTATGCCGCCGGTCAGCGAGTCGCCGGGCAGAAGCCGGTGCTGTTGATGCAGAGCTCCGGCGTCGGCAACGCACTCAACGCCTTGAGCACGCTTGCCGTGCAGTACCGGCTGGGGCTGCCGATGATCCTGTCGATGCGCGGAACGCTCGGCGAGACCAACGCTTCGCAGATCACCATCGGCAAGGCCACGACGGCGCTCCTCGCGACCATCGGCATCCAAAGCTTCGGGATGAAGCGGCGTGACGAGGCGCCGGCGCTCGTGAAGGGCCTCCTTGCCATGGCATGGGGAGCCGAGGAGACGGCCGCGATCACGCTCGACGCGGAACTGGGAGGAAATCGTGCAGGTCACTGATGTTGTCGAGACGATCGTCGAAACCTACCCGGACGCCGTTCTGGTTTCGTCCCTGGGCACGGCGACCTCGGCGGTTCTGAAGGTCAGCGACGACGGGCCCCACTTCTACCACGGTGCAGCCATGGGGTCGGCCGTTCCGAGTGCGCTCGGTCTGGCCGAGGCCGTGCCCGACAAGCAGATCGTCGCCGTCGTGGGTGATGGCGACCTGCTCATGGGGATGAGTTCGCTGTGGTCACTCTCGGCGTACCCCGTAAGTAACCTGATCGTCGTCGTACTCGAGGACGGCGCATACTCGATCACCGGTGGGCAATCGCTCTCCGTGCCCCTTCATGTTGCCGATGTCGCGAACACGCTCGACCATCTGTCCGGCGGGACCGCCGTCGACCAGGCCGAGCTGCGCACTGCGTTGAAGACGATCGGTCAGCCCGGCATCATCTCGGCACAGATCTCGAAGAAGGTCTGGCCGGGCCCCTCACCATTCGTGAACCCGGCACGCGTCTCTTGGCGAGTTCGCGACGCGCTGCGGAAGTAGCTCGGAAGCGAGACCCTGGCTGATCGCGCTGTTGAGAACTCCAACGCGGTGTTGCGCCTGTCGTCGACATGCCCAATGAGTCGAAGCCCGAGCGACGCATAGGTTCATCGTCAAGCGTGACGGAGGCCACACGCCTAACTGGCCAAAACGGACCCCCCACGGAATCGGCGCCTCAGGCGCCGGACTTCGGCACATCGATGCGGCTGGCGCCTTCCGGTATGCCGAGCTGAGCCCGTACTGCCTCAGACCTGAAAGGCACACCATGAAAGCGCGCACTGAACCTCCACGTGGCCGCGTCCTCGCGAATGGGATCCGGGCAAGTCTCGGCAACTTCCTGGAGTACTTCGACTGGTTCATCTACGCGAGCTTCAGCCTGTACTTCGCTGCGAGCTTCTTCCCGTCCGAGAATAAGACAGCACAGTTGCTGTCCACTTCACTGGTGTTCGCGCTCGGGTTCCTCATGCGACCGATCGGCAGCTGGCTGCTGGGACGGTTCAGTGACGCGGCCGGCCGACGCGCGGCGCTCACGCTCTCGGTGGCGCTGATGTCCGCCGGCTCGCTGCTCATCGCCTGTACCCCGAGCTTCGCGACCATCGGTGTCGCGGCGCCGATCCTGCTCACCGTCGCCCGCCTCCTGCAAGGTCTCTCCCTCGGTGGTGAGTGGGGCTCATCTGCCGCCTACCTGGCCGAGATCGCCGGGCCCGGTCGCAGGGGGCTGTTCTCCGGCATCGGGTACGTCGCAGTGGTCTTCGGGCAGTTGCTGAGCGTGGGCGTCCTCCTTGTGCTGCAACACTTCCTGACCCGTGAGGAACTCCAGGCATGGGGTTGGCGGATCCCGTTCCTCCTCGGCGCCGCGATGGGCCTGGTCATCTTCTACCTGCGCCGCGCGATGGACGAGTCCGACCAGTACGAAACCCACAAGCGCGAAGCGGCCGAGCTGGAGCAGACGGGAATCGCACCCGAGAAGAAGGGCCTGCTGGCTGTCGTCGCGGAGTACCCCAAGCAGTTCATCGTCGCGATACTTCTCGTCACCGGCGGAACCGTCAGTTACTACACGTACACCATCTACATGTCCAAGTACATGGTGAACACCGCCGGCTTCGACGAGAACACCGCAGCCACCGTCAGCTTCGCCGCACTCTTCATCTTCATGGCGTTGCAGCCCGTCACAGGCGCACTCTCCGACAAGATCGGACGACGCACGATCCTGCTCATCTTCTCCGGTGGCATCATGCTGGTCACGGTGCCCGCCTTCATGATCATCAGCCAGACCGACAGCGCCCTCGTCGTGTTCGGGCTCATGTCGCTGGGAGTCGTCCTCACCACGGGCTACTCGGCACTCGCGGGCATCGTGAAGGCCGAACTCTTCCCCACGAAGATTCGCGCTCTGGCGGTCGGCCTCTCCCATGCCGTCGGCAACGCGCTCTTCGGTGGCACGACCGAGTCGGTCGCCCTCTCCTTCAAGGGGGCGGGCCACGAGAGCGGGTTCTACTGGTATGTCGTTCTCTGCGCGGGCATGACGTTCTTCGCGGCGCTCTTCCTGTACCGCGACACCTCCAAGCAATCCGTGCTGGACACTCCGAGCGTATTGAGCGATGCGGCCGCGGACAGGCTCGGCACCCCGGCAGGTGAGGCTGCGGCCCGGCCTGGTCCGGGAGCGTGACGGCGAGGCAGAAGGAGAAGGGACACAGCCGTATGAGCCGCGCGACCCGAAACTTGGTGTACTTCGAGAGTTGGTCCGACGACCGGACAGCACTGAGCATTCTCGCCAATCACGGCACCGTCGACGTAAAAGCACTGCGCTACGATGCCGAAGCCACCGAGAACTTCGCCGCCCTGCGCACCGCACACGGATACCAGATCGCTACTCGCGGACAACTGAGGCGGCCATGGTTCGGCGACGCCGGCCTCCTCCGCGCGTGCCCGTCACTGCTGGCCATCACCTCGACCGGATCCGGTTACGACATGATCGACATCGACGCGTGCACCGAGGCCGGTGTCATCGTCTGCAACCAGACCGGCAGCAACGCGACCGCCGTCGCCGAGCATGCCGTCGGACTCATGCTGGCGGTTTCTAAGAAGATCAACGAGGCCGACCGCGCCCTGCGTAACGCCGATGAGCGCGACCGCTTCGGGTACGGATCGATCAATCTGAGCGGAAAAACTGTCGGGATCATCGGTCTCGGCGAGATCGGCCGGCGGACGGCCGCGTTGTGTCGCGGCTTCGGCATGCGTGTCCTGGCCCATGACCCGTATCTGACGACTGCCGAGATCGAGGCGCGCGGCGCACACGGCACACCGCTGCGCGAGCTTCTCGCAGCCTCCGACTTCGTCACCGTTCACTGCCCGCGCACGGATGAGACGATGGGCATGTTCGACCGGTCCCTGTTCGAGACCATGAAGCCCACCGCGTACTTCATCAGCACCGCCCGCGGCGGCGTCCACGACGAGGACGCGCTCTACGAGGCACTGCGGTCGAAGAGGCTGGCCGGCGCCGGCTTGGACGTGTTCCTCGAAGAGCCCCCCAGTGCGGACCACCCGCTGCTCACTCTGGAGAACGTGGTCGCCACCCCGCACATCGCCGGCCTCTCGGCCGACGCACTCAAGACAATGGCGTCCTACGCTGCGACGCAGTGGCTGGACATCTTCAGCGGCAAGGTGCCGCCGAGGCTGGTCAATCCAGAGGCGTGGCCGCTGTATGCACGTCGCTTCGAGGCGCAGTTCGGCTTCAAGCCCGACGCACTTTAGCGTGTTCCGCGGGTAGTGCCGGGCAGCGAAGGTGCCGGGAGTCGTGGTTCGGCCAGAGCCGAACCGGTCCGGTCACCTCCCTGCTCGGCCACCTGGTCCATCCCGAGACCTGGCCCCTCACGCCTCCAGGGCGAAGAGCATCCAGGACTGGCCCGGAGCCAGGCCGGCCAGTTCACGGCCGCACTCCTGAAGCACCTGCGGGCCCGAGGTGATGTGCTGGGTGCCGGCGTGGACGTCCCTGAACAGCCGCTGGATCAACCCGTCCCGCAGCGCCGAGGTGCCGCCCGACGCGTAGACGAACCGGGCCACCTCGGCGATCGTCGACGTGATGTGGTTGAGCGCGAGCCGCACCATGGTCTCCTGGCGTACGTCGAGGGTCCGGCCCGCGTCCAGGGTGCGTTCGGTGTCGTCCCAGGTCTCGTGGACCAGGGCCTTGGCCGCACGGAACGCCGCCTCGGCGCGGGCGAAGTCGGCGTGGAAGGCATCGCTGGTGGCGATCTGGCCGGGCCGCCCGGCCCGCGCCCCGGCGTGTCGGCTCAGCTCGTCGAGCAGCCGGCGGCCGACGCCGAGCGCCCAGCCGGAATGACAGATCAGCGCCTGGTCGAGGACGCCGAGCCGGAAGATCGCGCCGCCGCGCAGCGGTTCGTTGTGCGTGAAGATGTGAGTCTGCGACTCCGGTACGAAGGCGCCGTCGATGGAGTAGTCGATGCTGCCTGTGGCGCGCAGGCCCAGGACGTCCCAGTTGCCGAGCATCTTGACGTCTTCGATCGGGGTGATGAAGATCCGGGCCTCGTCGGTGCCCTCGACGGCGCCCAGGCTGTGGGCGTACTGGGCGTGCGGCATGCCCGAGGCGAAACCCCACTGGCCGCTGAGGCGGAAACCGCCGTCTTCGCGTACGGCGGTGCCCGGCCGGGTGCCCTGGCCCGCGATGACCGGCATCCGCGGGCCCGTGAAGATCCGTGCGACGGCCTCGTCACCCAGGTAGGCGCCGGCCGTACCGTTCTCCAGGGTGGTGGCCATGACCACCCAGCCGGTCGAGGGGTCGGCGTACGACAGTTCCTCGAAGACGGCGAGCAGTTCTCTGGGGGACGACTCGGCGCCGCCGAGCGGCGTAGGCACCCATATGCCGAAAAGTCCCGCCTCATGCAGGGCATCCACGACGGGTGTGGTGAGCCTGCCCTGTGCCTCGGCGGCGGTCGCCTCACGCTCGATCAGTGGGCGCAGGTCACGGGCTCGCTCCAGCAAGGTGGGGCCGGCTGTGTGAAGGCGCAGCGTGTCGCTCATGTCCAGGTACTCCTGTTCGTGATCGTTGACGCTCTTACTCCGTCAGATCACGTCGGCAGCACATTGTCCAGAGCCGCGGCCGTTCTTCCTCCCCGTACGGATCTGGCGCGGCCAGTAGTTCTACAGAAGGCGCCCGTAGCCCGGGACGGCATGCTTTGAGGCATGCAAAACGTGAACATCTGGAGCGAAGAGTTCGGCGCCGAGACGGATGCGCCGATCCTGTTGATCATGGGTTCGATGTCGCAGGGCGTCCTGTGGCCAGACGAGTTCGTCGGCCGGCTGACCGCCGGGGGCCGCCGGGTGATCCGGTACGACCACCGCGACACCGGCATGTCGGGCACCGTCGACTTCGCGGCGGATCCGTACACATGGGATGACATCAAGAACGACGTCTACCGCGTGATGGATGACCACGGCCTGGCCAGCGCGCATCTGGTCTGCCACTCGGCGGGCGGCCTGCTCGGCCAGTTCGTCGCGGTGGAGCGGCCGGAGCGGGTGCGGTCGCTGACCGTCATCGGCTCCTCCCCGCTGGGCGGCGGCGAGGGCCAGGTGATCATGCGGGCCCTGCTGGGGCAGCCGCAGCCCGAGGGGAGCCTGCCGGAGCCGGCACCGGAGTTCACGGCCTTCTACCGTACGCTGATGGCCGCCCCGCCACCGGCCGACCGGCGCGCGCGGATCGACGGCATGATCGCCGAGCAGCGGCTGCTGCACGGCACCGGGTTGCCGTTCGACGAGGACGCGGCGCGGCGGCTGCAGGAACGGATCTACGACCGGGCCCGCGACCTGTCGGCGGTGGCCAACCACCGGCTGGCCGCCATGGCCAAGCCCGACTTCGAGCCGGCGGGCGTACTCCATCAGGTCAAGACGCCCACCCTGGTCATCGAGGGCAGCCACGAGCCGGCCAAACCGGGCCACAGCGCGATCATCGCCGAACAGATCCCAGGGGCGCGGCTGATGATCGTGGCGGGCATGGGCCACACGCTCCCGCCCGAGGTGCACGAGGAACTGGCCGCCGCCATCCTCGCGCACACGGCCGAGTGAGGCGTGTTCAGGGGGCCCGCCATCGCGCCGACGCGATCTCACCCCTCATCTGGGCGGGCTTCAAGGAATGGCCGGACATTTAGCTCAGATGATGACAAAAGTTGGGTACTTTCTTCAGATGATCTCCTACCGCCCTACCATCTCCGCCGACCTCGACCGCGTGACCGCGTGGAGCGTGACCGAGCCCGTCGGCTGGATCCCCGCCGACCGTTACCTCGCGGATCTGGCCGAGAACATGTACCGGCCGGGATGGACATGGATCGCCGAGGTTGACGACCAGGTCGTGGGACGAGCGCTGTGGTGGGGGCCGAGGGACAGCGCGCACCCGGTCGCGCTCGACTGCCTCGACGTGGACCCCGCGGTGGGTGACCGCACCGCCGTCGCCGCCGAGCTGATCAGGGCCGCGCTGGCCGGATTCCCAGAGCCGGTGCAGTACGCGATCAAGGCGGCCGGCGGCTGGCGCGCCGATCCGGCCACCTCGATGGCCGTGGAATGGCGGCGGGCGGCAGCACACGCGGCCGGCCTCACCCAGGAGGTGGAGCGGCTGCAGTTCGAGTGGGCGCCGGCCGACGGGGTGCCCCCGGCGGCCGGGACGCTGCGGTTCGCCGAGGCGTCCGATGAGGAGTTCCTGGCGGTGTTCACGAGAATCGCCGAAGGCAGCCTGGACTTCCAGACCCGAACGAGCGTGGCGGCCAAGGGCGTGGACGCGACCGCGCGCGAAGAGATGGACTTCTATCTCAGGGCGCCGGGCAAGCGGGAGTGGTGGCGGATCGCCTATACGCACCAGGGCGAGGTGGCGGGAATGGCGATACCCTCGGCGACGCCGTACAACGTGAACGTCGGATATCTGGGGGTGGTCCCGGAGCTCCGGGGGCGCGGCTACGTGGACGAAGTACTCGCCGAGATCACTCGCATCCACGCGGCCAACGGAGAGCTCCGCGTCACGGCTACCACCGACGTGGGCAACGCCCCGATGGCGGCCGCGTTCGCTCGCGCCGGATACCGCAACACGGAGATCCGGATCAACCTCTCCAACGATCTCCGGCCCTAGCCCGTCCGCTGCCGATGGCCGGCCGTCATGCCGCCTGGCCTGCCTCGGCGGCCGTCAGGGGAGTGGCGATCTCCTCCAGGCCCTTGCGTTCGGCCTTGACGCCCAGGAAGAGCTCCACCAGACCGGCCGCGATCATGATGATGGCCCCGATGGAGAAGGCCAGTGCCGTGTCGCCCGGCACGCCCGTCTCGACCAGGTGGGCGAAGACGAGCGGGCCCGCGATGCCGCCGGCCGCCGTGCCGATGGCGAAGAAGAACGCGATGGCCATCGCCCGCGTCTCCATCGGGAAGATCTCGCTGACCGTCAGATACGCCGAACTGGCTCCCGCCGAGGCCACGAACAGCACCACCGACCAGCAGGCCGTCAGCGTCACCGCGGTGAGCATCCCCTGGTTGAAGAGCCAGGCCGTGCCGAGCAGCAACAGCCCCGATCCGATGTACGTGGCGGAGATCATCGGGATCCGGCCGACCGTGTCGAAAAGCCGCCCGAGCAGCAGCGGGCCCAGGAAGTTGCCGACCGCGATGACCGCGAAGTAGTAGCCGGTATGCGTGTCGATCTTGAAGAACGTGGACAGGATCTGCGCGTACCCGAAGGTGATCGCGTTGTACAGGAACGCCTGGCCGATGAAGAGCGACAGACCGAGCACCGTCCGCTTGGGATAGAGCGCCACCATGGTGTGCGCGATCCGGACGAACCCGATGGACTTGCGCTGATGAATCGTCATCGACTGCGCCGGCTCCGGCAGGTCCCCGCCCACCTGGCGCTCGATGTCGTCGACGATCTCCTCGGCCTCCTGGCCACGGCCGTGGATGAACAGCCAGCGCGGGCTCTCCGGTACGTGGCGCCGTACGAGGAGAATGGCCAGGCCGAGCACCACGCCCAGCCCGAAGGCGACGCGCCAGCCGATGTTGACCGGCAGGTCGTTCAGCAGCGGCACGGTCAGCAGGGCGCCGCCCGCCGCCCCGAGCCAGTAGCTGCCGTTGATGATGATGTCGATCCGTCCCCGGTGGGCGCTCGGGATCAGCTCGTCGATGGCCGAGTTGATCGCCGCGTACTCCCCGCCGATGCCGAAGCCCGTCATGAACCTGAACAGGAAGAACCACCACGCGTCGAACGACAACGCGGTCATCAGGGTCGCGACCAGGTAGACGACCAGGGTGATCAGGAACAGCTTCTTCCTGCCGAACCGGTCGGTCAGCCAGCCGAAGAACAGCGCCCCCGAACAGGCGCCCGCGACATACAGAGCGGCGGCCAGGCCGGCGACCTGCGCCTGCGTGATGTCCAGGCCACTGCCGGGTTTGGCGAGCTGGGCCGAGAGGTTGCCCACGATGGTCACTTCGAGCCCGTCCAGGATCCAGACGGTGCCGAGGCCGATGACGATCATCCAGTGCCAGCGTGACCAGTGCAGCCGATCGAGTCTCGCGGGCACCTTGGTGGTGATGGTGCCAGTCTCCAGGTCGCTCATGAAGTCAACTCGCTACCCCGAGGCCGGCTCGCAAACGTGCCACGAAACTGCCGCGTGATCTTCAGCTGTCATCATCCGGTCCCATGACCCGTCCCTTACTCGCGGGCGTGTGCCTGCTGGCCGCACTCCTGGGCTGCGGCGCCACGCCCCCCGCCGTAGCGACGCGGCTGGCCGAGAACGGCTGCGCGCCCAAGATGCGGTACGTGGAGTCGAGGAGGGAGGAGGTCGGCCTCATCTATATCGTCCCAGCGGAGCAGGACTGGCCGAAGTACAGAACGGCGTACTGCCTGGCCGCCGCCGGGAACGGCGCGAAGCTCGTCGGCCGCGTGCTCAAGTTGCAGCCGGCTACGCCGGTCGGACGAGCTCCGGCGCCTGATGCCCACGCTGCCTTTCGCGCCGGTACAAGATCGCCCGAGCGGCCATCACCACGCAGCCGATGCCGAGGAGCAGGCCCCAGGTGATGTCGGTGAGGAAGTGCATGCCCCGGTACAGGCGGGAGAAGGCGACGATGAGCGGCGCGGCGATGCCGAGCACCCAGATCACCACCTGAAGCGCCCGGTTGCGGACGTGCATGCTCAGGATGAGCGCGACCGAGCAGTAGAACCCGACGGCGGCGCTGACGTGCCCCGACGGGAAGCTGGAGGTGGGCGGGGCCGGGTCGATGTGCTGCACCGGCGGCCGGTGCCGGCCGACGGGCGTGGTGGTGGCCAGGAAGATGAGCGACTGGCTCCAGACGGCCGCGATCAGGAAGATCGATTCCCGCCAGCGCTTGTACACGAGTCTGAAGACGATCGCGGCTATCGCGGTGAGTGCCACGATGTACGGAGTGTCCGAGAGGCTGGTGCCGAAGTCGGTAAGCGTGTTCCACAGTGGGGTGCGTCCGGCGGCCAGGCCCCGGCTCACCTCCGCCTCACCGGTGGGCCAGGCGACGATCAGCTTGCCCACGCCGAACGTCACCGCGGCCATCAGGACCATCGGCAATAAGATCGTCAGCGCGTAATACTTCGCGTGCTCAGTTTTGGTCATGGGTCACCTTCTCTGACTCGGGTTCCACTCCTTCGGCCAGCGGAGAGTTGGGCCTGCGGCCCTGTTCGCGCCGCCACGTCTCGAATCCCGCCGCGGTGGCGGCGACCACGGCCACGCCCAGGATGATCCCGGCGACCACGTCGCTCACCCAGTGCACGCCGAGCGCGATCCGGGTGTAACCGACCGACAGCACCAGGAACCAGGCGATTGCCCAGGTCACGCGCCGCCCCCACCGGGGCAGCATGGGCAGGAGGAGCAGGACGACCACTCCCGCGCCGAGCGTCACGTTGACCGCGTGGCCCGACGGGAAGGAGTCGCCGGGCGCGAGCGCGACGGGATCCGGCAGGTGCGGTCTGGCGCGGGCAGTGATGATCTTGAGCGCCAGGCCGAGCAGCCCGCCCACGGTGATGGTGGCGATCGCCCAGACGGCCAGCCGTCGCGCGCCCTTGTGCCACAGCCAGGCGGCGAACGCGATGACCGCGATCCGCCACGGCCACGGGCCGAACAGATCCGTCCACACGATGAGCACCCTGGTCACGTCTGGATGGGTGATCGCGTACGCGTGCAGATCATCGGCGACCTGCTTGTCCAGTCCGTTGACCGGCATCTTGGCCACGACGAGCAGCAGGCTGAACGGAACCATGATGAGCGCCACCGCGAGGCTGGCGATCGTCAGCCGCAGTCCCAGGCTGCGGTCAGGATCGACGCGAGCTTTGACCCATTGGCGGCTCACTGTCCTGATCCTCCCTCGGTTGGCATTCGCGCTCGGCTACCCACACAGCGGCCATTGATTCCTGCCTGAAAACCGGTGTCGAGGGTAGTCCGGTGACCATGTCCCCCACCGTGGCGGTCGTCGCGCACCGCAAGAAGACTCTCGGCGCAGGCCTGGACAGGCTGCGCGTGCTCATCACCGAAGAGGACGTCGGCGAGCTCCTCTGGTACGAGGTGCCCAAGAGCAAGAAGGCGCGCAAGAAGGTCCGGGAGGCGCTCAAGCAGGGCGCCGACCTGGTGTTCGTCTGGGGCGGCGACGGCATGGTGCAACGGTGCGCCGACGTGATGGCCGGCTCCGGCGTACCGATGGCGGTCCTCCCGGCGGGGACCGGGAACCTGTTCGCCAACAATGTCGGCATCCCCATCGACCTCGAAGAGGCGGTGCGCATCGGCTTCCACGGCCGGCGGGAGAAGCTGGACCTGGGAGTGCTGAACGGCGAGCACTTCGCGGTGATGGCGGGAGCCGGGTTCGAGGCCGAGATGATCGCCGACGCCGACCGGCAGGCCAAGGAGCGGCTCGGCAGGCTCAGCTACGTCAAGGCGGCCGTCCGGCACGTCGGCGGGCCGCTGGTGCCGATGGAGATCAAGATTGATGGGACGACGTGGTTCGACGGGGAGGCGAGCTGCCTGCTGCTGGGCAACGTGAGCACGATCGCCGGCGGCATCGAGGCCTTCGACGACGCCCAGCCGGACGACGGCTGGCTGGACGTCGGGGTCTCCACCGCCCAGGGGCCGGTCCAGTGGGCCCGGGTGATCGGCAGGATGGCCACGGGACGCTCGGACGACTCGCCGTTCGTCCGGATCACCCGCGCCAGGAAGGTGTCCGCCCGGTTCGGCGCTCCGCTGACGTACGAGCTCGATGGCGGCGACCGCGAGGCCACCACCCGTCTCAAGGCGAAGGCCGTCCCGGGCGCCCTCACGATCTGCCTGCCGCCGGACGGGCGCTCAGACGAGAGCTGGGACGGGTAGCTGTCATGAGCCGGCGGCCGCGGTGAACCGCACCATGCTCGGCTCCTCGCGATCCCGCAGGTCGGCGGCGGTGGCCTCGGCGCCGCGCAGCGCCCGCAGCACGTTGCGCCCGGCCACCTTCGCCAGATCGTCGTCGGACCAGCCCCGGTCGGCCAGGGCCGCGAACAGCCGAGGGTAGCCGCGCACGTCTTCCAGGCCGACCGGCAGCCCGTCGCACCCGTCGTAGTCGCCGCCGATGCCGAGATGGTCGATGCCGGCCACCTCGCGTATGTGCTCCAGGTGCGCCACCACGTCGTCGAGCGCGACAGCGGGCTTGGGGTGTGACTTCGCCCAGGTGGCCAGGAACTCATGGGTCGCCTCGTAGTCATGGGTGTTGACCCCGGCCGAGCGGGCGGCGTCGGTGCCCGCCTGCCGCCACTCCCAGTTGGCCTGCGACACGAACGAGGGCACGAACACGGCCATGCACACCCCGCCGTTGCCCGCCAGCGTCTCCAGCACGTCATCCGGTACGTTGCGCGGCGCGGAACAGATCGCGCGCGCCGACGAATGGGAGAAGATCACCGGCGCCCGCGTCACACGCAGGGCGTGGCGCATCGTGTCGGCCGACACGTGGGACAGGTCGACCAGCATGCCCAGCCTGTTCATCTCCCGCACGACCTCCTCCCCGAACGCGGACAGCCCGTGGTGCACCGGCTCGTCGGTCGCGGAGTCGGCCCAAGGGGTGTTGTCGTTGTGGGTCAGCGTCATGTAGCGGACGCCGAGCTCGTACAGCATCCGCAGCGCGCCCAGCGAGCAGTCGATCGAATGACCGCCCTCGGCGCCCATCAGTGACGCGATCCGCCCACCGGCGAAGACCCGCTCCACCTCGTCGGCCGTGGTCGCCAGGGCCAGCTGGTCGGGGTAACGCCGGACCATGGCCCGTACGCAGTCGATCTGCTCCAAGGTCGCGGTGACCGCTTGCCCACCGGGCAGCCCGCACGGCACGAAAACCGACCAGAACTGCCCGCCCACCATCCCGGCCGCCAACCGGGGCAGGTCGGTATGGGTCCGATCAGAGGTGTCACCGCTGATCTCGAGCCGGTCGAAGTCGTAGCCGACGAGCTGGCGGGCCGTCCAGGGCAGATCGTTGTGCCCGTCGATCAGCGGGTGCTCGCGCAGCAGCTCGGTCACGTGGCGCAACGAGTCGGTGGACGTGCTCAGAGAAGGTGCTTCCATGCCGATCAGCCAATCACAGGGCATGCCGTCGTGGCGGATCGACCTGCGTCCGACTCAGGTACGTCGCCGGCGGGGATCTCCCAAGCAGCGACGGGCTCAGGTACGCCGCCACCGGGCCTCTCCCAAGCAGTACAGGGCGAACAGCAGCAGCCCCAGCGCCACCACCGCCAGCAGCCAGGGCCCCGCCGGGGTGTCGGCGAACGCCCTGAGCGTCGCGTCGATGCCCCCGGCCTTGTCGGGGTCGAAGGTGATGGCCGCCTGGATCACGAAGACCCCGGCCAAGCCGGCGATCAGGCCGCGCGCGATGTACCCGGCGAGTCCCAGCCGGTCCATCACCGCGCCGGCTCGCGGCGGCATCGGCCTGAGCTGTTTGCGGAACTCCTTCTTGATGCCATACCGCACCCAGTAGACGCCGAGCGCGACGATGCCGAGCCCGACCAGGCCCACGATGACCTGCCCGGCCGGCAGCGCGAGCAGCTTGCCCGTCAGATCCTGGGACCGCTTGTCATCGGACCCGGTCTTGCCGGTCAGCAGCATGGTCAGCAGGGCGGCGCAGATGACCACGTAGACCACGGTCCGGCTGGCCGGCTCGACCCGGTCCTTGAGCTTGTGGGCGCCGAAGATCGCCTCGGACGCCTGCCACAGGGCCAGCGCGGCGAACCCGACGACCATGATCCATAAGAGCACGGCCCCGAACGGCAGCGCGGCCACCGTACTGATCGCCCCGTTCTTGTCGGCCTGCTTGCCTCCACTGCCGAACGCGATCTGGATCGCCAGAACCCCGATCAGCCCGTAGAGCACGCCACGACAAACCAGCCCAACCCGCGCGAGTTTGTCCATAGCCGGGCTGTCTGCCGCCCGGCGTGCCATCGCCTCAGCTTCGCTCATGGATTCTCCCGAGAGTCGTCAAAGACTCTCGGACTGCCCCGGATTCCGCGCTCTAGACCTGCACCCGAGCAGACCAGGGACGGCGCTCAGTCCCGATCGTCCATGACGCCGTAGGTGGAGGCCCGGAACAGGAAGGAGGCCCAGGAGCGGTAGGGCCGCCACGCCTCGGCCAGCTTCCGGTACGCGGCCGGCGGCGCGTCCTCCGGCAGGCCGTACGCCTCCCGGAGGATCGCGAACAGTCGCGGCTCGTCGCCCGGGAACGCGTCCGGCGCGCCCGCGCCGCGAATGAGGATGAGGCCGGCGGAGAACGGCCCCACGCCGGGCAGGCCCCGCAGCTCGGACAGGGCCTCCTCCGGGGCGAGCGCGCGCAGGTGCTCGGTGGTGAGCAGGCCGTCGAGCGCCGCGCGGGCCAGCCCGCGCACCCACTCCTCCTTCTGCGCGGGCAGGCCCAGGCCACCGGCCTCCAGCAAGGTCACGGGCGGGGGAAAGGCCGGGTACACCTGTCCGTCCAAGGTGACCTTCGCGCCGTGCCGCTCCGCGATGCGCTGCTTGAGGCGGGCGGCGATGAGCATCGACGAGCGCTGTACGATCACCGCCCAGCACGCCGCCTCCCACGGGCTCCAGAAGCACACCGGCCGCAGGCCGGGCCGGGCCCGCTGCAGGTCGCCGAGCACCGGGTCGGCCTCGCCGAGCCGGGCGAAACCGGCGCCGTCCACGTCGAGGGACAGGATCCGCGCCACCTCGCCACGGATGCCCGGCCCCGCGGGGCGCGTCGTGGCGACGGCGACCCCGCCCGGCGCGGCCGTCACGCTCACGCCGATGGGCAGCCAGTCGGACTCCGCGCAGTAGGCGAAGCGCAGCGCCCGCCCGTCGGAGGGCAGCGCGCTGGTGGCCGGCCAGTCCTCTACGAAGCGCAGCGAGGCACCGAAGTCGAACGGGCCCTCGGTAGTGAGCGTGAATCCGTGCGTGGTCATGCGCCGTATGTTAGGAGGCCGAGCGGACCGGCCGGGACTCAGCCGTCGACCTCATCCTGATCATGTTTGCGCAGGCGCCAGGCGGCCTGGGCGCCGAGGCTGGTGTCGATGTGCTCGCGCATGACGGCGGCGGCGCTGTCGGCGTCGCCCGCGATCACGAACTCCAGCAGCGCCTCGTGTTCGGCGGCCTTGCGGTCGCGGGCCGTCTGGCCGCGTTCGACCTCCAGCGCGAGCCGCCGGTAGCGGTCGGCCTTGTCCCACAGGCTGTCGAGCGTCTGAATGAGCAGGTCGTTGTGCGATGCCGATGTCGCGGGCGAGCCTGGCCTGCGCGGCATGGGTATCCTCCCGCTGCAGTTCGTGCCTGGTCAGGGCGCCGACGAGCTCGGGCTGACGGGCCGGGAGACCATGACGATCCGTGGCCTCGGACCGATCGGCGACGGCCTCGTCCCGCCCACGCTGACCGTCACGGCCGATGACATCACCTTCGAGGTGAAGGTCCGTCTCGACACCGGACGCGAAGCCGACTACTACCGGCACGGCGGCATCATGCCCTATGTCCTGAGAGGTCTCATGGTGTGACCTCGTGCCGCCTCTGGGTAGGGGCCGACTGTAAGGCACGAGGAGGGGAACACTTATGAGCCGCATCGGAGAATGGCTGAAGAAGGCCGAGGACCTGGCCAGAGGGCACTCCAAGCAGGCTGACCAGGTGCTGGATCGCGCCGAGCGGTTCGCCAAGGAGCGGACCGGCCACAAGTACGACGACCAGGTCGAAAAGGGCGCGGACACGGTCCGGCGCCGTTACGGAGGAGGCGAACCGCAGCCAGGTCAGCCGCCGACGCAGCCCGGTCAGCCGCAGCAGCCACCGGAGTAGCCCGGACTGACGACGACTTGCCGAAGCGCGAGCGGCCGGCGCGGCGTCCGCTGCCAGCGGGTCCTAACGACGCCTACGTGGATCAGGGGCGCGCCGCGTGGCGGGCTGTTCCACCAACGTGGCGCCCGTCTCCGCCTCCACGGCCGGGGCGTAGCCCGCCGCTCGCAGGGCGGTCACCGTCTCCCGCTCCGGGCTGGCGCTGATCAGTACGGTCGGGGCGATCAACCGCAGGCCGAGCGCGCGCAGCGGCTTGGCGTGGACGAGCTCGGCCAGCAGCGCCTCGTCGTCGGAGCGGATGCAGCAGCCGGATCGCACCACCCGCATCCGCCCATGGGTCCGTCCGACATCCTTGATCAGGTATTCCAGCGGCTGCGGCAGCTCGCCCTCCGCCACGGCCCGGAGCTGGTCGAGCAGGGTGTCCGGCTGGTGGCCGGAGTCGAGGGCGTGGCGTACCGAGGCGTGGCTGATGCGCCACACCACCGCGTGGCCTTCCGATTCGCGCACGCCGACCGCGTTGAGCAGGGCGGCCAGTTTCGCCTCAGGGGTGCCGCTCACCACGGCGGTCAGGTCGGTCTGGAAGCGGGCCGTGGTCCGGGGCGCGGGCAGTATTTCGGTCAGTACCGGGGCGAGCGCGGCGTCCGCGCTCTTCCATGCCTCGCCGGTACGGAGCAGGTCGAGGACGGTGTGGCCGAGCCGGGTCAAGGCGCCCTGGCCGGTGACGCCGAGAAGCGCGGCCTCGCGGAGCGTGGACTCGATGCGCTGGGCACCGGCCGGGCCCTGCGGAATCCGTGCGGGGCGGTGCCAGGTAGCCGCGGGCACCAGGTACGGCGGTGCGTCGGCCGCGCGCAGCGAAGGGGCGGCGCCCAGGGCCTCCAGCAGCGCGTAACGCAGGCTGACGGCGTCCGGGTCGTCCGTGCCGGCCAGGGCGACGGGTGTCTGGTCGGGGTCGGGCCACCAGAGCGGGATGTCACGGCACACGGTCCAGGCGGCGATGATCGGCACCAGCCGCTGGGCGGGAGTGCGCGACAGCCAGCGGTCATAGGCCGTGGTGGGCAGGACGACCTGGGTGGGCGGCGGCACCTTGGCGCGGCGGTTCGCGGGCGGCTCGGCAGGCTCGGCCAGGAGGCCCAGCAGGCCGGCGCGGAAGCAGAGCTCCAGCAGGAAACGGACGGTCTCCGGGTCGGCGATGTCCTTGGCCAGGCGTTTGGTGTCGCGCACCGCGACCCCGCCGGATTTGCGTACGGTGAGCGGCTGTTCGGCGCAGCCGGCGAGCAGCCGTTCGAGCTGCCAGGTGAGCGTGCCCAACGCCGCCGCGGCCGCGGGTTCGACGCCCTCGGCCCGTTCCAGGCCGTGCGGCTCGGGAGGGTAGGGGGTGAACGTCGCCCGCAGCTCGCCCCGGACGGCGATCGCGACCTCGGCCGGCAGCTCGGCTATGTGGGGCACGCCTGCCGGGAGCAGCAGCCCGCGCGCCGCCAGCCAGTCCGCGCCGGCGTGTCCCGAACCGCCGGCGAAGACGTACTTGTTGCTGCCGTACGACCCCGCCTGGTGGAAACAGTGGGCCTCGACCATGGGCCCCTCATACGTGAGCCGCGCCAGCAGCTCCGTGGCCGAGGCGGGTGCCTTGTCCAGCAGAGCGCGCAGGCGTACCGGATCCGTCAGGTACGCCACGACGTCGCGTTCGGCGGCTTCCCGGCTCGGCGCCTTGTCCAGCCCCAGCGCGGTGGCCAGCCGATGGACCTCGGGCGCGTTGAAATAGCGGGCGACGAGGTAGGCGACGGAGCGGCCCAGCCCCATGCCGTCCGCCAGGTTCCGGTGGATGTAGGGCGCCACCGAGCACTGCTCGCCATGGGGCGGCTGAAGCAGGGCCTGGTCGGCCAGCCGTGCCAGGGCGGCGTTCGCCTCCGCCCGCAGGTCCTGGTCCTGTCCCGCCAGGAGGGTCAGCAGCTCGGCCCGGGGAACCGGGCGTGGGTCGGGGGTGCGCCAGTAGTCGTCGGGGAAGGGGCCGTAGCGCTGGGTGGCCAGCCAGGCGATCGCGCGCAGGACCTGGAGCTCCGGGAGCGTGCAGAAGCCCACCAACCGGGAGACCACAAGATCCTGGTTGAGCAGATGGGCGTAGTCCTCCAGTGACGGCTCGCGACCGCGAACGCGCAGCGCGCCGCGATCGGCCACGAGCGCCAACTGCTCGGGAGCGCGCGAGGTGAGCCAGTCCATGAGGGCGTCGCGGGGCATGCCTGGCAGCGTAGTACGCAGTGGTCGTCAACTCTTCTCCGTCGCGGAGAAACCAGCAGGTCTAGGGGCTCTCATCGGGGTATGAAGCCTCAGGGAGACGTAGGAGGCGCGCCCATGCGAGGTGAGGGAGAGGCCATGCTGGGCGCCCTGCTGGACGCGAGCCACCTGGCCGCGATCGAGGACCTGCCGGCCCTGCTCGCCCTGCACGCCGAGCCGGCCGGGTTCTCCAACGCCACGATCTACGTGGTCGACCTGCAGCAGCAGTACCTCATCCCGCTGCCCGGCCAGCGCGACGCGGCGGGGGAGTCGCTGCAGGCGATCCGCATCGACTCCACGCTCGCCGGGCGGGCTTATCGCAATGTGGAGATCGTGCAGGCCAAGCACGCCGTCGAAGGGGAGCCGGAGCCGCCGCCCGACGAGGGCCGGCGGCGGCTGTGGGTGCCGCTGCTCGACGGCACCGAACGGATCGGCATGCTGGCGGTGACCGTCTCCGCCGGCGATGAGGCCGCCGATCCGCTGGTGAAGCAGCTGGCGGGCCTGGTCTCCCTGATGGTGATCAGCAAGCGCTCCATCAGCGACACCTACGCCTCGCTGGTGCGCGCGGAGTCGATGACCCTGTCGGCCGAGGTGCTGTGGAACCTGATGCCCAACAGCAGCTTCGCCAACGACAAGGTGGTGGTCAGCGCCGCCCTGGAGCCCGCCTACGACGTGGGCGGCGACGCGTTCGACTTCGCCATCGCCGGAGACACGCTGCACCTGTCGATGTTCGACGCCATGGGGCACGACACCTCCGCCGGGCTGACCGCGACGATCGCCGTCGGCGCCTGCCGTAACAACCGGCGGCGGGGGACCGGCCTGCTGGCGGCGAGCGAGGCCATCGACGAGGCGATCGCCGACCAGTTCGGTATGACCCGCTTCGCCACGGGCATCCTCGCCGACCTGAACCTCAAGACCGGCGAGCTGACCTGGGTCAATCGCGGGCACTATCCGCCGCTGGTGATCCGGCGGGGCCGCCGGGTGGCCATCCTGGAGACGGTGCCGTCGCCGCCGATGGGCTTCCGGCTGGGCCTGTCCGCCGGTCTGGAGCACTACCAGCTCGAACCCGGCGACCGCCTGCTCTTCTACACCGACGGCATCGTGGAGGCGCAGAGCCCGGAGGGGGAGATGTTCGGGCTTGAGCGGTTCACCGACTTCGTCGTGCGCCGCGAAACCGACGGGGTCTCGGCGCCGGAGACGCTGCGCCGGCTGATCCAGTCGATCCTCGCGCACCAGCACGGCCGCCTCCAGGACGACGCCACGGTGCTGAGCGTGGAGTGGCGCGGCGAGAAGGAGCACCGGCTCACGATGTGAGCGGCCTTGGCGCGTGATGTGAGCACGCGCCATGTGCGCAAAAGGAGCACCGCCCTACGATGTCAGCCATGAAGAGCGGAGCGCTGCTGGTGGCGGGCACCACGTCGGACGCGGGCAAGAGCGTCGTCACCGCCGGGATCTGCCGCTGGCTGGCCCGCAAGGGTGTCCGCGTGGCGCCGTTCAAGGCCCAGAACATGTCGCTGAACTCGTACGTCACCGCCGACGGCGCCGAGATCGGCCGGGCCCAGGCCGTGCAGGCGCGGGCCGCGGGCCTCGAACCCGTCGCCGACATGAACCCGATCCTGCTCAAGCCGGGCAGCGACCGCCGCAGCCAGGTGGTCCTCATGGGGCAGCCGGTGGCCGACGTCGACGCGATGGAGTACGGCCGGCTCAAGGACCTGCTCCGCGAGAGCGCGCTGGCCTCGCTCGACCGGCTGCGAAGCTCGTACGACGTGGTCATCTGCGAGGGCGCCGGCAGCCCCGCGGAGATCAACCTGCGCCGGGGTGACATCGCCAACATGGGCTTGGCCAGGGCGGCCAACCTGCCCGTGATCGTGGTGGGCGACATCGACCGCGGCGGCGTCTTCGCCGCCTTCTACGGCACGGTCGGCCTGCTGGACGCCGCCGACCAAGCCCTCATTTCCGGATTTGTCGTGAACAAGTTCCGAGGCGCTGCCGAGTTGCTCGAACCCGGCCTGGACCAGCTCAGAGACCTCACCGGCCGCCGCGTCTACGGTGTGCTGCCCTGGCTGGACGGCCTCTGGATGGACGTCGAGGACTCCCTGGCCCTCGGCAGCCGCTCGATCGCCCCACAGCGGCCCCACGGCGCCCAGACGCTCCGCGTGGCGGTGGTCAAGCTGCCGCGGATCTCCAACTTCACCGACCTCGACGCCCTGGCCGCCGAGCCGGGGGTGCTCGTCCGGTTCGTGACCGACCCGGCGGAGCTCGACGACGCCGACCTGGTGGTCCTGCCCGGCTCGCGCGCGACGGTCGACGATCTGGCCTGGCTCCGCGACACGGGACTGGCCGCCGCCGTCCAGCGGCGGACCGGGCCCGTCCTCGGCATCTGCGGCGGCTACCAGATGCTCGCCCGCGAGATCCACGACGACGTCGAGTCGGGCGCCGGCCGGGTCGACGGCCTGGGCCTGCTTCCGATCCGGGTCCGGTTCGCCGCGGGCAAGACGCTCGGCCGCCCGGCCGGTCACGCCTACGGGCATCCGGTGAGCGCGTACGAGATCCACCACGGCGTCGCGACCGTCGAGGGCGGCGAGCCGTTCCTCGACGGCTGCCGCGTGGCCGACGTGTGGGGCACCACCTGGCACGGCGCGCTGGAGAACGACGGCTTCCGCCGCGCCTTCCTCACCGAGGTGGCCGAGCGGGCCGGGCGCGCCTTCGTCCCGGCGCCGGACACCGACTTCGCCCTGCTGCGCGAGAGCCGCCTGGACGCGCTCGGCGACCTGGTCGAGCAGCACCTCGACACGGACGCCCTGCTCGACCTCATCGAGAACGGCCCGCCCGCCGTGCCGCCGCTGCCGCCGGGGGCTAGCGCAGGGTGAGCCGCTGGGCGCTGATCCAGTCGTCGATGAGCTCCCACTGGTCGTACAGCCAGCGGATCCGCGCCTCGCGCGCCGCGGGGATCCGCGAGGCGGGCACCCGCCACCACTTGGCGGTGATGTGCGCGCTGACCGGCAGTTTGTGCCACACGTCGCCGATCGTGACGAGGTCGTCCAGGCCGGTGTGCGCGACGAAGATGACGTCGGCCGCCGGGCAGGACTCGATGGCCGCGATGGCGCCGCCGGGGCGGGGCGGCAGCAGGTGGTCCATGCCACGGGCCCGCGACGCCTCCTCTTTCAGCCCTTTCTCCTCCAGCCGCCGGATCGCCAGCCGGCGGCGGCGCGGGGTGAAGTTGCCGCCCTCAGGGAAGATCACCAGGGCGTCGTTCTCGTCCATGGGCGCGGACAGCCGCCTGATCTCTTCGATGATGCCGCTGTCGGCGGTGCGGCGGGGCACGAAGGCGTTCGGCAGCCGGTTGATCACCACGTCCAGCGACGGGTCGAACTGCAGCGCGGCCTTCATCACGATCCGGGGCCGCCGGCCGTACAGGGAGAGCAGATGGTAGATCAGCAGGAAGGAGTCGCCGGGACCCGCGTGACGGGCCAGGACGATCACCGGGCGGGTCAGGCGGGCGGCCTGCTCCTCTTCGGTGCGCGGCGGTTCGTGGATGTCGACGGTGAGCCGGAAGATCCGTACGGCGGCGCCGTACACCTTGGTCAGGAACCACTTGATCAGCGCGTAGTGCCGCTCCTGATCCCGGTCGCGGCCGAACGCCCCAGCCACCCAGAGTCCGAGGCAGGCGATGAGCACCGCCGACTCCAGCGTCAGCCAGGCCACCCCGAACCAGACGAAGCGCAGCCCACGGCGCTGCGGCGGCGGGAGCCGCAGTGAGGCGGCGAACGTCACCCCGACCCACACCGGCAACGTGATGAGCACGACCACGGTCACCACGATGACCAGGGGGGCGAGGATGAGCCGTCGCAGGATGCGTGGGGGCAACAACAACGTCGGCCTCCAGGATGTCAGGTCTTCATCGTCCTCCTGTCCTCAGGTATCGGGAAGATGCGTGATAGGCGCGTTCGATGTAGTGGGAGATCTGTGACAGGTCGCGGTAGCGCAGGTTCGACAGCGGCCGCGCCACTCCGGCGGGCAGCACGTGCACCTCGACGTCGGGCGGCAGCGTGGCCATCTCCTCGGCGAACCGGTGCCTGCGCGCGATCTCGAACGCCACCATGCCCACCTCCCAGGGCCGCCGCGGCACGGTGAGCGGGCGCTCGATCCGCCCGACGTGCAGGACGTAGACGCGCTTGGCCCCCAGTTGCACGGCCCGGCCGACGGGGATGCTGTGCACCAGGCCGCCGTCGAAGAAGTGCTCACCGCCGATGGACACGGGCGGCAGCAGACCGGGCACCGCGCACGAGGCCAGCACGGCGTCGACCAGCGGCCCCTGGTCGAACCAGTGGGCGGTGGCCCGCTCCACCGAGGCCGCCACGCACTGGAAAGGCACCGCCAGGTCCTCGATCTCTGAAACCGGCAGCATCTCGCTCAACAACGCTCGAAGCGGCCCGATCGGGTGCAGATGGGTGCCGGTCTTCGCCAAGGTGGACAGCCGGGTGACCCACGAACCGGCGAACGCCGTACGGACCACATCGGATCGCCACAGTGACGACAGCCGCTGCACCGCGCGGCCGGGATCGGCGGCCAGCAGCACGCCGTTCAGGGCGCCGACGGACGTGCCGACCACGAGGTCGGGCACGATGCCCTCTTCGTCGAGTGCCTGGAGCATGCCCACTTCGTGCGCGCCGAGCACGCCGCCGCCACCGAGCACGAACGCCGTCTGCACAGCAGCACGTTACCGGGATCCGGAAGTGAAACGGCCGGTGGTGCCACTGGAACCTGGCTCAACAGGTGTTCCGCGTTGGGCAGACTCGTCCCATGCGGCGTGAACGGCTCTTCACCATCATCGGCGGGATCTTCGCTCTGATCGGGCTGGTGCTGCTCTGTGTCGGCATCGCGCTGGCCGCCTCTACGGCAAGCTTCCTGGCCTCGGCCCAGCGGACCGACGGCACCGTGGTCGCGATGACCGCACGGACCACCACGACACGCGGTTCCGACGGTCATACCCGCAGGAGCACGTCGTGGTACCCGACCGTGGAGTTCAGCGTCGACGGCAGGAGGCACTCGTTTCGGAGTTCCACTGGCAGCAACCCGCCGTCCTACGAGGAAGGCGAGAATGTTCCCGTCGCCTATGACCCGGGCAACCCGTCCGACGCACGCATCGCGTCGTTCTGGTCAGCGTTCCTCGCCCCGCTGATCGTCGGGGGGCTGGGCGTGGTGTTCGCGCCGATCGGTGCGGTGTTGTTCGTCAAGGGACGACGGATGGCTCGGCTGCGAGCCTGGCTATGGAAGCAGGGCCGGCAGGTGTGGGCGGAGATCGAGCGTGTTGGACGCGACTTCACCGTGCGGGTGAACAACCGGCATCCCTATGTCGTCCATGCGACGTGGCGGGATGAGCAGACGGGCCGGACGCACACCGCGGTCAGTGACTATCTCCGCCATGATCCAGGCCCCCGGCTCCAGGGCCGGACCCGCGCGCGCGTGCTGTACGACCCGGCCAACCCGGATCGCAACCTGGTCGACCTGGACACGCCTCCGTCGTGAGGCCCCGAAGCCGCCGTACGACACTGACCGGTCTCCCGACAGGGCATAGCCGCGTTCGGTCGCGTTCTTCCTGAGTGACGGCCAGCCCACGGACGGCCGGCTCGATGCCTAGTTGTCCAGAGCCAGACGGAGGCCGAAGGCGACGATCACGATGCCCGTCACGCGGTCCAGCAGCCGCCTTACGGCCGGGGTACGCAGGGCGCCGCTCATGAGGGCGGCGAAGCCGACCAGCACGGTGCTCCACACGAGGCCTTCGGCCACGTGCACCCCAGCCAGCAGCAGCCCCATGGCCGCGTGCGGGGCGTCCGCCGGGATGAACTGCGGCAGCATCGCCACGTAAAAAGCGCCTACCTTGGGATTCAGCAGGTTCGTGAACAGGCCGCGCCGGAAACCGGAGCCGAAGCCGGTCTCCGGCGAGCCTTCCTGCGTGCTCGCCTTGGTCACGAGCATGCGGATCCCCATCCACACCAGGTACGCGGCGCCCGCCCAGCGCAGGACGTCGTAGGCCAGTTGGGAGGCGGCCAGGAGCGTGGACAGGCCCACCGCGGTCAGCAGGCCCCAGGAGAGGGTGCCCAGCTGGATGCCCAGCACGACGCCCCAGGCCGGGCGCCTACCGGACAGCAGTGACGTACGCAGGATGAGCGCCGTGTCGAGGCCCGGCGTGATGGTCAGGAGGGCGACCACTGCGGCGAATGACCAAATGGAGGGGGCGATGTCCATGTTCGGCAGCGTAGTTCACACCCCTCGTACGTCGGGAGGCGGCCATGCGCGCGCCACCTCCCGACGCTTAAAGCTCAGGGGATCAGGAGCAGCTTGCCCGTCGTACGGCGGGCGGCAAGGTCCTCGTGCGCACGGCCCGCCTCGGACAGCGGATAGCGCTGCGAGATATTGATCTTCAGCTGCCCGTCGGCGATCCACCCGAACAGGTCGGAGGCGCGCCACAGCAGCTCCTCCCGCTCGGCGATGTAGTTGACCAGCGTCGGCCTGGTCAGGAAGAGCGAGCCCTCCTTGTTGAGCCGCTGCGGATCGACCGGCGGCACGGGCCCGCTGGCCGCCCCGTACAGCGCCATGAGCCCGCGCGGCCGCAGCGCCGCCAGCCCGCCGTCGAACGTGGCCGCCCCGACGCCGTCGTAGACCACGTCCACCTGATCGCGCAGCACGTCGACGAAGTCGTCGTAGCGCAGCACCTCGTCGGCTCCGGCCGCGCGGGCCACCTTCTCCTTCTCCTCGCTGGAGACGGTGGTGTGCACGGTCGCGCCCCTGAGCTTGGCGAGCTGGATGAGCAGTTGGCCCATGCCGCCGGCGCCGGCGTGTACGAGGACGCTGTCGCCCGGCTTCACCTCGTACGTGGAGTGCGTGAGGTAGTGGGCCGTCATGCCCTGCAGCATCGCCGCGGCGGCCACCTCGGCCGGAACGCCGGCGGGCACGGGCACCACCCGGTCGGCCGGGACCACGGCCTTCTCGGCGTAACTGCCGAGCACGCTGGCCCAGGCCACGGTGTCGCCGACGGACACGTCCGACACATCAGGGCCTACGGCGGAGACGACACCCGCCCCCTCCGACCCGATCGAGCTGGGCAGATTGAGCGGATAAGCCCCGGAGCGGTGGTAGATGTCGATGAAGTTGACGCCGCTGGCCGCGACGTCGACCACGATCTCCCCGTCACCTGGCTCCGGGTCGGGACGCTCTACGTACTCGAGGACCTCTGGGCCGCCCTGGGCGGTGATGACTATGGCACGCATGCCCCTAGTCAACCTCTTGTCCGCACCCTCGATTCCACCTTCCGACAGAACCTTGGGTGTTTCACTCGATCTTGGCCAGTGCGCCCGCCTCCAGCGCGACCCAGATCGCGCCGTCGGGGCCCACCGTGAGCCCGTGCGGCTCGGCCTGGACGCCGCGCGAGGGCAGTTCGTACTCCTTGAGGTCGCCCTCGGTCGTGATGCGGCCCACGCGGTCGGCGGCCCATTCGGTGAACCAGAGGGCGCCGTCCGCCCCGGCGATGATGGCGTGCGGCCGGCAGGCCCGATCCGGCAACGGATATTCAGTAATTTTTCCGGAAAGGTCCACGCGGCCGATCTGGCCCGCGCCGATCTCCACGAACCACAGTGCCCCATCGGGACCCGCGGTGATGCCCACCGGCGCGGCCCCCTCCGTCGGCAGCTCGTGGATCGTCACCGCGCCCGACAGCGCGATGCGGCCGATGGCGTTGCCCTGATTGAGGGCGAACCAGAGGGCGTCGTCCGGCCCGGCGGTGATGGCCGCGGGCATGCCGCCCATCACCGGGATCTCGAACTCGGTCCGTGTTCCGTCCGCCGCGATCCGCCCGATCTTGTCGGCCCCCATCCGCGTGAACCACATGGCCCCGTCCGGCCCGGCGGCGATCCCGTAGGCGCCCTCCGCCTCGAACGACGTCACCTGACCCGACCCGGTGATCCGCCCCACCCGGCCGCCCTGGAACTCGGTGAACCACATCGCCCCGTCGGCTCCCGGCACGATGACCGTCGGCCCGCCGTCCGCCGGGTGGAGCTGGTGGATCACGGGTTCCGCACCCGGCACCAGCCTGCCGACCCGGCCCTGGTGCACGAGCGTGAACCAGAGCGCGCCGTCAGGGCCGGTGGCGATGCCGTACGGCGCGCCGTCAGAGATCTCGATCAGCATGTGTGGTCAGGGTTCCTTTCTCCCACGTAGCTCGAAGTCGTCGAAGGTGGTCTTGAGCACCGACGTCGCGTCCTTGGACGTGCGCGCGAACAGGCCCACATAGCCGTTGCCGATGCCGTTGGGGTCGTCGACCTGGAGGACTTTCTCGCCGTCCACCCACATGGTCAAACGCACTGAGCTGCCGTCCTGCTCGCAGGAGGCCTCGATCCTGGCCTTCCGGTCCTTCTGCAGCCCGTCCACCTGCACCGGCTGGGCCAGCGTGCCGCCCGAGCCGTCGGAGATGCGCCGGATACGGGCCATGCCGGAGGTGTTCAGGGCGAACTCGTAGTAGGTGCCGTCGGCGCTGTTGTGGCAGAAGACGCCGTACTCGCCGGTGCCCACGGACCGCTTCACCTGGGCCGTCACGCCGACCACCACCGTGTGGGGCAGCATCGGCGTGGGCGTGGCCGACGGGCTGGGCGCCGGGGTGGGCGTGGCGATCAGGAAGGGCGCGGGGGCCTTCACCAGGTGCTCTTCGTCGTCGTCGGCCACGTCGAGCCCGTACACGCCGTCGGTGCGGTAGCCGTAGCTGTACTCGTCGGTCGGATCGTAGGTGCCGTCCCAGCCGCCACCGGTCTGCGTGAAGTCCTCCCGGTACAGGACGGAGAGCTGCGGCGGCCCACTGTCCCGGAGCGTCGCCCAGGCCGTGACACCCCCGGCGACCAGCACCGCCACGGCCGCTGCTATCCCCCCGACCATGACCCGGCTGTTCCAGCGCTTTCTGCCCGGCTGCTCCTGCTCCGCGGTGAACGCCGTGGTCCCGTGCTGCCAGGCCACCTGAGCGGTTTGGGCGGCCAGCTCAGGTCGTACTCCCTGGACGGCCTGCTCAGGATGTCCCGCCTGGACGGCCTGGAGAGTTTGGATGCCTTGCTCCGGGGCGACCGAACGCCCCACGAGATGGTCGAGCAACTGCTGCGCGGTCGGCCGCGCGGCCGGATCCTTTCGCAGCGCCGCCCTGACCAGCTCCCGCAGCCCCGGCTCGACCGCGTCGAGCGCCGGCTCGGTGTTGAGCACCTGGTAGACGGTCGCGGGCAGCGTGTCGCCGCCGAACGCCGCCTTCCCGCTCGCCGCGTACACGATCAGCGAGCCCCACGAGAACACGTCACACGCCGGCGAGACCGGCTCACCACGCAGCACCTCGGGCGCCATGTACCGGGGCGTGCCGATGAGCTCGCCGGTCCCGGTGACCCCGCCCAGCGTGTCGAGGGCCCGCGCGATGCCGAAGTCGATCACCCGCGGCCCGACGGGGGACAGCAGCACGTTCGACGGCTTGAGATCGCGGTGCACGACCCCCGCCCCATGGATCGCGGTGAGCGCGGTGGCCACACTGACCGCCAGCGCGTCGAGGCTGGACCCCTTGAGCGGCCCCGACTGCCGGACGGCCTCCTCCAGATTGGGTCCGGGCACGTACTCGGTGACGACGTAGAGCTGATCACCGTCGAGCGCCGCCTCGAGCACCGCGGCCGTACAGAACCTGCGCACCCGCTGCGCGGCATCGGCCTCCCGGCGGAACCGCATCCGGAACTGCTCGTGCTGGCTGAGCTCCGGGTTGATCACCTTGATGGCGACCCGCTGCCCGGCGGCATCTTCGGCCAGGTGGACAGTACCCATCCCGCCTCGGCCCAGCACGCTCAGCAACCTGTAGCGCCCGATCTGGGGGGATTCACCGCTCACGGCGGGCAAGCTTACCGACTTCTGCCTGATTGGCGGATGACCTCGACTATCAACCAAGCATTGGTGGACGGGTTACGTCCCTTGCGGTTGGGCGCGCAATGATCGGGATCAGCGCGCTGGGCGCGATCACGCGCGACCTCATGGTTCGCGAACGGGAACGCGCGGCCCAGATGTTTGTCATAGTCCCTGATGTGTTTCTGAGCTTCCGCCTGATCGACTCGGGGTCGCAGGCGGCGGCGCACTCCTCGAAGTGATAGAGAACCCACAGCTCGAAGCAGGGGAGGGAGATCGCCAGGTTGATCCCTGCTTTGCGTGCCGCGATCAGAGCCTGGTCGAGCGTCTTGTGGTCGTCGACGTCCACAACGCACCAGACTTCGTCGTAGGCGATGTTGGCATCCCGCTGGGCGCGGGCTTCCTTCTCCTTCTTGTCGCGTTCGCGGATCGTGTAGTCGACGAGAGAGCCTGGATCGCGACCCAGCCCGATCACCTTGCAGCTGCGGATGTCGACGGGGAGGGAGCGGAAATAGTCGCGGATCCCTTCGAAGTACTCGACCTCGGTGACCTGGCCCTCGCAGACGACGAGCACGCGTTTTTTCGGTGATCGTCGGCCGGTGGGGCGGTCAAGGCGCGGGGGGCTACGCCTGGGACTCATAGCGTCTCGTCTGGTCCCTTCGTGAAGACCTCCCGGATGCTGTCGAAGTTGATGTAGGGCACGGCTCCGTAGCGGCCCTGCAAATAACCCCGCTCGATGTTCTCGTCGCGCCGAGGGTGGAATTCCGCTAGAGAGTAGAGGCTGGTCGCGCCGGATGAGTCCTTCTCGGTGAACCAGACCTCGTCCCTGTCGATGACCTCTTCTTCCAACATTGAGCCGAGGAGCGTGGTGTCATGCGAGGCGAAGACAAGTTGCGCTCCCATCCTGTTGATCACCGGATCTTTAAAGATGCGGATGAGCGTGGAACTCAGTAGCGGGTGGAGGTGAGAGTCGATCTCATCTGCCACCAGCACCCCACCTGACGTGATCGCGGCGAGAGAATGCCCGAGAAGCGACAGCCAGACCCGTGTGCCAGCGCTCTCTTCGCTCAGTTTCAGCACGGCCCCGGATGTCCGGCGGAGTCGGATGCCCGTCTGCGAACCGGGCACCCCCTGCCCGATGCCGGCCGGCCACGGAGGGATCTCTTCTCGCATCGGATCTTCATTGATGATCTCGGCTGTTTCGACTCCGAGGTCCGCGATCCTCACCAGGCGGTTGATGATGAACGCCGCAGATTCATCCCACAGCAGCTCTTCGACCAAAAAGAGTCGTGACGTTTCATCGTGATCGCCGTGCTGCGCGAAAAAGATGCTGCCTCTGATGCGTTTATACAGCGTGGTCAGAAGAGGATGGTTGTTGGCCGCCGCAGCGGAGAGGTAGAGAGAGTTCGGGCGGGTCAGCTTCAGAATCCTCTGGGTCTCACCGATGAGGCTACGGCCGAACGTGACGCTTGTCGGGCCGGTGCGGTCGAACAGCTTCTTCGTTCTCCCCTTGGGAAAGGTGTTCAGCCATTCGCCAAGGATCTGCCTGTCGTCGACCTCGAAGCCGTATGAGTATCGGGTTCCCTCGTGTAGAAAGTCCAGTTCGTAGAAGGAAGGGGAGCTCGACTCCCCGCTGGGGAGCCTGAAGGGATCGCGAGGCACGCCCTTGGACGGGCTCCACAACTGGTGGGAGTCGGAGATGGCGAACTGCATCCACTTCAAGGCGGACAGGACGTTCGATTTCCCTGAGGCGTTCGCCCCATAGATCCCCGCCACCCGGACGGTCGACAACTCCTTCGGCCGCTCACCACGACGCGGCACCGAGACGAGGGACAGCGTCTGCTCGTCACGGATGGACCGATGATTGGCGACCCTGAACCGCAGCAGCATGGCGCCCCCTACCTGAATCTGCTCCAAGCTTACACTTTCAATCCTGGCTGGGAAGGAAACCGCCGTATCACGGCTTGAAATCGCACAGCGAGCGCAGATCTGGAAGGCCACGTCGAGAGTCGACCGTCATGACACGGCACCCGGCGGCTATGGCGGCGGCGATGCCGGGCGGGCTGTCCTCGATCGCGACGCAGCGACGAGGCTCCACGCCGAGCCGCCTGGCCGCCTCCAGGTACGGGTCCGGGTGGGGTTTGCCGCGTGGCGTGTCCTCGAAGGCCATCACCAGGTCGAAGTGGTGGTCGAGACGGGGGAGGACGAGGTCGACGATGCTTCGGGGAGAGGCGCTGACCAGGGCGGTGGGGATGGCCTCCGCGTGGAGTTCGGCGAGCAGGGCCAAGGCGCCGGGGATCACCGTCACGCCGCTGCCGACGCGTGTGGCGAAGGCGTCGGTGAGGCGCTGGGTGATCTTCTCCGTGTCGGGACGCGGGGTGGCGGCGGTGAGCAGATGGGCCGCCACATCCTCGGCGGTGCGGCCCAGAACCTGGGGAATGTCGGCGGGGCCCAGTTCGACGCCCAGGGTCCGGGCCACCGTGGCCGTGGCCTGCCACCAGAGGCCCTCGGTGTCTACTAGCGTGCCGTCCATGTCGAAAAGGACGGCCTGCGGCGCCTCCGACGATGCCACTTCCGACAGTGCTGCTCCCGGTGACGGTGTCCCTAAAGGCGGCGCCTTCGGTGACGGCGGCTCAGACGGCATCGGCCGGTTCCGAGGCGGGGGAGGGGACCGTGACCGTTCTCTCGGCCACCAGTACGGGACGCTCCACCAGGCGGACCGTCACCCGGGTGCCGGGTGCCAGGCTCACCGCCTCGTGACCAGGTACGTCGGCCAGCACCTCACCCCCCGACAGCGCCACCCGGAGCCGGACCGAGGCGCCGCGGAAGGAGGCGGCGAGCACCTCCGCCTTACCCTCCGGATCGGGGGTCACCCGTACGGCCTCGGGGCGGATCAGTACGTCCACCTCCAGGATGCCGGGGGGCTCGCCGTCCACCGGCAGCAGTTGGCCCAGCACCGTCACCTGGTCGCCCGAGACGTGTCCGGCCAGGTGGTTCATGGTGCCGACGAACTCGGCCACGAACGGGGTGGCCGGGCGGTCGTAGACCTCGGCGGGCGGCCCGCACTGTTCCAGGCGGCCGTTGCGCAGGACCGCGACCCGGTCGGCGATCGACAGCGCCTCCTCCTGGTCGTGGGTGACGAAGATGGTGGTGATGCCGAGGTCGAGCTGGAGGCGGCGGATCTCCTCGCGCAGCGAGACCCGTACCTTGGCGTCGAGCGCCGACAGCGGCTCGTCGAGCAGCAGCACCCGCGGCTCCAGCGCCAGCGCGCGGGCCAGGGCGACGCGCTGCTGCTGGCCGCCGGAGAGCTGGTGCGGGAAGCGGTCGGCGTGGGCGGGGAGGCCGACGAGTTCGAGGAGTTCGTCCGCCTTGGCGCGCCTGGTGGCCACGGGCACCTTGCGTACCCGCAGGCCGAAGGCGACGTTGTCGCGGGCGTTGAGGTTGGGGAAGAGGGAGTAGGACTGGAAGACCATGCCCGCGTCGCGCTTGTTGGCGGGCACGTCGGTGATGTCCGAGCCGTCGACGAGCACGGCGCCGGAGTCGGGCCGTTCGAACCCGGCCACGCATCGCAGCGCCGTCGTCTTGCCGCAGCCGGAGGGACCCAGCAGCGCGACGAACTCGCCCGGCGCGATCGTCAGGTCGAGGCCGTCCAGCGCCACCGTCTTGCCGAACACCCGCCGCAGCCCCCGGAACTCCACCTGAGCCGTCATTTCCGCTCCTTTCCCGAGAACGCGGTGGACACCGCGAGCAGCAGCAGCCAGATGAGCAGCAGGCTGAGGATGGACACCGCGACCGACACCTGGCCCTTGGACCCGGAGATCGTCACGATCCACACCGCGAACGGCTGGTAGCCCAGCAGCCTGGCCACGGTGAACTCGCCCAGCACCAGGGCGAGCGTCAGGAACGACGCGCTGGCCAGGGCCGAGCGCAGGTTCGGGATGATCACCCGGAACAGCACGTGCGGCCACGACGCGCCCAGGTTGCGGGCCGCCTCGACGAGCGTGCGCACGTCCATGGTGCGCAGCCCGGCGTCGAGCGAGCGGTAGACGAAGGGCAGCACGAGCACCACGTACGCGAGCACGAGCACGACGGGGAACGCCGGGTTCTGCACCGCGATCAGCGTGGCCCAGAACGGCGTCGGAGCGAGCACGTCCGTGCCGGTACGCAGCGACGTGGTGAGCCCCGCCACGAACGTGATCGGCGGCACCACCAGCGGCAGCGTGCAGAGCACCTCCATCACGGGACGCAGCCGCGGCGCGCTGAGCCGTACGGCCAGCATCGCCGGCAGGGTGAGCAACAGGGCCAGCACGATCGTCGCGATGGCCAGCGACATGGACAGCAGCAGCGACGACCCGAAACCCTCGGCTGTCAGCAGCTCCCCGTAGGCCGCGAAGGACACCCCGGTCGTGGGCGTGTAGATCGTGTACCAGAGCGAGGCCCCGAGCGGAATCAGGAAGTACGCGCCGGCCAGCAGGAACACCGCCCCGCGCCACAACCTGGGCCGGGACGGCGCGCGCGGCGCAGCGGTCACCGGCTCCAGCCCGGTCAGCGCAGCCATCGGGTGCTCCTCTTCTGCAGCGGCAGGTAGATCGCCATGACCAGCCCGGCCACCACGATCATGTCGAGGCTGAGCGCGAGCGCGATGTTCTCGTAGCCGATCAGCACGTCACCCGTGAGCGCGCTGGCGATCTTCAGGGTCACCAGCGGCACCACGGTCCCGACCATGGCGTTGGCCGTCGCGAAGGCCGCGAACGCGCTGCCGAACAGCAGCACCACCCCGCCGAGCATGGCCGGCGTGAGCACCGGCAGCCCGACGAAGCGCCAGAACTGCCAGGCCGTCGCGCCGTTGTTGGCCGCCGCCTCGCGCCACTGCGGCCGCAGCCCGTCCAGCGCGGGCGCCATGACCAGCACCATCAGCGGGATCGCGAAGTACAGGTAGACGATCGCCAGTCCCCAGAAGGTGTACAGCGCGCCGGACGGCAGCCCGAGCAGCCCGCTGATCACGCCGGAGTTGCCGAGCGTGGCGATCCAGAAGAAGGCCAGCGGCACGCCGCCGAAGTTGGCCAGCACGCCGGAGGCCGTCAGCACCGCCTCGCGCAGCAGGGCGAACCGGGAGGTCACCACGGCCTGGGCGAGGAACGTGCCGAGCACCGCCCCGGCCAGCGCCACCACGGCCGAGAGCTGGACGCTGCCGGCCATCGCGGTGAGGTAGCCGCCCTGGAGGCTCTGGCCGATGTTGGCCAGGCTCGGCCGGCCGTTCGCGGTGAACGCTCCCGCCACCAGCGCGATGGCGGGGATGCCGAAGACCAGCGCGAAGAAGACCAGCAGGGGCAGCGCGCCGAGCCACCCCTTGGCGCGGGTCATCCCGAGACAGCGGCGTCCCAGCCGCCGGCCAGCTTGGCCTTGGCCGCGTCCACCTGCTCGGGGGTGGGGAACGTGGGCGTGCCCTCGACCTTGGGCAGCGCGTCGGCGGCGGCCTTGTCGACCGAGCCGTCGGTGGTCATGGACGGCAGGAGCACCGGCCTGGCGAAGCCCTTGAGGTAGAGGTTCTGGCCCTCGGCGCTGTAGAGGTATTCCTGCCAGAGGCGGGCGGCGGCCGGGTGGGGCGCGTCCTTGTTGACGGCCTGGGCGTACATCTGGAAGTACTTGCCGTCCGAGGGGACGTTCACCTTCCAGTCGAGGCCCTTGGCGGACATCTCGGGCGCGTAGGCGGCGTTGTTGTAGTCCCAGTCGATACTGATCTGGGTCTCGCCCTTCTCGATCGTCGCCGGGGTGGTCTCGACCGGGTTGTAGTTGCCGGCCGCCTTCAGCTTCTTGAAGAACTCCAGGCCCGGCTGGATGTCGTCGAACGAGCCGCCGTTGGCGATCGACGCGGCGTAGACGCCGGCGAAGGCCGAGCCGGACTTGGTCGGGTTGCCGTTCATCGCGACCTTGCCCTTGTACTCGGGCTTGAGCAGGTCGGCGAAGCTCGTCGGGCAGGCGCTGATCTTCTTGGCGTCGCAGCCGATCGACACGTAGCCGCCGTAGTCGTTGGTCCAGAGCCCGGTCGGCTCCTTCTGCCCCTCGGGGATCTTGTCGAACGCCTGCACCTTGTAGGGCGCGAACAGGCCCTCCTTGGCGCCGCTGATCGCGAACGACTGGCCGAGGTCGAGCACGTCGGGCGCGCGGTCCTGGCCCTTGCGGGTCTTCACCGCGGTGATCTCGTCGGCGCTGGCCGCGTCGGGGTCCTCGCTCTCGATCTTGATCCCGTACTTGGCGGTGAACCCCTTGATGATCTCGCCGTAGTTGGCCCAGTCGGGCGGCAGCGCGATGACGTGGAGGTTGCCCTCCTTCTTCGCCGCCTCGACGAGTTTGTCCAGGCCACCGAAATCTGCGGCGGAGGTGGCGGTCTTCGCGTTCACCCCGCCCTCTGACGCCTTGGTCTCCTGTGTGCCAGGGGCGGCGCCACATGCCGCCGTGGCTACGGTAAGGGCTGCGATGACGCCTGCCGCGCGAGTACGAGGTGTGAACACGTTGGCTCCACTCTCCGGGGGGTGTGGAAAGAAGTTAGAGGAACTTGTACAAACAAGCCAGCACAAGTAAGTCCCATGAAGATTGCTCTTTCATGAATGCGAAAGGTCGCGGATGGTTGCGCGTTATGAACGGATCGCCGGTGAGCTGCGGGACGACATACTCACCGGCGTACATCCGATCGGCTCGCAGCTGCCCACGGAGGCGGAGCTGGCCGCGCGCTACCGCGCCGCCCGCGGCACCGTACGCCAGGCGGTCGCGGTGCTGGTCGCCGAGGGGATCGTCGGCTCCCGGCAGGGGGCCAGACGCATCGTGCTGGGCAAGGTGCGCAGCCAGAGCTTCGCCGAGCTGCACAGCTTCGCGCAGTGGGCGCGCGCCAACGGTTACCGCTACGGCGGCCAGGTGATCGCCCAGAAGCGCCGGGCGGCCGGCCCCGCCGAGGCCGCCAGGCTCGGCACCGAGGAGGTGCTCGACGTGCTCCGGCTGCGCACACTGGAGGGCGAGCCCGTCCTGGTCGAGCGCACGGTGTACGCGGGATGGGTGGCCGCTGCCGTAGAAGGGCTCGCGCCCGGCTGCGAGTCGGTCACCGAGGCGCTGTACGACTCGATCGGGCTGGTCTTCGCCTACGGTGAGCACCTCATCGACGCCGTCTCCGCGGGCGTCCAGGACGCCGCTCTGCTGGGTGTACGGCGCGGCAGCCCGCTGCTTCGCCAGCGCCGCATCACCACCACGCACGAGGGTAGGCCGGTGGAGTGGTCGGACGACCGCTATCGGGCGGGCAGCGTGGTCTTCAGCATCCGCAACTCGATCGACGCCAACCCTCTGGTGCGGCAGGCCGGCGACTTGCGTTTCGGGGCCTAAGAACATATGTTCGAGACATAAGCGCCCGCCTTCCCCCGGGTGGCTCAGCATAGGCACCAGAGCCGCGGGGAGAAGCATCTTGAGCAGACTCTATGGCGATCCGATAGAGGTGTGGACCCGGGACGGGCAGCCGACCCAGTTCGTCTGGCGCGATCGCCTCTATCTCGTCCGCCGGGTCCTCGACCAGTGGGTGGTGGCCCGCGAGTGGTGGAAGATCGACGAGAACGATCCCGGTGAACGGCAGTTCTGGCGGGTGGAGGCCAGCCCGGGGCGCGAGCTCGGATCCTACGAGTTGCGGTTCGACACCGCCAGTGGCGGGTGGCTGCTCCTGCGGGCGTGGGACTGATGGCGCCGCCGTTCCCGCACCTGAACGTGAGCTCCGCCTACTCGATGCGCTACGGCACCGCCTTTCCGCAGGCGCTGGTACGCCGGGCGGCCGAGGACGGGATGGACATCCTCGCGCTGACCGACCGCGACGGTCTCTATGGCGCGATCAAGCACGCTCAGGCGTGCGCGGAGGCCCGGATCGCCTCGGTTTTCGGGGTCAACTTCGCGCTGGCGGGTTCCGCGGCCCGCCCAAGCCCGAGGAGCGGGCCGGGAAGCTGGGAGCGGGCCGGCGCCGGGCCGGGCGGCCGGGGGCGGGTCAGGACCGGGCCGGGGGCTCAGGATCGGGTCACGGTGCTGGCCAGGGCGGGCGGCTGGTCCTCGTTGGTGCGCCTGGTCACGGCCGCCCACTACGCGGGCGAGCGCGGCGCGCCCGAGGTGACGCGCGACCTGATCGCCTCCGTGGCAGGGGGCGGGCTGACGGTGCTGCTCGGGCCGCGTTCCGACGTGGGTCGCGCCGTGGCCGAGCGGCGTGACGAGCACGCCAGGGCGCTGCTCGACCTGTGGCTGGCCACCGTGCCGGGCGTGGTGATCGAGCTGGTCGACCAGTACGGCTTCCGCGACGCCACCACCGCCGTCCGGATGCTCGCCCTGGCCGAGTCCCGGGGCGTGCCGGCCGTGCTCACCAACGCCGTCAGATACCTGGACCCCGCCGACCACCAGGTGGGCGACGTGCTCGACGCGGCGCGGCAGCTCGTACCGCTGCACCCGCGCCACCTGGAGCGCACCACCTCGCACGCCTACCTCAAGGGCACCAAGGAGATGTGGCAGGTGGCGGCCAAGATCTGCGGGGCCGACCCCGACCGGATCGGCCGTCTCCTGCACGCCACCCGCACGCTGGCCGAGGCGTGCGCGATCAACCCGGTCGACCTGCTCGCGCTGAAGCACGACCCGCCGAACCTGCACCTGCCCGAGGTCGGCCGCGATCCGGTGCCGCTGCTGCGGCACCGCGTCGAGGACGGGCTGAGCTCGCGCGGGCTGGATCGCTCCGCCGATGCCAGGGACCGCCTGCGGGCCGAGATGGACATCATCGAGCGGAAACGTCTGTCCGGATATTTCATAGCCGTGGCGGGCATCACTGACATGATCCGTGGCATGGGCATCCGCTGCGCGATCCGCGGCTCGGGAGCGGGCAGCCTGGTCAACTACCTCATCGGCATCGGTGAGGTGAACCCGCTCGAACACGGCCTGCTCATGGAGCGCTTCCTGTCCGACGGCCGCATCGGGCTGCCCGACATCGACGTGGACGTGGAGTCCGCGCGCCGGCTCGACTGCTACAAGGCCATCTTCGACAGGTACGGCGAGTCGCGGGTGGCCTGCGTCTCGATGATGGAGACCTACCGGGCGCGCAGCGCGATCCGGGACGTGGCGGGGGCCATGGGGCTGCCGCCGTACGAGATCGACGCGATCGCCAAGGCGTTCCCGCACATCAGGGCCAAGCAGATCACCGCGTCGCTGAACGACCTGCCCGAGCTGCGCGACAGCCGGCTCGGCGAGGCCGGGCTGGAGCGGGTGTTCCGGCTGGCGGAGCGGCTCGACGGGCTGCCCAGGCACATCGCGCTGCACCCGTGCGGGGTGCTCATCGGCAACGCGGAGCTGCGGGACAGGACGCCGGTGGAACGGAGCCTGCTGGAGTTCCCGATGTCGCAGTTCGACAAGGACGACGTGGAGGAGGCCGGGCTGCTCAAGCTCGACGTGCTCGGCGTACGGATGCAGTCGGCGATGGCCTACACGCTGAGCGAGATCCAGCGGGTGGACGACGTCGTGGTCGAGCTCGACACGCAGCACGGCTCGGAGCCCGGTGTCGAGTACGTACCCCACGACGACCAGGCCACCTACGACATGATCTGCGCCAGCCGTACGCTCGGCTGCTTCCAGATCGAGTCGCCCGGCCAGCGCGAGCTGGTCGCCAAGCTGGAGCCGCGCAAGATGCACGACCTGATCGTGGACATCTCGCTGTTCCGGCCGGGACCGGTCAACTCCGACATGGTCACCCCCTACCTGGAGGCCAGACATGGGTGGCGCAAGCCGCACTATCCGCACGAGCGGCTGCGCGGCGCGCTGAAGGAGACGCACGGCGTCGTGGTCTTCCACGAGCAGGTACTCAAGATCATCGAGGTGATGACGGGCCGCGACCTGTCCTTCGCCGAGTCGCTGCGGCGCACGCTGGCCTCGCCGGAGGGGCGCGAGCGGGTGCGCAAGCACTTCGTGCCGCTGGCCAGGTCCAACGGGTTCGGCGACGCGGCCGTGGACAAGGCGTGGAAGGTGCTGGACGCGTTCGGCGCGTTCGGGTTCTGCAAGGCGCACGCGGCGGCGTTCGCGCTGCCCACCTACCAGTCGGCCTGGCTCAAGCGGCACCACGCGGCCGCGTTCTTCGCCGGGGTGCTCACGCATGAGCCCGGCATGTACCCGCAACGCGTGATCATCGACGAGGCGCGGCAGTGCGGGGTCGAGATCCTGCCGCTCGACGTGAACAGGTCCGGCAAGGACTGGCGCGTGGAGCGGCTCGGCCCGCGGGTGCGGCTCAGGATCGAGCCGGGTGACTTCCGGGCCGGGGAGATCGGGAAGGGCTACGCGCTGCGGGTGCCGTTCTCCGCGATCAAGGGGGTGAGCGAGGCGGAGGTGGGACGCATGGTGGCCGGCCAGCCGTACACGTCGATCGCCGACTTCTGGGACCGCGCCCGCCCGTCGCGGCCGGTCATCGAGCGGATCGTCCAGGTGGGCGGCCTCGACGACCTGCACGACCTGCATCCGGGCGGGGCGCGCTGGCGGCCGGGGCGGCTGACCCGCCGCGACCTGATCGCCCAGGTCGGCGTCCTTGAACGGGCCTCCACGTCGGGCGTCAAGTCGTCCGCCACGAAGTCCAAGCGCTACACCCCGCCCGCCGCTCGTCCTGTTCCCAGGCACGAGGAAGCGGCGGTGCAGCTCCCGCTGGGCTTCGCCGAGCACATCGCGCCCGGCGAACTGCCCGAGATGACCGAGACCGAGATGGTGGAGGCCGAGCTGGAGATCCTGGGCATCGACATCAGCCGCCACGTCATCAGCTTCCACGACGAACTGCTCGACGCGATCGGGGTGGTGCGCTCCAAGGACCTGCTGACCCAGCGCAACGGGGCCGAGGTGCTGGTCGCCGGGGTCAAGGTGGCCACCCAGACGCCCGCCGTACGCTCGGGGCAGCGCGTCATCTTCACCACGCTGGACGACTCGACGGGGCCGATCGACCTGACGTTCTTCGAGTCGGTGCAGGGGCGGTGCGCGGCGACGGTGTTCGGGTCGTGGCTGATGGTGGCGCGGGGCGTGGTCCGGCGCACGGGGACGCGGGCGATCTCGATGCGCGCGGTGGACTGCTGGAACCTGGTCGACCTCGACGCCTTGTGGCGATCGAGCGGGATCGAGGCGGTCAGAGCGCTGCTCGACCAGGCTCCCGAGGACGCGGGTGGGGTCGGCGGGCGCCGCATCGAGTACGCCAACGGCTTCCGCCTGTCTCCGTACGCGGACCTGGGGCCGGTGGTCGCGCCGCCCACCCGCCGCCTCTGGCACGCCAGCCAGGGGAGTTCAGGTCCTAGTGCGGCGTGATCCTTGCTAGTGCGACGTGATTTTCCACCATTTCTTTTTTTACGGCACAGCCGCCCCCACCGCCACCCGCCGACCGTGGCCAGGGGCCTCCAGGAAGACGCCCGCTGACCGGCACGTGGCAGGCCGCCGTTACGGCGTCTTCTCAGCCGTCTCCGGGGTCATGGCTGGGCATGAGGCTCCGGCTGTCAACCCGTCTGTTCGAGCGGGGCGGTGGATTCGGGGGGCGGCTGGGGGAGCCGGGTGACCGTGCCCGCGTTGCGGAGGCGGCCCCGGCCCCGGGCGCTGGACATGGAGCACTGGATGCGGGTGATGTCGCGGACCGTGGCCGCGCACAGCAGGGCGGACACCGTCGCGCAGGCCAGCTCCGGAAGGCCGATGCCCGTCAGGTCGCCCGACGAGGAGCCGAGCGGGAGGCGGACGGTCACCAGGGCGAGCATGGCGAGCCAGGTCAGCCACCAGGCGGCCAGCAGAGCGAGCCAGCGGGGCCGCTGGTCCTTGGGCGGGCGGGCGCCGCGCCACACCTGGTCCAGCAGGAGCGGCGGCGCGATCAGGTTGACGCCGGGGATCAGCCAGGCGGCGGCCACCGGACCCGTGGGGGCCGAGCGATCATTGGCCTGCCGGGCCCGGATGAGCCAGGTGACGTAGGCCGCGGCGGCGGCGATCGCCGTGCCCGCGACCAGCATCATCAGCACGGCGAACACCGTCACGGCCCCGACCACCGCCTGGGCGTCGGCGCCGTGCGGACGGCCGCCGAACGCCGCGAGCTGGGTGGCGAGGCGACGGCCACGAGCCTGTTCGAAGATCACGAGAGCGCCCAGGGAGAGGACCTGTGCGGCAAGGGTCACGTAGACGACAGAAGCGGCCCTAGTGGGCGGTGCCTGGGCGTAGCGCACGTTGTTCTCCCCCCGGGCCATGCGCTGAGGTTCTGCTTCACTTCTATCCCGCCAGGCTCCTTGTTAATCAGCTGGACACATTTATCATCCAACGACACCGGATTCCCACGCCCAAGCTGCGATTCCCACCCGATTACGGACACGGAGCTTCCGTTGAATGCTCCCAAGATGGGTCTTAACCGTCGAAAGTGAGACAAACAGCTCGCCGGCCACTTCCTGGTTCGTCCGGCCCCGCGCCACCAGCCGTACGACGTCCAGCTCGCGGTCGGTCAGCGGATCGTTCAGCGGGACGGGGACGCGGACCTTGGGCTGGGCCAGGTGCTGCAGCAGCCGTACCGTCACCGAAGGCGACACCAGCGAGTCACCGCTCGCCGCCGCCTTGACCGCCTCGATCAGCAGGGTGGGCCCGCTGTCCTTGAGCAGGAACCCGAGGGCTCCGGCCCGCAGCGCGCCGTAGACGTACTCGTCCAGGTCGAAGGTGGTGACGATGACGACCCGCATGGGATTCTCGACACCGGGGCCGGCCAGGGCGCGGGTCACCTCGATGCCGTCCAGCTTGGGCATCCGGATGTCGAGCAGGCAGACGTCCGGCCTGAGCCGCCGCGCCTCGGACACCGCCTCCGCGCCGTCGGCGACCGCCGCTACGACCTCCATGTCCGGTTGCGCATCCAAAATCATCTGAAATCCGGTACGTACAAGCTGTTGATCGTCGGCGATGAGCACGCGAATAGTCACGCCCACAACTCTAGGATCAGCCGACGTCGCCAACTCTGGGATCAGCTCACGCTCGGCGACCCTGGGATCAGCTCGCGCTGCCAACCCTGGGATCAGCTCGCGCTGCCAACCCTGGGATCAGCTCGCGCTGCCAACCCTGGGATCAGCTCGCGCTGCCAACCCAGGGGCCGGCCCGCGTCGGCGACTCCAGGATCAGCCGTTCGGCCGATGGGGAACCGGACGTCCGGCTGATCCGCCGGGCCCCTCCCCGGCGGGAGGCTCGACACCATGAACGACGTGCTTGTTGGACGAGCCCTGGCCAAGCGGTTCGGGCAGACGGTGGCCCTGGGCGGAGTGGACCTCGCGGTCCGCGCCGGGGAGGCCGTGGCGATCATGGGCCCCAGCGGCTCCGGCAAATCAACCCTGCTGCACTGCCTGGCCGGCATCATGAAGCCCGACTCCGGCGAGGTGCACCTGCTCGGCCAGCGCATCGACAACATGCGCGAGCGCGGCCGCAGCGCGCTGCGCCGTACCCGCTTCGGCTTCGTCTTCCAGTTCGGCCAGCTCCTGCCCGAGCTGCCCGCCGAGGAGAACGTGGCCCTGCCGCTGATGCTCGGCGACGTACCGAGGGCGCAGGCCGTACGGCAGGCCCGTGACTGGTTCGGGCCCCTCGGCCTGCACGGCATGGAGACCCGGCGGCCCGGCGAGCTGTCGGGCGGCCAGGCGCAGCGCGTCGCCATCGCCAGGGCGCTGGTCACCAAGCCCGCGGTGGTCTTCGCCGACGAGCCGACCGGCGCGCTCGACCAGACGACCGGCCAGGAGACGATGCGGCTGCTGGTCGAGGCGACCAAGCACAACGGCGCCTGCCTGATCGTGGTGACCCACGACCCCAACGTGGCCGGCTGGTGCGACCGCACGGTCGAGGTCCGCGACGGCCACCTGCTCGCGGGCGGGGTACGCGCGTGAACCTGGACCTGACCTGGCGGCTGCTCAAGGGTGGCGGGCGCAAGGGCCTGCTGGGCACCTGGCTGACCTTGGGAGCCGTCGCCGTCTCCATGGCGCTGCTGCTGTTCGCGGTGGCCGCCAACTACGCCTTCGAGGCCAGGGCCGACCGGAGCGCTTGGCGCAACCCGGTCCAGACCTCGGGAGAGGCCGTGGCGATCGAGGCGTCCCGTCATGACTTCGTCCGCGACAAGGACATCACCGTCGTCGACCTGGCGGCGCTCGGCGGGGAGGCGCCCGCGCTGCCGCCCGGCCTGGCCCGCTTCCCCGCGCCCGGCGAGGTCTGGCTCTCCCCGGCGCTGAAGGATCTGGCCGAGCAGTTGCCCGCCGACCAGCTCGCCGACCGCTTCCCGGGCACCAAAGGCGTACTCGGCGAGGAGGCGCTGCTCTACCCGGGCGAGCTGGTCGCGGTCGTCGGCCACAAGCCGGACGCGCCCGAGCTGACCGCGCAGCGGAGCGATGACTGGATCATCGCCAAACCCCCAGTGAGGGTGGCGAGCCTGGCGGGGGAGCCGACGGAGGACGCCAAGGCTTACCAGGTGCTGGCGCTGATTGCCGGGGTGCTCATGGTCGTGCCGCTGCTGGTGTTCGGGGGCGCGGCGGCCCGGCTCACCGTGGCCAGGAGAGATCAGCGCCTGGCCACGCTCAGGCTGGTCGGCGCCACGCCCGGCCAGGTGGTCGGGATGACCGTGGCCGAGGCGATGATCGTGGCCTTCGCGGGGGCGGTCACGGGCACGCTCGCCTACGCCCTGGCGGCGCCGCTGCTGGCCGGGATCCAGATCGGCGGCGGGCCGTGGTTCGTCTCCGACCTGTGGCCGAGCCCGCTGATCCTGGGCGGGCTGCTGGTCGCGGTCCCTCTGCTGGTGGGGCTCTCGGCCGTGGTGGGGCTGCGGCGGGTCGTGGTCAGCCCGCTCGGGGTGGCCAAGCGGGAGACGCCGCCCGCCATGCGCTTCGTCAGGGTCGTGGTCCTGCTCGTGGTGCTCGCCGCCGTTCCGCTGCTGAGTCGGGGCAACGCCGTGGGCCCCATCGCGGTGGTGATCGGCCTGGCCTTCCTCTGCGTCAACCTGGTCGGCCCGTGGGTGGTCGGGATCATCGGCCGCGTCACGGCCAGCCGGGCGAGCCGGCCCGCCCGGCTGCTGGCGGGCCGGCGGCTGGTGGACGATCCGCGCTCCGCGTGGCGCACGGTGAGCGGGGTGGCCATGACCGGCTTCGTCGCCGGGTTCCTCTGCCTGCTCAGTCCGGGCGCCTTCAACAGCAGCGGGGTTACGGGGCAGCTCCAGGTAGCCGTCCCGGCGGATCAGACGGCCGCCGTGGCCGAGCAGGCGCGGACCCGGCTTAAGGAGGCGGGGATCACGGCCACGGTCAAGCCGGTGAAGAAGGTCGTCGTCGTCGCTCTCGGCACCTCGGCCGACGCCGCGGCCATCGACCGGGCCCGTACGGCGCTGGCCGGGCTGGTTCCCGGGCACACGCCCACCACGGACGCCGACGACGGGCACTTCGGCGTCCAGATCCTGGCCGACATCCGCGCGGGCACGGTGGTCGTGCTGTCGGTGTCGTTCCTGGTCGCCATCGCCAGCGCCGGGATCACGGCCGCGTCGTCGATCCTGGACCGCCGCCAGACGTACGGGCTGCTGCGCCTGGCGGGCACGCCGCTGGAGGTGCTCGACAAGGCGCGCAGGGCCGAGACGCTCATCCCGCTCACGGTGATGGGCGGCGGCGCGATCCTGGTCGGCGCGTTCTGCGCGACACCCTTCATGATCGGCGCGGTGAACTCGACCGGGATGATCACGCTGCTGATCTGCGTCGGACTCGGCTTCGCCGGCGTGATCGGAGCAGGGGCCCTGAGCAGACCCCTGCTCAACTCGATCACCACCGACCCAGCTCCCCGCCCCGACTAACGCGACGCTCGCCGCCCTTCCACTCCCCGGAGGGGCCTCCCTCCGCTCCCCCGGAGGGGGTATCCGACCGAGGGTCCTCAGCCACAACGGGCCGTCTTCTTGCGCTCCCCCGGAGGGGGTATCCGACCGAGGGTCCTCAGCCACAACGGACCGTCTTCTTGCGCTCCCCCGGAGGGGGTATCCCACCGAGGGACCTCAGCCACAACGGACCGTCTTCTTGCGCTCCCCCGGAGGGGGTATCCCACCGAGGGACCTCAGCCACAACGGACCGTCACAGGGACTGAGACGGTCAATGGTCGCCAGCCGTCAGTTCAGAACCAGGTCGCGGATGATCGTCAGTGACCGCTCGTCCCGCGGCCCCATCACCAGCAGGCTGGTGACCGGGCTCTGGCGCCAGAGTTCGAGGCGTTCCTTGATCCGCCCCGGCGGCCCGACGAGCGAGATGCCGTCGGCCAGCTCGTCCGGGATCGCCTGGAACGCCTCATCCTTCTTCCCAGCCAGATACAGCGCCTGGATGCGCTCGGCGGCCTCGGCGAACCCCATCCGGCCGATGATGTCGGCGTGGAAGTTGCGGTGCTTGGCACCCATACCGCCGATGTACAGCGTGAGCATCATCTTCACCCCGTCGAGCGCGGCCCGTACGTCGTCGGAGATCACCACCATGACCATGGCCGCGACGTCGAAGCCCGGCGCGGCGCCCGACAGCGCCTCGCCGTACATCTCCTCGATCTTGGACGGGAAGGCGAACAGCGGGAGCCAGCCCTGGCCGAGCTCGGCGGCCAGGGCCACGTTCTTGGGCCCTTCCGCCCCGAGATAGAGGGGGATGTCGGGCCGCAGCGGGTGGGTGATGAGCTTGAGCGGTTTGCCCAGCCCGTCCGCCAGGGGGAGCGGGTAGTGCGGTCCGCCGCTGGTCACCGGCTCCTCGCGGCGCCAGACCTGGCGCATGATGTCGACGTACTCGCGGGTCCTGGTCAGCGGCTTGGCGAACGGCTGGCCGTACCAGCCCTCGACCACCTGCGGCCCCGAGGCGCCGATGCCGAGCAGTAACCGCCCGCCCGTGAGATGGTCGAGTGTCATCGCGGTCATCGCCGTGGTGACGGGTGGCCTGGCCGACATCTGGGCGATCGACGTGCCGAGTTTGATGCGCGAGGTCCGCGCGCCGTACCAGGCCAGCGGCGTGAAGACATCGCTGCCGTACGCCTCGGCGGTCCATATCGAGTCATAGCCGAGCCGCTCGGCCGTCAGGACGGTTTCGGTCGCGTCGTCCGCGTTGCGCTGCCAGTAGCCAAGCTGTAAGCCGAGCTTCATGTGACACCTCCGGAATTTAGTTCTATTACGGCTGCGGCGGAGCCGGGTGTCAATGCATGATCTTCCGGGGAAATCACCCTCGTGGTTAACGTTCTGTGTCGACTCGCTTGCGCGCTGCTGTTTCTTTCGGCAGGCGCGCTGCCCGTGATTCGTCCGGCGGTGGCCTCCGGGGCAAGCCGGCCGAACATCGTCATGGTGATGGCGGACGACCTGGAGTACGGGGCGCTCTCCTACTTTCCCGCGATAGATCAGCAGTTGGTGCAGCAGGGCGCCTCGTTCGAGCGATTCTTCGTGTCCAACTCCTGGTGCTGCCCATCGCGCACGACGATCCTGCGTTCCCAGTACGTCCATAGTCATGGCGTGCTGACCAACACCGCGCCGGAAGGTGGCTTCGACCGCTTCCACACCCTGGGTCTGGAACAGTCCACGATCGGCACCTGGATGCAGCAGGTCGGCTACCGCACGGCGCTGATGGGCAAGTTCCTCAACCACTATCCAGGCGGCACCGCCACGCAGACGTACGTGCCGCCCGGCTGGCACGAGTGGGACGTGCCCGTGCGCAACCTCTATCAGGAGTACGGTTACCGCCTCAACGAGAACGGCAACCTGGTCGACCACGGCTGGGGCGAGCAGGACTACCTGTCCGACGTGCTGGCGGGCAAGGCCAGAGACTTCATCAACGCCGGCTCGGAGCCGTTCTTCCTCTATCTCGCCCCCATCGCGCCGCACAACCCGGCCAATCCGGCCGTCCGCAACATGGACGCGTTCCCCTGGTCGCAGGCGCCGCGCACGCCGTCGTTCAACCAGGCGGACGTGTCGGAGGAGCCGGAGTGGCTGCGATCGAGGCCGCAGCTCTCGCCGGAGGGCATCGACGAGGTCGACGAGCGCTACCGCAGGAGGCTGCGGGCCATGCTCGGTGTCGACGACCTCGTCAACTCGGTGATCACCACCCTGCGCGACTCCGGCAAGCTCGACAACACCTACATCTTCTTCACCTCCGACAACGGCTTCCACCTGGGGACGCATCGCCTCCCTCAGGGCAAGACCACCCCGTTCGAGGAGGCCATTCATGTCCCGCTGGTGGTGCGCGGGCCGGGCATCGAGCCGGGCTCGAAGATCAACGAGATGACGGCGACGGTGGATCTGGCGCCCACGTTCGCCGCGCTCGGCGGGGCGGCGGTGCCGCCGTTCGCCGAAGGACGGTCGCTGGTGCCGCTGTTGGAGGGGAAGCACCCGTCGCCGTGGCGGCGGAACGTGCTGGTCGAGTTCAGCCGGCCGGCCAACCGGTCGTCGGCCGCGCAGACGCCGGTGCCCTCCTATGAGGCATTGCGTACGGAGACGCACACCTACGTGAGGTACGTCACCGGCGAGATACAGCTGTACGACCTCACCCGAGATCCCTACGAGTTGCACAACCTCGCCCGGTTCGCGGACCCGGGACTGGTGCTGCAACTCCAGGAACGGCTGTCGAGGATGCACTCCTGCTCGGGCGCCGAATGCCTGGAAGCCGACTCAGCCGGCTGAGCAGGCGGCGGGGACCGGCAGGCGGCCCGCCCGGTAAGCGCTCGGGGGCACGCCCATCACCGCACGGAACTCCGCCGTCATGTGCGACTGGTCGTAGTAGCCCGCGTCGGCGGCCAGTGAGGCGCCCTCTTCGCGACACACCCTGGCCAGCACGCCACGGACCCGGCTGATCCGGGCGAACCGCTTGGGCGGGACACCGACGCCGCCCGTGAACAGGTTGCGCAGGTGCCGCTCACTCACCCCCAGCTCTCTGGCAACCGCGACGACCGGAGGCGCCGCCGCGACACCCACCAGGTCGCCACGATCCAGCGCCGTCACGCCCACCAGGTCGCCACGGTCGAGCGCCGCCCCGGCCGAGAGCAGCGCCGCCGCCGCGCCCACCAGGCCGGCGCGGTCCAGGTCGGCGGGCGATTGCGCGGCCAGCCGATCAAGGAACGCCGCCTCCAGGCGCGCCATCACCCGCTCCGCCCAGTCATTTTCCATCACCATGCCCGTCAGCTCTTCGGCCAGCCGGTCCGCCCGTACCCCCCAAAGGTCCCGGAGCGGGACGACCTGGTCCACGAGCTCGCTCAGCGGCACCCCGAGCAGCGGCCGGGCGGTCCCCGGGCGCAGCCGTACCGTGACGCAGTGCGGCACGTCCTTGGGCGCCAGGTACGACGCCCGCGTACGCGGCCCCAGCACGTACAGGCGCCCGCCCCCGTCCACCGTGCGGAAGGCCACCGTCGGCGTGGTGTCGGGCTTCCGGACGTGAATCCGCTGGGTTCCCAGGAGTGCTCCATCCATAGTGCCGATTCTTCCTATAAGCGACGCCAGGTGCGCTGTCAGCCTGGCTGACATGATTCTGATCACCGGTGCCACGGGCACCATAGGCAGCCAGACCGCCCGCCTGCTCATCGAGCGCGGCGAGGCCGTACGGTCGATGACCCGGGACCTGTCCCGCGCGCCCGGCGGCGAGGCCGTCCAGGCCGACTTCGAAGACCCGCGATCGCTGCGGCGGGCGTTCGAGGGCGTGTCGGCCGCTCTCCTGCTGACCGGATTCGGCGGGCGGCTGAAGGAGCACGACCAGGCCATGATCGGGGCGGCCGTGGCGGCGGGCGTCAAGAAGGTGGTGAAGCTCTCGGCCATCGGCACGGGCGACAGCGACGACCCCGACGATGTCAGGTCGTGGCACGTGCCAGGTGAGGAGGCCATCAAGGCGAGCGGCATGTCGTGGACCATGCTGCGCCCGGCCGGCTTCGCCGCCAACTCACTGGGCTGGGCGGAAGCCGTCAGGTCGGGCGGCCCGATCCCCAACTTCACCGGCGACGGCGTGCAGCCCATCATCGACCCGCGCGACATCGCGGCCGTGGCGGTGGCCGCTCTCACCACGAGCGCGCACGACTCGCGCACCTACGACCTCACGGGACCGGACCTGCTCAGCGTCCCCGCCCAGGTGGCGATCCTGGCCAAGGTGCTCGGCCGCCCGCTGGAGACCGTCGAGATCCCCATCGAGGCGGCCAAGGAGCAGATGCTCGCCTCGGGCGCCGATCCGAGCCTGGTCAAGGTCGCGGCGACGGGCTGGACCATGCTCAAGGAGGTGGGCTGGCCGCATCTCTCGGACGACGTCCAGTCGGTGCTGGGCCGCCCGGCCACCTCCTACGAGTCCTGGGTCCAGGACCACCGAGCCGCGTTCAGCTAGGGGCCTTCAGCTGAAGGCGTGTAAGGAGCGTTCAGCTGAGCGAGGGGTAGGCGTGGGCGAGGTGCTCGGCGACCGCGTTCGCGGCCTCGTCGGGATCGCCCGCCCGTACGGCCGCGAGGATGCGTTCGTGGTCGGCGCGCAGCACGGACGTGTCGCCGAGCCGTGTCACCGCCTCCACCGCGTAGCGTCTCATCGAGTCGCGCAGCGACCGCATGATGGCCGCGATCAGCCGGTTCCCTGACGCGTCGGCCAGCGCGCAGTGGAAGGCGGTGTCGTGCTCGACGAACTCCTCGGCCGAGGTCGCGGCGTCCATGCCCGCCAGGGCCGTGGCGAGGTCGGAGGTGTCGGATCCGGCCGAGGCGGCGCGGGCCGCCGCCCAGCGTTCGATCATCAGCCGGGTGTCGATCACCTCGCGCAGCTCCAGGCTGGCCAGTCCCAGATGCAGCCTGAGCAGATCGGTGAGCGCCGTGTCGGGGCGGGAGGTCAGCACCGCCCCGGCGTCCGGCCCCCGCCCCACCTGCGACGACACCACACCGAGCGTCTCCAGCACGCGCATGGCCTCCCGTACCGACGAGCGGCTGACCCCCAGTTGCTCGGCGAGGCTGCGCTCGGCGGGCAGCCGGTCGCCCGCCTTGAGACCGTCTTCGGCGATGCGCCGTTCGATCTGTGCGATGACGTCCTCGAACGTACGGGTCCGCCGGACGGGCTGCCAGTCGGCCACCATTGTCCCCCTCGTGCGGCTTCGATATGGTCTGACCATACTGTGGTCAGACCATACATCGGAAGGAGAGCCGTGCGAGTCGCCCTGTTCATCACGTGCGTGAACGACACGCTCTTCCCCGGCACCGGCAAGGCCGTCGTGTCGCTCCTGCGCAGGCTCGGCTGCGAGGTGGACTTTCCCGCCGCCCAGACGTGCTGCGGCCAGATGCACGTCAACACCGGCTACCGCGAGGAGGGCGTACGGCTGGCGCGCCGCTTCACCGAGGTGTTCGCCGGGTACGACGCGGTCGTCGCGCCGTCCGGATCGTGCGCCGCCATGGTGCGCGAGCAGTATCCCAAGCTGGTACGGCAGGGGAGCAGGGGAGCGGCGGCGATCGCCGAGGTCGCGCCCAAGGTCTACGAGCTGTCCGAGTTCCTGCTCGACGTCCTCAAAGTCGACGACGTAGGCGCATATTTCCCGCACCGGGTGACATATCATCCGACGTGTCACTCGCTGCGCGGGCTCCATCTCGGCGACCGTCCGACCAGGCTCCTCCAGAACGTCCGGGGCCTGGAGCTGGTCCCGCTCCCGGCGGCCGAGGAGTGCTGCGGCTTCGGCGGCACCTTCTCGCTCAAGAACCCGGCCGTCTCCGCCGCCATGGGCGCCGACAAGGCGCGCAGCGTGCTCGACACGGGCGCGGAGGTGCTGTGCGCGGCCGACAACTCGTGCCTGATGCACATCGGCGGCACGCTCAGCCGCCAGCGGACCGGTGTCCGGGTCATGCATCTCGCCGAGATCCTCGCCTCCACCGAAGAGGGCGGTGCCCAATGAGCGCGACATTCCTCGGCATGCCAGGAAATTTCCCGAAAAATGCGGCGGAGGCCGTACAGAACTCCCAGCTCCGCTACAACCTCCGCAAGGCCACGCACACCATCCGCGGCAAGCGCGCGAACGTCGTCAGCGAGCTCCCCGACTGGCAGGAGCTCCGCGCGGCCGGCAAGGCGATCAAGGACGACACCCTGCGCCACCTCGACCGCTACCTCATCCAGCTGGAGGAGGCCGTGACCAGGGCGGGCGGCCACGTCCACTGGGCCCGCGACGCCGACGAGGCCAACCGCATCGTCACCCGGCTGATCCAGGCCACGGGCGAGAGCGAGGTGGTCAAGGTCAAGTCGATGGCCACCCAGGAGATCGGCCTCAACGAGGCGCTGGCCGCGCAGGGCATCACCGCCTACGAGACCGACCTGGCCGAGCTGATCGTGCAGCTCGGCGACGACTTCCCGAGCCACATCCTGGTGCCCGCGATCCACCGCAACCGGGCCGAGATCCGCGAGATCTTCCTCGACAAGATGCGCCCGGTCCCGGCGGACCTCACCGACGAGCCACGCGCGCTGGCCGAGGCCGCCCGGCTGCACCTGCGCGAACGCTTCCTCAAGAGCAAGGTCGCCGTCTCCGGCGCCAACTTCATGATCGCCGAGACCGGCACGCTGGTGGTGCTGGAGTCCGAGGGCAACGGCCGGATGTGCCTCACGCTGCCGGAGACCCTGATCAGCGTGGTCGGCATCGAGAAGCTGCTGCCCTCCTGGCGCGACCTCGAGGTCTTCCTGCAGCTGCTGCCGCGCAGCTCCACCGGCGAGCGCATGAACCCCTACACCAGCATGTGGACCGGCTCGGCCGAGGGCCAGGACTTCCACCTGGTGCTCCTCGACAACGGCCGCACGAACGTGCTCGCCGACGAGGTGGGCCGCCAGGCGCTGCGCTGCATCCGCTGCTCGGCCTGCCTGAACGTCTGCCCGGTCTACGAACGCGCGGGCGGCCACGCCTACGGCTCGGTCTACCCGGGCCCGATCGGCGCCATCCTCACCCCGCAGCTCAGGGGCATGTCGTCGGAGCTGGACGCCTCGCTGCCGTACGCCTCCAGCCTCTGCGGCGCCTGCTACGAGGTGTGCCCGGTCGCGATCGACATCCCCGAGGTGCTCGTGGACCTGCGCGCGAAGGTCCGCCACGCGCCGGCCGAGCGGGCGGGCATGCGCGTCGCGGGCTGGATACTCAACGACGAGGTACGGCTGGCGAAGGCGCAACGCCTGGCCACCCGCTTCCGCAAGGTGGTGCCGAAACGCCTGCCGGGCCCTCTGTCGGCCTGGACCGACACCCGGGACCTGCCGGAGATTCCGGAAGAATCATTCAGAGACTGGTGGGAGCGGAATGAGCGCGCGTGACGAGATCCTGGCCAGGGTCCGCCGGGCCGTGGCTGGCGCCCCCGAGGTGACGATCCCGCGCGGCTACCGTACGGCTACGCAGGCAGAAGACCTCGTGGGGCTGTTCGCCGAGCGGGTGGACGACTACCGCGCCGTCGTGCATGTGCTGCTCGCGGCCGAGGTGCCCGGCAAGGTGGCCGAGCTGGTGGCCGGCCGCCGGATGGTCGTGCCCGACGGGCTGCCGGCGGAGTGGCAGGTGCCCGGTGCCGTCGCGGGCGGCTCCGTGGCCGAGCTGGACGCCGCCGACGGGGTGATCACCGGCTGCGCGGTGGCCATCGCCGAGACCGGCACGATCGTCCTCGACTCGGGCCCCGGCCAGGGCCGCAGGGCGCAGACCCTGGTGCCCGACTACCACCTGTGCGTGGTCCGCGCGGACCAGATCGTGGCCGGTGTGCCCGAGGCGGTCGCCCGGCTCGACCCGGTCCGCCCGCTGACCTGGATCAGCGGCCCGTCGGCCACCAGCGACATCGAGCTCAACCGGGTCGAGGGCGTACACGGGCCGCGGACGCTGGAAGTGATCATTAGTACCTGATGACCGCCGCCGCGTCCGAGATCTCCGGGCTGAACCACAGCTCGGCGTCCGTCATGGTCGCGGCTCTGGTCAGCGCGGAGTCCGCGCGCTCCGGCACCGGATCCTCCACCCCCCAGCCGCGTAGCTCCTCGGGGGCGGTGGCCAGCTGCGTGCCGCCTCCGCCGCCGATCCACATGGGCCTGGTCACCTTGCCCGGCATCAGCACCGCGTGCACCCTGCCCTCCCGCAGGGCGTGCGCGACCTCGGCCAGCCCGGTGGGCCCGCCGGTCTCCCGGTAGCGGTCGAGCAGCTCCGCCCGCCGCCGGTCGAGGTAGGAGTCGAGCGCGGTCTCGACGTCTCGTTCGAACTGCTCGTGGTCGGCGCGGCTGCCGTGTTCGACCATCATCACGCGGTCCACGGACTTCGTTCCGAGATGATCGCAGACCAGCGAACGCGACTTCGGATCGCCGGCCACCACGACGAGTTCGAGGCCGAGCCGCCGGACCTGCTCGTCGATCTCGTGCGCGACGACCTTCGCGCTCTCCTCCCACACCTCCTCCATGTCGCGCTCGAATCGCTTCCGCGACCAGCCACCCCAGCTGGTCCTGTGCAGCGGCCACGGAGTGGGCTCCACGGTGGGCCGCCGGGGGGAGCCGCTGCCGAAGACGGCCAGCTCGGTGCCCGCGTGGTCCACGATGGCCCGCAGGTGCGGCACGTTCTCTCCGCGCAGCATCAGCATGGGCGTCACCAGCGGCAGCGGGCTGTACGCGGCCAGCTCCGGCGCCTCGGCGAGCGTCTCAGCCAGCACCACGTCGCCGTGGGTGGCGAACATCACCCGCGCGGCCACCGACCCCGCCGCCTCCGACTCCAGAGCGTCGAGCGTGTCCGGGTCCACCTCACCGCGGAGCTGGGCGCGCAGGTCACGCCAGTGCCTCTCGCGGTCGCGCCCGGCGAGGGTGCTCAGATAGACCGAGGCGTACGGCCCGCGGCGTTCATAGAGCGGCCGGATGAAGTCGAGCCGCACCACTCACCACCTCCGCTTCTCCATGCTGAGCCCGAGCGCCTCCGTGGCCTGCCCGATGGTGTGGTACTGCCGCTCCGGGAGCGAGTGCAGCAGCTCCAGCACCTCGTCGGGCGCGTGCCGATGCTCGGCGTGCCGCAGCAGGTCCTCCCTGGATGAGGGGAAAGAGGTGTCATTGACCCATTCGAAAAGCTCGGCGCCCTCGGCGTGCGTGAGGTCGCCGCCCCTCTTGTGCTCGCGCTGCTCGTCAAGGTGTTCGGCGCTGCCACATTCCATGGTGGTCTCACTCCTCTCTAGGGCGACCTACCCCCGCTTTCATGGGCAAACATCGCGGCTGTGTACCCTGCCGAGGGTGTTCGATCCCGGTGTGAGAATCACCACCGCGCGGCTCGTGCTCCGGCCTTTCGGCATCTCGGACGCCGACCGGATCCGCTCGATCGTGCAGTCCGGTGCCCAGTTCCTGCCGCCCGGCACCCCCGCCAAGGTGTCGGGCATCGCGCAGTGGCTCAAGACCGGCGTGCACGAGCTGCGCCGCTCCGGGCAGGGCGTGCACCTGGCGATGGCCGACGCCGACGACCGCGTCGTGGGCGCCATCAGCCTGTTCAAGACCGCGTGGGGCGCGGGAACGACCGAGGTCGGCTACGGCGTGCACCCCCTCTACCGGGGCCGCGGGTTCGCGCCCGAAGCCGTACGCGGGCTGGTCGAGTGGGTGTTCGCCACCACGGAGCTGCGCAGGATCGACCTGACGGCCAACCTCGACAACCTGGCCTCGCTACGCGTCGCACAGAAAGCGGGCTTCACCTGGGAAGGCGTGCTCCGCGACGCCGCGATGGAGGACGACGGGCCGCACGATCTGGTGATGTTCGGCCTGCTGCGCGGCGACAGCCGCGTCCCGTCCGACACGCTGCCCCGCACCGAGCTGCGTACCCGGCGGCTGCTGCTCAGACAGCCGGCCGAGGCCGACGTGGCGGACCTGGCGGCCACGGGCGCCGACCCGCTCACCCAGGCCGAGACCGGGCTGCCGCGCGGCTACACGCAGGCGGACGCCCGCGCGTTCATCGGCGCCGCCGAGCGGATCAGGACCAGGGGACAGGGGATCGCCTACACCGTGGCGGAGCTGGCCGGCGGCCGTTTCGTGGCGAACGTGGACCTCAGGGACGCCGACTGGGTCAACAGATCGGCGGAGGTCGGCTACATGACCGCGCCCTGGGCCCGCGGCCAGGGGTACGCGGGGGAGGCCGTGCTGGCGATCGCCCGCTGGCTGTTCGTCACGCAGGGCTTCGGACGGCTGCAACTGCGGGCGGCGGTCACCAACATAGCCTCGCAGCGGGTGGCGGAGAAGGCGGGCTTCGTCCGCGAGGGCGTGGCGCGCAACGCGCTCCAGGGGCGTGACCTGGTCGTCTACAGCCTCACGCCGGCCGATCTGGCGTGACGGATCGCACCGGTCCGGCCGGGCAGGACGGGGTGGTTCGTGCGGACAGGCACACCGGACAGGCGTTCGTACCCTTTGTGAAACACCGCGGCACCCGTCACCCTTAGTGGTGAGGCGGTGGTGCGCATGATCACAGTGGTCGGGTGGGACGGATCGGAGCTGTCGGCCAGGGCGGTCGAGCGGCTGCGCGGGGCGACGCTCGTGGTGGGGCCGGACGCCATCATCGGGCAGCTCAGGCTGACCGCTTCGGTCGTGGCCGACGGGTCGCTGCTCCAGACCCTCGACAGCCACTTCGAACAGGGCGAGGGCGCCGCCGTGGTCGTCGCCGAGGGTGATCCCGGCTTCTTCGGCGTGGTGCGCAGGCTGCGCGCCCACGGGCTCAAGCCCGACGTACTTCCCGCCACCTCGCTCGTCACCCGCGCCTTCGCCCGCGCCGGGCTCAACTGGGAGGACGCGCTCGTCGTCGCCCCGGTCGGCCCGCACCAGCTCAACCGGGTGGTCAACGCCTGCCGGGCGCACCCCAAGGTGGCCCTGCTGGTCGCGCCCGGCGTCGGGCCGGGCGACATCGCCCGCGAGCTGGCTCCGACGACCCCGCGCGAGCTGATCGTCTGCGAGGACATCGGCGGACCCGACGAGCGGGTCACCCACAGCCGCATGGGCGAGGCCACCACCCGGCCGTGGAAGGACCCCGACGTGGTGCTCGTCATCGACCCCCTCCACCAGGCCAGGGAGCCCGGCTGGGTGGCGGGCGCGCAGCCGGGGCCGGCCGAGTGGGCGCTGCCGTTCGAGAGCTCGATACCGGCCGAGGTCAGGGCGTACATCCTGGCCAAGCTCGGCCCCCGGCTCGGCGACCTGGTCTGGGACGTGGGCGCGGGCTCCGGCGAGATCGCCGTCGAGTGCGCCCGGCTCGGCGCCGCCGTCGTGGCCGTCGAGCGGGAGGAGGCGGCCTGTGCCCGGCTGCGCGCCACCGTACTCGAACACGGCGTCAAAGTGGCCCTGGCCAGGGGGCAGGCGCCACCCGCGCTCGAACCGCTGCCCGATCCCGACGCCGTCTTCGTCGGCGGGGGCGGAACCGACGTCATCGTGGCCTGCGCCGCCCGCCGACCGCGCACGCTGGTCTGCGCGCTGAAGACGGTCGAACGGGTCTCCGCGGTGCTCGACCGGCTCCGCGAGCACGGCTATCGTGCCGAGGGCACGCAGATAATCGCCTCAAAGCTCACCATTCAGCCGGACGGATCGCATAGCCTGGCCGCGGCCGACCCTGTCTTCGTCGTACACGCGACCCCCTCGCGTGTGGCGTGACCTGTTTCAACCGGCACGCATCGGTTATCCTCGCGTGTCTTGCCTACGCACCGGAGATTCCCTCAATGAAGCCCCCGCTCCTGCTCATCGGGCAGGGCTCGAACGATGACGCCGACTCCGCCGAGTTCGGCCGGTTCGTCCACAGGCTCCGATGCCGCCTGGACCAGCGGGCCGCCGACGTCTCCGGAGGCTATCTGGAGCGCGCCACGCCACGGGTGAGCGAGTCCGTCGCCTCCCTGGTCGCCCGGGGCCACCACCGTCTGGTGGCGCTGCCGCTGAGCCTCAGCCGGGTGGGCGCGGAGTTCCCCGCCGCCATGGCCAGGGTGCAGGAACGCCACCCGACCCTCATGTGCGACTACGGCCGCCCGCTGGGCCCCGACCCCCGTGTGCTCGCGCTGCTGGCCGAGCGCCTCAACGACGCCGCCACCGAGATGCCCAAGCTGCGCCCGCTGGAGCTGGTCGGCGGCCGGCCGCGGCTGCGGGCCGTCGACTCGGCGACCACCGAGCTGCCCCTGCACGTCGAGCCGGGAGACACCGCGGTCGTCCTGGTCGGCGAGGGCTCCACCGATCCGGCGGCCAACGCCGAGATCCACCGCGTCTCGCGGCTGTTCTGGGAGACACACGCCTACGACTTCATGACGGTCGAGACCGCCTTCGTCTCGGTCACGCCGCCCGGAGTGCCCGGCGGGCTCGAACGCTGCCGCCGGCTGGGCGCCAAGCGGGTGATCGTCGTCCCGTACCTGCTGTTCGCGGGCGGGATGCTGGAGCGGGTGTGGGCGCAGGCGCTGGCCTACGGCGCCGGCCACCCCGATCTCGACATCCGTTGCGCCGAGGTGATCGGCGACTGCGAGACCCTGGCCGATGTCGTCATCGACCGTTACGAGGAAGCGCTCCAACTGGTCCCCTGACCCCTACTCGGAGGTAAGCCGTGCTCGCTGAGACGCTCGCCGCGATTCGCCCCGCCGACCCGCGCGCCATCGCCGACGCTCGGGCCTACCAGGACCGCCTCACCAAGCCGCGCGGCTCGCTCGGCGCGCTGGAAGAGGTCGCGGTACGTCTGGCGGGCGCCGCGGGCACCACCCCGCCGCCCATGCCGACCCCGGCGGCCCTGGCCATCTTCGCGGCCGACCACGGCGTCCACGCCCGGAACGTCACCCCGTGGCCGCAGGAGGTCACGATCCAGATGGTCGCCAATTTCCTGTCCGGCGGCGCGGTGGCCAACGCCTTCGCCAAGCAGGTCGGCGCGACGGTGACCGTGGTCGACGTGGGCGTCGCGGCGGACCTGCCCGACGCGCCGGGCCTGGTGAAGCGGAAGATCGACTACGGTACGGCCGACCTGGCCGCTGGTCCGGCCATGACGGTGGATCAGGCCGTACAAGCTCTCGAAGCCGGCATCTCGGTGGCCCGCGACCTGGTGGCGGGCGGCGCCCGCTGCCTGATCACCGGTGACATGGGCATCGCCAACACCACCGCCTCCGCCGCGCTGATCTCCGCCTTCACCGGCCGGGACCCGGCCGACGTGACGGGCCGGGGGACCGGGATCGACGACGAGACGCACGCCCGCAAGGTGGACGTGATCCGTGAGGCGCTCCGGGTGAACGGCGTCAACTCCGTCATGTCCCTGCCCAACGACGCCCTGCGAGCCCTGGCCGCCGTGGGCGGGTTCGAGCACGCGGCGCTGGTGGGCTTCATCCTCGGCGGCGCCGCCGCCCGCGTGCCGCTGATCCTCGACGGGGTCATCGCCGGGGCGGCCGCCCTCGTGGCCGCGGCGCTCGACCCCGCCGCGCTGGACCACTGCGTCGCCGGGCACCGCTCGGCCGAGGTGGGCCACACCGCCGCACTCGGCCACCTCGGCCTGCGCCCCATGGTGGACCTGGAACTGCGGCTGGGGGAGGGCACCGGTGGGCTGCTCGCCTACCCGCTCGTCTGCGCCGCCGTACGCGTCATGCACGAGGTCGCCACCTTCGACTCGGCGGGAGTGACCGAAAAACACGTGTGATGATGGGGCCATGTCGAGATACGGCCCCATGTACGGCCCCGATATCACCTTCCTCGGCGTCGAGCGGTGCGATGTCGGCGACCCCGCGACGTACGCGGGGGCCGACGTCGTGATCATCGGGGCTCCGTTCGACGGCGGCACCTCCAACCGTCCCGGGGCCAGGTTCGGCCCGATGGCCCTGCGCCAGGCCTGCTACCTGCCGCACGACGGCTCCAGGCCCAGCCTGGCCCTGCGCGTCGACGCGCTGCGGGACCTGCGCGTGCTCGACGCGGGCGACGTCGAGTGCTACTCCGGCGACGTCGAGTCCTCGCTGGCCGCCATCGAGGACGCGGTCCACCGCGTCGCCGCCTCCGGGGCCGTGCCGCTCGTCCTGGGCGGCGACCACACGGTCGCGCTGCCCGACGCCAGGGGCACCTCCAGGGCGTACGAGCCGGGCCGGACCTCGATGATCCACTTCGACGCACACGCCGACACGGGCAACATCGCCTTCGGCCACCTGTACGGCCACGGCCAGCCCATGCGCCGCCTCATCGAGTCCGGCGCCATCCGCGGCGACCGGTTCCTGCAGATCGGGCTGCGCGGCTACTGGCCGGGTCCCGAGACGCTCGGCTGGATGGCCGAGCAGAACATGCGCTCGTACGAGATGACCGAGATCGTCACCCGAGGGCTCGAAGAGTGCCTGACGGAGGCGTTCGGCATCGCGCTCGACGAGTGCGACCAGATCTTCCTGTCCGTCGACATCGACGTCTGCGACCCCGGGCACGCCCCCGGCACGGGCACCCCTGAGCCGGGCGGCCTGTCGGCCAGGCAGCTTCTCGACTCGGTCCGGCGGATCTGCTACGAACTGCCGGTGGCCGGTATGGAGGTGGTCGAGGTGGCTCCGCCGTACGATCACGCGGACATCACCGCGTTCCTCGGGAACCGGGTTATCCTTGAGGCGCTGTCAGCGATGGCCAGACGCCGGAAGGACGATAATGGCGGGCCCCGCTGGGATCCTCACCAGCCGCTTCTTGACGGCCGATAAATCTCTCGGTAAGACCCGGTAGGTTTACCTCTTAACACACCAAGCTTCGCGAACGGGAGATTCCCCAGCATGGGCCCCTACCTCCTCGGCCTGCGGCTTTCCGGGCGCAGGGTCCTCGTCGTGGGCGGCGGGCGCGTCGCGCAGCGGAGGGTGCCGGCGCTGCTGGAGGCGGGCGCCGAGGTCACCGTGGTGTCCACGAGCGTCACGCCCGCGCTCGACGACCTGATCGCCTCCGGCCGGGTCACCTGGCACGCCCGCCCCTACGAGGTCGGCGACTGCGACGGCGCCTGGCTCGTCCAGGCGTGCACCGACGACAAGTCCGTCAACACCGCCGTCGCGGCCGAGGCCGAGGCCAAGCGGATCTGGTGCGTGCGAGCCGACGACAAGGACGCCTCCGCCGCCTGGACGCCCGCCTCCGGGCGGGTGGACGAGATCACCGTGGCCGTGACCGCCGGCGGCGACCCGCGCAGGGCGGCCGGCATCAGGGACGCGGTCGTGGGCGCGCTGCGCGACGGCACGGTCGACGCTCGCCGCAGCCGCACCAAACCCGTCGGCGTCGCCCTGGTCGGCGGCGGCCCCGGCGATCCCGGGCTGATCACCGTGCGCGGCCGGCAACTGCTCGCGCAGGCCGACGTCGTGGTCGCCGACCGGCTCGCGCCCCGCGCCCTGCTCGACGAGCTGGCGCCCGACGTCGAGCTCATCGACGCCGCCAAGGTCCCCTACGGCAGGTCCCTTTCGCAGGAGACCATCAACGAGTTGCTCGTCGACCGGGCCAGGCAGGGCAAGTTCGTGGTCCGCCTCAAGGGCGGCGACCCGTTCGTGTTCGGGCGCGGCGGCGAAGAGATGATCGCCTGCGCCCAGGCGGGCATCCCGGTGCTCGTGGTTCCCGGCATCACCAGCGCCGTGGCGGTGCCCGCCTCGGCCGGGGTTCCGGTGACGCATCGCGGGGTCAGCCAGGAGTTTCACGTGATCTCCGTGCACGTCGCGCCGGACGACGCCCGGTCGACCGTCGACTGGCCGGGGCTGGCCCGTTCGCAGGGCACGCTGGTGCTCATGATGGCCGTCGAGAGGCTGGCGAAAGTGGCCGAGGCACTCCTGAGAGATGGACGCCCTCCGGAGACTCCCGTAATGGTGGTACAGGACGGTACTCTTCCGACCCAGCGGGCGGTTGTGGCTCCACTTTCCAGCGTGGCCGACCGCGTGTCCGCGGCTGGTATACGGCCGCCGGCGATCGTCATCGTCGGCGACGTCGTAAGGGTCGGCCAGGAGGTCGAGATGGTCAGAGCGGAGCGCCTGCCGTGAACACGGCCATGGATGACGGGCGGCAGGAGTCGCCTGGGGAGCAGACGTTGAGCTTCCGCGCCTTCACGGACGAGTCCGCGGCGCCGGCCGCCGCGGCCGAGGAGGAGGCGCCGTCTCCGACCGGAGAGTCTCACGACGAGCCGGCGGGGCTTGAGGCGTCGTCCGAGGAACCCCCTGACGGGCCTCAGACGTCGTCTGACGCTGGTGACGCTGGTGACGCTGGTGACGCTGGTGACGCTGGTGACGTCGGCGCGTCGGAACCGGAAGCGCCGGAGGCGGGGGCCGAGTCGGACGAGCCGGCTGACGAGGAGCCTGACGTGCGGGCGGAACCGGAGGAGTCTGAGGCTCTGTCTGACGAGGAGCCCGCGGAATCAGCCGAGCCCGCGGAATCAGCCGAGCCCGCGGAATCAGCCGAGCCCGCGGAATCAGCCGAGCCCGCAGGGCCCGACCAGCCCGCGGAGCCGGCCTGGCTCAGGGAGCTCGACGAGGCGGAGGCACGGGCGGAGCTCGCGGAGACCAATGAGCCGCAGCAACCGGCCGGGTTCCTGACACTCGATGAGCCGGAGGCGCGGGTCGAGCCTGCGGAGAGCGACGAGTCTGCCGAGGACGAGCCTGCGGGATCGGCGGATGTCCGCCCGGAGCCGTCCGCGTGGCAGTTCCCGGACCCCCAGGCCGAACAGGACTCGGACCCGCAGGCCGGACAAGTCTCGGACCCACAGGCCGGACAAGTCTCGGACGACGCGCAGGCCGTACACGATGAGCCCGTAGAGCCCGTAGAGCCCGTAGAGCCCGTAGAGCCTGCGGAGGCGGTCGGCGCGGAGCAAGGCGCGGCTGGGCGGCCCCCCGCCCGGCGGGTCGAGCCGCTGCCCCCCGAGATGGTCGCCGCGCTGACGGCGGCGCTCGACGCGCTCCGCGAGAGCGTGTCCGACCTGCGGTTCGGGCTGGACCTGCCGGGTGCGGCCGAGGCCAGGCAGGCCCGCGCCGACCTGCTCGCCCAGCTCAAGGACTACGTGCTCCCGAGAGTACGGACGAACACCGCGCCCGCCCTCATCGTGGTCGCGGGCTCGACCGGCGCGGGCAAGTCCACGCTGGTCAACTCCCTCGCCGAGAAGAACATCTCCCGCACCGGCGTACGACGGCCCACCACCGGCATCCCGGTGCTGGTCTGCCACCCGGACGACCGGCAGTGGTTCACCAAGGGCGACCTGCTCGGCGGCATGCGGCGGATCGACAAGCCGTCGCCCGAGGACGGCATCGGCAGCCTGGTCGTGGTCGCGACAGAGAAGCTGCCGCAGGGCGTCGCGCTGCTCGACACCCCCGACATCGACTCGGTCGTCGAGGAGCACCACGAGATCGCCCACCGCATGCTCGACGCCGCGGACCTGTGGATCTTCGTGACCACCGCCGCCCGCTACGCCGACGCCCCCGCCTGGAACCTCCTGCGGCTGGCCAAGGAACGCGGTGCCCGGCTGGCCATCGTGCTCTCACGGGTCCAGCCCAAGGCGCGTGAGGTCGTGCTTAAGCACTTCATCCGGATGCTCACCGAATACGGCTTGGGCGAGGTCGACCGGTTCGTCATCGGCGAGGCGAAGGTCGTCGACGGCCGGCTGCCCGATCATGAGATGACCGATCTGCGCCTCTGGCTGGCCGAGCTCTCCGTCGATGAGGACCGCCGCGCGCAGGCCGTACACGAGACGCTCAACGGTGTGCTCGACAGCTTCCGTACCCGCGTTCCCGCCCTGGCCAGGCATCTGGAGGGGCAGGTCGCCTTCCGCACCGAGCTGCGCGCGGACGTGGAGGCGGCCTACATGAGCGCGCTCGCCGAGATCGACAAGGCGACCAGGAACGGCATGCTCGTCCACGGTGAGGTGCTGGCCCGCTGGCAGGACTTCGCCGGGTCCGGTGACCTCATGCGGACGATCCAGTTCCGCAAGCGGGGCAGGTCGGGCAGGCAGGCGCCCGAGCGGGTCACGGCGTTCCGCGCGGCGCTGCGCGCCGGTCTGGAGTCGGTGATCGTCGCCGCCGCCCACCGCGCCGCCGAGGAGGTGGTCGCCCGCTGGCGGCACCGCTCGGAGGTGGGCGGCACGATCGGGGCGGGCCTCGAACGGCCTTCCGACGAGCTCGTACGGCATGCCACCCGGGCCATCTCCGCCTGGCAGGAGCACGTCACGGAGCTCGTACGTACGGAGGGTGTGGCCAAGCGGTCGGTGTCCAAGTTCGTCTCATTCGATGCCGACTCGCTATCGTTGATCTTCATGGTTGCGATGTTCAGCGGCGGCACCGTCGAAGGCGTGCCGCACCGGCTGGTCAATGCCCTGCTCGGCGCCGAGTCGCTGCGCGGCATCGGCGCCAAGGCACTCAGTGACCTGCGAGCCAGGATCGGCATGCTGTTCGACGAGGAATCCATGCGTTACGTGCAAGCGCTCGACTCGGCCGGGATACCCGACGAGTCCACCGCGACCCGCCTCTACCAGGCGACGTACAACCTCGAGGTCGCTCGATGACCGCCGTCACCACCAGGCCGGGCCTGGCTCCGCGGCTGACCGCCCTGACCAAGATCGTTGAGCTTGGCCCCGGGCGGCTCGACCAGAAGGTGCTCTCCGAGGCGAGCGCGCTGCTGACGCGGGCCGGTGACCGGCTCAAGCTGTCGTCGGAGCACACCGTGGTCGCCCTCGCCGGTGGCACCGGCAGCGGCAAGTCGTCGCTGTTCAACGCGATCTCCGGGCTTGAGCTGTCGCCGACGGGCGTACGCAGGCCCACCACGGCCCGTACCCACGCCTGCGTTTGGGGGCTGGAAGGCGCCGCGCCGCTGCTCGACTGGCTGCAGATCCAGTGGCGCCACCGCTTCGCCCGCGCCAGCGCGCTGGACAAGGGTGAGAGCCAGCTCCACGGGCTGATCCTGCTCGACCTGCCCGACCACGACTCGATCCGGGCGCTCACCGACACCGAGGCCGACCGGCTCATCGGCCTGGCCGACCTGGTGGTGTGGGTGCTCGACCCGCAGAAGTACGCTGACGCCTCCACGCACCGGCGCTACGTCACCGACCTGGCCGGGCACGACGCGATGACCGTGTTCGCGCTCAACCAGGCCGACAAGCTGTCCACCGAGGAGCTCGCCGAGCTGGTCATCGACCTCAACGACCTGCTCCGCCGCGAAGGCATCGAACATCCCAGCGTGGTGCCCACCTCGGCGGTCAGCGGCCGGGGCATCGACAGTCTCAAGAGCGTCATCTCGGGCGCGGTCTCCCGGCGGCGGGCGGCCATCCACAAGATCGAAGCCGACCTGCGCCGGTTGGAGCGGCGCCTCACCGAGACCATGCCGGTCGGTGAGGCCCTCTCCGCGCCGGCGTCGGTCGACGAGGCCCGCAGGCTCGGCCTGACGGACGCGCTCTGCGACGCCGTGGGCGTTCCGGCCGTGGGCGAGGCCATGGAGAACGTCTACGCCGAGCGGTCGAGCCGCTGGGTGGGCTGGCCGTACCCGCGCTGGCTGGCCAAGTTCCGTCCGGACCCGCTCAAGTCGCTGCGCCTGGAGGATGTCAGCGACGAGATCCGCGGTATCACGACCGGCTCGGTGAGCGCGCAGGCCGCCGAGGTGTCCAACGCCGTCCAGGCGCTCGCCGACGGGCTGACGGTTGGGATGCACCCGGTGTGGCGTACGGCGGTGCACCGCGCGGCCCGCTCCCGCTCCAGCCAACTGCCCAAGGTGCTGACCGAGGACCTCACGGAGGTCGCGCCGGAGCTCGACCGGGTGCCGGGTTGGTGGCGGATCCTGAAGATCTGGCAGTACTTCCTGGTCGGCGCCTTCGTCGGCGGACTCGCCTGGCTGGCGGTGGGGCTGACCGTCCCCGGCCAGCTCCCCGCGTCCCTCCAACTGCTCGGCGACAGCGCCGCGCTGCCTTGGGTGGGGCTGATGATGGCCTCCGTACTGGGGTTGGGGGCGCTGTCGGGCATCGCGTCACGCAACTTCGTCGTACTCGGGGCATCGAGGGAACGCGAACGCCTGGAACGGGAGATGCGCCGTCGGGTGGCGGCGGTGTCGGAGACCATGGTGGTGGAGCCGGTGGAACGCGAACTGGGCCGCCACCACGCCTTCTACAGCGCCATGCGTGGGCTGTCCGGCTGACTCCTCTGCGGGCTGGGCGGCTTTTCTCTCACAGTGCTGTGTGTGCACGGCCTTCTTACGGTGCTGTGTGTGGTCGGCTTCTGGAGCACCTCGCCTGGCCTCTTTTCGCGGGCAGCCGTCTTGGGGCAGCCTCGTGCACAGGCAGTTACCACAGGAGCGGCTTTCTCCACGGGAAGCCGTCCCCGGGGATGGCCTCGTTCCACAGGCAGTTACCACAGGGCGACTTAGTCCCGAGCAGTCGCCTCAGAGGTGGCTTCGTCCGTGAACACCCGCCTCGGGAGCTAGCCCGTCGGCAGCCGCCACAAGGGGGATGGGTTGGCGAGATGACGTCCCGCAGAGCGGTGTAGTTTCTCACCCGCTCAGCCCGGTTCGCCACGTAGGAAACGCACAACGAGATCGTTGATCCACCACTGGGTGGGACACCACCGGGTGGCGATGTCCATGCGCAGTCACTTCAAGCGGCTTCGTCCACAGGCAGCCGTCCTCAAGACGACGCTGTCCACAGAACCCCGTTCGGCCCCGCCCGCCCACACCCATCTGAGGCACCGTACTCCCAGGCCGCGGGCACCCCGCCCGCCACAGTGGAGGCAACGGGATGAACGACATCTACATCACACTCACCGGCAACGTCGCAGCAGAGCCACGCCAATACAGCTTCGAGGACGGGGCCAGGGTGACCTCACTCCGGGTGCTCACCACCCACCGTTACTTCGACAAGAGGACCGGACAATGGGCCGACGGGGAGCGAGTGTGCTTCGCGGTCCGCTGCTGGCGTGCCCTCGGTGACAACGTCGCCAAATCCGTGCAGGTAGGACAGCCCGTAGTCGTGTCCGGCAAGCTCCGCATCAGAGAGTTCGGCCCCGAGGGCGACCGGCGCTTCATGCCCGAGGTCGAGGCCAGCTCGGTGGGCCACGACCTGCGCTGGGGCACAGGCGTCTTCGCCAAGCCGGAGCGCGGCGGCGGCACCGGCTCGGTGAGCAGGGAGATGCGCGACCGCCTGGACGAGGAAACCCAGGACTGGGCCATGGGCGCCAAGCCCGCCCCCGACCGTCTCACGACAACCCGGGTGACCGCCCGAGTAGATGCCCGGATGGATGAAGGCTCCGCACCTCGCGTCGCGGAGGAGCAGAAGCGCGGCCCTGACCGTCCGACGGAGCCGCCAGCCCCGGCAGATGAGGCGATGACATCGGAGAACCGCACGGCATCGGAGCAGGACCGCTCGACTTCACAGCCCCACACGTCCGAGGAGAGCGGCACGGCCGAGGAGAGGGGTGCGCCGACTCACAGCATCAAGGACCAGATATCCGCCAGCGTGCTCGGCACCGGCTCCCGTCGCACCCGCGCCCTCGAAAGCCCCACTACGGGAGCCGACACTAAGCGGAGCGGCCCCGCAACCACCAAGCAGCCCAACACCAAGCATTCCGCCTCTTCACCGAGCGCCACCTCGCCCACCGATGATTCGTCAACCGATCTCCCGCCCACCCACTCCGAGTCAATGGGTGCGGCGTCAGCAGGTGCGGCGTCGACAGGTGTCACGTCAGCAGGTGCGGCGTCGACGCGGTCCCAATCCCGAGGCGCTCCGTCTCCGGCGGGCAGGAGCGGCGGCGCGACCGTACGGATCCTGGGTGCCGACGACAACGAGACCGAGGCGGAGGACGCTGGTTGGCCGACGGAGGAGCGAGCAGCGGCATAACGGACCAGGAGCGAGCGGCGGTGTGGCGGGGCCGGGAGCGAGCGGCGCCATAACGGGCGAGGACCGAGTGGCGGCGTAGCGGACCAGTATCTAGCAGCGGCGGCGTAGCGGGCCAGGACCGAGCGGCGGCGTAGCGGGCTCTGCTGCACAACGGCTCACGCATGAGCGGAGCATCGGGCGATCAAGCCGGTGCCCGCTCATGCGCCCGCAGGTAAGAGCGGGAAGGAAGGGAGGGGTCACCGGCCGCACGCGGTGATGCCATGAAGCCCCACGGGGTGGCACCGAAAATTCGGCCGATGGTGTTGCCGGGTGTCAGATTGCTAGAGCGTCTCTCAGGTCCAGGTCACGCCCTGCACCATGGCTGCTCCTTTCAGCACGGTCCACTCGCGGAGTGAGCGGGTCATTCGCCGACTACAGCACGTATGTGGTCACAACGTCAAACGTAGTTGGTTCCCATCGCGCAACGCACACTCCGCAATTAATGTGTTACACATCGTTAGTCAGGGAGGGGACGAGATGGCGGCGACCAGTCACGCCTCGGTCAAGCCTCGCAACGGTGTTTCAACGCTGGCCAGCCGCTGGCCACTACTCGGACAACGTCGTCCGCTTCTTTACTACCTGAGCGGGATCGTCATCCTGAATCTCGCCGCAACCGCCTTTTTCACGACATCTACCGAACTCCGGTGGCCGCAGCTACTGACGTTCGCCGCTCTCATGGGCTGCGGCGCGGTCTGCATCGAGGCCACCAGACGTCTGGGTATGCCCGCCGGCGTCTCCCGGGACCTGCTGTCCGCGTGGTGGTTGCCGGTGGCGTTGCTGCTGCCGCCGGCCTACTCGCTGTTCGCGCCGATCGTGCTGCAGGTCCTGCTGCAATGGCGGGTCCGTGCGACGGTCCTCTATCGCCGGGTGTGCAGCGCGGCGGTCATCGGGCTGGCGGCCTGCACGGCGTCCGTGACGTTCCACTGGCTCGTACCCGACTCGGCGGTGCTCTCGCGGGGCAGCGGACTCCCGATCCTCTGCGCCATCGGCTCCGCCGTGCTCTTCGCCCTGCTCAACACCATTCTCATCGCGATCGCGGCACACACCGCCAACCCGGACATCTCCTGGCGCGAGGTGCTCTGGGACAGGGAGAGCGTGCTCCTTGACGTCGTGGAGCTCTGCCTCGGCGTCACGGTCGCGATCGCCTGCGGGCTCAACCTCGCCCTCTTGCTCCTCGCTCTGCCGCCGGTCGTCCTCCTCCAGCGCAGCCTCCTGCACGCCCAGCTCCAGGCGGCGGCTCGCACCGACGCCAAGACCGGCCTGCTGAACGCCGCCGCCTGGCAGCGCGAGGCCGACACCGAGATCGTCCGCGCCCGCCGCACCGGTGAGACGCTCGCCCTCCTGATCATCGACATCGACCACTTCAAACGAGTCAACGACACCCATGGTCATCTGGCCGGCGATCAGGTCCTCGTCGGCGTCGCGGCCACTCTCCGCAGCCAGTTGCGCGACTACGACGTGGTGGGCCGCTTCGGCGGAGAGGAGTTCGTGGTCCTCCTACCGCGCGCCGACATCCACGAGGCTCGCCGAGTGGCCGAACGCCTCCGCTACTGCATCGGCCGCATGTCCGTCCCGGCGGACGATGCGATGATCTCGGTCACCATCTCGGCAGGCGTGGCCTTGATGAGCGTCCACGGCGACGACCTGATCGAACTCCTCGCCGCCGCCGACCTGGCGCTCTACCGCGCCAAAGAACTGGGCCGCGACCGCGTCTGTGTCCCCGTAATCCAACCACCGCCACCCGCCCTCCCCGAGGACCCCGCCGCTTGACGTCCCCTCGAAGTCCTCATCGCGTGATGCCCTCCTGAAAGATCCGCTGCCTGACACCGGGCTTCGGTGGGCCGCTGCCTGAGGTGCCTCTGAGGAGGCTGCTGCTTGGCGTCGCAGTGGGGCTTCGATGGGCTGCTGCCTGATGTCCCTCTGGAGGGGTCGCCGCGTGATGCCGCACCGGACTTCTGCGGCCTGCTGTCTGGCGTCCTCCTGAAAAGGCCGCCGCCTGACGGCGAATCGCAATTCTCCAGTCCGCAGCCGGAATCCATCGTCGCGGCCGGGGGATTCGTGGGTGGCCTTCTGGTTGTTGCCACGCGCCGAGGCAGTACGTACACTTCGTAAAGTACGTACTTCACGATAACGTCGGAGTTTGCATAGATGGATCAGCAGGAGGCCGAGTTCGTCGACCGCATGGGCCTGGTCATGGAGCGTTTCGGTGGGACGCGGACCATGGGCCGCGTTTATGCGTGGTTGATGATCTGCGACCCCGTGCACCAGTCGCTCACTGATCTGGCCGCGCAACTCGACGTGAGCAAGACCGCGATCAGCACGGTGGCCAGGCAGCTGGAGGGCACCGGGATGATCGAGCGTGTTCCCACGTCGAGCCGTGAACACCGCTATCAGGTGGCCGGCGGTGGATGGGCGCACGTCATGGGGGTTCAGTTGGCCGGGGTGCGATCCAGTCTGGAGGCGTTGGACTTCGGGCTCTCAGTCGTCGGCGAGAGCCGACTCGAGCAGCGGGCGCGGCTGGAGGAGACCCGGGAGTTCTTCGCCTTCGTTGAGCGCGACGCGGGGGAGTTCCTCCAGCGCTGGCAGGACTATCGCGAGAAGTCGGTGCAGGAGGATCAGAGTGGTAAATGACGCATCCCTCCGCTGAGGTGCTCACCGCAGTGGTCACGGACGGGCGGCCGTACGTAGACGGCCGCATCTAGCCTCGGGCCGTCCCCCCGGGCGGCCAGGGAAGTACATCTCGATCTTTCAGGAACTGATCCCCAACCGAAAACGGATCTTCTACCAAGGGAGAGGCGATGGCCGACATCGTCGAGAGGTACAACATCCCCAAACAGCACTTCTGGCTGCACGGGCCGCGATCGGGCCGGCCGGTCGAGTACGACGCCGACATCGGAATGTGGAACGTCTACGGGTACCCGGAACTGCAGGAGGTTTTAGGGGACCCGGCGACGTTCTCCTCCGACACCATGCGGGTGATTCCCAAGAGCCTGATGCCTGCCGCCGAGGAATTCTCGATGGAGGGTTTCATCACCCAGATCGACCCGCCGGAGCACGGCAAGCTGCGCAAGCTGGTCAGCAGCGCCTTCACCCGTAAGGTCGTCGCGGATCTCGAGCCGAGGATCGCCGCCCTCACCCACGAACTGCTCGACGAGGCGCAAGAACGCGGGCAACTGGAACTCGTGACCGATCTGGCCTACCCGCTTCCGGTCATCGTCATCGCCGAACTGCTGGGTGTGCCCAGCAGCGATCGCGCCCTGTTCAAGCAGTGGGCAGATGCGTTGTTCCAGCGCGACGCCAAGATCTCACTCAACAAGACCACAGAAGAACAGAACGCGGACATTCAGGCCTCGCTACGACCGTGGCATGAAATGTCTGCCTATCTCGCAGGCCACGCCGCAGAGCGCAAACGGCAGCCGCGTGCCGACCTGCTCACCAGGCTGGTCGAGGCCGAGGTGGACGGCGAACGCCTTCCCGACATCCAGGTGGTCAATTTCGCGATCATCCTCCTGCTCGCTGGCCACATCACCACGACGATGCTCCTCGGCAACACGGTGCTCTGCCTGGACGCCTTTCCCGAGCAGCAGGACAAGGTACGGGCTGACCGCGACTTGGTCCCGGCCGTCATCGAGGAATCTCTCCGCTTCTTCACCCCATTCGCCGCCCTCGGCCGCGCCACCACCCGCGAAGCCGAACTCGGCGGCGTGATGATACCGGCCGACCAACTGATCATGGTCTGGCCCGGACCGGCCAACAGAGACCCTCGTCAGTTCCCCAACCCCGACGTCTTCGACCCCGGTCGCGACCCCAACCCGCATCTCGCCTTCGGCCGCGGCATCCACTTCTGCCTGGGCGCCCCCTTGGCCCGGCTGGAAGGACGGGTCGCCCTGAACATCCTGCTCGACCGGTTCAACCCCCTGCGCACCGACCCGAACGACCCCGTGGACTTCATGCCCGCGCCGACCATGACAGGAGTGCGCCGCCTTCGATTGATCTGACCGTTTACGTGTGGGGCCGCCTGGTCGAGGTGCACAAGCAACTCGTCGGGAACGGCATCCCGCGCGCCAACGGCCGGCCAGGGGCGGGTCCGGCGATGCGATCCAGCCGGTGAAGCTGAGTGGGGTGGCCGAACTCAACCGTGACCTGGCCGATCCCGTCGACGATCATCCGTACCGACAACCCCAAGCCGTTGGGGCTGCGGTGCGCCGATCTCGGGTTGTGGAGCGGCAGACGAGGTCGTCTCCGTGGCGACAACCCGAGTTCGGGATCACGCCAGCAGCTGATGGTGGACACCCTACGGAGCCCGACCACACTGATCGTCGGGTGGCATGTACGGCGGATAGGAAGAGGTTTCAGACGACAGACTGCGCAACGCGCCCGCCGTACCGACTCGACGGTCCGTCAGGTCGCCCGCCGTACCGCCTAGATGGCCGGTGGACGATGGCGAAACGGATCCTGGTCGTTCATCTGAGTTCTGGTAGGGGATGGGTCCCGGTGCTCGAAGCTGGTGTCGGGCATGGGTCCCAGCGCCTGAAGCCGTTGCCGGGCATGGGGCCTGGCGCCCGAAGCTGGTGTCGGGCGTGGATCCCGACGACCGAAGAGCCGTCGCTGGGCATGGATCCCGACGACCGAAACCGTCGCCGGAGATCGCCCACTATCCGATGTGGCGCCTTCCATCTCATGACCATCAGGTGGACCGGCGGAAGCCCGGGTCGAGAGCCCCTAAGCTAGATGCCATGCCGGAGTACATCTATACGTTGCAGCGCGTGCGCAAGGCGCACGGCGACAAGGTTGTCCTTGACGACGTCACGCTGTCGTTCCTGCCCGGAGCCAAGATCGGCGTCCTGGGCCCGAACGGCACCGGAAAGTCGACGCTGCTCCGGATGATGGCCGGCCTGGAGCAGCCGTCCAATGGCGACGCCAAACTCATGCCGGGCTTCACCGTGGGCATGCTCCAGCAGGAGCCCCCGCTCAACGAGGAGAAGACCGTCCTGGGCAACGTCCAGGAGGGCGTAGCCGAGACGCTGGAGATGCTCGAGCGCTACAACGCGATCGCCGAGCAGATGGCCACCGACTACAGCGAAGAGCTGCTCGCCGAGATGGGCAAGCTGCAGGACCAGCTTGAGCACCGCAACGCGTGGGACGTCGACAGCCAGCTTGAGCAGGCCATGGACGCTCTGCGCTGCCCGCCGCCCGACGCCGACGTGACCACGCTGTCCGGTGGCGAGCGCCGCCGTGTCGCCCTGTGCAAGCTGCTGCTGGAGGCCCCTGATCTCCTGCTGCTCGACGAGCCCACCAACCACCTCGACGCCGAGAGTGTGCAGTGGCTGGAGCAGCACCTGGAGAAATACGCGGGCACCGTCCTCGCCGTCACCCACGACCGCTACTTCCTCGACAACGTCGCCGGGTGGATCCTGGAGCTCGACCGCGGCCGCGCCTACGCCTATGAGGGCAACTACTCCACGTACCTGGAGGCCAAGACACAGCGCCTCAAGGTCGAGGGGCAGAAGGACGTCAAGCGTAAGAAGCGCCTCGAAGACGAGCTGGAGTGGGTTCGCTCCAACCCGAAGGCTCGCCAGACCAAGAGCAAGGCCCGTCTGCAGCGCTACGAGGAGATGGCGGCCGAGGCCGACAAGCACCGCAAGCTCGACTTCGACGAGATCCAGATCCCGCCGGGCCCGCGTCTCGGCACCACGGTGATCAGGTCCGAGGATCTCACCAAGGGGTTCGACGACCGGGTGCTCATGGAGAAGCTGACGTTCGACCTGCCGCGCAACGGCATCGTCGGCATCATCGGCCCCAACGGCGTCGGCAAGACCACGTTGTTCCGCATGGTCACCGGCAGTGAGACGCCCGACAGCGGGTCGATCGTCGTCGGCGACACCGTCAAGATCTCCTACGCCGACCAGAGCCGCGGCGGCATCGACCCGAACAAGAACGTCTGGGAGGTCGTCTCCGACGGGCTCGACCACATCAAGGTCGGCAACGTCGAGATGCCGTCCCGCGCCTACATCGCGGCGTTCGGCTTCAGAGGGCCCGACCAGCAGAAGAAGGCCGGCGTCCTGTCGGGTGGCGAGCGCAACCGCCTCAATCTGGCGCTCACCCTCAAGCAGGGCGGCAACGTCCTCCTGCTCGACGAGCCCACCAACGACCTCGACACCGAGACGCTCTCCTCGCTGGAAAACGCGCTCCTCGACTTCCCGGGCTGCGCGGTCATCACCTCGCACGACCGGTGGTTCCTCGACCGCATCGCCACGCACATCCTGGCGTGGGAGGAAGGGTCGAACTGGTTCTGGTTCGAGGGCAACTTCGCCGACTACGAGAAGAACAAGATCGAGCGCCTGGGCGCGGACGCCGCCCGCCCCCACCGGATCACCTACCGCAAGCTCCACCGCGACTGACGTCCGCACTCGGTCGGGGAGTTTTCCGACGGTGTAGGCCCAGCCCGTGAGCCACGCCCCCCGTGCGGGGGGCGTGCCGCTAGACGTGGCTGGGCTTTCTCCTATCTTTTACGGCAGGCCCTGTGGGCCCCACCCTCTGTGCGTGGCTGGGGTCTGTCCAGGGGCACGCTCCTCCGGTGGAGGTGGCTGAGCGCCGTGACGTGCGCATAGTTGGCCGTCTGGGTGCTGACCCGACCCCGTGGATGCGACGGCAGCCGGCTACGAGGCGGCAGGCACCGGCAGCATCCTGGAGAGCGAGGCGGACAACCCGGTCGTCCCTTGGCCCGCCGAGGGTGGTGGCCTTCGGTGTTCGCGAGCTCGGTCAGCCGTCGGCCCGCCGAGGGCGGTCGGCCTTCGGCCCGCCCTGGGCGGTCGGCCTTCGGCCCGCCCTGGGCGGTCGGCCTTCGGACCGCCCAGAGGCGGTCGGTCAGCCTTCAGCCGACTCCAGGGCGACGGTGACAGGGGTGCGGGCGGGGCGGCGCCATGGGCCGTTGAACAGGACGATCGCCGGGATGAACAGGATCAGGCAGCCGAGCGAGATGAACAGCCAAATCTGCCAGTTCGTTGCCTCGACCACCCGCGGGATGACGACCAGCCCGATCACGGCGATGCCCTTGGTGAGGAACCCGAACAGCCCCCAAGCCGTGCCCTGCAGCCGCGGGTCGGCGTCCTCCGCGTCCTCGGAGTAGTTGGCCATCCAGGGCGCGTACGCCACGCCGAGCGAGCCGCCGAGCAGCGCGCCCACCAGCATGAGCGTGCCCGTCGAGACGCCTTCCTGCCCGAGCGCGACGGCGAGGTAGGCCGTGACGAGCACCGCGGCGATCGTGCCGCCCAGTGAGAACGGCTTGCGCAGCTGGGTACGGTCCGAGAGACGTCCGGTGATGATCAGTGTGATCAGGTTCAGGCTCCAGAACGCCGCCATGATCGTGGACGCCTGGGCGGTGCTGATGCCGAGCGCTCCGACGAGCATCGTCTGCCCGAACAACGACAGCGTGAGGTAGAGCACCAGCCAGAGCGAGATGCCCACCACGTGCGCCCAGATGTTGCGCCTGGCGAACAGCGAGCGGAGGCGGGCCGGCTGGCTCAGGTCGACCACCTGGGTGGCGGCCTGTTCGGTGTGCTGGATCCTGGCCCGCAGCTCAGGGGAGAGGTCGGCGATGTTGAAGGCGATGACGAACGAGATCACCAGCGAGAAGCAGCCCATGATGACGAACTGCGAGCGCCACGAATCCTGGAAGATCGGCAGCGTCCAGCCGGCGATGGCCGCGGCCAGGAAGTTGGCGCCGACCGGTCCCCAGGTCCAGAAGCCGAACGCCTGCGCCCGGCCGAGCCGCGGCGAGAAGTCGCGTACCAGGGGCGCGGTGCTGGCCATGGCCACGCCGTCCACGAACGCCAGCAGGATGCGGGCGAGCAGCAGGTCGCGCGGGCTGTGCACGAGCGTCATGACGAAGCAGCACACGGCGGTGAGCATCATCAGGGGCACCAGCAGCCGCACCCGGCCGAGCCGGTCGGTGAGCCGTCCGCCCAGGATGGAGGCGATCGCCCCGGCGATGGCCGCGGCGCCCGACACGGCGCCGTAGGTGGCCAGCGTCATGTGCAGGTCCTTGAGCAGCAGCGGGACCACCGGCGCGATCTGCGCCTCGTAGGACCCGATGAGGATGGCGAGCACGGCCATCGTGAGGATTTTCATGCGCCGGGCGCCGGTGGGGTACTCGTCGAGTTCGCGGACGTAGGACAGCCTCATGACTCGCCTCTCTCGTCGTACAGGCCCCCGTCATGAGTTCTAGAAGGTAGCTCTAGAATCCATTTCTGAAATGCTGCTCCTCACAACGCCCCACGTCAAGAGTGCGGACCGCTCCGCTAAGATCTAGAATCGAATTCTAGGAAGGGAGTCAGTGTGGACCTGGAACTGGACGGGCTAGAGGTGACCTTCGATCACACGGCCGTGGCGGCGCCCCGCATCCGGGACCTGCTGCCGATCTATCGCGACCTGCTCGGGGGCCGCCACCTGGGCGGCGGTGGCGACAACCGTTCGAGCGGCTACCGCACTCTGCAGCTCACCTATGAGGGCGGTGGCAAGGTCGAGCTGATGGAGCCGCTGGCCGGTTCGGGCTTCTTTGACAGCTTCTTCGAGCTGACCCGCGGCAGGGGCGGCGTCCACCACCTGAACTTCCATGTCAACGACCTCGACGCCGCCGTGGCCAGGCTGACCGAGCGCGGCTACCGGCTCCACGGCCTGAATGTCCGCGACCAGCGCTGGCGTGAGGTGTTCCTGCATCCCAAGGAGGCGCACGGCGTGCTGATCCAGCTGGCCCAGGCGGGACCTCGCGGCGCGGAGCACCGGCCGTCGCTGGACGACGTGCTCGACGGCCGTGGCCGCAACGGCAACGGAATCCCCAGCCCTTGAGGTTCGCCCGAATCTAAATCTAGAGTGTCATTCTAGAACTAGATTGAGGAGGCCGATGAAGCCCGTACCGAGGCCCACGCCGGAGACGCAGCCCTTCTGGGACGGCACGGCGGCCGGAGAGCTCAGGATCCAGCGCTGCCGGGCGTGCGCGCGGCACTACTTCTATCCACGGCCCGACTGTCCGCACTGCGGCTCCGCCGACGTGGATTGGGTGCGGGCCAGCGGCCACGCGACCCTGTACTCGTACGTGATCAACCACCGTCCCGCGCCCGGCTTCGAGGACGACGGTCCATACGCGATCGCCGTCGTGGAGCTGGCGGAGGGGGTGCGCATGATGACGAACATCGTCGGTGTCGAGATCCTCCCCGAGAACCTGCCGCTCGACCTGAGCCTCCGCGTGGTCTTCGAGCGGCGCGGCGACGTGTGCGTGCCGCTCTTCGAACCGGCCGAAACGATCAGCCGAAGCGCCCCTGAAGCAACCGGCCGAAGCGACCCTGGAACGACCGGCCGGAGCGATCCTGGAGCGACCAGCCGAAACGCCCCTGAGGCGACCAGCCGAAGCGACCCTGGAGCGACCGCATGAACCCGGCTGGAGCCACCGCATGAACATCGTGATCGCCGGCGCGGCCGAGACCGACGAGGTGGGCCGCCTGCCGTACCACTCGACCATGGGACTGCACCTGGAAGCGGCGCGCAACGCGCTCGCCGACGCGGGGATGACCAAGGACGACATCGACGGCCTCGCCACCGTGGGCACGCCGGGGCCGGTACAGATCGCCCACGCGCTCGGTGTCACCCCCGCCTGGCTCGACGGGACCGGCGTGGGCGGGTCGTCGTTCCTCTTCCATGTACGGCACGCGGCCGCGGCGATCCGCGCCGGGCTCTGCCATACCGTGCTGATCACCCACGGCGAGTCGGGACGGTCCCGGGTCGGCGCGGCGCGGTTCGGGATGGGGGCCGACTCGCTGTTGGGGCAGTTCGAGCTGCCGTACGGGGTGGCGGGGCCGCCGACGCTGTTCACACTGACGGCGCTGCGGTACATGAAGGAGACCGGGCTCACGCACGAGCAGCTCGCCGAGGTGGCGGTCGCGCAGCGGCGGTGGGCGCACCTCAATCCGCGCGCGATGTACCGGGAGCTGATCACGGCCGAGGACGTGCTGGCGTCTCGGCTGGTGGCCTACCCGTTCCACCTGCTGGAATGCTGTCTGGTGACGGACGGGGGCGGCGCGCTGATCGTCACCTCCGAGGATCGGGCCAGGCGCGACCCGGTCCACCTGCTCGGCTCGGGCGAGGCGGCCGACTCGCCGATCATCTCGCAGATGGCGGACTTCACCTCGTCCAAGGCGTTCCGGCTGTCGGGGGAGTCGGCCTTCGCCGAGGCCAAGATCTCGCATGCGGACGTGGACCATGTGATGGTGTACGACGCGTTCGCGCACGTGCCGATCTATGGGCTGGAGGATCTGGGCTTCGTCGGGCGGGGTGAGGCGGGGGCGTTCATCGCCGAGGGGCACACGTCGCCGGGCGGTCGGCTGCCGCTCAACACCAACGGGGGCGGGCTCTCGTACACGCATACCGGGATGTACGGGATGTTCGCCATCCAGGAGGCAGTCCGGCAACTCCGTGGAGAGGCCGCCGCCCAGGTGCCAGGGGTGGAGGTGAGCGTGGTGCTGGGCAACGGTGGCATGTTCGCCACCGCTGCCACCTTGGTCCTGTCGAACCGGCTGCCATGACGGACTCGGCCCTGTCGAACCGCCCGCCGTGAGGGGCCCTCGCGGTCTCATCCGGCCGCGGTGAGAGACCTTCGCGGTCTCGTCCGGCCGCAGTGAGGGGGCCTCGCGGTGCCATCCGGCCGCGGTGACGTGGTCAAGACCATCTGGCTGGGCGATGCTCAGGGGCCCCTGCGGTGCCATCTGGCTGGGCGTGCTCAGGGGCCCCCTGCGGGTGCCATCCGCCTGGCATGACGGGCGCCCGCGGTCCCGTCAAGGGCGCCACGTCACCAGCGCGTCCAGAGCCTCCACATGGGACCCCCTGACCAGCAGCGGGTTGATCTCCAGCGACTCCAGGCGGTCCCCCAGCGACTCCGCGAACGCCGCCACCCGCGCCACCACCTCGGCCACCGCGTCGACATCGGCGGGCTCGCCACCCCTGACACCACGTAGCAACGCGGCCCCGCGCAGCTCCGTCAGCGCCTCCCGCACCGAACGGGCGTCCACCGGCAGGATCCGCAGGGCCGTGTCACGCAGCACCTCCACCCAGATCCCGCCCAGTCCCACGGCCAGAGTGAGGCCCCAAGCGGGATCTCGCACGATGCCCACCAGCAGCTCCACCCCGCCGTCGCGCTGCGGCTGCACCAGGGCGGCCGCGTCTCCGGCCAGCGCGGCGACCACGTCGCGGTACGCCAGCCGTACCTCCTCTGGGGAGGAGAGTCCCAGCCGTACGCCGCCCAGGTCGCTCTTGTGGCCCAAGCCCTCGGCAGCGGTCTTGAGCACCACCGGGAATCCGAACCGCTCCGCCGCCGCGACCGCCGCTGCCTCATCGCCCACCAGCTCCGACGGCACGACGGGCACCCCCGCCGAGGCCAGCAGCGCAGCGGCACGATGCTCCCCCCACACCCCGACCGCCCCGACCAAGGCCGCCTCCTCGCTCGCGAGGGCAGGCGCTCCAGCCGAGGCCGGGTCGGCGAGGGCGCGAGTATGGGCCGCCGACCAGCGGACGGCCGCGCCGATCGCCGACATCCCGTGCTCGATCCCGCCCACCACGTACGGAAACCCGGTCTCCTCCTGCACCGCCCGGCCGAACTCCGTCACATCCGTCAGCACGTTGCTCACCACCACGACCGGCACCGGCGACTCGGCGATCCGCCGGGCGCTGGCCGCGTATAGGGCGAAGACCGGAGCGGTGTCCGCCGGTGCGACCCGAGGCGGCTCCGACAGCAGCATGACCAGGTCGATCCCCGGATCGGCCGTCACCGCTTCCAGCGCCCGGCCCAGCAGCGTCCGGTCGATCAGCACATAGCCGGTCACGTCGAGCGGGTTCTGCACGGTACCGAAGGATGGGACGATCTCCGCCAGCCGCGCCACCGTCGACGGCGCGAACGGCGGCAGCTCCAGACCCTCGTCCTCGGCCCGGTCGGCGATGATCTCCGACGCGCCGCCCGACGGCGTGACGACGCCGACGCGCCGCCCGGGCAGCGGTCCCACGGAGGCGAGCAGCCCCGCCGTGATGACCAAATCCTCCAGGGAGCGGACCCTGATCACGCCGAGCTGCCGCAGGGCCGCGTCGATGACGTCGTCGTCCCCCACCAGCGCGCCGGTGTGGGCCTGCGCCGTGTGGGAGGCTAGCCTGCTGCGGCCGATCTTCAGCGCCACGATCGGCTTGCCCGCCAGCAGCGCCCGCCTGGCGACGCGGGAGAACTCGGCCGGATCCCGGATCGTCTCCAGGAACAGCGCGATCACCTTGGTGGCGGGATCGTCCACGAGATGGTCGACCACGTCGGTGACGCTCACGACCGACTCGTTGCCCATCGAGGTCAGCAGGCTGATGCCGACGTTGCGGGCCTGCGCGAAGCCGAGCACGGAGCTGGCCAGCGCGCCGCTCTGGAGCACCACACCCACCGATCCGCGCAGCAGCGGCTGGGGGATGGGCAGTCCGTACGGGGTGATGCCGGCGGCGGCGTTGATGTAGCCGTTCCCGTTCGGTCCCAGGATCGTTAGATCATTTTCCTCGGCAAAAGCCGAAATTTCCGACTCCAGCCGCGCACCCTCAGGCCCCGCCTCCCCGAAGCCCGCCGTCAGGATCACGTAACACCGGATCCCCAGCTTGGCCCCCTCCCGCAGCACCCCCAGCACCGCGCCCGTCGGCACCATGACGTAGGCCAGATCGACCGGCGCGGGCACCTCGGCCAGGCTCCGGTGGGCGGGCGCGCCGTGCACGGTCCCGCCGCGCGGATTGACCAGGTGCACGGGCCCGGCGAAGCCGTACGTACGCAGGTTGAGCAGCGTGCTGATCGACCACCCCGACTTGTCGGTGGCGCCGACCAGCGCGATGGATCCCGGGTTGAACAGCGCCTCTACCGTCATGTCACTCCCCGATGGTGCCCAGACGGGCGTGTCCCTTGATCAGATTGCGGGCGATCGTACGGCGCTGGATCTCGTCGGTGCCCTCGAAGATGCGTAGCAGGCGCAGCTCGCGATACCAGCGTTCGATCGGCAGCTCCTTGGTGTAGCCCATGCCGCCGTGGATCTGCAGCACCCGGTCCACGACCTGGTTGGCCATGATCGCGCCGTTGAGCTTGGCGATCGAGGCGGCATGACGGGCGTCCAGACCCTCCTGCACCCGCCAGGCCGCGTACAGGGTCAGCCACTTGGCCGCCTCGATCTCCACCTGCGAGTCGGCGATCATCCACTGGATCGCCTGGTACTCGGAGATCGTCTGCCCCATCGACTTGCGGATCTTGGCGTAGTCGATGGCCATGCCCAGCATGCGCTCGGCCGAGCCGATGGCCCGCGCCGGGATCATGTAGCGGCCCTGGCCGATCCACTGCATGGCCAGCTCGAAGCCCTTGCCCAGCTCGCCGAGGATGTTCTCCTCGGGCACCCGCACGTCCTGGAACACCAGCGACGCCGGGCCCCATTCGCCCATGGTCGGGATCGGCTCGGACGTCCAGCCCATGTCGCGGTCGACCAGGAAGCAGGTCACGCCGTACGGCTCGGCCACGGCGAACACCATGACGAAGTCGGCCTCGCTGCCGCCGGTGATGAACGTCTTCTCGCCGTTGATGACCCACTCGGCGCCGTCACGGACCGCGCGGGTGCGGATGTTGCGCGCGTCGGATCCCGCGCCCGGCTCGGTGATCGCGAAGCAGGAGCGGCGCTCGCCCTCGATCGTCGGGAGCAGGTAACGCGCCTGCTGCTCGGGGGTGCCCGCGTAGAGGATGTTGTCGGCGCTGCCGCCGAACATGAACGGCACGAAGGTCCTGCCCAGCTCCATGACGATGATCGCGGACATGACCGGGCCCAGCGCGGCGCCACCGTACTCCTCGGGGGTGTTGATCCCCCAGAAGCCCATCTTCCTCGCCCTGGCCCGCAGGTCGCGCAGGATCTCCGGGGCGAGCGCCGGGCGGCCCTCGCGCTCGTTGCGCAGGACCTCCGGCTCCAGCGGCATGATCTCCTTCTCGACGAAGGAGCGTACGGTGTCGCGGATCTGACGCTCCTCGGCGCTGAGCGAGAAGTCCATGGCCGCCTCCCCAATTTCTAGAACGTTCCTCTAGGAAGCCAGCCGGGACGCGTTCCTGTCAAGAATCAAATTCTAGAATTCGCCCCGGTACGATAGGCCCATGGCACGGAAGTCGTCGTGGGAGTGGAGCCGTACGGCCCAGACCCGCCAGAGCATGCTGACGGCGGCTCGCGAGGTCTTCAGCGAGCACGGTTTCGCCGAGGCGAACGTCTCCGAGGTCGTGGCCCGCGCCGGCTCCAGCGTCGGCAGCCTCTACCACCACTTCGGCGGCAAGACCGAGTTGTTCCTCGCGCTCTACGAGGACCACCAGGCGGCGCACGAGGAGGCCGCGGCCGCCAGCGTGTCGCGGGCCAAGCAGGCGGGCGTCCACGACCCCGTCGAGCTGCTCATCGCCGGGGCGCGGGCCTACCTCGCGGGCGCGTGGGAGCGACGCGACCTGGTCCGGTTGTTCATCGACGGTGACGGGCCGCCGGGTTTCGAGCTGGTCCGCCGCACCCGGGGCCGGGAGTGGGTACGCCAGAACGCCGTGCTGCTCGGCGCGGGCGCCGACCCGCTCGACCGGTTCACCGTCGCCGCACTGACCAGCATCATCGGCGAGGCGGCCCGCGAGGTCGCCACCAGCGACACCGAGGACGCCGCCCGCGAGGTGATCGAGGCGGCGATGACACTGATCCGCCGCCTCGACCCACTCAGGGTCCTGGCGGAGGGCTGATCACCCCGACCACACGCGGCGCACCACGTTCAGCTCTTCCGCCAAGAGATCGGTCAGCTCTCCCGCTAAGAGATCGGTCAGCTCTCCCGCCCGGGAATCTGGCCGTTGGTCAGCGCGTTGGGCGCGGCCTTGTCGACGAGAGCGGGGATGACCGCGCCCAGCTCGGCCGGGTCCCACCGGCCGCCCTTGTCGACGGCCGGACCGGCGTGCCAGCCCTCGGCCACGCTGATCACCCCCGCCCGCACGTTGAACACCCGCCCGGTGATCCCCCTGGCCTCGGCGCTGGACAGCCAGACCACCAGCGGCGCGATGTCGTCGGGGTCGGCGCTCGACGAGCCGGCGCCGGTCGGGGCGAGGTTCTCCGTCATACGGGTGAGCGCCGCCGGGGCGATCGCGTTCACGGTCACGCCGTAGCGTTCCAGCTCCTTGGCCGCGATGACCGTCAGGCCCGCGATGCCGGCCTTCGCGGCGCCGTAGTTGCCCTGCCCCGGGTTGCCGTAGATGCCGGAGGAGGAGGTGGTGTTGATGATCCGCGCGTCCACCCGCTCCCCGGCCTTGGCCTTGGCCCGCCAGTAGGCCGCCGCGTGCCGCAGCGGCGCGAACGTCCCGCGCAGGTGCACCCTGATGACCGCGTCCCACTCCTCGGCCGTCATGTTGACCAGCATCCGGTCACGCAGGATGCCCGCGTTGTTGACCAGCACATGCAGGTCGCCGAAGCGGTCGACGGCCGCCTGGATCAGCCGGGCCGCTCCGTCGAAGTCGGAGACGTCCTCGCCGTTGACGATCGCCTCCCCGCCCAGCGCCTCGATCTCCTCGACCACCGCGGCGGCGGCGTCCGACGAGCCCGTGCCGTCGACCTCCGCTCCCAGATCGTTGACCACGACCTTCGCGCCCTGCCGGGCGAACTCGAGCGCGTGACCGCGCCCGATGCCCCTGGCCGCGCCCGTGACGATCACCACGCGACCCTCGACGATCCCGCTCATGTCGCACCTCGATCCTTGACTGCCTGCCGATGCGAACTAGATTCTAGTATTGAAATCTAGAAAGGACAGGCCCCGTGGTGACGGTAGTCGAGGAACGGGAGCAGGTCCGGTACGCCTGGCGCACCCTGTCGGTGGTGAGCCTGGCCAGCGTCCTCACCGGGCTCGGCGGCAGCGCGATCAACGTCGCCCTGCCCGAGATCGCCAGGAGCACCCACGCCGACGCCACGGCCGCGAGCTGGATCCTGCTCGGCTTCCAGCTGACCAACACCGTGCTCATGGTGGTCTTCGGCCGGTTGGCGGACATGTTCGGGCGGCGCATGCTCTACCTCTGCGGGCTGGGCACCTACACGCTCGCGGCGCTGCTGGCCGGGCTGTCACCGGATGCCTGGACGATCGTCGCCCTGCGGGTGTTACAGGCCGCCGGCGCCGCCATGCTGATGACCAACAGCGCCGCCCTGGTCACGGACGCCTTCCCCCGCGCGCGGCTCGGCGAGGGGATGGGCGTCTATGTCGCCTCGTTCTCGATCGCCCAGCTCGCCGGGCCCACGCTCGGCGGCCTCCTGGCCGAGCAGCTCGGCTGGCGCTGGGTGTTCTGGTACAACGTGCCGCTCGGGCTGGCCTGCCTGGTGTGGGGCGCGATCGTGCTGCGACGGGTCGAGCCCGCCGGGCGCGATCGCGGTCTCGACCTGCCGGGCAACGTGCTCGTCCTGGTCACCCTGGGCGGGCTGCTGCTGGCGCTGTCGGAGGTGACCAGGCTCGGCTGGGGCCACCCGCTGATCCTCGCCGGGCTGGCCGCCTTCGTACTGGGGTTGCCGCTGTTCGTGGTCAGGGAGCTCAGGGCCGCCCATCCAGTCGTGGACATCGGCCTGTTCCGGGATCGCGGCTTCGCCTTCGGCACGCTGGCGTCCTTCCTCAACTCCATCGCCCGCGTCGGGCTGGTGTTCCTCGTCGCGCTCTACTATCAGGCCGTGCGCGGCGACGACCCGGTGCGGGCCGGGCTGAAGGTGCTGCCGCTGGCCGCCGCGGGGATGATCGGCTCGGCGGGCTCGGGCCTGCTGCAGCGCCGGATGAGCCCGCGCACGCTCGCGGTCGCCGGGGCCGCCACGACCACCGCCGGGCTGTTACTCCTGCTCTGCACGATCTCGTCGAGCGTCCCGTACGCCACGGTCGCGCTCGCGCTGGTGCTCATCGGACTCGGCTCCGGGGTGTTCCTGCCCTCCAACACCACGGCGATCCTGGACGGCGTGCCCTCGAACCGGCTGGGCATCGTCAACGCGATGCGGCTCATGCTGCAGAACACCGGCGTGGTCGTGGGCACCGCGCTGACGCTGTCCATCATCACCGCGCCGCTGCCCGCCGCGCTGCACGACCAGGTCTTCGCCGGCACGCTCTCGCGGGTCTCCGGTCTCGCCGTCGAACAACTCGTCACCGGCTACCGGTGGGCGCTCGGGTGCACGGTCGCGATCTCGGTCCTGACCGTTTTAGCCTGTACGGCCCGGCGCAAGGCCACCTGACCGGGGCGGGTACGGTGGCCTGCGTGGTTGAACATTCCCTCGCCCAGCGGCATATCTTCCCCCGAATGGTGAGATTTGCGGACATCGACTCACTTGGGCATGTGAACAACGTCCGCTTCTTCGACTATCTGGAGGACGCCCGGCTGGGGATGCTCCACATCGATCCGTACAAGGCGGGTGACGCCCCCTTCAAAGGGCTCGTCGTCTCCCGGCACGAGATCGACTACCTGCGCCCGCTCGGCTTCCGCCCCGAGCCGGTCCGGGTGGAGACCTGGGTGACCGAGATCAGGCCGGTCCGGTTCACGCTGGAGTACGAGATCCGCGACGACGAGGAGCTGTTCGTCCGGGCCACCTCGGTGATCGTCGCCTACGACGTCGAACGTGCCGCGCCACGCCGGCTCACCTCCGACGAACTCGGCTACCTGCGGCGGTTCATGTCGGCATGAAGCGCTGGCTGATGCTCGGACTGGGGGTCAACGCGCACGCCTGCGTCACGCTGGGGCTGTTCGGGCTGCCGCTCGTCATGCCGGATATCCAGCGATATTTCGGCGTCTCGCTGCCGGTCGCCGGGGTCATCGGCAACGCTCCCGGCTTCGGCATCCTGCTGTCCCTGGTCGCCTGGGGCATGCTGGCCGACCGGCGGGGCGAGCGGCTGGTGCTCGGCGTCGGCGTCGGGCTGGCCGCCGTGCTGTTCGCCGCCCTGGCCTTCGTGACCGAGATCTGGGCGGTGGTCCCGCTGCTCGCCCTGGCCGGGGCCATGGGGTCGGCGGCCATGGTCGGCGGCGGCCGGATCGTGCTGCGCTGGTTCGAGCCGCCGGAGCGCGGCGTCGCGATGGGCCTGCGCCAGGTCTCCTACACCCTCGGCATGGCCGTGGCCGCGTTCGTCCTGCCGCCGATCGCGCGGGCCCACGGCATCTCGGGCGTGTTCATCGTCTGCGCCGGAGTCAGCTTGCTCGCCGCCGTCCTGGCCACCCTCTTCCTGGCCGAGCCGCCGCATGCGATCTCGGGCGCTCGTAAGGCTCCGGCCGCCTCGCCGTACCGGCAGCCCGCGCTCTGGCGGGTGCACGCGACCAGCGCGCTGCACGTGGTGCCCCAGATCGTCGTCAGCACGTACGGCGTGGCCTGCCTGGTCGGCGTCTACGGCTGGGACGGCGTACGGGCGGGACAGCTCTTCGGCGTGGCGGCGATCGGCGGCGCGGCGGTGCGCATCGCGGTCGGCCGCTGGTCCGACCGGAGCGGCCTGCGGATGGCGCCGCTGCGGCTGCTGACGTTCGGCTCGCTGGCCGTGCTGGCCCTGCTCGTGCTGGGCGCGGTCACCGAGTCCTGGCTCGGCCCGGCCATGCTGGCGCTGGCCGCGGTGATCACCGTGGCGGGGAACGGGCTCGCCTACCTCTCGGCGGGCGAGCTCGCCGGCCCCGGATGGGCGGGACGGGTGCTGGGCACCCACAACACCATCCAGAACGTCGTGTCCCTCGGCGTCACACCGCTGGCCGGGCTGCTGATCACGGCCACGGGCTACTGGGCCGGGTTCGCGGCGGGGCTGGCGTGCGCGCTGATCTCGCTGCCCGTCATCCCCACGCGCGGCGAGCGCCACGCCACCGCGGAGCCAGAGGCGTCCCAGCCGTCGGGATGACGGACGCGACCGGTTCCAGCTGTCGGGATGACGGACGCGACCGGTTCCGCCCGTCAGGCTGACGAACGCAGCCAGACGGCGGTGTCGGGCGGCAGCAGGTCGCCGTCGAGCGGCCCGCTGGGCAGCAGGACGCCGTCGTGCGGCGGCAGCCGCACCGGCTCGGTGCCGCAGTTGAGTGCGCAGATCAAGGATCCGCGGGTGAAGAAGAGCGCGCCTTCGGGGGAGTCCAGCCACTCCAGCGTGTAGGGCAGCGATCCCACCAGCTCACGGCGGCAGGCCAGGGCCCGGCGGTAGAAGGACAGCGTCGACCCCGGATCGGCGGCCTGGGTCGCCGCGCTGAGCGCCGCGAACGCGGCCGGCTGCGGCAGCCACGGCGCCACCCCGTCGGGCGAGAACCCGTACGACGCGCCCTCGGCCGACCACGGCAGCGGCACCCGGCAGCCGTCGCGGCCGACCAGTTCGCCCTTCGACTGGCACCGTAAGTGATTGAGTCATCGCAAGCAGTTCCGATCGCTGCACGCTCGCGCTTCAAAGGGCACTCACACGCGGGCCCACACCATCCCGCCTGAAGACGGGGGGAGCACTGGCCCGCATCTCGGTAGACCACGGCATCACGCCACCAGGGGATGTCCATGGGGCGGTCATGCCCGCTATGTCGGAGAGTTCACCATGCTGTGCGCCGCGTAGACCAGGTAGTCCCAGAGCTTGGTCTCCTGCTCCTGCGGCAACTCCAGCGACTCGACCGCGTCACGCATGTGCCGCAGCCAGGCGTCGCGCTCGGCCTCGCCGATGACGAACGGGTTGTGCCGCATCCGCAGCCGCGGGTGCCCGCGCTCCTGGCTGTAGGTGGTGGGGCCACCCCAGTATTGAATGAGGAACCCCCGCAACCGGTCTTCGGCCCCGGTGAGGTCTTCCTCCGGGTAGAGCGGGAGCAGCAGCGGATCCTGCGCGATCCCCTCATAGAAGCGGTGTACGAGTCGCCGGAAGGTCTCCTCGCCGCCGGCGGCCTCGTAAAAGGAGGTTTCAGTCACCGTACAAGCCTATGCGGTGGCGACCATGGGGATGCCCGAGGCGTCCAGCGCGGACTTGACCTGGAGCCTGAGCTCCCGCGCGACCTGCGCCTGCTTGGACGGCATCGTCTTGGCGGAGATCCGGAACACCAGCGAGCTGTCGGACAGCTGCTCCACGCCGAACACGGAGGGCTCCTCCACGATGAGCGTCTCGCGGAAGTCGGTGTCGGCCCAGATCTCCTCGGCCACGTGCTCCAGGATCGCTCGAACGGTGGTGACGTCGGTGTTCCAGGCGACGGGGACGTCGAGGTAGGCCCGCGACCAGCCCTGCGACTCGTTGCCGATGCGGGTGATGGTGCCGTTGCGGATGTACCAGACGCGGCCGTCGGCGTCACGCAGCCTGGTGACGCGCAGGGTGACCGCCTCGACGGTGCCTACCGCGGCGCCCGAGTCGATCACGTCGCCCACGCCGTACTGGTCTTCCAGCAGCATGAACATGCCCGCGATGAAGTCCTTGACCAGCTCCTGCGCGCCGAAGCCGATCGCCACGCCGAGGATGCCGACGCTGGTCAGCAGGGGAGCGATGGGGATCGTCAGCCGGTCGAGCACGGTCAGTACGGCGGTGCCCATGATGACGATCGAGGCGATGTGCTGCAGCACCGAGCCCATCGTCTCGGCGCGTTGCTTGCGGCGCTCGTGGAGGAGGGCGTCGATGCCCTCGGTCGCGGCGCCGGTTCTGCGGAACCGGCCGGTGATCGAGCCTCCGGTGGCGGCGCGGCTGACCACCCGGGTGATCAGGCGCTTGGCGATGTTCCGCACGACGAGGGCGAGCACCAGGATCAGGATGACCGTGATGAGCGTGGCGATGAGCGGGGCGAGGAAACCTACAGGCAGCGAGGCTTGCAGGAACCCGCACAGGAACGTGTCCTTCTCACAGGCCGCACCCACATCGCTGATCATCTTCGACGGGTCCAGAGAACTCGGCGGAGGAGTGGTAGGCGTTGCCAGCAGGAACACTGGTTGGGTCCCCTTCCGGAAGCGGTTCGGTCGACGGACTTTTCGAGCGGAACGCTCAAAAAGATACCGCCGACCGAACCGGCCGCAGTCACATCACGCCGGGGAAGACGGGGACATCAGGCCCCTTGGGCCGCGGAGGGCGAGGCCTGACGCTCCGGTGACGTACGGCTCGGCTGGGACACACACCCGGAAGCATGTCCCAAGCCGTTTCCGGGAGGGGTCCCCCGAACACCCTCCAGGCGGACCTGGAGGGCATCTCCTGTGTACGGCTGGCTGGCCGTACAAGCACGAGTCCCGCGAGAAGCGGAACCGGCGGGATGGCCAGAGCCCCTGCGGTGTGCAGGAGACCCTCCGCACCGACCACCCCGCCGGCTCCGAGAAGCCGCCATGGATGCGGTGAGCCGTGGTGGCTGCGCTCCACCCGGACCACCGCGTCATCATTCCCCCACGGCGGCGAGTACGCGTGCGACCTTGGTCGCCGCACCAGCCGGGTCGTCGGCCGTATGCATGCGCTCACCCCAGGACCAGCAGTACCACCAGTCCGGAAGCTCAGCGACCGCAGTGGGCCGGCAGGTGACGCTCTCGGTCAGGCTGGTCGCGTTCGGGTTGATCACCCGGACGAACATCCGCCCGTTCTGGGTCCGAACCACTCGTGCGAGCAACCCGCGAGCGTCGAGTTCCGACACCAAACGCTCCAGGTGCCCGAAGTTGTCGTCCCCCACCTTTCGTCCCTCCCTTGAATCGTTGCTGGTGGGCCAAAGATGACTCAAGTCAACGGACTGCGCAACGCGAGGTTTCTGCTCACGGGGCGCCGGTTCTCACTCATAGGTGATAAGAAACAGTCCGCCGGAGGACGATCCTTAACCGGAACCTCCAAGAAGGCGTTTCCAACCCCTCATCAATGCGCCATAGTCATTGGTAGGCGCAGCGCGACGTTAACGCTACGCTCAGTTAGCAGTTTCGGACCGGCGGGACTTGCGTGAGAGGGGCCGGGATGTCCGGCAGGCAGCACAGAGAGACGGAGATGGCGCGGCGGATCCGGGCCAGAGGGCTCGCGACCGGGCGCACCTCCGCTCAGATCGCTGAGGAGATCCACGAACATTGTGGACCCCAGTTCGGCACGACCAGGATCAAGGGACATCGCCTCTCGCACGGCATCGCCCTGGCCGACGTCATCGAGCAGGTCAGAGCCCTGTTCGAGCGCGACGGCAAGACTCAGCCCGGCATCGGCGAAACCCTGCTGTCCGCCTACGAGAGCGGGCTCAAACGGCCCGGCCCCGAATACCTCCACTACCTCTGCACGGTCTACCGGGTCGAGCCGGGCGCGCTCGGTTACGAAGGGCCGTGCATCTGTGGCCACGGCCACCGGATGCCCGGGGTGGTCGCCGCCGACGTCAAGGAGCGGCTTCCCGCCGCGAGCCCGCAGCGCGAGCTGCTGGTGCCGCCGGAGAAGACGACGCCGGCCCCCTCCGACGAGGAGGACGAGAACATCCTGCGCCGTACGCTGCTGAACATGCTGGCCAAGGGCCCCCAGGCCGGCCAGTTCGAGGGCCCGGTGCTGGGTGCCTGCGAGGGCATCAGACGGCGGATGGACGCCATGCTGGTGTCGGCCACCGTCTCTCCCGCCATGCTCGATCAGTGGGAGGAGGCCACGCTGGCCTTCGGGCGCCAATACACCACCACCGCGCCGCTACGGCTGCTGTGCGACGTGCTGCTCGAACTCAGCTCCGTCCACAGCGCCATGTCCTGCCGCCAGCCCATCGACCTGCAGGAGCGCCTGTGCCGCATGGCCGCGCAGCTGTCCGGGCTGAGCGGCATGATCATGATCAACCTCGGCGACCACCGGCTGGCCCGCTCCTTCTTCCGCACCGGCCGCACGGCCGCCGACGAGACCGGCGACCGCGCGCTGCGCGCCTGGGTGACGGCTCGTGAGGCGCTCGTCCCGCTCTACTACGGCGACGCCCGCGAGGCGCTCAACCTGGCCAAGAAGAGCCGCGACCTGGCCGGCCAGACACCGTGCGCCGCGCAGGCGATGGCGCCGGTCGTCGAGGCCCGCGCGCTGGCGATGATCTCGGGCGTCGACAGTAAGAAGGAGGTCGTCGACCAGGCCAAACGTGCTCTGGCGCGGGCCAGGAACGCTTTCTCGCACATGAAATCGCACGAGCGTGAGGACATGGCCTTCGGTTACACCGAACGGCAGCTCTACTTCTACCAGGGCGACGTGCTCACGAAGCTCGGACAGACCCTCGAAGCCGAGGTGGTGCTCGACCAGGCACTCGACAAATATCAAGATCACATCATCGACCAGACGCTGATCAGGCTGGACCGAGCACAGTGCCGCCTGATCGAGGGGGACGTCGATGAGGCCATCGCCATGGGCAGGGCGGCGATGCGGCTGCTCGGCCCCGAATACCGCACCGATTTCATCATGCGCCCGGCTGTCGCGCTCGCACAGGCGATCAAGGCGCGCGACGCGAATCATCCCGACCTGGCCGCGTTCCTGGAGGAACTGCGTCCTTCTGAGCTGGCCACCGGGGAAGGGAGTGCATGAAGCTGAAGATCCGACGTTATCGTTGGTCTGACCTCGACACCATCCTCGCCCTGCACCAGATCTCTCTCGCTGAGGTGGGACTGGCGCCGGGCGACGGTGTTTACTACGACGACGACTTCCCCCGCATCCAGGAGCTCTACCTGGCGTGCGGCGGTGACTTCCTCGTCGGCGAGCTCGGCTCGCGGGTCGTGGCCATGGGCGGCCTGAGACCCATCGACTCGCAGACGGCCGAGGTGTGCCGGCTGCGGGTCCATCCGGGCTTCCAGCGGCGCGGGTTCGGCGCCACCATGCTGCGAGCCTTGGAGAAACGGGCGGTGGAGCTGGGATTCCACCACGTCCGCGGAGACACGACCCTCAACCAGGGGGCCGCCCTGGCGCTGTACGAGCGCCACGGCTGGCGGGAGATCGCCCGGCGGCAGGTGGGCGACCTCGTCGTCGTCTATGGCGAGAAGAGCCTGGTGCCGGAGGAGGACGACCTCCGGCGGGTCGTCGAGTCGGCCGACGCGCTCGAATCGTAGTGCCATAACCCTGTGCCTGCCCGGGCCGAAGTGCGCGGGCAGGCACACTCCGTAGTCGCGAGGTCGGTCTGGCGAGCGGATGTGACGGAAATGGTGCTCTGGAGACTCCTGCGGATAGGGATGTACGCACCCGCGGGTGAGGCTCGTTCCTCTCGGTGGTAGAGGAACATCACCGGCTGCTGCCTGTACACCGATGGCTGCTGATTGTAGTGAGATGCTTTTTGGCATGGCCGTTGTGCCCGCTCCCCGGCCCCTCCTGGGAGCCGTGCTCCTGTTGTTCGTCAGCGCCGCCTGGGGGTCGGCGTTCCCGCTGATGAAAGATCTCATCCTCCGGTTACCCGTCGAGGATCTGCTCGCCGAGCGATATCTCCTCGCGGCGCTCACCCTCCTCCTGCTCCGGCCGCGCAGCCTCCGGCGCCTGCCGCGGGGGACCTGGGTCAACGGGGTCATCCTGGGGGTCATGTTCGGCGTCGGGCAGTGCGCCCAGGCCATCGCGCTCGACAGTCTCCCGTCGGCGGTCTCGGGGTTCGCCGTCGGGTGCAACGTGGTCATCACCCCGATCCTGGCCCTGGTGGTGTTCCGGGCCAAGGTGCTCCGCCGGGTCTGGGTGGGCGTGGGACTCGCCTTGGCCGGCATGACCGTATTCACGTTGATGCGCGGCACGGAGGACCGGGAGATCTCCTTGCTCGCGCTCGGGGTGACGCTCGGTGCCGCCGCTCTCTACTCCGGCCACACACTGTTGCTCTCTCGGCTCTCGGGCGGCGAGAAGGTCTTCGACGCCTACGCGCTCACCGTCATCCAGCTCGCCACGATCGGCGCCATGGCCGGCGTGCTGGCCGTGCGCGACGGGTTCGCGGTGCCGGCCACCCTGTCCGACTGGGGGATACTCGCCCACCTGTCCGTCGTCTCGTGCGCTCTGGGCTTCCTGGCCCGCTCGTACGGCCAGGCGCATGTGCCGGCCATCCCCAGTGCCGTGCTGATGTCGTCCCAGCCACTCTGGGTGACGGCGATCGCGGTGATCTGGTTCCACGAGCAGGTGGGCCTGAGCATGATCGTGGGCGGCGGGCTGATGGCCGCGGCGATGCTGCTGGCCGTGCCCAGCAGGGGCTCGCCGCGAGAGATGGGCGACCGGGCCCTGGTCATGGTGACCAGGAGGGCCAGGAGGGTGCTGGCCGACCTGAAGATCAAGCGGGACGATCCGCTGAAGCTGGAGCGGCGCGCCGTGTCGTACCCCGCCAAGGCCGCTTGTGCGCGCCCCGAGGCGTGCCCGTGGAACGACCGTTCGCACAAGGGGGCGAGGGAGCCCAGCCTCGATCGGCTGATCGAGCAGGCCACCAACATCGTCCGAGCGAAGAACCTTTCTCACGAGGGTTGTCCATCGGATGGTCTCGTCGGCCGTTGTTTGTGCGCGTTGGTCGAGGAATCTGGACAGAAGAGGTCGGTGTCAATCTCCCGCTGGTTTCGGTCCCAATAGGCCCCTAACCGCAGTCAAAAAACCAGGGGTTCTTATTGATTGACCGCTCACTTATTCGCCAGAAATCTTGATATTCGCTGAGGTGTCCGATAGTGGTGAATAAACCCAAAAGTGGAGAGGTTCATCATGAAGCGCATCGCCGTCCGCAAGCCTGGCACCGCGAGGCTTGCCGGGACCTCCAGCGTCATACATAAGGGGTGATCGAGGGGAGATCCCATCTCAGGGCTCAGGGGGCCCCGCCCGACCGATGGGAGGCAGTACACCTGCTGATGCCGGTGATCGACGGACACAGACGGCCCCTGGGCCCCTACACCATCGGATCCGCGCTGCTGCACCACCTGGTCCCCGCCGCCTTGGACAGCTCCAAGGAGCTCGTGGCGGCCCATGACATCGAGATCCGAGCAGTGGCACCCGGTCTGTGTGACCGGGTGCCCCTCCGCAGGATGGCCCTGGACGCCGGGCTGTCCGATGACGAGCGGATTCTGGTGCCCGCGCCGCGCCGCTCACTGCGGCTGGCCAACGGGATAGCGGAGTTCGTCCGCGCGGTGGTGCCGCCCGGCCGCACGCTGGCCGTGTGCAACGCCGACGCGGCCGATCCCACCGACGCCGAACTGCTCGACGTGCTGATGCGCAGGATCCCGCCGGACATCCTGACGATCATGGTCTACTCCGGCGGGCCGGAGCCTCCCGAGGAATCGCGCGATGCCGAGCAGCTGTGGGAGCTCGTCGACCGCTGCACGAGGGAGGGCTTCCTGCACGCGCTGGTCGAGCTGGGCCAGCTCGGTCTCGCGCGCACCGAGCCCGGCAGCCACCGGTGGTGGCTCTTCGCGCAGCGCACCGCGACCGCGCTCGGCGCGCTCGGCCAGACGCTCGAGGCCCGCGTGCTGTGGGAGGCTGCCCGCCGCTCCAGCCAGGATCCCGCCGTCCACTCCGCCAGCGCGTACGGCACCGCCATGCTCGACGCCCGCCACCCCGACGCCGCCCAGCGCGACCTGGGCCGGGCCACGGGCTGGATCAACCAGGCGATAGCCATCTCCAGCCTGCTGCCCGACCCCATGGAACGCGCCTTCAAACTCGGCTTCGACCGCAACGGGCTCGCGCTGATCGAGCTGCGCCAAGGCCGTCCCGAGGCCGCGCTCGCCCTGGTGGACTCGGCCCTCGACCTGGCCCGTGAGTTGGGTGAGCGGCACCCGGTGCACCGGATGGTGCTGCTGGCCAACCGCGCCCAGCTGCTGGCCTCGCTCGGGCGGGTCAAGGAGGCGCTGGAGGAGTACGGGGCGGCCGTCGCGATCGACCCGATGTTCCCCGACTACTACCTCGACCGCGGCAACCTGCTCTTCCGGCTCGGGCGGCACGGGGAGGCGCTGGCCGACTACGAGTGGGCGATGCGGGCCGGGCCGCCGCTGCCCGAGGCGTACTACAACCGGGCCGAGCTGCGCGTCGTACGCGACGACCTCGACGGCGCCCTCATCGACCTCGGCCGGGTGATCGAGCTGGACCCGGACTACCTCGACGCCTACATCAACCGGGCGGGCCTGCTGGCCATGCTGGAGCGGGACGAGGAGGCCAGGGCCGATGTGACGGCCGGGCTCGGTCAGTCGCCGGGCAACCCGTACCTGCTGGTCGTGCTGGGCCAGCTGGAGACCGCGGCCGGGCGGCTGGGCGAGGCCCGCCGGGCGCTGGACCTGGCGGTCAGCGCGGCTCCCGAGCTGGCGTCGGCCTGGGGCAACCGCGGCGTGCTGCGGTACGAGTCGGGGGACTGGGTGGGCGCGCTGGCCGACCTGACGCAGGCCATCACGCTCGAACCCCAGCAGCCGACCCTCTACGACAACCGCGCCGTGGTCCATCGCGCCCTCGGCCACCCGGCCGAGGCGTCGGCCGACGACGAGCGGGCGGCTCGTCTCCGGTCGGCCAGCATGTAAGGGCATCGGCCGGTATGCATCGGCCAGTATGGAGGACATGTCGAAGCAACGGGCGGCCAGGGCGGCGGCGGTCTACGCGGCCCTGGGCGTTCTGTGGTGGGCCACCGCCCGCATCGGATGGACGGCCGTCGGCTGTGAGGCGTGGAACTGCCTGCCTCCGGCGCTCGGCACCCTCCTGGTGATCACCGTGGGTACGTTCGCCCTGTCGGCCGTGGTGCTCAACCGGGTGGAGGTACGCCCGGGCTTCCGCGTCGCCTTTGTGACGGCCGCGATGCTGGTGGTCTTCCGGCTGGCGGGTGAGATGCTCCCGTCCTCGTCGTCCAGGTTCACCCACGTGGTGATGTCGGCGGTGGCGTTCGCGATGGCGGGTGCCGTGGCGGCCTTCGCGACGGACACGGAGATCGCCAAGAGGAGGCGGCTGCTCGTGTCGCTCGGCGTCCCGGCTCTGGTGTTCGTCGCGATCGCGGTGTCCTGGTGGTGGCGCGGTCCTTGAGACGCGGGTGGCGCGGTCCTTGAGATGGGCCCGCAGGGTTTCCTGGCGACCCGCCGGGCGCGGAGTGGCACGAAGGGCGCTGGCAGAGCCCCTCCTACGGCTACGGTTGGACCCGTGGCCTTTGACGAGCTGTTGCGCGACCTCCAGGAAGGAGCCAGCGCTCAGGCGGCGGGCATCAGGCGTGGCTATGGCGGCCCGCCCGCCCGCGCGGTGAGCGTCCGCTCCGGCCTGGCCCGGCTGCGCTGCGCCTCGCTGCTCAAGCCGCTGTACGCGTGGGTGGCGGCCGCGCACATCCCCGACGCCGAGCGCTGGCGCCGCCACGCCGAGCCTGCGGTGGTCGTCTCTTCCAACGCCGACACGCTCAACCTCTGGCTCGCGGTCGGGCCCCGGGTCATCCTGGACGACATCTACCAGCGCACGGGCGTCGTCTGGGCGCCGCCCAACGGGGATCCGTCGCGCTTCGGCTCGGTCGAGGTGGCGGCCGACGAGGTCGCCACCGCCTACGCGGCGCTCGCCCAGACCGCCGCCGCCGGCGACCCGGTGGCGGGCACGGTCCTCGACTGGATGCGCCAGGTCTCGGGCCAGCAGGCGTTCGGCGCCCGCGAGGCGCTCAGCTCGCCGGAGGCCGCGATCAAGTGCGGCTGGTACGGCGCGCCGGACGAGAGCTGCCTGCGCACACATGCCGTGGCCGTGCTTCCCAGGGGCGGCACCCGGGCGACGGTCGTGGTGGGGATGACGGCGCAGCCCTACACCGACCCGGGGGAGCGGGAGGTCTACCAGGCTCGGGTGACCGAAGGGCTGCCGGTGGAGGGCGAGCACGAGAAGGTGGCGGGCGAGCTGCTGCGCGGGCTGATGCTGGCCACGCTGACGGAGCTGGGCCACCGTTACCCGTCCTGAGCCCGCTATATTTCCCTGTTCATGGTGACAATCACGGTGTTGGGCGGCTGCGGGGCATGGCCGGCGGCCGGGCAGGCGTGCAGCGGCTACCTGGTCGAGCATGACGGGTTCCGGGTGCTGATCGATCCCGGCTACGCCACCCTGCCCAGGCTGCTGATGTCGACGGCCGCCGAGGAGATCGACGCGGTGCTGGTCACGCATGGCCACCCCGACCACTGCGCCGACCTGAACCCCCTCCTCCGGGCCCGCGCCCTGGGTGACGCGCCGCCTGCCGCGCTGCCGGTGTACGCGCCGCCCGAGGCCCTCACCGCCGTGCTCGCGCTGGACAAGGCCCGCATGCTGGCCGGCAGCTTCGTGTCGTACGACCTGGCTCCCGGCAAGCCGTACGAGATCGGGCCCTTCCGCCTGGACACCTGGTCGCTCCCGCACCATGTGCCCAACGCGGGACTCCGGCTGACCGGCGGCGGCCGGGTGATCGCGTACACGGGAGACACCGGGCCCGCCCCCGAGCTGGCCGAGCTGGCCCGGGACGCCGACGTGCTGCTGGCCGAGGCGACCTATCCCGAACAGGTGCCCGACGAGGACGCGCCCTACCTGTCGAGCGCTCTCGACGCGGGTCGTACGGCGGCCCGCGCCGGTGTGGCCCGGCTGGTGCTCACCCACCTGTGGCCGGACACCCCGCCCGAGCCCGCGCTGGCGGCGGCCGCCCGGACGTATGACGGCGAGCTGGCCGTGGCCACGGGTGGCCTCACATTGGACCTCTGATCGTGCGCCAGGCTGCCGGTGGCTCTACGGGGCTGGACCTGTGACCGCGCGTCAGGCCGGTCCCGTCAGCTTGGCGATCACCTCGGCCAGTTCGGGCGGCTCGACTTCGTCCGGCAGCTCGTCGGCGGCGAACCACCGGTAGCCGAGGTAGGCCCGAGTCTCCTCGTCCGTGAGCTCACCCGGGTCCACCTCGGGGGCCTTCCCGGGGAAGCGGGCCAGGTAGAACGGCTCGGTCTTCACGTACCGCACACCGAGCCAGGTGAAGTCCCGATGGACGGGCACCCACTGATCACGTACCGCCGACCCCGGCAGGCCGGTCTCCTCGGTCAGCTCCCGGGTGGCCGCCTCCAGGGGAGTCTCGCCGGGGTCGATCCCGCCACCCGGCGGCTCCCAGATCGCCTCGCCGCTGACGTGGTCATGCCACCGCACGAGCAGTACCCGGCCCTCGGCGTCCACGCAGACCACCCGCGCGGCCGGACGGTCACTGCTGATCTGGTGGGACTCCACGCGGCCTCCTCAGGCACCTACCGTGGTCAGCGTTTCATGGAACCGTCGGCGATGGCGTCGGCGGCCTCGCCGATGGCCATGCCGACGATCTCCAGGCGGCGCACCAGCTCGCGTTGCTTCATCGCGTCGGACGTCAGCTCGCCCGAGAAGATGCGGGCGATCTCGTACTGGTACATGCGCCTGATGGACCTGCCGGTCTTCTTCGCCTCCAGCGCGTCATGGAGCACGGTCGAGGGGCGGGCGGCGAGGTCGCGGACGGCGTTCTCCAGGGCGTCGATGCCCTCGATGACCTGGTCGAGCAGCGGCGCGAAGCGGAGCTGGTCCGGCACCCGATACAGGTGCGACTCGCGCACGAAGTCGCGCAGCGAGTCCAGGACGTCGTCGATCGAGCGGGACAGGCGGTAGAGGTCCTCCCGGTCGATCGGGGTGACCAGGGCCGACTTGAGCTCCTCCACCAGGGTGCGCCGCTCCTGGTCGCCGAGGTGCTCGATCACCCGCATCTTCTCGTGCGCGCCCGTCCGGCCCACCTCCCCGCCGATCATGGCCATCGCCAGCCAGGCGCCCTCCTTGGTCGCCGCCAGCTGACCGAGCAGGGCCTCGGTGAGCGCGCTGTCCATGCGTCCCGACAGCAGCGCCTGGGCCCTTCGCAACCGCTTCATGCCGTCACCCCCCTCACCGCGTACGACGCGAGCGCGGCCACCAGCGCGCTCATCGGAAGCGTCAGCACCCAGGCGACGACGATCTTGACGGCGGCGTGCCAGCGGACCCGGCCGGCACCCTGTGCCACCCCGGCGCCGATCAGCCCGCCGGCGATGGCCTGGGTCATGCTCACCGGCATACCCAGGGCCGAGCTGCCGATCACCGCGAGGCCCGAGGCCAGTTCGGCCGTCACGCCGTGCAGGGGGCGGAAGACGATGAGCTCCCGGCCCAGCGTGCGTCCCGCCTTGGGCAGGCCGTACACGGTGCCGAACCCGAACAGCACCGCCACCAGCGAGGTGTAGGGGAGCGGCGCGTTCGAGAAGCCCCCCGCGACCATCAGGACGGCCAGCACCTTCTGGCCGTCGTTGGCCGAGTAGGCGACGGTCTGCAGCAGGAAGCCCGCCCAGTGCCAGCGTGGGAGCCCCTTGATGGTCGTCACCAGGAGCAGCAGACGGATCACCACCCAGCCCAGCAGCCCGCCCACGACAGGCGCGGCCAGGGCGAAGGCCAGCACCTGCGCGACCGACCCGGCCGAGACCGGCAGCCCCCAGCCCAGCCCGGCCCCGGTGAGGCCGCCGACGACGGCCAGAGTGAGACTGGTCGGCAGGCCCTTCGCGCTCAGCGCCATGACCACGCTCAGCGCGGCGACCACCGCGATCGACATCGCGATCTTCGCGCCCGGCCCCTGGAACGTGGCCAGCCGGGTCACGAACGTCCGCGCGACCTGATGGGTCACCAGCGGCACCAACGCCATCAGCACTACCAGGGTGAGGGTGCCGACCGCCGGACGGATCGCGGGCAGTTTGAGCCCGGTCGCCAGCAGGGCGCCGCCGTCGTTCATCCCGGACACGAACGCGAACACACAGGCGATCGCGATCAGTACGGAAGCATCCAAAGGCGGGCACTCCATCCCGTTTGGGTCGGTCTAGCGGGTGAGGCGTTCCGCATGCGCCGCCCGTCGGCCGGACGGCGATGTGGAGTCCGCCGCTGAGAGGTAGTCTGCCCAGGTCAACCCGAAGCCACCCCGTGATCTCCTGCCCGTGAGAGTGACAAGATGAGCTCTGCCGAATACATCCTGACTCTGTCCTGCCCCGACCGGCCCGGTGTCGTGGCCGCGGTATCGGGGCTGCTGGCCGGGCACGGGTGCAACATCATCGAGAGCCAGCAGTTCGGGGACCGGGAGGCGCAGCGGTTCTTCATGCGGGTCCAGTTCGCGGCGCCGCTGCCGGAGGACGAGTTGCGCGCCGCCTTCGCCGCCCTGGCGCCGGAGTTCGGCATGGAGATCAAGCTGCGCGACGTGGCCAGGAAGCCGCGGGTGCTGATCATGGTCAGCAAGTTCGACCACTGCCTCAACGATCTGCTCTACCGGGTGCGTGCCAAGGCCCTGGACATCGAGATCGTCGCCGTCGCGTCCAACCACCCCGACCTGCGGCCCCTGACGCAGTCGTACGGCATCGACTACCACCACCTGCCCGTCACCCCCGAGACCAAGCCCCGGCAGGAGGCGGAGGTGCTGGCGCTGGTCGAGCACTACCAGGTGGAGCTGGTGGTGCTGGCGCGCTACATGCAGGTGCTGTCGGAGGACCTCTGCGAGAAGCTGGCGGGCCGGGCGATCAACATCCACCACTCGTTCCTGCCGTCGTTCAAGGGCGCCAGGCCCTACCACCAGGCGCACGACCGGGGCGTCAAGCTGATCGGCGCGACGGCGCACTATGTCACGTCCAACCTGGACGAGGGGCCGATCATCGAGCAGGAGGTGGCCCGGGTGAACCACAGCCACTCCCCGGCGGACCTGGTGGCGATCGGGCGGGACGTGGAGTGCGTGGCGCTGGCCAGGGCCGTCAAGTGGCACGCCGAGCAGCGGGTGCTGCTCGACGGCCACCGGACGGTCATCTTCCCCCGCTGACGCTCCCGTTCGCGGCTACAGGCCGGTGTGCCGGGCCAGGAACGTCAGCGTGTCAGCCGACAGATCGACCGACCTGCTGATCGAACGGGCGCCATGGCCCACCTCGGTCTCGTTGCGCAGCACGATCGGCCCCTCACCCGTGGAGGCGTGCTGCAGCGCCGCGCACATCTTCCACGCGTGCAGCGGGTGCACGCGCGTGTCCGACTGGAAGACCGTGAACAGCGTCGCGGGGTACGCCACGCCCTCGCGGACCTGGTGATACGGCGAATAAGCCGACAACCAGCCGAACCCGTCGGGGTCGGCGGCCGAGCCGTACTCGACGTTCCAGGTCGCCCCCAGCCCGAACTGCTCGTAACGGATCATGTCCAGCAGCGGCGCGGAGCAGGCGACGGCCGCGTACAGCTCGGGACGCTGCGTCAGCGCCGCCCCCACCAGCAGCCCGCCGTTGGAGCCGCCGGAGATCGCCAGCTGCTCGGACGTCGTCACGCCGGTCGCGATGAGGTGCTCGGCAGCGGCGTGGAAGTCGTCGAAGACGTTCTGCTTGTTGCCGAGCATGCCGGCGCGGTGCCAGTCCTCGCCTTCCTCGCCGCCGCCGCGCAGGTTGGCGATCACGTAGACGCCGCCCGCCTCCACCCAGGCGAGCACCGAGGCGGAGTAGCCGGGGGTCATGGACAGCCCGAAGCCGCCGTAGCCGTACAGGATGGTCGGGCGCGGCCCGTCGCCGTCGACCGGCGAGATGACCAGCATGCGGACGTCGGTGCCGTCCTTGGACCGGTAGACGACCTGGGACGTACGCACCGGCGGCACGTCCACCACGCCCGGCGAGGCGGCCCAGAGCGTGGTCTCGCCGGTCCTGGCGTCGTAGCGCTGGATGGTCGGCGGCGTGGTGTTGTCGGTGTAGCCGAACCACGCCTCGTGGCCGCCCTCGGGGCGCTCGGCGATGCCGCCGATCGAGCCGAGGCCGGGGGCCGGCACCTCGCCGATCCGCTCGCCGGTGGCCAGGTCGTGCACCGTGATCTCGCTGATCGCGTGACGGGTCCAGCTGACCAGCATGACCGGGCGCTCGAGGTCGTCGAGGATCGCGAAGTCGGACAGCACCGCTTCGGAGTCCTCCGGGATCAGGTCGCGCCAGTTGTCGAAGCCGGGCGTCTCCGGGTCGGTGACGCAGATCCGGACGCGCGGCGCGTCGCGGTCGGTGTGGATGTACAGCCTGCCGTCGCGGCCGAACGAGAACCCTGTTTGGGCGTCCACGTCCTCCTGAACGACCTGGAGGTCGGGCCTGTCGGGCGAGGAGGCGGTCAGGTCGGCCACCCACAGGTCGTTGCGCGGCGCCGTGCCCTCACTGGCGGAGATCTGCAGCCAGCGGCCGTCACGCGAGACCGAGACGCCGTAGTAGTTGGTCATCTTCAGGCCCTCGCCGAAGATCATCACGTCGTCCTCGGTGGACGTGCCGACGCGGTGCAGGTAGACGCGGCGGTGGAACTGCGACTCGCCCTCCGGCACCTCCGTGCTCGGCAGCCGGCGTACGTAGTAGAACGCCTCGCCGCCGGGCAGCCACGCGATGGGGGAGTAGCGGCACCGGTCGATGGGGCCCTCGACACGGGCACCGGTGGCCACGTCCATGACGTAGAGGACCGACTCCTCGTTGCCGCCCACCGAGATCTGGTAGGCGAGCAGGCGGCCCTCCTTGTCCGGCTGGACGGCATCGAGCGTGGTCAGGCCCGACGGGTCGATGGCCATGGGGTCGATCAGGACCCGCTCGGTGCTGCCCTTTTCGGAGACGTAGTAGACCGCGTGCTCCTGGTCCGGCGTGCGGCGGCTGAAGAAATGGCGGTCGCCGCGCCACGCGGGCACGCCCACGGAGCCCGACCTGAGCAACTCGGCGATGCGGTCCCCGAACCGCTGCGGCTTGCTCTGCCGCTTGAACAGGTCGGCCTGCGCGAGCAGCCATCCCTGCGTCTCCGGGCTGTCGGGATCCTCAAGCCAGCGATAGGGGTCCGCGACGGGAGTGTCGTGCAAAATCTCGGCGCTTTCCTCGCGGCGTGCTGTGGGGTAGGGCTCTCGCGTCATGCCCGAACCTTACTGCCAAGCAGGGCGCGTAAAGCCCTGGTGAAGTGGGCATAAAACGTACCGTGCGTCCCTCTGGTCATTCCGGCTGGGGGTTATGGGGTGGCGGGGACCACGCGGTAAACGTCAGACTTGGTGACAGGACGGTGCCGTGGTGACCATCCGCTGGACCGTCCGGCGGAGGTCCACGTGACGGAAGCACCAGTGCCCCAGGAGGGGCCGACAGCCGGGACATGCCACGGCATGTCCCCCTTGATACCCATGCAGCAGGGAGAGGCCCGATGACGCGCCAAGTCCTGCTGCTCAACGCTACTTACGAGCCACTCACCACTCTGTCGCTGCACCGAGCCATCGTGCTCGTGCTGCGGGAGAAGGCCGACATCGTCCACCGTGACGGCGGGGGCGCGGTCCTGCGCTCCGCGACGTGCACGCTGGAGGTGCCCTCGGTGGTCCGGCTGCGCAGATATGTCCGTATTCCCTACCGGTCTCGCATCCCCCTGACCAGGGCCGCGCTCATGCGGCGCGACGATTACCGCTGTGCCTACTGCGGCCTGCGGGCCGAGACCATCGACCATGTCGTCCCCCGGTCCAGGGGCGGCCCCCACACCTGGGAGAACTGCGTCGCCTCGTGCACGCCGTGCAACCACAGGAAGGCCGACAAGTTCCTGGAGGAGCTGGGGTGGACGCTGCGCGTCGCCCCGGCGGTGCCACGGGGCGCTCACTGGCGGCTCATCGGCGCCTCGCTCGTCGGCGATCCTCAATGGGCGCCCTACCTGGAAGCGGCTGCCTGACCTTCGGGCCCGGATCCCTGGGATCCGGGCCTGAAATGTCTTTGTCGTGCTTCACGGCTCCTGGCAGGATTCCAGGGCATGTGGACCTTCACCACCGACGTCGAGGAGTACGCGAGCGCCGCCGAGGCGTTCCTGCTCGCCGACCCCGTGGGCAACACGGTGCCGCTGACGGTGCTGGCCAACGTTCGCGCCGGGATGCCCGCCGATGACGCCTCCTTCGGCTGGTGGACCACCGACGGCGAGGTCCGGGGGGCGGTCTTCCGTACGCCGCCGCATCCGATCGGCCTGGCCCGTATGCCGGTCGAGTCCATCGCGCCGCTGGTCACGGCGTGGCGGGGCGAGCTCACGGAGGTCCTGGGCCCGCTGGAGCTGACCGGCGCGCTCTCCGAGGTGCTCGGCGAGCCCCGCTCCGTGCTGTCGGAGCGCCTCTACCGCCTCGGCGCCCTGATCGTCCCCGACACGGCCGGCCACGGCCGACTGGCGGGTGTCGCCGACTTTCCCCTGCTGGTCGCCTGGTTCCAGGCGTTCGGCGAGGAGGTGGGTCTGGGCGTAGGTGGGGATCCCGTCCAGCAGGTCGAGCACCGGCTGGCCGGGCGGCAGCTGTTCATGTGGGAGGCGGACGGGGTCCCGGTATCGATGGCCGCCCTGTCGCCCGCGGCGGGCGGCGTCTGCCGCGTCGGGCCGGTGTACACGCCGCAGTCCTGCCGCAGACGGGGGTACGGCGCCGCGGTCACCGCGTTCGCCAGCCGGGTGGCGCTGGAGACGCGCTGTGAGCAGGTGGTGCTCTTCGCCGACCTGGCCAATCCGACGAGCAACGCCGTCTACCGGTCGATCGGCTACGAGCCCGTCCACGACTACGCCCAGGTGACCTTCGGCTCTCTGCCGTAGCGTGGTTTGCCGTAGTCTTGGGGGCATGCCGCGCTATGACTTTCGCTGCCGTGCCTGCGGGTCCACCTTCGAGGTGACCCGCCCGATGGCCGCCTCCGACGAGGCGGCCGCGTGCCCCGAGGGGCACGACGACACCGTCAGGTTGCTCTCCACGGTCGCGATGACCGGCGGCGCCGCCGCGCCGAGCTCGGGCGGCTGCTGCGGCGGGGGATGCTGCGGCTGACGCCCGGGTTCACCGGCTGGCCGGCGGTGCCGCACGTCATCAAGCCGACCCGCCGCGCCGACGGCTGGGCGCGACGGGTCGGGCCTCGACCCAGTCTTCCGGCGGGTGCTCGCTAGGTGCTGCGAGTCCCGCCCGGCCTCCGGGAGGGACGCTCCTTAGGCGGCGCGAGCCCGCTTGCGTCGCTGGAACGGCAGGAACCGGTCGGCCAGGTGCGGCCGGGACGGGGTCAGCGTCGGCTCGACCGCGAGAATCCGGTCGAACCGGAACGCCCGGATGGCGCGCCGCATCCGGCAGACCCCGACGAGATACCAGTATTCGCGATGCACCAGGCACGTCACCGGCTCGACATCCCGAGCCGTGACATGTCCTGAAGCATCCCGATAGTGCAGACGAATCATCAGCCTGCTGGTGATCGCGTCCGCGATGAGCCTGGCCCGCGACGCGATGTCCACGGGCAGCGGCTCAGTGAGCGTCGTGAGGGTGGTGGCGATGACATCATCGTCGAGCTCCAGATGCTCGAGCGCGTGCTGCAGACCGCGCCTGGCGGTGACGGCCTGTGGACCGGACCCCAGATGAGCGAGGGACAGGGCGAGGGCAGCGATCTCGGCGGTGGTCAGCGGGCGAGTGTGGGAGTTCACGCCTGTAGCCATACCCCCACAATAGAGACGACCACCGACAGTTTTCGAAAGCCTGTACGGCTGGTAAGCACCATGTATCGAACGAATAAGGCTGTCAGACGCCACACCACGACTGGCGAAAGCCGCCATGCCACCACTGATGGAAGCCGCAGGCCACGCTGACGGAACCCGCCACGTCCCCACGGGCGGAGGCGGCACGCCATCGCGGAGGGAAGCCAGGGCTGACCAGGCATGGAAGCCACGGCCGACCATTGACGGAAGCCATGGCCGGCAAGACGCACGTCACGGCGCTCAGCCGGTGAACCGGAGGAGCGTGCCCCTGGACAGACGCCAGCAGGCACGGCGGGTGGGGCCCACCGTGCCTGCCGTAAAAGAAACTTATCTAGACAGCTGGGAGAGGTCGCGAGAGGCGCCCGTGGAGGCCGACGTCGTCATCGCCGCGTACGCCTGGAGGGCGGCGCTGACCGGCCGGTTGCGGTCGCGGGGCCGGTAGCCGCCCAGGTCGGCGAGCAGGCGCGTACGGCGCTCCGCCAGCTCGGCCTCGGGGACCCGGAGCTCCATCGACCGGTTGGGGATGTCGATCTCGATCGTGTCGCCGTCCTCGACCAGCGCGATCATGCCGCCCTCGGCCGCCTCCGGAGAGGCGTGCCCGATCGACAGCCCGGACGTGCCGCCGGAGAAGCGGCCGTCGGTGACCAGCGCGCACGCCTTGCCCAGGCCCCGGCCCTTGAGGAACGACGTCGGGTAAAGCATCTCCTGCATGCCCGGCCCGCCCTTCGGCCCCTCGTAGCGGATGACGACCACGTCGCCCTCCTTGACCCGGTCGCCGAGGATGCCCTCGACCGCCTGCTCCTGCGACTCGAACACCACCGCCGGCCCGCTGAACTTCCAGATCGAGTCGTCGACCCCGGCCGTCTTCACCACGGCGCCGTCACGCGAGATGTTGCCGTAGAGCACCGCGAGCCCGCCGTCCGCGCTGTAGGCGTGCGCCAGGTCGCGCACGCAGCCCTCGGCCCGGTCGAGGTCGAGGGAGTCCCAGCGGTTGCCCTGCGAGTATGGCTTGACCGTGCGGACGTTGCCCGGCGCCGCGTGCCACAGCTCCAGGGCCTCGGGCCGCACCGTGGGCGACTGGGGGTCCCAGGCGGCGATCGTCTCGCCGAGCGTGGTGCCGTTGACCGTCGGCACGTCGCGGTGGAGCAGCCCGGCGCGGTCGAGCTCACCCAGGATGGCCGGGATGCCGCCCGCGCGGTGCACGTCCTCGACGTGGTATTTGTTCGTCGCCGGAGCCACCTTGCACAGGCACGGCACGCGCAGGGAGATCTCGTTGATCTCCTTGAGCCCGAAGTCGACCTCGGCCTCGCGGGCCGCGGCCAGGATGTGCAGGATCGTGTTGGTCGAGCCGCCCATCGCCACGTCCAGCGCCATCGCGTTCTCGAAGGCCTCGCTGGTGGCGATCGAGCGCGGCAGCACCGACTCGTCGCCGTCCTCGTAGTAGCGGCGGGTGATCTCCACGAGCTGGCGCCCGGCGTCCTCGAACAGGTTCTTGCGCGCCTTGTGCGTGGCCAGGATCGTGCCGTTGCCCGGCAGCGCGAGGCCGATCGCCTCGGCCAGGCAGTTCATGGAGTTGGCGGTGAACATGCCCGAGCACGACCCGCAGGTCGGGCAGGCGTTCTCCTCCATCTCCAGCAGGTCCTCGTCGGAGACGCTGCTGTCGGCGGCGGCGACCATCGGGTCGATCAGGTCGAGCTTGCGGCCGGGCGTCTTGCCCGCCTCCATCGGCCCGCCCGAGACGAAGATCGTCGGGATGTTGAGCCGGAAGGCGGCCAGCAGCATGCCCGGCGTGATCTTGTCGCAGTTGGAGACGCAGATCATGGCGTCGGCGCAGTGGGCGTTGACCATGTACTCCACGGCGTCGGCGATCAGCTCGCGCGACGGCAGCGAGTAGAGCATGCCGCCGTGGCCCATCGCGATGCCGTCGTCGACCGCGATCGTGTTGAACTCACGCGGGATCGCCCCCGCCTCGCGGATCGCGGCGGACACCACGTCGCCGACGTCGCGCAGATGAACGTGGCCGGGCACGAACTGCGTGAAACTGTTGGCCACGGCGATGATGGGTTTGCCGAAATCGCTCCCGGCTACGCCGGTCGCCCGGAGGAGGGCGCGGGCGCCGACCATGTTCCTGCCATGGGTGACCGTACGAGACCTGAGGGCGGGCATTGAACTTCTCCCATCGTTGCGAGTCCTCACATCGTACGACCATTTGCCCGGTTGCTGAGACAACTGTCCACCGCTCGGAACGCGTACGGCGGCGAGCTGGGTGGATCCCGGCCATGCGGGGCGCGCCTCCGGAACTGCCGAAAGCACGCCCGTCAGACTGTCGACGGGCGTGCCTTCAGAGCTCGGTCGGTCAGTCCTCGCCGTATCTCGCGGGCAGGACCTGGGCCGCGATGTCGTGCAGGCGGTCGATCTCCGCCTTGGTGAGCGCCCGCTCCCGCTTGGTGATCCACTTGCGGGCACGGCCGCCCTCATAGACGTCCACGCCGCGGATCGTCATGATCTTCCACGGCACGGGCGGCCCGTAGATGGCCAGCGAGGGCACGACGGAGATCTCCTTGCCGTAGACCTCGCTGATCAGCTCGCTGGCCCGCGAAGCCTCCCATTTGGCCTCGGTGAGACGTGGCTTCATGTCGAACGGCCCGTGGAAGAGCTTCTTGCCCATCTGGACGCGTACGGGCAGCCGTTTGTCCCACTTCTCGGAGTCGACCGCGTAGACGCCCGTCGGGCCCACCACGAGGTGGTCGATCTGGGCCTCGCTGTCCGGTATCGCCCGCGCGTGGAGCGTGCGATAGCCGTTGCGTTCGAGTTTGCGCAGTTGGGCCTCGGTGCGGCGCTCCGCGATGGAGGCACGGCGCCAGGCCGGCACGGTCGAGTTGGATCGCGCTCGGTAGACAGTGTCGAGGATGGCCGCGATCACGCCCGCGGTCACGCCTACCCGCCAGTCGCCCACGAGGATGCCCACGACCACGCCAACGGGGATCGCCAGCAGGGCGCGGTTGCGCATGCGGCGGAAGCGTGGTTGTTGGAGCAGGCTGCGCAACGACGCGCGCTCGATGGGCGCGTAGGTTGACGTGGGCGCCGATTGCTTCGCGGGGGCCGGCTCGCCTTCGGGTCGGTCACTCACCCAGATGGGTGAGGAGTTGTGACCGTCTTCTCGCTGATGGTCGGAGTCCACGTAACTCACCGTAGCCCGTGGTTCTTGTCGATTCCTAGTGCTGCCTTGTCCATAGTTTTATGGCCCAGCTCACCGTGTTCTACGCCCGTTTTCCGGGTATCTATTACGTTCTTCTCTAGAGATGCCTAGTGTGCGGTAGCGTGCGAGAACTTCACGAGCTTTCGGCGCTCGAGCAGGCGCAAGCCATCCGTGACCAGGAGATTTCGCCGGTCGAGCTCACGCGGCACCACCTCGATCGGATCGAGCGAATCGATCCACAGGTGGGTGCGTATGTGACGGTGACCGCCGAGAGAGCCCTCGAACAGGCGCACCGTCTGACCAAGGAGCTGCCAGACGGACCCCTCGCCGGAGTGCCGATCCCTATAAAGGATCTTAACCTGGTGAAGGACGTGCCCATCATGTTCGGGTCGTCGACATACCGGGGTTTCGTCGCCCCGGTGGACGACACGGTGGTCGAGCGCCTGCGTGAGGCGGGCACGGTGATGCTGGGGAAGACCGCGACACCGGAGTTCGGCCTGCCCTGCTACACCGAGACCGCCCTCTCGCCGCCCTCTCGCTCGCCATGGGATCCGCGTACCTCCGCGGGCGGGTCGAGCGGCGGCGCCGCCGCGGCCGTGGCCGCCGGGCTGGCGCCGGCCGCGCAGGGCAGCGACGGGGCCGGTTCGATCCGCATCCCGGCGTCGGTGTGCGGGCTGTTCGGCATCAAACCCACCCGTGGCCGGATCAGCTTCGCGCCGATCATCCCCGACCTCGCGGGCCTGTCGACGAACGGTCCCCTCGCCCGTACCGTCGCCGACGCCGCGGCGCTGCTCGACGTGATGGCGCACAACAATCCCGGCGACCTCTATCTCGCGCCGCCGCACGAAGGCACGTTCCTGGCCTGCGCCGGACGCGATCCGGGCCGGCTGCGCATCGCCCGCTACGCCCGAAGGGGTTAGCCGCCTTCCCCGCGATCTACCGAGATGCAGGCCAGTGCTCCCGTCTCCAGGCGGGATGGTGGAGGCCCGCGCGCCGGTGCCCTTTGGGGCGTGAGCGGGCAGCGATCGGAACTGCTTGCGACATCTCAATCACGTACGGTAAGGTTTCCGTGATCGAACGGGCAAGCGATAACCAAGCTGGCTGTGAGATCACTTCCTGGATTCATCGGTACGACGAGGCCGCCGGGCGGGCGGTGACAGGACGTGGAGACTTGCCGGTAGGCGGGTCGGTGAAGCGTCAAGCATCCTGTTCCACAGCTCGTGCTGTTTACGCGGCATGGACTGCTGCGTAAGCAGCACGGGAATCCTCGCCTCTTCAGGGCGAGGAGCGCGTCAAAACGTGACCGGCCAGCCCGCCGCGAACCTGCCGCTGCACTGGACCGCCGACGGGCTGACGATCGGCGTCATGCTGGCGGGCCGCCTGGGCGCCGAACGCACGTTGATCTCCCTGTCGGCCCAGGTTGGGGCGGCCAGGGGCGGCTTCTGGGGCGACCGGCGATCTGGTGGCCCTGGAACCTTATCGTTGCTGGTGTGCGGCCTGCTGTCGTTGTCGCTGGCGTGATGGTCGGTGGTGGCTGTCAGGACTGATACTGGTCCCGATATTTCAGGACCTGCTGTACGTGGGCCTTCCACTTGGCCGGCACGCCCTGTTCCCGCCTCACCGGCACCACGCCGGACACGTAGAGAGCGGCCAGCTTGGCGGCCGGGTCCCCTGGCACGTCGGCGATCTGAGGGCCGAGCCCGCAGAAGAAGCGGCCCATCGCGGGCAGGGACAGCTCGGGGGAGAAGGGCGGCTTCGGCATCGGGTCGTTGATCCCGTTGGGCTGCCAGTACTGGAGGACCCTGGGGGTCCATCTGGCGATGCCGAACTCGTCGGCGGCCGGGTCGCTCAGGTCGGGGTCGAAGTCGCTGGCCGCCTTGACCACCCCGGCCACGAGCGCCGGCGACAGACCCGCGACGTCGTGGCACCAGGTGCCCGCCTGGATGATCAGCGCCCGGTACTGAGACGGGATATCCGCATCCGCCCGCAACCCCATCCCCTCCTTCGGCGGCCCTGGCTCGGAAGCCCGTGGCGTTCCGGCCGCGCTCGGAGATCCGGCCGACTGTGCGGATGCAGACGGTCCTGCGGATGCGGACGCTCCTGCTGATCCGGACAGTCCTACGGACGCGGACGGTCCTGCGGATCCGAACGGCGCTGAGGATCCGGATGGTGAGCCGGTCACCGTGGACGACCGGTCGGTGGGACGCAGCGCGAGCACCGCGACGACCACGGCCAGGGCGACAGTCACGGCGCCCACCCCGGCGAGCACCGCCTTGCCCCGCCCCGCATCCGCGCCCAGATCCGCACCCTCGTCCAGATCCGCACCTTCGTCCAGATCCGCATCCGCGTCCAGATCCGCACCCTCGTCCAGATCCGCATCCGCGTCCAGATCCGCGCCAGAGCCTGCGCCCGCGTCCGCGCTCGGCCCCGGGCCTGCGCCTCCCCGCGGGCTTGCCCCACCACCAGGTCCGGTCCTACTACCTGCGGCCGCTCCCAGGACTCCGCCCGCACTTGCCCCCGGGCCTGCGCCTCCCCTCGGGCCTGCGCCTCCCCCCGGTCCGGCTCCACCACCTGGTCCGGCTCCACCACCTGGTCCGGCTCCACCACTCGGTCCGGTCCCACCGCCTGTGCGCGCTCCCGCGCCGCCACCGTGGTCTGCGCCTCTACCTGGGCCCGCAGTTGCGGATGCGTTTGCACTTGCGTCCGCATCCGCATCCGCGATCGCATCTGCACCTGCGGCCGCACGGCCGCTTGCGTCCTCGCCGGTGTCCGTGCTTCTGTACGCGGCGGTCTCGTCGTCCGCGGATCCGGGGGGCGAGATTCCCGGTCGCCGCTCCGAGTCCGTCCCGCCCACCGGGAGCGCCCTCTCCGGCAGTCTGTCCTCCGGGAGCCGAACCCCTGGGAGCGCCCTCGCCGGGAGCCCGCCCTCCGGGAGTCGGTCGTCCAGGGGTCGGTCGTCCGGGGGTCGGTCGTCCGGGGCCGACCCTTCCGGGGGTCGGTCGCCCGGGGCCGACCCTTCCGAGGGTCGAACGTCCGGGGTCGCCCGCTCCGGGGGCTGGACGTCCGAGAGCGCCCTCTCCGTGGGGCCGTCGCCTACGGGCGTCTCCTGCGGGAGTCCGTCGCCCACGGGCGCGTACTCCGGGAATGCGTCGCCCAGGGGTGCGTCGCTCATGGGTGCGTAGTCCGGGACCACGGAACCCACGGGCGCGTCGTCCGGGGCGTTGAGGGCGGCGGCGAAGGAGGGGATGCTTGGCCAGCGGCGGTCCGGGTCCGGGTCGATGGCCTTCATGATGGCCGCCCCCACCCGTACCGGCACCTCCGGCCGCAGCCGGTGCGGTGCCAGCCGTACCGAGCCCGAGGCGGGCAGTTGGCCCGTGAGCAGGTGGTAGGCCATGGCGCCCAGCCCGTGCACGTCGGCCCGCTCGTCCGGGGCGCCGTCCAGGCGCATCTGCTCCGGCGCCATGTACCCGGGCGAGCCCGCCGCGATCGTGTGGCTGGTGGCGTCGGCCAGCGAGCGGGCGACCCCGAGGTCGGCCACCATGAGGCGCTCGCCACCGCCCGGGAGCGCGCGGAACAGCACGTTCGACGGCTTGAGGTCGCGGTGCACGATGCCGAGCCGGTGCAGCAGCGTCACGCCCTCGGCGATCTCGCCGAGGACGCGGAGCGCCTCGGGTATCGGTAGGGGGCCGTCCAGTACGCGCCCCGCCAAAGACCCCATATCGGCATAAGTCATGACGAAGTACGGGCGGCCATCCGGAAGTTCGCCGATGTCGTGGACTTGGACGATGCGCGGCGAGTCCGCCTGGCGCAGCAGCCGGGCCTCCTTGACGAACCGCTCGCGTACGGCCGGTTCGGCGGACCAGTTGTCGGCCAGCACCTTGATCGCCACATAGGAGTCGAGCCGGTCGTCCCGGCCGAGCCACACCGTCGCGAACGCGCCCGAGCCCAGAACGCGCTCGACGGGATACCTTCCGATCGCATCCACAGTTGAGTTGACCTTGTCTGGGGGATCTTGAGTCAGACTCTCTCACGACCGGGTCTGGCCGGACAGCCGAACCGGGATTACGTTCTTGGGTGTGGACAGCGCGCTGGAGATTCTGGCTTTTCTCTTGGGGGTTTCGCTCGCTCTGTTCGTGCTGATCAGCCTGGCGGTCATGGTGCCGGGGCGGGGTTCGGCGCGGAGGGTGGAGACGGGCCCGGTGTGGTTGGGCGGTCCGTCCGGGAGCGAGCACGGCGTGAGCACGTCGGGCCTGGTGCTGGCCGACCGGGTCGCTCATTGGGCGCCGGCGCCCGAGTCCGACTGGGTCGCGATGGCGGAGACGGCCGAGCCCGGCAGACGCGTCGGCGGAGCTTCGGCGGGATGGTGATGGCGATGCGCGGGCTGACCTCGGCCCAGGCCGACGACATCAGGCAGGCGCTCCACGTCGCCGAGCGGCGCAGCGGCCTGCGCTTCGGCGCCTTCCTCGGCGCGCCGGTCGGCGGCCGGCGGCACTTCGCCGAGCGGCTGCACGCCGCGCTCGGCGAGGAGGCGGACGAGGCGGTGTTGATCTTCGTGGACGTCGCCGGACGGGCGCTGGAGATCGTGACCGGCGAGAACGCCCGGCGGCGGCTGCCCGACACCGCGTGCCGGCTGACCGCTATGTCGATGGCTACGGCGTTCAGCGCCGGTGACCTGGTGGGCGGGCTGCTGTACGGCATCGGCATGCTGGGCGAGCAGGCCACCGCCAGGCGGTAGGACGGGCGTCGCCTGCGCCCCCGCGGTAGGCGACGCCCACCCCGTCTTTGTAAGCGAGGCGGGCGGCGGGGTCACCCTGGAGGCTTCCAGGGGGCAACCCAGGCCCAGAGCGTTGAGGCCCCAGCAGGCCCAAAGAGCAGGCCCAAGCGTCAGCGTTGGAGCAGGCCGGTGACGTGCTCGCTGACGCCCGCCAGCAGCGTGGCGGGCACGATCGGGGCGCGGCCGATGGCCGAGAACAGCGCGGGCAGGCCGGGCAGCGGGAACCCGTCATCCTGGAGCGCGGCCGAGCCGATCTCGTTCTTGTCCAGCGCCGACCGGCTGCGCTGCCAGGCGTCGAGCACCTCTTCCGGCGAGGGCACGCCGAAGCCGTGGCCGACGGGCGCCGCGTGCCGCAGGCGTACGAGCGGCGTCTCCGCGAACGCCAGCGCGGTGCGGGCCCGTACGTGCAGGTCGGCGCGTTCTTCCGGCTCGATCCAGTGCATCGCCGTGCACGGGTTGCGGCAGTCGGCGACGCAGACGGCCATCGCGCCCGCCACCTGGCTGTGCTGCCGGTCGAAGTACGCGCGCCAGCCCTCGGGCGGCTCGCTCGCCACCCGCAGGGTCCGGTTGGTGGCCGACTGCTCGGACTTGGTGTGGTCGCACTCGCGGTCGCCGATCACGCCGAACCTGCTGCCCGGCGCGCTCAGCCCGGGAGGCCAGCGCGCGGGGTCGCCGGCATGGCCGAGATGCGGCTCGTAGGCCAGCAGTGGCAGGTATTCGCTGGCGATGTGGACGGCGGCGATCATCGGGCTCAGCTCGCGACGCTGCCAGCGGACGGCGATGACCTCCAGCAGCAGCCCGTAGGCGGGCCGCAGCGACTCCAGCGCGCCGCGTGGCTGCTCGCGCGGGGTCTGCGGCATGTGGCAGGCCCGTGCCCGCCGCCGCAGGTCCGCGGGCACGGACTTCGCCTCGACCGCGAAGTCCTCGGCGTCCAGCGAGAGCAGCCGGCTGCCGAACTCGCACACGTCGGCGATCTCCTCGGATGAGGCCAGTGCTCCGAGGTCGGAGAAGGCGTAGCGGCGGGCCAGCGCTACGAGCAGATCGCGAGTCGTATCCACCCGATTACCTTCTCATGGCCGGATGGCCACATGTCCGGACTAGGTGGTCAGCAAGCTAGCTGGGGCAGGGCGCCTTGATGCACTGGATGTCGCTCGGCGGCTCGCTGACCGGGGGCTCGATCGTGGGCTCCGTCGGCTCGGGCGTGGCGGTGGGCTTGTCGGTCGGCTCGGGGGCGTCGGAGGTCGGGGTGGCCGTCGGTTTGGTCACGGTCGGGCGGGGGGTGGCCGTCGCGGTGGCGGTCGGTGTCTGGGAGATGATCGGCCGCGCGGTGGGGGAGTGCTTCGACGGAGGCGCCAGTGGCTTCCTGCTCGGCGTGGCGGCGGTCGGGTGTGTGCTCGAGGCGGGCGTGACGGGGGGCAGGACGCTGCCGCTCTGCTCGGCCGCCTGGTCGCTGCGGATCCACACCGATCCGGCGACCGCCAGGCTCACCAGGACGGCGACGGCCACGGCCAGCGCGGCGGCCAGCGCCCGGCGGCCACGTGGCGTGGGGGGCAAATCCAGTAAATTTGGCGAGTCCGGCAAGTCGGGCGTGGGCGGCAGGTCCGCTGAGCCCAGCGAGCTCAGCGAGCTCAGTGAGTCAGGCGCGTCGGAGGCCTTCCTCGCCGCCTCGGCCATCAGCGTGGCCGTCGGCCAGCGCCGGTCCGGCGTCTTTTCCAGCGCTCGCGTCACGACCTGGCGCGGCCCCGACGGCACGTCGGCGGGTAGGTCCGGGACGGGGGCGTGCAGATGCTTGTAGATGATCTGGACAGGAGTGTCGCCATCGAACGGCAACCGCCCGGTCAGGCACTGGTAGGCGACCACGCCGAGCGCGTAGACGTCGACGGCCGGGGTGACGTCACTGGCGGTGGCCATCTCGGGGGCGCAGTATCCGGCCGAGCAGAGCATGGCGCCGGTGGCCGTCAGCTGGACCGCGGAGACCGAGTGGGCGATGCCGAAGTCGGTGAGCGCCACGCTGCCGTCGGGCCGGACCATCAGGTTGGCCGGTTTGACGTCGCGGTGCACGATGCCCTGCGCGTGGGCGGCGGCCAGCGCGTCGCCGACCTCGGCGACCAGCCGCATGGTGGCCGCCGGATCGAGCGCCTCGCGGCGCAGGACGCGGTCGAGCGACTCGCCCTCGACGAACTCCATCACCAGGAAGCTCACCTGGCGCCCGTCGACCTCGGAGGTGCCGTAGTCGTAGACGTCGACCACGCCGGGATGCCGCAGCGTGGCCATCGCCCTGGCCTCGTTCTGGAAGCGCTGGGCGAACTTCGGGTCCTCGGTCAGGGCGGGGATGAGCACCTTGACCGCCACGGTCCGGCCGAGCACCGTGTCGGTGGCCCGCCAGACCTCGCCCATGCCGCCGCCGCCCACGCGGCCGATCAGCGTGTAGCGATCGTTGAGTGTGGTTCCGGATCCGAGCATGTCTTCGAGGGTATGAACTGCTGCTTCATATTCGCTATGAAAACCTGAACATCCGCCATGGTCGTCGAGGTTTCCTCTTGATCGGTGGGGTCGGCTGGGCCGAGCGGGATCGTTCCGCAGGGCCTGTCATGGTTCGGCGAGGCGCCAGCCGAACCGGTTGCCTGCGGCGCCGCTGTTTGGACGCCCGCAACGCGACAGGTTGCGGCTGGTTCTGGCCTGGCGGGCAGGCGAATCGGAGCGTTGTCGTTCACCTGTTCTATCCACCAAGGCCAACGGATGGTAATCTTTCAATTACCAATCGTGAGGTTGTGTTCCGGGGGCGGGGGTGCGGATATGCAGGCATACCGGCTTCCCAGCGATCGGGCCGCGCCGACCGTGTGGTGCGGCCGCCGCCCGGCCGGCACCCTCGTCCGCGCGTGGTCGCCGACTGTCGGGCAGTGCTCACAGGACGGCCGATCCGAGCGCGGTGCGTCACCGTCCGCCCACCCGGGATTCCGCCTGCCCGGAGGCTGGAGCGGTGCATGAGTGAACTCACTGCCACCGCTTCCTGCACCGCTCACGCGGCGGTGCAGGAAGCGAGCGGCGAAGTCGTTCCTCAGCCGCTGCTGGTGCGGCGGGTGGCCTGGCTGGCCAGCCTGGCACGCGACCTGACCGCCCGCCTGGTGGCCGCCCGGGTGGAATCCGGTTGATCTGGACGCTTTGGCGTCCGGGGTGGGGCTGGACGGGCGGGTGTTGCCGTCGAAGGGCTGGATGGCCCTGCGACGGCTCGGCTGGGCCGTGGGTCCGCCCTCAGGCGTGCATGTGTGTGATCGGGTGTTGCGGTGCGCGCAGGAGCAGGCCGCTCGCCTGTTGCGGCTGGCGTTGCACCGGCGTCGCCTGGTGGCGGCGATCGTGGCGACCTGGCCGCAGGCTACGGGTGCGCGTACGGGCGCCGAGTGGGAGGCGCTGCGTGCGCTGCTGCCGGACGGGGTGACGGCAGCGGACATCCGGAACCGGACCCGGCAGGTTCGCGCCTATCTTGACGAGTATGGCGCGTTCCCGGCCGATCTGACCGAGGTGGAGGGGCCGCCGGACGTTGCGGCGCAGGTGGTCTTGGCGGCGGCCGACCGGCAACTGGTGACCCTGCGGCGCACCGGCGACCGCACCGCCCGACTGCGGGTGCGGCTTCCGCTGGTCGAGTTTCCCGCCTCCGGCAGGGACTGGGCGTGGCATGTGCTGCCGGTCGCGTTGCCGCCGACCG
>NZ_JBFANB010000012.1:0-322904 GCF_040659625.1 Nonomuraea sp. NPDC049750
CCCAAACCCTTTTTGGGGTGGTGTGTTTTGTTTTCTGGGGGGTTCCCCCCCCCTCTCTCCCCCGGCCCCCCCGGCGGGGGCGGGCTACCCCCCCCCCCGCCCGGTCGGGCTCCGAGGCGGCTACCGGAGCTCGCGCTTGAGGATCTTGCCCGTGGCGGTCATCGGCAGCGCGTCACGGAACTCCACGACGCGCGGGTACTTGTAGGCCGCCATGTTCTCCTTGGCCCAGGCGATCAGCTCGTCCTCGGTCGCGGTCGAGCCGGGCGTACGGATGATGTACGCCTTGATCTCCTCACCGAGCGACTCGTGCGATACGCCCACGACGGCGGCCAGCGAGACGGCCTCGTGGGTCATCAGGACCTCTTCGAGCTCGCGCGGGTAGACGTTGAACCCGCCGCGGATGATCATGTCCTTGGACCGGTCGACGATCGAGTAGTAGCCGTCGGTGTCGCGGGTGGCGATGTCGCCGCTGCGGAACCAGCCGTCGCGCATCACCTCGTCCGTGGCCTCCGGACGGCCGTAGTAGCCCTTCATGATGTTGTGGCCGCGGATCGCGATCTCGCCCGGCCCCTCGCCCTCGACCGTCTTCCAGTCGCTGTCGATGAGCTTCATCTCCACGCCCCAGATCGGGGTGCCGACCGTGCCCGGCTTGGCGGGGTGGTCCGGCTGGTTGAAGCTGGCCACCGGCGAGGTCTCCGACAGGCCGTACCCCTCGAGGATGGCGACGCCGAACGTTTTCTCGAAGTCCTTCAGCACCTCGAGCGGAGAGGCGGAGCCGCCCGCCACGGCGGTCTTCAGGCTCGCGGGCGGCGCGACGCCGTCCGCGTGGACCTTCGACAGCATCGCCCAGTACATGGTCGGCACGCCGGCGAAGAACGTGACGCCCTCCTTGGCCATGAGCGCCAGCGCGTCGCCCGGTTCGAAGCGCGGCATCAGCACGATCGCGGCCCGCCGCAGGAACCCCTGGTTCATCACGACCGTCTGCCCGAACGAGTGGAACAGCGGCAGCACCGCCATCATCACGTCGCCGCCCTCGGCGCTGGGGAACATCCGGTCGCAGACGATGGCGTTCATCAGCATGTTCTGGTGGCTGAGCTCGGCGCCCTTGGGCTGGCCCGTGGTGCCGGAGGTGTAGAGGATCACCGCCGTGTCCTCGGCCGCCGTCTGCACGGTCTCGAACACGCCGGACATGCCGTCGAGCGCCGCCCAGATCGACTCGCCGTACACGGACTCGGTCGCCAGCGGCGTGGCGGGCAGCACGAAGAAGTGCTCGCACCCCTCGGACGCCTCGAAGCCGGCCTTGCCGCGCTCGCCCAGCGGCAGCTCGGGCGTGCCCTCGAAGCAGAACAGCGCCTTGGCGTCGCTGTCGTCAAGGTGGTAGGCGATCTCCCGCGACTGCAGCAGCACGTTGAGCGGCACCACCGTCGCCCCGGCCTTGAGGATGCCGTAGTAGACGAACGGGAAGTACGGCAGGTTGGGGCAGGCCAGCGCGACCTTGTCACCCTTGCCGATGCCGCGCGAGACCAGCAGGTTGGCCACCTGAGCGGCCACAGTGTCGATCATTGAGTACGGCAGGCGCATGTCCCCGAAGACGATGGCCGTGCCGTCCGGCGTGGCCCTGGCACTGTCCTCCAGGACGATCGACAGGTTGAGCATGAGCGCCTTCCTCCCTGTGTACGGCTTGCGCGCCATCATGGCAGCAAGACATACCGACCGGTAGGGGCAAACACCGCACCCTGCGGTGGTCCGCTGAACGCGGCCCACCGTAGGGGCAAACACCGCACCCTAGGCTCACCTCAAAGGGCGGTTACAGACGCGTATGGACGCGGTACATCGCCTGGGAGTAAGCAAGTACCAGATTACTTACGCCTGGGAGGGGCCATGGAGTACGACTACGTGATCGTCGGGGCCGGGTCGGCGGGATGTGTGCTGGCCAACAGGCTGTCGGCCGATCCCGGGGTGTCCGTGGCCCTGATCGAGGCGGGCGGCAAGGACGACAAGCTGGAGATCCGCATGCCCGCGGGCTTCGCCAAGCTGTTCAAGACCGACTACGACTGGAACTACACCACCGCCAAGCAGGGCGAGATGTCCGGCCGCGAGCTCTACTGGCCCAGGGGCAGGGTGCTCGGCGGCTCGTCCTCACTCAACGCGCAGATGTGGGTACGCGGCTGCGAGCGCGACTACGACCAGTGGGGGATCCCGGGCTGGACCTACGACGACGTGCTGCCGTACTTCATCAAGGCCGAGCACCGCGTCGGCAGCAACAACGGCGGCGTCTACGGCTCGTCCGGCCCGCTGTTCATCTCCGAGCTGCGCAGTCCCAACGTCACCACCGCGGCCTTCCTCAAAGCCTGCGACGAGCTCGGATTACAGCGGCTGGCCGAGCTCAACGGCCGCTCCAACGAGGGCTACAGCGCCACGCCCGTCACCCAGAACCGGGGCAGGAGGTGGAGCTCCGCCGACGCGTACCTGCGCCCGGTGCTGAAACGACCCAACCTGACGGTGATCACCGGTGCGACCGTGGACCGGGTGCTGTTCGAGGGCACGCGGGCCGTCGGCGTCGAGCACGACGGCGGCGCGCAGGTCAGGGCCAGGCGGGAGGTCATCCTGTCGGCGGGGGCGATCGGCTCCCCATACCTGCTCATGCGCTCGGGGGTCGGCGCAGCCGACGAACTGCGCGACGAGAACATCACGGTCGTGCGGGACCTGCCCGAGGTCGGCAAGAATCTGCAGGATCATCTGTCGACCGGTGTGTACGTGCAGTCCAAGCAGCCGGTCACGCTGACCAAGGCGGAGTCGATCGGCAACCTCCTGCGCTACATCGTGCTGCGCTCCGGCATGCTCACCACGAACGTGGGTGAGGCGGTGGCGTTCATCAGGACCTCGCCGGAGGAGCCCGCCCCCGACATCGAGCTGATCTTCGCGCCCGGCCCGTTCATCGACCACGGCCTCACGCCGCCGACCGGCCACGGGCTGACCGTCGGCGTGGTGCTGCTGCAGCCGGAGAGCCGCGGCCGGGTCGGGCTGAGCGGCCGCGAGGTGGTGATCGACCCCGGCTACCTGACCCGGGAGGCCGACGTCAAGCGGCTGGTCGCCGGGCTGAAGACGGCCAAGCAGGTCTTCGCCACCACCGCGATGAAGGAGTACGCGGGCGGCCCGATGGCCCCCTACCAGGGGCCGGAGAGCGACGCCGAGCTCACCCAGTGGGTACGCGAGCGCGGCGAGACCCTCTACCACCCGGTCGGCACCTGCCGCATGGGCACCGACGCCGAGTCGGTCGTCGACCCGGAGCTCAAGGTACGCGGTCTCGACGGGCTCAGGGTCGTGGACGTGTCGATCATGCCGACCCTCAACCGTGGACACACGCACGCCCCAGCCATCATGATCGGCGAGAAGGGAGCCGAGCTCATCACCAAGCGCCCTTGACGTAAGTGACTACTTGCAGAAGGCTTGGTGTTCATGACGCTCTCCAGTGACCTGGACATCTCGCAACTGGTGTTCTGGGGGCTGCCCCAGGCCGAGCGCATGGCCGTCTTCCGCCGGTTGCGCCAGCTGGACGAGCCGGTGTTCCTGACGGAGCAGGCCGTGCCGTTCATCAAGGGCGGTCCCGGCTACTACGCCCTGGTGCGCCACGCGGACGTGACCGAGGCCAGCAGGAACGCGGCCGTCTTCAGCAGTGAGCCGTGTTCCAACAGCGTGCCCGACATGCCGCGCTGGCTGGCCGTGTACTTCGGGTCGATGATCAACATGGACGACCCGCGGCACGCCCGGCTGCGCCGGATCGTGTCCAGGGCGTTCACGCCGCGCATCCTGTCCAAGATGGAAGAGGACCTGGCCACGGCCGCCGCCGAGATCGTGGACCGGGCGATCGAGGAGGGGCCGGGCGACTTCGTGGCGCAGATCGCTGCCCGGCTCCCGGTCCGCGTCATCTGCGACATGATGGGCATTCCGGCGACATTTCATGACATGGTGCTTCGGCGGACCAACGTGATCCTCGGCAACGCCGACCCCGAGTACACCGGCATCGACCCCGAGTTCAGCCGCGTCAACGTGGCCCGCGGCCTGGCCAAGCTGCTGCACGCCGGCTTCTCCCTGAACCGGCTCGCCGCCCGCCTGGGCGACGAGCGGCGCAAGAATCCCACGGGCGACCTGGTCAGCCTGCTGGTCAACGGCGAGGAACGGCTCACCTCCCAGGAACTGGGCTCGTTCTTCATCCTGCTCGTGGTGGCCGGCAGCGAGACCACCCGCAACGCGATCGCGTACGGGCTCAAGCTCTTCACCGACCACCCCGAGCAGCGGCGGTTGCTCCTGGACGATTTCGACGGCCGCGTCACCAAGGCGTGCGACGAGATCGTGCGCTACGCCACGCCGGTGATCCAGTTCCGCCGCACGCTCACGCGCGACCATGAGATGAACGGCATGCGCTACAAGAAGGGGGACAAGGTCCTGCTCTTCTACAACTCGGCCAACCGTGACGAGACGGTGTTCAAGGACCCCGACACGTTCGACATCACCCGCGATCCGAACCCGCACGTCGGCTTCGGCGGTCCCGGCCCGCACTTCTGCCTGGGCGCCCACCTGGCGCGCAGGGAGATGACCGTGATGTTCCGCGAGCTGTTCACCCGTCTGCCGGGCATCAGGTCAGAGGGGGAGCCCGACTTCCTGCTGTCCAACTTCATCAACGGGATCAAGCACCTGAAGTACACCTTCTGAGGGCCTCGGCCAGGCCCTCCTCGCCGCGCCAGGCCACGAACCCGTCAGGCCGTACGAGGAGTGTCCCGTACGGCCAGCCGTCCACGACGTGCACCGGAACGTCGGCCGCCAGGCCGGGATCGGCCGTGAGCACGCACCACCGCGATCCGATGAGATCCAGCGTGGACACCCCGTCGGCCACCCACATGTGCGGCAGGCGGGATCCCGGCGACCCGTCGAGGTCGAGGGCGACGTCCTCGGTGGAGGGGAGCTCCGCGCCGCCGTACCGGTAGCCCATGTGCACCACCGGCGCGTTGATCGCCCCCGCCGCCTTGCGCGCCTCCGCCATGTCCTGCCCCCAGTGCAGGGACGGATCGTTGAACCGCAGGAGCGCCTGTCGCATCGTCATGAGGGCCACCGGATGGCGCTCCGCGTGATAGGTCTCCAGCAGTTCGGGCCCGGCCTCACCGCGCAGCGTGTGCGCGAGCTTCCACGCCAGATTGTGCGCGTCGGCGATGCCGGTGTTCAGCCCGAACGCGCCCAGCGGAGGGATGGCGTGCGCCGCGTCGCCCACCAGGAAGACCCGCCCGACGCGGAGGCGATCGGCCACCTGGCCGCGCCCCCGGAACGTCAGCACGCTGCGGATCTCCACCTCGATCGACGGGTCGCCGAGCGCGGTGCGGATGAGCTCCGGAGTCGGTTCCGTGTCGATGCGGGTGAGGAAGACCCACTCGCGTTCGCCGTCGACGGTCACCAGCAGCCCGGTCGCGTCCGGATGCTCGATGTCGCACATGGCGAACGGCGTGCTCGGGCGCAGATCAGCGCGGAACAGGACGCTCGTCGTCTCCTCGCCGATCGCACCGGGACCGGTGAGGCCGACGCCGAGGATCTGCCGAACCCGGCTGCGCACACCGTCGGCCGCCACCAGGTAGCGCGCCCGCACGACACGCCCGTCGGACAGGGTCGCCGTGACGCCGTCGGAGTCCTGCTCGAACGACTCGAGCGCCACGCCGAACTCCACGTCGCCCGCCTTGGTGATCAGCACGCGGTCGAACCGGTTCTGTGCGCAGATGCCGCGGATCCGGGCCGGCGTGTAGGTGAACTCGGCCTCGCCTCTCGCCTTCCACGCCTCGCCTTCGGTGAAGTCGGCCTCGGCGAGCGTGTGCCCCCTGATCTTCCCCGCCCGCAGGTCGACCGCGGCCTCGTTGACCGCTTCTTCGAGGCCGACCTCGCGCAGGATCTCCACCGACCGCAGCCCGATGCCGTTGGCCCTGGGGTGGTGCGACAGCTCTGGCTTCTCCTCGACGACGAGGGGCTTGACGCCGTGGTGGCGCAACAGCACCGCGAGCATCAGCCCGACGGATCCGCCGCCGGCGATCAAAACATCTGTGGAAACAGTGTGCCCATTCATGGGAACACCGTACCCACAACTGTAGACTCCTGTCCATGCCGCTTATCTGGGAGCGCGAGCCATACCAGCCGAAAAGGCAGGCCCTGAGCGTGGAGCGCATCGTGGACGCGTCCGTCGCCATCGCCGACGCCGAAGGGCTCGACGCGCTGTCGATGCGCCGCGTCGCCGCCGAGCTGTCGACCGGTACGACCTCGCTCTACCGCTACGTCGACAGCCGCGACGACCTGCTCGACCTCATGGCCGACGCGGTGCAGGACCAGCACGTGCCGCTGACGGGAGACTGGCGCGCCGACCTTGAGGCGTACGCCCACCACGAGCGCGAGCTGTGGCTGCGGCACCCCTGGCTCGCCCCGCTGCTGGCGACCCGGCCATCGCTCGGCCCCAACTGGCTGCGCGGCCTGGAGCACGCCCTCACCGCGGCCGCCCCGCTGACCTCCGACATCGCCGACGCGGGTTCGGCCGTCGGGCTGATCAGGGACTACGTGCGCGGCGCGGTCATGCGCGAGCTCGCCGAAAAGGAGACCCAGCGGCGCACCGGACAGACCGAGGACGAGTGGCGCGCCGACGTCGCCCCCTACATGCGCAAGGTCATCGAGAGCGGTGCGTTTCCCCGGGTCTCGCGTATGACCGAGTCCGCTGACCTGAGCCCGGCCGAACAGTTCTCCTACGGCTTGCGCCGCATCCTCACCGGGATCGCGGCCGCTCAGCGGACGGCGAAGTGATCACGACCCGGATCGGTTCGAGTTCGGGCTGGGCTGCCCGCTGTGGGGGTCGAGGAGGGCGGCTGATTCCGGAGTGCTACTCCAGCGGAGAGCCGACTGCTAGGTTTCGCAGTCATGGAGATCAGAACCGTCCACGCCAACGGGGTGGAGTTCGCGTATCTGGCCGTAGGGGAGGGGCCGCTGGCCCTGTGCCTGCACGGCTTCCCTGACACGGCCCACACCTGGCGTCACCTGCTCCCGGCGCTGGCCGAGCGTGGCTACCGCGCGGTCGCGCCGTTCCTGCGCGGCTACGCGCCGACCGAGATCCCCGCCGACGGCGCCTACGAGGCCGGCGCGCTCGTCGCCGACGTACGGGCGCTGCACGAGGAGCTCGGCGGCGACTCCGCCGCGGTGCTCATCGGTCACGACTGGGGCGCGTTCCCCGTCTACGCGACCGCCGACCGCTTCCGCAGATCCGTGGCCATGGCCGTGCCGCCGGCGGCCGCCCTGGCGACCGGGTTCCTGGACTACGAGCAGCTCAAGCGCTCGTTCTACGTCTTCCTCTTCCAGACCGCCCTGGCCGAGACGGCCGCCGCCGCACCCGGCTTCCTTGAGGGCATCTGGCGCGACTGGTCGCCCGGCTACGACGCCGAGCAGGACCTGGAGTTCGTCCGGCAGAGCATCGGCGCACCGGCGAACCTGGCGGCGGCCATCGGCTACTACCGGGCGATGCTCGGCACCACCCCGCCCACCGGCCGCTACCCGGCACCGGAGCCCGCCACCACCGGGCCGATCCTCTACCTGCACGGGACCCAGGACGGCTGCCTCTCGGCCGACCTGGTCAAGGACGCGCTGAGCCACCTGCCGGCCGGGTCGCGGACCGAGCAGGTGACCGGCGCGGGTCACTTCCTCCACCTCGAAAAGCCGGCGGAGGTCAACCGGCTCATCCTCGACTGGCTGACCTCCTGAGGACCGCCACGACCGGATGGCGGCCTGACAGGGTGAGATGAATCACCCTGTCCACCCCGAATCCGGGCGGCCGCCACGCCTCCGGAACGAGCGCCACCACGGTGCCACCCACGGCCAGGACGCGGTGGATCTCGCGCCACAGGCGGCCGGGGTCGCGGCGGAGGCGTCCGCTCGGGGCGACCTGACGGTCCCAGGGTGGATTCACCAGAACCCGGTCCACGCTGCCGTCCGGCAGGGGAATCCGCCCCGCGTCGGCCACCCCCCAGGCGATGGAGTCGGCCGCGGCGCGGGTGGCGTTGGCGGCGGCGACGTGGACGGCGCGTGGGTCGTGGTCGAAGCCGATCAGGCGCGCGTGCGGCGCGAGCGCGCGGGCCTCGATGAGCGTGGTGCCGGCGCCACAACAGGGGTCGAGCACCGTGCCGGCGCGGTCGAGCCGCGCCAGCCCGGCCATGGCGGCGGCCACCGGCGGGTGCAGCGTGCCCGGGATCGACTCCATCTTGTACGGCCTGCGGTGCAGCGGCCTGGCGGGCACCCGCAGGGCGATGACCGCCTGCCCGTCCTCCACCGTGACCCGCCACGCCGTCGAGCCCTCGGGCGGCACCCGGCCGTCGCGGCGCGAGTGGTACGGCAGGCCCAGCGGCCGGGCGAGCTCGGCACCGACGGCGTCCTCGATGTCGAACCGGCTGTAGTTCCGCCGCCCGACGAACGACGCCGACACCTCAACTCCACCGCCTCGCCCGCCGTACGGTGGGCCGCCCTCCAGCACGCCGTACGATAGAGCGTCCCGCGTCCCACCGTCCCGCAACTCGTGCGGGCGGTCGGTGGCTTGGCCGGTGATCTGGTGGGTGAGTTTCGTCAGGCTTTCGGCGTCGAGCTCGCGAGCCGCCCGCGACAGGCGCCCCAGCGCTTCCCTGCCGCGCCCGATCCCCTCCACGACGGCCGCCACCAGCAGCACATCGTCCGCCGTCCGCAACCCCAGCAGCTCCGGCCCGGGATCGGCCGTCTCGAACCACACCTCACGGTGGCGCACCCCGCGCACCACCCCAAGCCCGGCACGTCGGATCTCCGCGGCCACCAGGGGCTCGATGCCACGCACCGCCCTGGCCACGGCAAGCGTATGCACGTGTCCTTCTTCTCCCACGTCGCGACCCGGGACGGCGGTCGGCCGTCCCGCATCACCGGCGGTGGGTCATCCACGGCCCGCCGGCGGGTCGCTAGCGCAGGAAGAAGAAGAACTTCATGCGCCCACGCTATAGATCATCCGCCTCCGGAGGCCACCGATTTTCCGCGCGCACCCGGCCACGGAGACGTACGGTGTACTTCGATCGCGTTGACGTGAACAGGCCGCTATCCGAATGATGGTGTTTCATGGACGTGCTTGACTTCGACCTGTCGGACCGTGACTTCTGGGCCAAGCCGATGGCGGAGCGGAGAGCCGCCTTCGACCGGCTGCGGGAGCGGGATACGCCGGCCTTCTTCGCCGAGCCCCTGGTCGACTTCGCCCCGCAGGGGCCCGGCTACTACGCGCTGGTCAAGCATGCCGACATCCTGGAGGCCAGCCGCACTCCCGAGGTCTTCTCCTCGGGCGACGGCGGGGCCACGAACATCCTCGACATGCCCGCCGAGTTCGCCGAGTACTTCGGCTCGATGATCAACATGGACGACCCCCGGCACGCGCGCCTGCGCCGGATCGTCTCCCGGGCCTTCACCCCTAAAATGATCAAGCAGTTCGAGGCGGACGTGGACATCGCGGCCGCCAAGATCGTGGACGATCTTCTGGTCAAGGGCTCCGGCTGCGACTTCGTCACCGAGGTCGCCGCCCGCCTGCCCTTGAAGATCATCTGCGACATGATGGGCATCCCCGAGCGCGACTACCAGTTCGTCTTCGAGCGCTCGAACGTCATCCTGGGCGGCTTCGACCCCGAATACACCGGCGACGACGTCACCCAGGTGGTCCCGCTCCTGCTCAACGCCGGGATGGAGCTGCAGCAGCTCGTCCAGGACCTGGCCGCCTACCGCATCGACCAGCCGACGAACGACCTGACGTCCTCCCTCGTCAACGCCAACATCGACGGCGAGCGGCTGACGTCGCAGGAGCTCGGGTCGTTCTTCATCCTGCTGGTGGTGGCGGGCAACGAGACCACCCGTAATGCCATCTCGTACGGCCTGCGCCTGCTCACCAACAACCCCGACCAGCGGGCGCTGTGGCTGGAGGACGTCCAGGGCCGGGCGGCGGGGGCCGTGGAGGAGATCGTCCGGCTGGCCTCACCGGTGAACTTCATGCGCCGCAAGGTGACCAGGGACTACGAGATGAACGGCCACCTGTACCGGAAGGGCGACAAGGCGGTCCTGTACTACTGGGCGGCCAACCGCGACGAGGCCGTCTTCGAGGAGCCGGAGCGGTTCGACATCACCCGCTCACCCAACCCGCACGTGGGGTTCGGCGGGCCGGGGCCGCACTTCTGCCTGGGGGCGCACCTGGCCCGGCGGGAGATCACGGTGATGTACCGGGAACTGCTCCGCCGGGTGCCCGGCATCCAGGCAGGCAAGCCGGACCGCCTGCACTCCAGCTTCATCAACGGCATCAAGCACCTGGAGTGCACCTTCTAGAACCGCCTGCCCGGCCCGCGGGACGCCGGGGGCCGGGGGACAGGGTCAGGAGGTGGGGGTGACCTTGATCTGCTTGATGACCGTGTTGACGTCCGGCAGAAGCTGCTTGCTGGTCGACGGGATCGACATGTAGACGATCGCCGGTACGTCCTTGCCGGTGTTGATGGCGGCCGTGACGATCGTGGCCTTCTCGGTGCCCGAGGTCAGGGCGTAGGCGATGACCCGGCCCGAGGACTGCCCGACCTTGATCGGCTGCTGGGCGATCTTCTTGACCGTGTTGCCCTCGGGGAAGAAGCGCTTGCGGGCGTTCAGCACCACCTGCTTGATCACCGGCTCCAGGTCGTCCTCGCTGGTGAACGCGGACGCCAGCTTGGCCGGGAGCGGGCCGGTGAGGATCTGGGCGGAGCTGTTGGTGCCCGTGATCACGTACTGGCGGGTGTCGAAGCCGTACGTGGTCTTGACGGTGGCGCGCTGGTCCTGCTGCCAGGTGCCGCCGAGGCGCGGGATCGTGATGCCGGCGGAGGGGTTGGCGACTACGCCCGTCACGGGGGCGGCCTTGCCGGACCACCGCGGCAGACGGGGGATCGAACTCGCCGCCTTGGTGGGGGCGGCGCTGGCCGACGTGCTCGGCTTGGCGGCCGCGGTGTTGGTGGCGGATGGCGTGTTGCTGGCCAGCGGTCCGGCCAGGAACGCCCACAGGACGGCGCCGACCAGGGCGATGGCCACCGAGCCCGCCAGGGCGTAGATCCAGAGGGGTTTGCCGGGGTTGTCCAGCGACTCCGGTTCGCCCATCGCCTGGTAGTCGTCGCCGAAGACGGTGTTCCAGAGCTCCTGCTGGCGCTCGGGCGGCGGGGTGCGGGAGCCGCTGATCTGACCGGCCGTCACGAACCGGTGATCCGGGTCGGACGGGTCACGGCTCAGGTTAGAGCCCGGCCTGCCCTGCTCGCCCTGCTGGTCCTCTCCGGTCGGCGGCTGCCCGCCCGGCGGCTGGCCACCTGGCCCGTGGCGACCTGGTCCTTGCCCACCCGGTCCTTGCCCACCCGGTCCTTGCCCACCCGGTCCTTGCCCACCCGGACCGTGGCCACCTGGCCCGTGGCCGATCGGCGGCTGGCCGGGCGGTGCTTGGCCGACCGGCGCCTGACCGTACGCGACCAGGCGGTCGTCGGGGGAGGGCGCGGAGCGCGGCACCGCACGCTCGTCGAGGGGAGTGCCACGGCGCCGGCTGTCCAGTGGAGTGACGTTTCGCGGGCCGTCCAGCGGAGAGCCGCCCTGCAGACCGTCCAGCGGGGAGCCGCCCTGCGGACCGTCCAGCGGGGAGCCGGAACGAGGGCCGTCCAGCGGGGAGCCGGACCGCGGCGCGCCTCGGTCGTCCGCGGGCGGGTACGCCCGCTCGCCGAGCGGATTCGGGAACTGGTGGTACGCCGTGGCCTGATTGTCCGGAGAGCCCTGGCCATAGGAGGCCGGGTCACCCGGACGCGACTGCTGTCGGCCGTCAGGCTGGCCGAGGTTCGACCACGCGTCCGAGGATGGCGGGGCGTCCGACCAGGCGGGCCCGGAGTCCGGCCAGGACTGCTGCGACCCCTGCGAGGGCGCGGAGCCCTGCCGCGACGGATCGGGCCACGAAGGCGAGGACTGCGACGGATCCGGCCATGACGGCGAGGACTGCGCGGGGTCCGGCCACGAAGGCGAGGACTGTGAGGGGTCGGGCCAGGACGGCGAAGATTGCGCCGGGTCCGGCCACGAGGGTGAGGATTGCGATGGGTCGGGCCACGACGGCGAGGACTGCGACGAGTCCGGCCATGACGACTGGGCGGCACCGCCCCGTGAGGAGTCAGGCCATGCCGCGTCCTGCCGGGGCGCCTCGGGCCAGGATGTCGGCACCTCCGGCTTAGGCGCCTCGGGCCAGGACGGTGGCAGATGGGGTGCTCCGGAATTCTCCGTTGCCATTGCTGCCGTACCTCCCGAGGTTATGTCCGGATTTAACGCATCCGGCATGATCTCACGCGAGACCAGGGGTTCCGCAGTAAAACGCGCGAAGCCGTGCGGATCCGTCGGTGGGTCCTGCATGGGCAGGCCACCATCTGGACGTTCTGGCTCTACTGGGTACACCACGGCGACGAGAGTATTCTAATGGGACATTAGAGGTCACAACGGATACATCACCATCAGATCTCACCAGACCTGAAGAGTCCATTGTGCCCACTGACCCGGCTCGACGACCCGCATTCAGCCGAAGACGTGCGCTAGGCTTGACCTATGCGTTCCGCGACCCTGCTTCTTAGCGGGCCGCGACGGCTCTGATCAGCTCGCCGTCGCGGCTGCCCCTCGTCATGCGCACGAGGGGTTTTCTTATGGGTCCGAGTCAATCCAAAAGGACAACCGCCGTGAGTGAGTACAACCCGCAGGCGCTGCAGGCCAAGTGGCAGCAGCGATGGGAGGAGCAGGACCCGTTCCGGGCCAGCGATGACGCCGCCGACACGCGTGAGCGGCGCTACATGCTGGACATGTTCCCCTATCCTTCCGGTGACCTCCACATGGGCCATGCCGAGGTGTTCGCGATCGCCGACGTGGTCGCGCGCTACTGGTTCCAGAAGGGCTACAACGTCCTCCACCCGATCGGCTGGGACTCCTTCGGCCTGCCGGCCGAGAACGCCGCCATCAAGCGGAACGCACACCCCGCTGAGTGGACCTACGCCAACATCGAGACGCAGGCCAATTCGTTCAAGCGCTACGGCATCTCCTTCGACTGGTCGCGCCGCCTGCACACCAGCGACCCCGACTACTACCGCTGGAACCAGTGGCTGTTCATCCGCTTCTTCGAGCGCGGCCTGGCCTACCGCAAGGGCGGCCTGGTCAACTGGTGCCCCCAGGACCAGACCGTGCTGGCCAACGAGCAGGTCGTGGCGGGCAAGTGCGAGCGCTGCGGCAGCGACGTGATCCGCCGCGAGCTGACGCAGTGGTACTTCAAGATCACTGACTACGCGCAGCGGCTGCTGGACGACATGCAGCAGCTGGACGGCTGGCCGGAGCGGCTGCTGACCATGCAGCGCAACTGGATCGGCCGGTCCGAGGGCGCCGACGTGCTGTTCGAGATCGAGGGCCGCGAGGAGCCGGTCCACGTCTACACCACGCGGCCCGACACGCTGTTCGGCGCGACGTTCTTCGTGGTGGCCGTGGACGCGCCGCTGGCCGACGAGATCGTCACGGACGAGCAGCGCGCGGCCTTCGAGGCATACCGGGCCGAGTCGGCCAAGCTGAGCGACATCGAGCGGCTGTCCACCGACAAGGACAAGACCGGCGTCTTCCTGGGCCGCTACGCGATCAACCCGGTCAACGGCGAGCGCATCCAGGTCTGGGCGGCCGACTACGTGCTGTCCGACTACGGCCACGGCGCCATCATGGCCGTGCCCGCCCACGACCAGCGTGACCTGGACTTCGCGGTGAAGTTCGGGCTGCCGGTGAAGGTCGTCGTGCACACCGGCCTGGCCGACCCCGGCGAGACCGGCGAGGCCACGCCGGGCGAGGGCAAGCTGGTCAACTCCGGCCCGCTGGACGGGCTGTCCAAGACCGAGGCCATCTCCAAGATCATCGAAGTGCTGGAGACCCAGGGCAAGGGCACGGGCGCGATCAACTTCCGGCTGCGCGACTGGCTGCTGTCCCGCCAGCGCTACTGGGGCACGCCGATCCCGATCATCCACTGCGTCGACTGCGGCGAGGTGCCCGTCCCCGACGACCAGCTGCCGATCACGCTGCCCGACCTGCGCGGCGAGGCCCTGGCGCCGAAGGGCGTGTCCCCGCTGGCCAGTGCCACCGACTGGGTCAACGTCGAGTGCCCCAAGTGCGGCGGTCCCGCCCAGCGTGACACCGACACCATGGACACCTTCGTCGACTCCTCCTGGTACTTCCTGCGCTACACCTCGCCCGGCTACACCGACGGCCCGTTCGACGTCGAGGCGGTCCGCAAGTGGGGCCCGATCGACCAGTACGTCGGCGGCATCGAGCACGCGGTGCTGCACCTGCTCTACTCGCGCTTCTTCACCAAGGTCCTGCACGACATGGGCATGCTGGACTTCACCGAGCCGTTCCTGCGCATGCTCAACCAGGGCCAGGTGATCAACGGCGGCAAGGCCATGTCCAAGTCCCTGGGCAACGGCGTGGACCTGGGCAAGCAGATCGACGACTTCGGAGTCGACGCGGTCCGCCTGACCATGGTGTTCGCCGGGCCGCCCGAGGAGGACATCGACTGGGCCGACATGTCGCCGGCCGCGTCGCAGAAGTTCCTGGCCCGTGCCTTCCGCGTGATGGACGAGGTGGCCGCCGAGCCCGGCGTGTCGTTCGAGGGCGGCGACGTCGAGCTGCGCAAGGCCACGCACCACGCCATCGACGAGGTCACCAGACTGGTGGAGTCCCAGCGCTTCAACGTCGCGATCGCGCGCATGATGGAGCTGACCTCGGCGGCCCGCAAGGCCATCGACTCCGGTCCCGGCGCCGCCGACCCCGCGGTCCGCGAGGCGGCCGAGACGCTGGCGATCATGTTGTCGCTGGTGGCGCCCTACACCGCCGAGGAGGGCTGGGAGCGCCTGGGCCACGAGGGCGGCGTCGGCCGGGCCGGCTGGCCCACCGCCGACCCGGCGCTGCTGGTGCAGGAGTCGGTGACCTGCGTCGTCCAGGTGGCCGGCAAGGTGCGCGAGCGCCTGGAGGTGTCGCCCGACATCTCGGAGGCCGACCTGAGGGCGCTGGCCCTGGGCTCGGAGAAGGTCCGCTCCTACCTGACGGGCGAGCCGCGCAAGGTGATCGTGCGGGCGCCGAAGCTGGTCAACATCGTCCCCTGACGGGAGTGACCCGCCGGACGCCCGTCGGACTCAGAGACGGCGCCGCGAGTCAGAGGCGGCGCAGCGCGGGCAGCAGCTCCTTCTCGGCCCAGCCGAAGAAGGGCTGCTGCTGGTCGTGCCCGATCTGTACGAGCGCGACGTGCGTGAACCCGGCGTCGGTGTACTTCCGGACCGCCTCGACCACCGCCTCCACATCGTCGCCGCACGGCACGCTGCCGGCGACGTCCTCGGGCCGTACGTAGTCGGCGTAGGCGCCGAAGTTGACCGGCCCCGGCAGCTCGGCCATCACCTTCCACCCGGCCGACGACCAGCGCCACAGCTCGTGGGCCCGCTCCTTGGCCGCCTCGGCGTCGGTGTCGTAGGAGATGGCCAGCTGGCCGTACACCGGCTTGCCCGACCCGCCGAGCGCGTTGAACTGATCCACCACCTCCGGCATCGGCTCGTTGACGATCAGCAGGTCGCCGAACTCGGCGGCCAGGTCCGCCGACTGCCCACCGGAGGCGGCGACCCCGATCGGGATCCGGCGCTCGGGCAGGTCATAGAGCTTGGCCGAGTCCACGTCGTAGAACTCGCCCTGGTAGGTGACGTACTCGCCGGAGAACAGCTTCTTGATGATCTGGACGGCCTCGCGCAGCATCCGGTGCCGGGTGTTGACCGGTGGCCAGCCTTCGCCGATGACATGCTCGTTCAGGTTCTCGCCGGAGCCCAGCCCCAGCGTGAACCGGCCCTGGCTGAGCACCCCCATCGTGGCCGCCTTCTGCGCGACGACGGCCGGGTGATAACGCATCAGCGGGCACGTCACGTACGTCATGAGGGGCAGGTGTTCGGTGGCGTTCGCCGCCGCGCCCAGGACCGACCAGGCATAGGGCGCGTGACCCTGCTCCTCAAGCCATGGGAAGTAGTGGTCGGAGATGACCGCGTAGTCGAATCCGGTCCGTTCGGCGGTGGCCGCGTCGTCCACCAGCTGCCGGGCCGGAGTCTGCTCGCACATCAAGGTGTAGCCGATTTCTGCCATGGTGTGCCGACTACCCGGGCTTGCACACGTTAGTTACCAAGCGCCGGAGATCAACGTTGGGTCAGTTCCTCCACCACCAGGCCCAGCCCGATGCCCATCAGCCAGACGTCCTTGGCGACCGAGACGCCCTCTTGAGAGGGGCGCAGGGTGCCGTCTTGGCGCAGCCCGGGGGTCTTGACGTAGAAGGCGAGCAGCCCGCCGGCGAACGCGGTGAGCGCCGCCCCCGCGAGCAGCGACGGCACCACCGGGAGCAACAGCGCCGATCCGACCGCGATCTGCGACTTCGCAAGCAGCCGCACGAACGTCTCGGGATCCTGCCGGCGAAGGAACGGGAAAGCCGTGGCCGCCATGCCGTGCACGCCGGTGGCGGCCTCGCGGTCGGCCTGAGCCAGGGTCAGCCCGGAGTCCAGGATGTACGCGCCCGCCGCGATGCGGGGCGGCCACTGGTGGGGGCGGGCGAGAATCCTCACGTTTCCTCCAGAAATGACGTCACGTACGGCTTCTTCCCCATCACCATCTGTCACACTCTGCTCGGCGGCGGCCTTGACCAAGACTTCAAGGGCGGACTTCGCGGCCGGACGCGCACTAGTGTGCAGCTGTGACAACTGGCGCATACCTGAGATTTCCACACCTGCACGGTGACCTGGTCACCTTCGTCGCCGACGACGATGTCTGGCTGGCTCCCGTGGCGGGCGGACGGGCCTGGCGGTTCACCGCCGACCGTACACCCGTGTCGTACCCCAGGTTCTCGCCCGACGGCGCCCGCATCGCGTGGACCGGCCATCGGGAGGGACCGCCCGAAGTGTTCGCCGCCGAGCTCGACGGAGCCGAGGGCGAGCGGCTGACCCACTGGGGCAGCGCGACGACCGGCGCGCGCGGGTGGACCGCCGGCGGGGATGTGCTCGCGGTCAGCGCGACGGGAGAGGGCTCGCGGGCCAGGACGTGGGCGTACGCGGTGCCGCTGGACGGCGGCCCGGCGGTGCGCCTGCCGTACGGGTGGGTGAGCGAGGCCGCCGTCAGCGGCGACCGGGTGGCGACCGTGTCGCCGGTCTACCGCGAGCCGTCACACTGGAAGCGCTACCGGGGAGGTACGGCCGGCAAGCTCTGGGTCGACGCCGAGGGGAACGGCGAGTTCGCCCGGCTGTTCGCCGACAGCCACGCGCAGTACTGGTCGGTCATGTGGGCGGGTGATCGCATCGCGTTCCTGGCCGACATCGACGGCACCGGCAATGTGTACTCGGCCCTGCCCGACGGCTCCGACCTGCGCAAGCACACCGGGCACGACGAGTTCTACGCCCGCCACGCCTCGACCGACGGGCAGCGGGTGGTCTACAGCCACGCCGGCGACCTGTGGCTGCTGGAGAGCCTGGAGGCGGAGCCGTACAAGCTGGAGGTCAAGCTCGGCGGGCCGCGCCCGGCCCGCGCGCGGCGACCGGCGCCGGCCCGCGTCGGCGGGTTCTCGCCGGACGAGACCGGGCGGGCGAGCGCGGTCGAGATCCGCGGCACCGCCCACTGGGTGACCCACCGAGACGGGCCCGCGGGCGCGTTGCGGGTGGAGCCGGGCGTCCGGGTACGGCTGCCGCGGGCGCTCGACGCCGACGGCCGGGCGGTCTGGGTCTCGGACGCCAGCGGTGAGGACGGCCTGGAGATCGGTACGCCCGGCGGCGAGATCCGTACGCTGGCCGCAGGCGAGCTCGGCCGGGTGCTCCAGCTGGCCGCCGCCCCCAACGGCAAGCACGTGGCCGTGGCCACGCACGACGGGCGGCTGCTGGTCATCGACCTCGAATCCGGAAATGTCCGGGAGCTGGATCGCACGACGCAGGGGGACATCAGCGGGCTGACGTTCTCGCCCGACTCGTCCTGGCTGGCGTGGGTGCACCCGCACGACGAGCGGCTGTCGCAGATCAGGATGGGCCGCCTCGACGGGACCTCCGTCATCGACGTGACGCCGCTGCGGTTCGTCGACTTCGACCCGGTCTTCACCAGGGACGGAAAGCATCTGGCGTTCCTGTCGGTACGGACCTTCGACCCGATCTACGACGCGCACGTGTTCGACCTGTCGTTCCCGGCGGGCTGCCGGCCGTACCTGGTGCCGTTGCAGGCGACGACGCCCTCGCCGTTCGACCCGAGCCTGCAGGGGCGCGGGTTCAACGGCGAGGACGACAAGCCCGCCTCGTCCTCGTCCTCTGCTTCGGATGAGAAGAAGAGCTCGGAGAAGAAGGACGCCGAGCCGCCGCGTACCGAGGTGGATCTCGAGGGGCTGGCCTCGCGCGTGGTGCCGGTGCCCGTGCCCGCCGCGCACTACCGCAACCTGCGCACCGCCAAGGACGCCCTGCTCTGGCTGCGCCACCCGACGGCCGGGTTGCTCGGCGACGGCACCGAGCCGACCGGCGAGACCGTCCTCGAACGCTACGACCTCAAGAAGCGCGCCAAGGCCGAGCTCGGCAGGGAGACGCGCGCCTTCGAGGTGAGCGGCGACGGCAGCAGGCTCGTCCTCAACGGCAAGAACGGCTTGCAGACCCGCACCAGCGGTGAGGGCGATGAGGTGGTCACCATCGACCTCGACCGGATCACGGTCCAGATCGACCCGGTCGCCGAGTGGCGGCAGGGCTTTGCCGAGGCCGGCCGGTTGATGCGCGACCACTTCTGGCGCGCGGACATGAACGGCGTCGACTGGCAGGGCGCCCTCGACCGCTACGCGCCGCTGATCGACCGGATCGGCGCCTACTCCGAGCTCATCGACCTGCTCTGGGAGGTACAGGGCGAGCTGGGCACCTCGCACGCCTACGCCCGGCCCGTCGGCGGGGGCTACGACTCGCGGCGGCGCCAGGGTCTGCTCGGCGCCGACATCGTCCGCGACGCGGAAGGCGTCTGGCGCGTCGAACGGATCCTGCCCGGCGAGTCGTCCGACCACGACGCGCGCTCGCCGCTGCTCGCGCCGGGCGTCGCCGTGCGCGCGGGCGACGCGATCGTGGCGGTGGGCGGACGGCCTGTCGATCCCGTACGCGGCCCGCTCGCCTCCCTGTCCGGCACGGCCGGCCAGCCCATTGAGCTGACCGTACGACCGGCGTCGGGCGGCGAGACGCGCCGGGTGGTGGTCACCCCGATCTCGGATGAGACGCAGCTGCGCTACCACGACTGGGTGGAGGGCCGCCGGGCCTACGTCCGGCAGGCGTCGGACGGGCGGCTCGGCTACCTGCACGTGCCCGACATGGTGGCCTCGGGGTGGGCGCAGTTCCATCGCGACCTGCGTACGGAGATGGCCCGCGAGGGGCTGGTCGTGGACGTACGCGAGAACGGCGGCGGGCACACCTCCGAGCTCGTGCTGGAGAAGCTGTCGCGCCGGGTCACCGGCTGGAACCACGCCCGCGGCTACGAGCCGATGCGCTACCCCGAGGACTCGCCGCGCGGCCCGATCGTGGCCGTCACCGACGAGTTCGCGGGCTCGGACGGCGACATCGTGAGCGCGGGCATCAAGAACCGGAAGATCGGTCCGCTGGTGGGCACCCGGACGTGGGGCGGGGTGATCGGCATCGACTCGCGCTACTCGCTGGTGGACGGGACGGTGGTGACCCAGCCCCGCTATTCGTTCTGGCTGGCCGGGCCGGGCTGGGGCGTGGAGAACTACGGTGTCGACCCCGACATCGAGGTGGTCATCACGCCGCAGGACCGGGTGGCGGGGCGCGATCCGCAGCTGGAGAAGGCGGTCGAACTCGCGCTCGCCGCCCTGGCCGAGCACCCGGCGGCCACACCTCCGGACCTGCCGCCTCTCGCGACCTAACGGACCCTTCCGTCGCGGACCTGCTCGTCGCGGACCTGCCGCCTCTCGCGACATAACCTCGCGACGTAACCTCGCTACATAACGGAATCATCACGGGATCCGCTCCGATGACGATCGGAGCGGATCCCGTAGGCAGGCTTGATCTCATGAAGCCCCTTGCGTATCGCCAGAGTGACGCCCTTGGGCTGTCGCTCAAGCGCGTGGCCGCTGACTCCCTCCTTCAGAGGTAGGGCGGTGGAGCCTCTCGCCTATCGTCAGAGCGGTATCCGGGAAACCGGACTGAATGCCCGGGACGTCCGGAAGGCCCTGGAAAAGCTCGCCGTCCCAGGGCTCCCTCTGGGGACGTTCGGCATCGCCGGTGGCGCGGCGAGAGAACGCCACAACCAGGCCTGCGACGAGTTCAACAGCCGGGCGCGGCGCGGCGTGGAGTCGGCCGAGGGCATCTCGCGCAACCTGAAGCTCACCGCCGACGGGTACGTGCGGGCCTCCAACGACGCCATGCGCGCGGTCCTCGCCATCGGCCGCGATCGGCAGCCTCTCGTACGCGGGGAGGCGCCTTCGCCGGAGTCGGAAGTCCGGAACGGCCTGGGATATGGCCTCACGTCGCTCGGCACCACCGGCGTGACTCTCATCCGGCTGGCGGAGGCCTCCTCCTACCTCCAGCGCGGCTCGGCCGCCGGGGTCGCGAACCTGTCGGCCGAGGCGGCGAAGATGGCGAACCTGAGCCAGCGCACGCTGTCCATGCTCAAGGTCGCCGCCACGATGTCGATCACGGCCGCGACCGGGCTCATGCTCTGGCTGGCCACCGTGACCTGGAACGACGACAAGGTCGACGAGGCCATCGCGGCCTGGCGCCACGCCGCCGACTCCCTGGGCGAGACCTTCGGGGCCGGGGACCCGATGAAGCTGGAGGCACTGGCGGCAGCGTGGCACGGCGGCGCCAAGGACGTGGCCGACCAGAAGCTACGAGACTTCGTCACCGCGGGTGTCCAGCTCGCCGACTACGCCGCGGGCCGGGCCGTCGGGTTGCAGGACGCGGTGAAGCAGCTGAACCGGCTGCACTCGTACGCGTTCTGGACGACCATGGGCGAGCTTGGGGTGATCGTGGGGCTGCGCCTGGTCGCGGCCGTCAACCCGGCCGCCCGGCTGGCGTCCATCAAGGTGGGGTGGCGGTTGTCGCTCGCCCTTGTACTGATTCAGGGGGCTATCACCGCGCGGCTGGAGTACCTGGCGGGAGAGTCCTTGAAGAAGGACTCGGTGGGCGCCGGGCCGGCGGGGGTCGAGGAGACGGACTTCCCTCGCTTCTGACCTTCCCTTGCGGTCATGCGCCCCTGAGTCATTGGGGCCTGCGGTCATTGACGTCCATGGTCATGCGGGTCCTCCTGGACTGCCGCACGGCGGGGTGCGGCCACAGGCCGGTTGATGATGATGGTCATCCGGTCTGTGTGATGCGGTCCAGGATCTCAGCCAAGATCGGCTCGGTGGTGGCGAAGTTCAACCGTACGCAGTGCGCGCCGCCGGGCCCGAACGTGGCGCCATCGCTCAGCATGACCTTCGCGTCACGTTCGAGCGTTTCCTGTACGCCTGGGCGGCCGTAGTCGAGCCAGGCCAGGTAGGTGGCCTCCGGGATGCGGTAGCCGACCCCCTCAGGCAGGCGATCGGCGACCATTCGGCGATTCCTGTCCAACAGGGCACGGGTCTTCTCAAGCCAGCCGTCGCCGTGCCGCCAGGCCGCCACCGTCGCCTCCACCCCGAACAGATTGGCCGAGCCGAACACGAAGGGCGGCTGCGCGTCCAGAGCCTTACGCAGCTCCGGCGATCCGATGTGGGCCACCGAGCACCGGATGCCGCCGAGATTGAACGCCTTGGTGGCAGAGGTGAGCGTGACGGTCCGTTCGGGCAGGATGGTGGCGAACGGGATGTGCTGGTTGGGGGCGTACGCGAGGTCGGCGTGGATCTCGTCGGAGATGACGAGCAGGTCATGACGCTCGACGTGCTCCGCCAGCTCGGTCAGCTCCTCGCGGGTGAAGACCCGGCCTGTGGGATTGTGCGGGTTGACCAGCAGCAACACCTTGCACCGGGACAGATCAGGCACCTCAAACCGCCACGAGTCCCCGTCGGCGATCAGCTGGAGGGGATGCGGCGGCCGGTCCATGGTCTCCAGCGTGCCGAGGAACGGGGGGTAGGCGGGGGTGTGCACGGCCACGCCGTCGCCTGGGCGGGTCCATACGTGGAGGAGCACTTGAAGCGCTTGGTTGATGTCGGAATAACTCCGCACATACTCAAGCTCCGGCTCCCAGTCGTACCGACCGGCCATCCGCTCAACGAACGCCTCAGCCAGGGGGCCGCAGCGGGGACTGTCCAGCCAGGTGGGGTAGCCGAGGTCACCGTGGGCCCGCCGTTGGAGGGCGTTGACGACTTCTGGGGCGGTGGGGAGGTCCATGTCGGCGATCCAGGCGGGGATGACGCCGGGAGCGGCGTTGGCCCACTTGAATCCGTCGTGTGTTGCCTTGAGGTCTTCTGCCCGCTTTGTGTCGGTCACGCGGCCATTCTAAAAACCACCTTGATCCTGGCCACCCCGTCTCACGATCAGCCCGGTCTTACGGCCACCCCTGCCTTACAGGCGACCTGTCTCACAGCCATCTCGTCTCACGGTCGGCCCGGCCTTACGGCCAGCCCATTTGTCCGGTTGGCACGGTTTCACGGTTGGCTTGGTCGGCCCGTCTCACGGCGGCTGGCCCGTCTCATGGCCAGCTCATTGCACCGTCGGCCCGTCTCACCGGGCCCAATCTCGCGCCGACCTGCCCATCTCGCCGGGCGGCCCAGTCTCACGGGCGGCCCGTCTCACTGATCAGTCCGTCTCATCGTCGGCCCTTCACCGGTCAACCCGGTCTTACGCCCAGCCTGATCTCGGAGTCGGCCCATCTCGCCGGGCGGCCCGGTCTCACGGGCGACCCGTCTCACTGATCAGTCCGTCTCATCGTCGGCACATCTGGCCGGTCAGACGGTCTCGCCTTCGGTCGGTCCGTTCGCGCCGAAATGCTCGAAGGCCCGTCGATGTGGCAGGCCCACAAGGTGGCTGGTGGCGAAACCACACCAACCACTCGTGGATCACAGGAGCGGTGCCTTCCTGCCGTACCCGTCAGCCATCCGCGCGACTGATGCCCATTGGACACCCGCACGGTCGATACCCGCTAGCCGTCTGTACGGTCCGTACCTACGCCCGTACAGGAGATGCCCAGTAGCCACCCGATACGATCCATGGCCACCCATCAGCCACCCGTATGGTCGTGGCCACTCGTAAGACACACGTACGGTTTTCCGGGCGCATGACCCTGTCATGCGCCCGGAAACCTGTGTGGAGTCAGAGGCGGCGGAGGACCGCTACGACCTTGCCCAGGACGCTGGCCTCGTCGCCGGGGATCGGGTCGTAGTTGGCGTTGTGTGGCACCAGCCAGACGTGGCCGTCCTTGCGCTTGAACGTCTTCACCGTAGCCTCGCCCTCGATCATGGCCGCCACGATGTCACCGCTCTCCGCGACCGGCTGCTGGCGGACGACGACCCAGTCGCCGTCGGCGATGGCGGCGTCGATCATCGAATCACCGGCGACCTGCAGGAGGAAGAGGGTGCCTTCGCCGACCAGTTGCTTGGGCAGGGCGAAGACGTCTTCGACGCTCTCCTCGGCGAGGATCGGCCCACCGGCGGCGATCCGGCCGACCAGCGGCACATAGGCGGCCGTGGGCCTGCTCACCGGGGAGTCGGACTCGTTGGCGGCGTCGGGATCGACCCAGAGCACGGGCTCGCCGGGAAGACGCACCTCGAGAGCGCGCGGCCGATGAGGGTCGCGTCTCAGGTAGCCCTTGCGTTGCAACGCCGTCAGCTGGTGCGACACGCTGGACGTGCTGGTCAGCTGCACGGCCTCGCCGATCTCGCGCATGGACGGCGGGTAGCCCCGCTGTTGGACCGAGTCGCGAATCACCTCGAGGATCTTGCGTTGCCTGGGCGTCAGTCCCAGGGAGTCACGCCGACGCACCGCGAGGTCACTGACCCCGTTGGTGTCATCCCGATCGCTCATGATCTGCCTCCTCGCCCGGTGGCCCGCCTCACCGGCGAATCTCCCGGTCCGTGGTCTTCGTGTCGCACACAGCGACCGTATCGCTGTTGAAGATCATCTTCAAACAATTGTTCGAGTCTTCCTCGAAATTGTTGGCAGCGTGGTGTACAACATCGTACGGGAGTTCGATCGACACCGTGTTCGATTTGCCGATCTTTATTGGGTCTTTTTTTCGGGCCGGGACGGCTGGGAGGTCACACATGCGAGCGACCACCATCACAGATGCGACCAGCGACGACGTCAAGCGACTCACCCTCCTGGCGGACGCCACCCGGCGACCGGTGGCAGGGGGCGATAACACGGGTGACGACCGGGGTGACGGTTCTCGGGGTGGCGATTCCGCCAATCGGTCAGATCGCGAACGCCCGCATACCCGTGACAACTCCGACAACCGGGCTCCGGCGTCCGTCGGTTCGGGGTCGGTTGGACCGGCGGCCGTGTCGGTTGTACCGGTGTCCGCTGGTTCGGGATCCGCTGGTTCGGCGTCCGGCGATTCGGGGCCTAGCGATTCGGGATCGGCCGGTCCGAGGTCTGGCGGTTCGGCGTCGGTCGGCCTGGGGCCTGTTGGACTGACGTCTGTTGGTCCGGGGTCTGGCGGCTCGGGGTCTGGCGGTCCGGGGTCTGTTGGTCCGGGGTCTGTTGGTCCGGGGCTCGTCGGTTCGGGGCTCGTCGGTTCGGGCTCCGCCGGTCCGGGAGCTGGCGGTCGGGGTTCCGCCGGTCGGGGTTCCGCCGGTTCGGCTTCTGTTGGGCTGGCGTCCGGTGGTTCGGGGTCTGCTGGTTCGCCGTCCGTTGATGCGGGATCGGCCGGTTCGGGATCCGGGGGTCCGGGGTTGGCAGGTCCGGGGTCCGCTGCCCCGGGGCCAGAAGGCCGTCTTGGGATAGCGGGCGGGGCTCGCTCCGGAACTGGGAGCGCGGGTCGTCTGCGGGCTGGGGGCGGGAGCATTCGCGAGGGTGGAGACGGAGGCCGTTTCGGCAGGGAAGGCGGTACGCGGCCTGCGCGCGGGGGCGGAGGGCGTCCCGAATACGGCAGCGGTGGCCGTCCGGGGGGAGGCAGCGTACGTGCCGGGGGCGGATCGGCTGGCAGGGGGCCTCTCAGCCGTCGGGCTGCGGCACAGGGGAGACCGCTCCTGTGGCTGGTGCCCGCGCCACGCCCTGACGCCGACGACACACCGCCGCCTGATGGAGGTGTGCGACCCACGGGCGCGGCCGGGCGCCCAGTGGAGCCCGCAGGCTCGGCGGAAGTCGGGCGATTGGTGGAGTCCGGGAACTCGTCGCTTCGGGCAGGCGACGGCCGCGCGGAGGGCCCTCTCCGCGACGCGGGCGCTCGGTTTCGTGAGGCAGAGAGTCGGCCCGGGGGCCGGCCGGAGCTTCGGCCTCGGGAAGCTGTGATCCGGTCGGAGGGGCGGTCGCGTCGGGTGGGTCGCCGGATCGAGGGCCGGTCTCAGGAATCGGTTGGCCAGTCCGAGGGCCGGTCCCGGGAGGCAGGGCGCCGGTCCGAAAGCCGGCGCCGTGGCGCGGGTGGCCGGTCCGAAGGCCGGTCTCAGGAATCGGGTGGCCGGTCCGAGCTTCGGCCTGGGGAGGCTGTGATCCCCTCGGAGGGGCGGGCGCGCCGGGTGGGTGGTCGGTACGGTGTGCGGTCTCGGGGTGTGGGTGGGCGTGTCGAGGGCCGGGCTCGGGAAGCGGCCGGTCGTTCCGGTGGCCGGGCCCATGAGGTGACGGGCTCGTACACACGCCGTCCCCGGCGTAGGGGCGGCCTGCCCGCTGATCGGACCCGTCTGTCCAGGAGGCAGGCCGGCGTCACTCGACGCGGGCGGCGTAATCCTCCCGTACGGCTCACGCGACGGGGGCGGGCCGTACTGGTGATGGCCATGGCTCTGCTGTCCCTGGGCGGCTTCTGGCTCGGCACCCGCGCGGTCAGTCAGGCGTCCGCGGCGCCCGCCGTACCGAGTCACGCGGGTCTGCCATGGGTGACCGTCCACGAGGGGGACACGCTCTGGACGATCGCCGACGCGATGGCTCCCGACGAGGGCGACCCCGGAGCGGTCGTGACCGAGATCAAGCGGTTGAACGGCCTGCCCAGCGCGCTCATCCGCCCCGGCAACCACCTGTACGTCCCGAGCGCCCACGCCCTGCCGTAACCCCGAACAGCCCTAATTGGCGCCGTGCGGCGGCCGTGCCGTGCCGTGCCGCGCTGCGCCGCGCCGCGCCGCGCGGTGCTGTGCTGTGCCGCCCGGTGTCAGTGCCGTAGCCGTGTGATTCTCAACCGGTAAGCGATACGGTCCGTCCCCAACCCAAAGCGCGGGGACGAGCGCGTACGGATGTGCCGTACGAGATGCCTGTGAGCCGTGTTCACCCACGTGAGACCGGCCAACCAACGTGACCAGCGAGGCGAGGAACACACCCCCGTCGGCCGGTGTTGACGACGACACGCCCGAGCCGGACCAAGGTGGCTGCGCTGATCAGCGACTTCGGCGGCAAGCCCCCGTCCAACTTGCGTTCATGGTCGCTCGCTTCTACGGTTGGACCACAACATCTAGTAGTTACACCGATGTAGTTCACCACAAATTGTGTTTCTCTGACCGCACCATGGCAAGCCGTGGGGCGTGCGCGAGCGTACGCAGAAGAGCGCTTTACGCCTGTGGTGACCACACGGTCGAGGAGGGCGAGCAAACGTGCACTGTCCGTTCTGTCGTCATCCCGACACGAGGGTCATCGACAGTCGCTCGACAGAGGACGGCGCGGCCATTCGGCGCCGCCGTACCTGTCCGGAATGCGGGCGCCGGTTCACCACGCAGGAGACCGTACTGCTGATGGTGAGCAAGCGCAGCGGAGTAACGGAGCCGTTTTCGCGTGACAAGGTCGTCGCGGGCGTGCGACGGGCCTGCCAGGGCAGGCCGGTGAGCGAGGATTCGCTGGCTCAATTGGGCCAGCGCGTCGAGGAGGCCATCCGGGCCAAGGGTGCCGCCGAGCTCCCCTCCAACGAGGTGGGGCTGGCGATCCTGGGCCCGTTACGGGAGTTGGACGAGGTGGCCTACTTGCGATTCGCATCGGTATATCGCGGTTTCGAGAGCCTGGCGGACTTCGAGGCCGAGATCGAACAGTTGAAGGCGGAGAAGGGGGAGTCATGACGGAGACGGCCAGCGGTTCAGTCGCGCGCGGAGGTAAGCGTCCGCGTAAAGGGCTCAAGATGAAGCGCATCTTCACCAAGCCCGGTGTGCACCCATATGACGACATCAAGTGGGAGCGCCGCGACGTCGTCATGACCAATTGGCGCGACGGCTCGATCAATTTCGAGCAGCGGGGCGTCGAGTTTCCTGAGTTCTGGTCGGTCAACGCGGCCAACATCGTCACGACCAAATACTTCCGCGGCGCCGTGGGCACCCCGCAGCGCGAGTGGAGCCTGAAGCAGTTGGTCGACCGGGTCGTCGGCGTCTACACCAAGACCGCGGTGGAGCACGGCTACTTCGCCACCGACGAGGATGCCGAGATCTTCGACCACGAGTTGAAGCACGCGCTGACGCACCAGGTGTTCGCGTTCAACTCGCCGGTGTGGTTCAACGTGGGCACCGCGAGCCCGCAGCAAGTGAGCGCCTGCTTCATCTTGGCCGTGGACGACACGATGGAGTCGATCCTCGACTGGTACAAGGAAGAGGGCGTGATCTTCAAGGGCGGCTCGGGCTCGGGGGTCAACCTGTCCCGCATCCGTTCCTCGAAGGAGCTCCTGTCCAGCGGCGGCACGGCCAGCGGGCCGGTCTCGTTCATGCGCGGCGCCGACGCGAGCGCGGGCACCATCAAGTCCGGCGGCGCCACCCGCCGGGCGGCCAAGATGGTCGTGCTCGACGTCGACCACCCCGACATCGTGGAGTTCGTCGAGACCAAGGCCCGCGAGGAGGACAAGGTCCGCGCGCTGCGCGACGCCGGGTTCGACATGGACCTGGGCGGCAAGGACATCGTCTCGGTCCAATACCAGAACGCCAACAACTCGGTGCGCGTCTCCGAGGAGTTCATGCACGCGGTCGAGAAGGGTGACGACTTCGCTCTGCGCGGCCGTCTGACCGGCGAGGTGATCGAGAAGGTCGACGCGCGCGAGCTGTTCCGCAAGATGGCCAAGGCCGCCTGGGAGTGCGCTGACCCCGGCGTCCAGTACGACGACACGATCAACGACTGGCACACCACCCCGGAGACCGGGCGCATCACCGCCAGCAACCCCTGCAGCGAGTACGTCCACCTCGACAACTCCTCCTGCAACCTGGCCAGCATCAACCTGCTGAAGTTCCTGAAGGACGACGACACCTTCGACGTCGCGAACTTCGTCAAGCTGACCGAGCTGATCATCACGGCCATGGACGTGTCGATCACGTTCGCCGACTTCCCGACCGAGAAGATCGGGGAGACCACTCGCGCCTACCGCCAGCTCGGCATCGGCTACGCGAACCTGGGCGCACTGCTCATGGCCACCGGCCACGCGTACGACTCCGACGGCGGCCGCGCGGTCGCCGGGGCGATCACGTCGCTGATGACCGGTGTGTCCTACCGGCGCAGCGCCGAGCTGGCCGGGGTCGTCGGCCCGTACGACGGCTATGCCCGCAACGCCGAGCCGCACAAGCGGATCATGCGCAAGCACGCCGCCGCCAACGACGACCTGCGCACGGTCGGCTCGATGGACGCCAAGATCCACTCCGAGGCGTCCCGTCAGTGGTCGGAGTGCCTCAGGGTCGGCGAGAAGAACGGCTACCGCAACGCGCAGGCCAGCCTGCTCGCGCCCACGGGCACCATCGGCCTGATGATGGACTGCGACACCACCGGCATCGAGCCCGACCTGGCGCTGGTCAAGTTCAAGAAGCTCGTCGGCGGCGGCTCCATGCAGATCGTCAACCAGACGATTCCGCGCGCGCTCAGGCAGCTCAACTACCAGCAGGAGCAGATTGAGGCCATCGTCGAGTACATCGCCGAGCACGGCCACGTCGTCGACGCCCCCGGCCTGCGCAGGGAGCACTACGAGGTGTTCGACTGCGCGATGGGCGAGCGGGCCATCGCCCCGATGGGTCACGTCCGCATGATGGCCGCCGCGCAGCCGTTCCTGTCCGGCGCGATCTCCAAGACGGTCAACCTGCCGGAGTCGGCCACGATCGACGACATCGAGCAGGTCTACCTGGAGGGCTGGCGGCTCGGCCTCAAGGCGCTGGCGGTCTACCGCGACAACTGCAAGGTCGGCCAGCCGCTGTCGGCCGGCGGCAGCAAGAAGGAGGCCGAGAAGGCCGACAAGGCGGCCGAGGTCGCCGAGCCCGAGGTCCGGGTCATCGAGGTCAACCGGCCCACCAGGCGCCGGATGCCCAACCAGCGGCCGAGCATGACCACCCGCTTCACGGTCGGCGGCGCCAAGGGCTACATGACCGCCTCGTCCTACCCCGACGACGGGCTCGGCGAGGTCTTCCTGAAGATGTCCAAGCAGGGCTCGACGCTGGCGGGCGTCATGGACGCCTTCTCGGTGGCGATCTCGATAGGGCTCCAGTACGGCGTGCCGCTCGAGACGTACATGAGCAAGTTCGTCAACATGCGCTTCGAGCCCGCCGGGATGACGGATGACCCCGACATCCGGATGGCCACCTCGGTGATGGACTACATCTTCCGCCGCCTGGCCCTCGACCACCTGCCCTACGACGAGCGGGCGGCGCTGGGCATCTTCTCGGCGGCCGAGCGCGCCGCGCAGCAGCGCGGTGAGGACCCGGCCGCGCTTCAGGAGGCGGTCGACCGTGAGGCGCTCGCCCAGTCGGCACCGATCGAGGCCAAGCAGGAAGCGGAGCAGGAGGCGGCGCCTGAGCCGGTGCAGGAGTTCACGCTGGAGAACCACCAGCGCATCACCGCGGACGCCCCGCTCTGCATGACCTGCGGCACCAAGATGCGGCCGGCGGGCAGCTGCTACGTCTGCGAGGGCTGCGGCTCCACCAGTGGCTGCAGCTAGAGACAGGCGAAGTCGCGGTTGACGCGACACTCGGCCTGACCAGCTAAGACCCTGGTCACGAGGGGGATCTGGACTTGGTTCCAGATCCCCCTCGACGAGTTTGGGCAAGGTGCTGGCGGCTTGCCGGTCTCCTTGACGATGCGCACCGCACCGGCTCGGAACTCCGGGTCAAACCGGCGCCTGGTCACTCCCACGACCCAACCTCACCTCAGGTTCGGTCTCCACGGTATGAGGGGAAGCGCAAGCACGGCAAGAGCTACCGTGAGCGGCGTGCCCACGGGCAAAGTGCGCTACGAAAACATCAAAGCGGCTGCTCCAGCACGTGTTTCAGCTCGGCGAATCCGGCCGCCGCATAGAAGGCCTTGGCGCCCTCGTTGAAGTCCAGTACGTCGGTCAGCAGCCGCCGGCAGCCCTCCAGCCTGCCCGCGTCCCGCACGGCTTCGATCAGCTGACTCGCAACCCCGCGTCTCGCGGCTTGTGGATCCACCGCCAGCTGATTGAGGAGGATGAAGGATTCGGCGCGGAGGAACGGGTTTTCCTCGCGACGCACGATGGCAGCCACGGCATATCCGACTGGACGATCAATCTCGGCGATGAACGCACGCGTAGAGTCTTTGACCAGGAGAGTGGCGAAGTAGTCGGTCAGTTCCTGTTCGGGTGGGTCGACGCGGTAGACGTCGGGGCGGCGGGCGGCGTGGGCTGCATGAACGTGAGGGTTCAGCAGGGCCAGGATTCTGGCGTCCTCTGCTGCGGCTGCGCGGATCTTCATGCAGGCACCCTAGATCCTGGCCGCTCCCAAGAGAGAAGCTGTGCTGCCGGAAGGCGTCGCCCACCGCTTCCATAACGCCTTTCCCGAGTGCTATCCAAACTGACCGGTAAAGGCTGCCGGCTACTCAACAGCAAAATCAGGCATCGCCCTGGAGGGGCTCTTGAGCGTGGGGTTCCTCGCCAACCGGCTGGCCGAGCGCATCAGGCTGGCCCAGCACCTGCGCGAGTGCGTCGCGCCCGGACACCCCGAGCTTGGCGTACACCCGGCCCAGATGGTTGTTGACCGTTCGGAGCGAGAGGCCGAGGCGGTCGGCGACGGCGCGGCCGGGCAATCCCGCCGCGGTCAGCTTCGCCACCTGCAGCTCTCGAGGAGTCAACGACACATCGAGGGTCCCTGCCAGGTCCGTCAGCGGTGTGCGGGCGCCGTCGCACTCGGTGAGCAGTTCACGGGCGAACACGAGCGCGGCCTTGGCCGCCGTACGCCGACGCGCCCCGGCATGCAGCCGGTGGGCTGTCGCGGCCGCCTCCGCGGCGGGCAGCAGATGGCCGAGGCGATGTAGCCGCTCGGCCGTCTCCGCGAGCAGGTGAGCGTCGTCCGTGGCGAGTGCGGTGGCCATCGTGGCGAAGGCCGCCGTCGCGGGTGCGGCGGTGTTCCTGGCGAGTTGGTGCAGCCTGTCGTACACCTCCTTCGCGGCGCCGAATCGCGCGGCGTCGAACAACGCCAGGGCCTCGATCATCGGCACTCCGGCCTTGCCCGCGGTCTTCGCGGCCCCGAGGGCGTGGCCGGCGGCGCTGGAGAGATCGAGCGCGGCGGCGGCGACCCAGGCGCGGTCGCGCTCCATCCAGGCGTCGAAGAGCGCACCCCGTGGCGGGGGGCTGGCATCCATTCGGCAGAGCCACGCGTCCGCCTGGACGGTGTCTCCCGCCATCGCGTACGCGCCGGCCAGCTCGGCCAGGTAGAAAGCCGGTAATCGCAGCGGGTCGTGCTCACCGAGTAATACGACCGCCTCGCGCAGTGCCTGCTGGGCCGGCTTCACGCGTCCCTGAGCCTTCGCCACGAAGCCACGTACGATCGCCCACAGGCCGACCAATGGTGCGGCCTGCCGCGTCTCGACGGCTTCTCGATAGGCGATGTCCACGGCCTTGGCCGCGGTGGTGAGAGCGCCCGCGAGCGTCAGGGCGACGCATCTGGCGGCGCCGACCTGAGCCTCTGTCCACGGCGAGGCGATCTCCAGACCGGTGGCGCTCGCTCGTTCGACGAGGCGGATGTCTCCCATGAGACCCGCGGCGAGCACGACCGCCGTGGCCGCCCGTGCCGTCGCCTCCGCCGGCAGCCGGGGTCCCGGCCGGGTGAGCAGCGCCGTACCGATGGCGAGAGATCCCGCGACCTGTCCCTCGATCAGCATCGTCCAGGCCCGCACCGCCTCCGCCGCTCGCTCGCCGGTCGGATTCCCCTGGGCCGGCGCTGCTTCGTGCTGCCAGTATTCGATCTTCTCCCTGACTATCGCGCGCCGGTCGGCGCGTTCTTCGTTGTCGCATTCCCCCGGATCAGGGAGTACGTCGGCCGCGTCGGAGAAGCGGCCCTGCAACGCCAGCACCTCGGCCAGGGTCAGGTTCGCGTCCACCCCGCCGTCAGCGGCACCGGACGCGGTGGCCAGCCGCTCGGCGACCTCGAGCTCCAACCGTTCGGCGGCGCGTTCGGCGGCGGCCAGCAACTCCTGGCCGGAGGAGTCGAGGCCCGCGGTGCGCCGCCACATGACCAGCTCGAACGCGTCGTCCGCGCGGCGGCGTGGCGAGGCGGCAAGGGACTCGGCCAGCCGCGCCCAGATCTCGTTCGCTCGGGCGCGTGGCATGCGTGCGCGGATGACCTCCCCGTACGCGGGTATCGTGAGCCGCGCCTGGTGCCGCGCGCCGGAGGGTTCGACCACCACCAGCCCCTGCCGTTCGGCCCGTACTACGGCGGAGTGCCCGGTGAGCTCTTCGAGCACGGGCTGGCCGAGCGGCTCCTTACAGGCGAGCACCTCGAGTACGGCCAGCACGGCCGGATCGTCGACCTGCATCTGCGCCTCGATCAGATCACCGAGCCGGCCGGTGATCCGCAGCTCGCCACTCAGATGCCAGAGGCCGTCGCGGCGCAGCAGCGCGGATCCCTCCAGCGCGGACCGCGCGAGCTCGCGCAGCACGAGCGGATTGCCGGCGGACAGCCGGCGGAACGTGTGCCGCGTGACGGCGTCCAGCGGACCGCCCAGGCCGCGCTCAAGCAGGGTGTCCACCTCGTTGTCGCTCAGCGGCCGCAGCTCGACGCGGCGGGCGACCCCTTCCTTCCATAACGCCGTCATCACGTCGGGCGCCGTGTGCCCCTGTCGTACGGTGAGCAGCACGAAGGTCCTTGTGTGCACGGCGAGCTGGTACACCAGCGCGGCCGAGACGTCGTCGAGCAGATGAGTGTCGTCCACGACGAATACCGGCCGTTTCCCGGTGGGAACGGTGAAACGTTCCACGATCTGGCCGAAGATGTGCGCGGTGACGGGCTCCGCGGCGTCGTGTGGGAGCGCGAGATGCAGCAATGGTCCCAAGGGGATCGCCCCGGCGGCACGGGTCCCCGTCGCCCAGGCCGTCGGGTGACCGGCCGCCGTGAGCCGCACGACCGCCTCCTTGGCCAGGCGCGTCCGGCCCACACCGGGCGGTCCCACGATCACCACGCCGCCGACGTCCGCCTGCGTCGCCGCTGACAGGACCGTGCGCAGTGTCGCGGCGCGCCCGACGAGTGGCCAAAGGTTCCCGGGGCGTCCGTCGTGCGGACGGCTGTCTGCCATGTCGTCCCTTCCGGATGTCGTCACACTGCGACGTCGTGCCCTGACCGGAGATGCCCCCAGCGGCGACTCTCATGCCGCGTCCCCAGCCCGAAACTCAGGCAGGTCCTTGATCTTCTCCACGTGAAGCGTGCTCCCCTTTGGCATCCTTCAAACAGACGTGGCGGGATGGTGACCGCGCGTGACGGTGTCCGGACGCGCCAACGGCCACCCACTTGAGGCCGCACAAGCACAAATGGCCTCAAAGGGGTGGTGTGGACGGGCTGTTCGTTACGGTGCGAGGAGGTCGTCGGCGATGGCGAGCAGGCGTACGGCTGCCGCGTCCGACGACCGGTCCCTGCCCCGCAGCCTCTCGCCGATCCGCCGCAGCAGCGCGTTCGGGTCGGCGAGAGGCTCCCGGCCATCACTCCGCCGCACGCGGAGCAGGAGTTCCAGGGCGCAGGCGGCCTGCGTGGCGAACATGCCCAGGAGCTCCATGTCGTCCAGATCGCTGCGGGAGGCCGTGCGATCCAGCACCTCCAGAACCCCCACGCATTCCTCGAACCGGATGAGCGGTGCCGCCATGATGGTCCGCGGGACGTAACCGGTGGATTCCGCGGCGTCCTGGGCGAACTGCGTCACTGCCGACACGTCGTCCGCGACCATCGGCTGCCCGCTCGCCGCGACCCAGCCGGCGATCCCGGTTCCCGCCGGAAAGTGGCTCCCGACCAGCTCTTTCTCGCCTTCGCCGGAGACGGCTTCGAAGACCAGGTCACCGGTGTCGGGGTCCACGAGGAAGATGGAGGCGGCGGCGGCGCCGAACATGTGGCGGGCCACCTCGACGATCGACTGCAGCAGCCTGCGCTCGGTGCCGTCCAGCGAATCGGGAGAGTCAGGGAAGTCAGCGGACATGGGGCTCTCCGTTCTGCGTCATGGTGTTGTCCGCGGCCAGGTAGAGGACCGTCTTGAGCTGGAACGGCGTCAGCCACGGATGCTTGCCCAGGATGAGCGCGCAGATGCCGGTGATGTGCGGCGCCGCGAAGCTGTTGCCGGTGCTGCGGATCTCCCGGCCGCCGGGCCAGGCGACCGGCACCCTGACCCCTCGCGCGAGGAACTCCGCGGGCGGCGCCGGGTTGTAGTAGTACGTCATCGGGTCCGCCTCGTCGTGGCTGGCCACCGAGACGACCGAGGAGAACGTCCACGGGTAGCTGAGCACCGGCATGTTGTGCGCGGCGGCGACCAGGAGGCAACGCCGGAAGTACGCGCGGTCGGCGAGTTCGTGCAGGGATTCGCGCAGGCCCGACCTCGTGCTGGACAGGCTGAGGTTGACCAGGTCGTAACCCTGGTCGATGGCCCAGCGCAGCCCGGTCACCAGGGCGTCACCGGTGCCGGACTTCCCGTCGGTGAGCGCGCGTACGGAGGTGATCGCCGCTCCGGGGGCGACCGACCTGATCACTCCGGCGCAGGCCGTGCCGTGCCCGGCCGGGTCGACGGGAGCGCACTCGGCGACGGTCAGCCTGCCCTCGTCCCCGCTGACGACCTCGACCGACCGATCCAGGCCGCCGATCTTGGGATGGTCGCCCGCCACGCCCGTGTCCACGACGCACACGCGTACTCCCGTGCCGTCGGCCCCACCCCATGCCCACTCCCTGGTCACCCCGGCCAGCGGGCTGACCTGGAAGGGCTCCGGGGGCTGCCGCGTGGTGGCCAGCCCCCACGCGGGCACACCGGGGAAGTGCGCGCGCTGGTTCCGGCGCCAGGGCGGCGTGCTCATCGCAGTCCCTTCATCCAGTCGCGGACGCGCCGCGCGGGCAGGTTCGCGCCCTTGCTCAGGTACGCGTCGAGCGCGCGCCGGGCGGCCTCGGCCGGGTCGTGTCCGGCGGCCCGCCGGATCCGGGCGATCTCGACCAGGACGTCCCCTCGCAGACAAGGGTCGTCGGTCGATTCGAGCAGCGCGGTCGCACGGTCCGCGGCGCTCATCGCGTCCGCGTGCTCGCCGTCGAACGAGGCGATTGCGCCTCTCATCGCGAGGGCCGTGAGCTCGCCGCGCAGCTGCGGCGGCTCCGCGCCGCCGCGCGCCAGTTCCGCGGCCGCCTGCCGGACGTCTCCCTGCCGGAGGGTCTCCCGCGCCGCGTAGATCTCCAAGGTGACGGCGGGCCCCCCATGGCCTGCCGTACGGAGGGCGGCGGCGGCCCGTCTGAACAGCTCCCTCGCGTCCTCGTGGTTGCCGTCCAGGGATTCCACCAGCCCCCGCACCTGGACGACGGCGATCGCCGAGAGGCCGAGGTGCAGCTCCTCCGCGTAGTGGCCGGCCGTGTCGAGCGACTCACGGGCGCCGCCGAGGTCGCCGGAGAGCGCGAGCAGGCGGCCCCTGGTGACGAGCACCGGCACCAGCAGGGCGCGATCACCGGCGAACCGGTCCAGCAGGTCGGCGCAGAGCGCGAGCCCTTCGGGCACCGGGGTGGGAGACCATTGCACCAGCTCGCACAGCCCGCCGAGGAGCCGGTCCTCCTCGTAACGGTCGCCCATCGGCCGGGCCGGCGCGAGCCCGTCACGCAGGGAGCGGTCGGCGGCGCCGAACCGGCCTTCCTGGATGTGGACCAGGGCTTGGAGCTGGTGGAAGCGGCACCAGCTCAGGTCGTCCCGGGGGTCGAGCGCCAGCCGTACGCGAAGGGGTTCGAGCTGCGGCGCGCGGGCGCCCGAGCGCAGGGCGAGGACCTCCCGCTGGATCACGCAGGTGAGCTGGGTTCGCGGGTCTTCCGGCAGCAACTCCTCCGCACGGTCCAGGGCCGCGGCCGCCGCGGCGGCCTCTCCCCGTGCCAGCTCCGCGTCGCTGATGCGGACGGCCAGCGACCGGTGCTCGTCCCTGCCCGGGGGCAGCATCTCCCGGCCCTGCTCCAGCAGCGCGATCGCCGCGGGCAGGTCTCTGCGGTGCAACGCCTGACCGCCGTCCCTGATGAGCTGGTCCGCGGCCCGGCCGGTCAGCTCGGGCAGGAGCGGATCGCCGGGGCGTACCTGGCGGGTGAGGCGGCAGGCCGCCAGCAGGTGCCGGCTGACGTCGCCGGACGCCGGTCCGAGGAAGGGAGCCTGCTCCGAGGCGTCGCCGGCCCGGTCGCCGAACCAGTCGGCCAGCCTTCGGTGCCAGTCCGCCCGCACCTCCTTGCTCGTCAGCGCGTACACGGTCTCCCGGGTGAGGGTCTGCGCGAACTCGTACGCTCCCGGCAGCGCGCCACGCCGGATGAGGCGCTCGCGCCGCAACCGGCTCAGCGGAGCGGCCGTCATGGCGGGTTCCCCGTCGAAGAGGACCTCCAGCTGCTCCACCGAGAAGGAGTGCCCGATGGTCGCGGCCCGTTCGAGCACCTGGCGCTCGGCCGCGTCCAGCCGATCCAGCCGGGCCCCGAGCAGCGCCTGGATGGTGGGCGGGAGGGAGGCGGCGCCCTCGGCGAGGGTCTCCAGCATCAGCTCGGCGAAGAGCGGGTTGCCGTCCGAACCGTGGATCACCCGCTGGTAGGTGCCGTCGTCGTCGTGGGCGACGACGTCCGCCCGCCCGGCGCGGAGCTCGGCGACGAGCCGGGCCATGTGCGGCGGGCTCATCGGACCGAGCTCCAGCGACATGGCGCAGGTCATGCCCCCTCCCCAGGAGGGGCGGGCCTCGTAGAGCTCGGGCCGGGCGACGCAGACGAGGAGCACGGGCACGTCGGCGAGCCACGCCGAGCAGTCCTCGATCAGGTCGAGGAGGGTCGGCTCGGCCCACTGCAGGTTGTCCAGCACCACCACCAGCGGCCGGCGCTGGGCGAGCACCTCGAACAGCGACCGTACGGCCTGCGCGATCTCCGCGACCCCGGGAGTGTCGTCCTGGTACTCCGCGTCACCACGGCACGCCAGCCCGCGCAACGCCCGCTCGCCTTCCGTTCCCACGGCCTCGGCGATGGCGGGCCAGTCGCCGTTGAGGGCTTCCAGCATCTCCGTGATGGGCCGGTACGTGGCGCCGATGCCGTAGGACGGGCACCGGCCGGCGAGCACGGTCACGTCCTCGGGCAGGTTCGTCAGAAACTCCCTGACGAGCCGGGACTTGCCGATGCCCGGAACGCCGAGCAGGGTGGCCATGCAGCACTGCCGCCCGCGTACGACGCGGTCATGGAAGCGCGTCAGCTGCTGCAACTCCTCGGTCCGGCCGATCAACGGGACCGTGTCGGCCTCCGGCGCGCCGCGATCGGGCTCCACGGTGACGAGCCGCCACGCCCGTACCGGATCTCTCTTGCCCTTGAGCGTGAGCGGGGGAACGCCGTCCAGCAGCGCGTGCTGCCTGACCAGGCGGGCCACGTCGTCGCCCAGGAGGATCTCGCCGTCGCCCGCCGCGGACTGCAGCCGGCTCGCGGTGTTGACCGTGTCACCGATCACCCGCACGTTTGAGCCGGACCCGTCGGCGACCATCACCTCGCCGAAGGCGATGCCGCAATGGGCGTCCAGCCGGACTCCATGGGTGGGGGCTATCTCGGCGCTGAGCCGGTGCACGGCCGTCATCGCCGCGTCCGCCGCGAGGACGGCCCGCAGCGCGTCGTCCTCGCGGCTGAGCGGAACGCCGAACACCGCCATGATCGCGTCGCCGATGTACTTCTCCACGGCGCCGCCGTGCTCGAAGATCTCCGTCCGGCACGCCGCGTAGTAGCGGTCGAGGATGCGCAGGAGCAGTTCGGGGTCGAGACGCTCGGCGAGCTCCGTCGACCCCACGATGTCGATGAACAGGACCACGACGTTACGGCGGGTGGGTCGCGGATCCCTGTCACTCATACGAGCTTGAGCTCCTGTCCTTCCACCTCGCCGGTGTGGTCGTCCAGACGCTTCTTGATCGAGTTCAGTACGGCGACCTCGGTCTCCGTGAGCGAGGCGAACACGGTTCGCTGCCGCTCATCGAGCAGGTCGATGGGGTGCCCGCCCGCCCGCAGCGTGGCCAGCGCGTCGAACCCGCCCGATCCGGTTGCGTTCATGAACCACAAGCCTGAAACGGCTCATCAGGGTTCGCAAGAGATCAGGACACCCACATTCGTGTGCTCTTCGCTCTGCCTGGTGAAAGGCGTTTAGCCCACATTTGTGGGGTTGTGTCGCCTCCGCATCGCCAGCCGATACTCGACCTGCAACGCGTCCCCCTTAAGACGGAGAGGTGAAGGCATGGCCTTCGATCCGAAGGAAGCCCTGCGCGAAGCCGGCGTCCTGCACGACCCGATCGCCGCGGAAGTCGAGGCGGCGTTCGCCACCTTGACCAAAGAGGAAACCGACCTGCTCATCTCGCTGAAGGACAAGCTTCCCGCCGCACTGCCCGTGGTCATGGCGGGCGGCCAGTGGGCAACGCCCGAGGTCGAGGTGCACAACGAGTCCCCCGAAGCGTCGTGCCTGTGCGGAGCCTGGTCCGGGTCCGGGTCCGGGTCCACCCCGACCAAGCCGAACCCCTAGTCCGACGGCTCACGGGTGCGGCCCCGGTCACCTGTCGCCGGACAAGGCCGGGGCCGCGCCTGCCGCTGAGAGCGTGAAGGGAACTGGATGTCTGGGAAGCTGGCCCGGAACCACGCGTTGTTCTACGTACCAGAAGACCTTACCTACTTCATGCACGCCGGTAATCATCTGGTCGTCAATCCGCATTCCGGCGGTCGGTGTGTCCTCGATTCGCGTGAGTTCGGCGTCCTGCGAGCCTTGACCCGGCCCAACGCGCGGCTCGAAGAGACCGACGAGACCGATCGGGTCCTCGCCAAACTCATTCTGAGCTGGATCGTCTACTACAACGGCAACCATCCGCGGATCAAGCTGAAGGAGCCGCCGCTCCGCATGGCGTACTACGCCATCACCGACGGCTGCAACCTTCGCTGCCCCTACTGCTACGCGTCCTCGGAGAAGTGCCTGCCGGGTGAGCTCAACACCGAGGAGTCGCTCAGCCTGGTCTCCCAGATCGCCGACTTCGGCGCCTCCACCGTGGTCTTCACCGGCGGCGAGCCCATGCTCAGGAAAGACCTGTTCCAGATCGTGGAGCATGCCAACCGGAGCGGCCTGACGTCGAACATCATCACCAACGCCACCATGATCAGGACTCCCGCGATGGCGGAGCGGTTCGCCGAGCTGTTCGGCAGCGTCACGGTGAGCGTCGACGGCGGCACGGCCGAGACGCACGACCGCACGCGGGGCGCCGGCTCCTTCGCCAAGACCCACAAGGCCCTGAAGCTGCTCAACGACGCGGGCGTCGTGCCGTTGATCAACCATATCGTCACCTCGGAGAACGTCGAGGAGCTCGAAGGCTTCGCCTCGTTCATGGAGGGGATCGAGGTGAACAGCATCCGGCTGATGTACCACAACAACCTGGGCCGGGGAGAGAGCGACGAGTACGACTTCGGCTGGGACGACCATCTGCGGATCCAGCAGCTCACCTGGACCTCACCCGTCGCCGGCAAGCTGCTCCCGGACGGGCCGAAGACGCTGAAGCTGTGCTCGGTGAAGGCCAACTGCGGGATGGGCGGCAACGAGATCTACATCAACTCGCTGGGCGACGTCTACCCGTGCAAGCTCGTCACGGGACGCTCACACTTCGCGGGCAACGTGAGACGGCAATCCCTGGCGGAGATCTTCGGCAGCCCGGTCCTGTACGACATGCGGACGAGCTCCGTGTTCGGCGGCGACTACCACGCCGACTGCGCGAAGTGCTACATCAAGTCCTCCTGCGGCGGAGGCTGCCGCGCCTCTCACATGGCGGAGTCGGGAGACCTGCGGCGCAACAGCCGTCATCAGTGCAGGATCCTGCGGCACGGCATCGTCACGCAGCTCTGGCTGGAATCCGGCGTCGACCCCGCGGAACTCGCCGAGGATCCGGAAATGCAGACGCCCCGCCTGCTCGTCAACGACGACGTCCATCCGGTCTTCGACGACTGGAAGACCTACGTTCGCCCCTCAGCCGAGGCCGTCAAGGTCCGCGAGCTGCTTCCCATAACGCCGGTATAGAGGAGGTGGAGTGTGTCACTCCAGATCAGTGACTCGGTGATTTGGCAGGAGACCGCGGGGGGCATCTCGCTCTATCACGCCGAAACCGGGGACTTCCACACCCTGAACGAGACCGGTTCCCGGATATGGGAGCTCGTCGCGAGCGACGGGGAGCGGGAGCCGATCGTCGCGAAGCTGTCCCATGAGTTCGCCGGCGACAACCTCGCGATGAGCGTCCGCGTGCTGAAGGACGTACAGGAATTCCTCGGCAGCATGATCGAACGGGGTCTGATCGAAGAGCACCCTGCATGACCAGAGCGGTCGTCCTCGGCGGCGGCTTCGCGGGATCGCTGGCCGGCGTCGTGCTCGCCAGGCACGCGGACGACGTGATCGTGGTCGAGAACGATCACTATCCGTCCGTTCCCCGTGCCCGGCGGGGACTACCCCAGTCACAGCACAGCCACGTCCTCGTGGCCGGTGGCGCACGGGCGCTGCAGGAGCTGCTTCCGGGGACTCTCGAAGAGCTCTTCGCGCGCGGCGCGCATCACCGCCGCCTGCCCGGCGACGCGCTGATCCTCGCCGCGGTGGGGTGGTTCCGGCGGCTGGACACCGGGGCGTACCTCATCTCCTGCAGCCGGGGCCTCCTGGACCAGGTGGTACGGAAGCGGGCGCTGGGCGCAGTCTCGACCTGGACGGGCACGCGGGCGCTCGGCCTGGTGGGCGACGCGCGCCGGGTCACCGGAGTCTCGGTCAGCCGTGAGGGCGCCGCGCCGGAGACGATCGAGGCGGATCTCGTCGTCGACGCGACCGGGCGCAGATCGAAGGCGCCACGGTGGCTGGCCGAGCTCGGCGGGGCGGAGATCGAGGAGACGACCGTCTCAACCGGGCTGGCCTACTCCACCAGGGTCTATCAGGCGCCCGCCGAACTCACCGGCGAGATGCCGGCCATCATGCTGCACCCGCGTCCGGTGGCGGGGCGGCCGGGCCAGGGGGCGACGCTGTTCCCGATCGAGGACGGCCGGTGGATCGTCACCCTGACCGGCACCCGGGGCGGCGAGCCGCCCGCGGACGAGCGGGGCTTCGCGGACTTCGCGCGCTCGCTGCGCGATCCGATCGTGGCGGACCTCATGGCGGCGGCCACACCGCTCAGCGGCATCCGGCCGTATCGTGACACCTCGAACAGGCGAAGGTACTTCGAACGAGCGCGCCTGCCCGCCGGCTTCGTTGCGATCGGCGACGCGGTCGTCGCGGTGAATCCCGTTCACTCGCACGGGATGTCGGTCGCCGCGCTGAGCACGCTCCGGCTGGACAGGGAGCTGACGCGGCGCGGGCTCGATCCGGCCGCCTCCGCCGAACTGCAGGCGGCCATGACGGCGGAGGCGGAATCGTCGTGGCGGATGGCGCTCGCGCAGGACGCGGGACCCGCCGGGCGAATGGCGGTCGGGGAGGACGCGGGGCCGCGTGGGCGGATGACGGTCGCGGAGGAGGCGGAACCGGCCGGGCGGATGGCGGTCGCGGGGGACTCGGGGCCGGCCAGGCGGGAAGCGACCGCGTTCGAGCGCGAGATTCTCGCCCGCAGGACGCGGGCCCTGCTGAGCAGCCCGGAGCTGGCCGCCGATTTCTTCCGCACTCAGACCTTGATGCCCGTACGGGCCGAGAAAGACGGATCGGCAGTGGCACGGGCGCTGACGGGAGAACCGGATCCCCTTCTCACCACGCGGGAAGCCGTCATGCAGTACCCCGCGCTGCACGCGTGGTGGGACGCGCTCAACCGCGTGCGCGGCGGCCGTGAGCCGAGCCTGCGGTGATGAAGCCGGATTCGTAGGCGATGCCGACCGCGTGCGCCCGGTTCGCCGCCGACAGCTTGGTGAGGATGCGCGCCAGGTGCGAACGGACTGTTCCGGTGCCGATGCCGAGCTTGTCGGCGATACCGGCGTTCGACAGGCCGGCCGCGACGAGCGCCAGCACCTCGGCCTCGCGGCGGGTGAGCTCCGCGAGCCGATGATCGACCCCGGTGGTCACCGCGGCGATGCGATCACGGAGGCGCGTGATCATCGAGCTGGAGATGAACGTGTGCCCGGCGGCGACCAGCCGGATCGCGGGCACGATCTCCTCGACCAGCGACGCCCGGTGCACGAAACCGCCCGCGCCCCCGCGTAGCGCGCGTCCGAGCAACTCCTCGTCCAGCGCTTCGGAGACCACCACCACCCGCATCCCGTTCCTCGCCTGCGCCGCGACGATCCGGGCGAACTCCACGCCGTCCGCCTGCCGCAGCGCCGCGTTCACCACCGCCACCCTCGGCCGATGCCTGACGACCAGATCGCCCAGCCGGTCGGCGGCACCGGCCTCGCCCACCACATAGATGCCGTTGCCCATGTGGAGCACGCTCCTGAGCCTGGCGCGCACCACCCGGTCCGGCTCGCCCACGACGACCCGCAGAATGGGCATGGCCTCGCCGGCAGGGCTCGCGTCAATCGGTTGCGCCACCTGACCACCCGAGTTTGAGCCCGTTTGCTCGACCGGCACACTATGCGCGTCCGCTTCCCGGACAGCCAGAGCAGCGGGGTTACTCACGTCGGCCGACCGCATGTGAGAAGTACTCATGACTGTCTGTAGTCCGCGTTGTCGGGACGGCAACCGGACAATCGGGCCATGTGCCGGGACATCGGGACGTCGAGGCGGACAACCGGAGGATCGGCCCTCAGGACGGATCCGCGACGAGGATCCGGATCGCCGAACCCCGCAGCGGCGCTGTGACGTCGGCCAGGTCGAACCCGCCGGCCGCGAGCAGGGCGTGGAACTCGGCCCGGTCGCGTTCCCAGCCGCCGGTGTAGACGAGCATGGCGATGTCGCTCATGACGACGCCGGCCGCCTCCGGGGTGCCGAGTCTGGCCGGCAGCACCGGTTCCAGCACCAGCAGGCGCCCGCCCGTCGCGATCGAAGCGCGGCAGTTACGCAGCAGCGCGGTGCAGCGCTGGTCGTCCCAGTCGTGCAGGACGCCTTTCAGCAGCATGAGATCGCCTTCGGGCACGGACTCGAAGAAATCGCCCACTTGCCTGGTGCACCGATCCGACAGTCCCGCTCGCCTGAACGTTTCAGTGGCGGACGCCCCGCCGTCGGCGGTGTCGTACAGGATGCCCTGAGCGCCGGGCGTGGCCGCCAGCACCGCGGCGAGCAGCGCGCCGTTTCCGCCCCCGATGTCGACCACGGTGCGGACACCGGTGAAGTCGTACGCCTGGGCGACCTCTGACGCGACGCGCTCGGTGCCCTCGCGCATGGCCGTGTTGAAGATCTCCGACAGGCCCGGATGGCCGGCGAGGTAGTCGAAGAGCGGCTGGTCGTGCACGTGGTCGAAGGCGGCCGCACCCGTTCGTACGCTGTGGGTCAACGCCCCCCATGCCTGCCAGGTCGCGGGGTCGCCGAGCAGCAGCACGCTGGAGCGCATCGACCATGGGTGGTCGGCGCGCAGCGGCTGACCCAGCTCGGCCAGCGCGAGGTGTCCCGGCGCCACCTCGTCGACCACGCCCAGGACCACCAGGGCTCGCGACAGCCGCTCCAGCGCTCGTGGGTCGGCCCCGATGGCGTGCGCCAGTTTCTCGACCGGCAGCGCGCCGGTGGCAAGGGCCTCCGGAATGCCCAGGCGGACGGCCGCGTACAGGATCTGCGAGCCGGCGTAGCCGAACGCCATACGGGACAGCTCCGCGTACCCCTTGATCATGGGCTCTTCTCCAACAGCAGCGGCAGGTGGCGTACACCATGCAGGAACAGGTCCGGCGTCCACTCCAGCTCGGCCGGATCGACGGCCAGGGCCAGGCTGGGGAAGCGGCGCACCAGCGCGCCGATGGCGGCTCGGGCCTGCAGCCGGGCCAGCGCGGCACCGAGGCAGAAGTGGATTCCGTGGCCGAAGCCCAGGTGCCGATTCGGGGCGCGGCCGATGTCGAAGACGTCCGGCCGGTCGAACACCGCCGGGTCGCGGTTGGCGGCCAGCAGCACCGGCACGACGATGTCACCCTGGGGGATCACCGATGACCCGATGTCCACGTCGGCCAGCGCGAACAGCGGCCGGGAGTGCCCGATCGGGCCGTTGAACCGCAGGACCTCCTCCACCGCGGAGTCGATCAGCTGCGGCTGGGCGCGGAGGCGTTCGAGCTGGTCAGGATGGCGTAGAAGTTCCAGGACTCCGTTGCCGATGAGATTGACCGTCGTCTCGTCCCCGGCCAGCAGTAACTGGAACACGCTGGACACCAGCTCGGCGTGCGTGATCTCCGTTGACCGGACGAGCTGGGACAGCAGGTCCGCGCCCGGATGGGCCCGGCGCTCGTCGAGCTGCTCGTTGACGTAGGCGACGAACGCGACTCCGGTGCGGCGCACCAGCGCCGCGTCCCGGCTGCGCAGCATGTCGTCGCTCCACCCGCGCAGCCGGCCCCGGTCGCCGATCGGGAAGCCGACCAGGTCCGCGACGATCAGGATCGGCAGCGGCAGGGCCAGGAGCTCGATCAGGTCGGCTCCGTCGCCGGCGGCCGCCAGGTCGTCGACCAGCTCGCCGACGACCTGATCGATGCGCCGCTCCAGCGCCGCCACCGTCCGGGGACCGAACGCGGGCGCCATCAGCCGCCGCAGCCGGGTGTGGTCGGGCGGGTCGAGGTTGAACATGTTCCGCCGCACCATCGCCAGCGGGTCGTTCTCCCACCGGCGGTGAGAGGCGGCCAGCTCGCCGGGCAGCCGGTCGAGCTCGCGTCCTATGTCCGGGTGGTGCAGCGCGCGCTGCACGTCGGCGTAGCGGGTCAGATACCAGGACACGCGACCGTTGGCCGGGGCGTGGCGGTAGACCGGCGCCCGCTCGCGCATGCGGTGGAAGAGCGGGTGCGGGTCCCGGCGGTGCCGCGAGGCGCTCGGGTCGAACGCCTGCTCAAGCCCGGTCGCGCTCATCGCCCCTTGGCCTTGTGCACGTCCAGGGCGAAGAACCTGGCGGCGGTCTGTCCCAGATCCGCCATGCTGAGGAACCCGCGCCGCGCCAGCTCGACCTCCGCGGTCGTTCCCGGGCCGTTCCAGTGACGGGAGAAGATCCGTCCGCAGATCGCCGGCGCCGGGATGACCACGCGGCCGAGGCTCTGTTCCGCGATCTCGTCGGCACGGGCCACGATGTCGGACCACTCGGGCCAGCGGCTCGATTCCCGGATCCGCTCCAGGATGATCGGCCGCCAATCCTCCGACTGCCAGACCGGCCACACCCGCACCATGACCAACCGGAGTTGCTCGGCGACGGGCAGGGCGGCCCGCTCCGTCTCGGCCAGCCAGGGCGCGAGGACGTGCGGCAGGTCGGCGCGGTCATCGACGCCGAGTCTGGCGCGCGTGTACGCCTCCAGCCCCAGGCCCCGCGCGGCGGCGAAGTCCGCCAAGAGGCCGGTCAGGGTCTCCTCGTGCAGCTTCGGGTAGTCCTGGCCGAACAGCCGCGCCGCGTCCAGGACATCGAGATCGGACATCCACCTGCCCGGCGCGTACTCGCGCATCGACCGCCAGGCCAGCGCCTCATAGTGGGTGATCCCCGTCAGAGCCGCCTCGGCCGCCCACGTACTGGGTTCGGCCGTCCACGCGCTGGGCGCTTCGGCCTGGTGTCCGCCGACGGCTTCCAGGGCCGCCATCGCGTCCAGTCGCTTCAGGTCCCACTCACCCGTGCCGATCTTCCGCTCCAGCGTGCTCAGCGCGTCACCGGCGTCCGGGCCCAGGGCCTCTCCCAGCTCGCGCCAGGTCCGCTGTACGAAGGGCCTCGACCTCGCCGCTTCGACGATTCGCTCGGCGGTCGCCGCCGGAACCAGGCCGCTCTTGGCACCCTCCTGGCAGCCGTAGCGGATGTTGACCATCGCCACCGTGTCAGCGGGATATCCCCGCTCCGCGGGCCCGTGCAGGACCGCCACCTCGTCATCCCCGTCGACCTCGCCGCTCGCGTACATGCGGAAGACCGACCCGACGCCCCGCATGCCGTACGGGCTCAGCTCCGCCGCCCGCAGCGCCCCCATGCTGGCCGCCCCGATGACGTTCACGCCTTCGTTGAGCAGCCAGAGGATCTCCTTGTGGCCCACGGACAGCCGTTCCCGGTAATACCCGTCGATGATGACGGCGGTGTCCTCCCGGCTCCACTCCTGCCTGAGGAGATCGCCCCGGGCCACCGGCGGCCGCGCCTGTGCCTCGGGAAGCACGGCGCGGACCTCGTCGTGCGAGATCGTCGGCCCGGCGTAGACGACCGTCTTCTGGCGGCTCACAAGAACACCTCTGTCTTCTGGCGGCTCACTAGAACACCTCCGGGGTGACGCGGCTGCCCGGCGCCACCACTCTGACCACCGGGACGCCGATCTCGTCCCTCGTCAGATCGATGACGAGCGGGGCGGCGGAGAACGCGGCCGCGGCCCGCCCGACCACGTCCGCCAGGTCATCGACCAGGCTCTGGTGGGCCGTCAGCTTCGGGATCGCCTCGCCGGTGTCCGCCGCGGGCGCGGCCCGGTGCCGCGCGCCGTCGTGGACGCCCGGATGGAGGTCGTCTCTCGCACCCGAGATGTAGCCGAGCCTGGCCTGCGCGGCCTCGGTGACGGCCCGGGTGAGCGCTATCTCCGAGCCGAGGTGGCAGCCGAATCCCATGAACGCGGGTGGATAGTCGTCGCAGGAGATCCGGGCGAGGAAGCACGGTAACCCGGTGGGCGACGGCAGGGACCTGACCTCGAGACCGACCCGGGCCCGCGTGAGCATCCCGCACAGCTCGTCGACGACCGGCGACCCCAGCGTCTCCGGATCGACGAGGACGCCCTTGTCGCCGCCGGTCATCGCCGTGGTCACGGCGTCCCGCTCGATCACCTCGTACAGCGCGTGCAGAACGGCCTCGACCAGCGTGTTCCCGCTCGCCAGGCCATTGGTCGACTCGAAGAACACCGGCGGGTTCCAGCCGGTCTTGCGCAGGAGGGAGAATCCCACCGATTCCCTGGGAACCAGCCGCTCCGAGCCGTCGACCAGCGACCGGCCGGCGACCCAGTCCAGCGGCAGCCCGTCATGCAGCACGGTCGGCGGGGAGAGCGGGAGGTCACGGACGTCATAGCCCAGTTGCCCGCTGACGTCTCGCGGAGGCGCGGTCGTCACCGGCGTCATGGGCTGTTCGGCATGCCAGAGCTCGACGGCCTCCATCATCGCGGACAGTTTCGCCAGCTCGGGCGTGATCCCTTTCCCCTGAGACACGGCGAGCGTCCGGGAAGTCGGTCTGATCGCCTGAAAAGTCGGGATTCCGATGGTGTCCAGCCTGGTGATGTCCGCGACCCTGGTGATCCCGACCATCCGGGCCGCCCGGCCGGCCATCTCCAGCGTGGCCGTCGGGTCGTGCGCTCTGTCCGTGCCCGGCAGCCGGACCTTGGACCGGTCGGACCGCGACAGAAGCCACGAGAGAGAGGAGTTGTCTGTCCGCATCGTCCCCTGCCCTTGACGAGATCAGATGTTGCGGGCGCGCTTGATCAGGGCGCGGCCGCCCACGGTGTAGCTGATGGCCGCCAGTACGGCCAGCACCAGGAGGTCCTGCCACGCGTCGGCGAAACCGAAGAACGCGGCGTTGCGCATGCCGTCGATCGCGTACGTCAGCGGGTTGATCATCGCCACCCACTGCAGCACGGTGGGCATGCTGTCGATCGGGTAGAGCGACGGGGCGCTGAACACGAGAACGGGGATCGACACGTTCGACAGCAGCATGAAGACCTGGTAGTCGGTGATCAAGATGGCCGTCGCCAGATACAGCCCGTTGAAGGCCAGGGCGGCCAGCGTGAGCGTCGACAGCAGGCCGACCCAGGCTTGCAGGTCGAACGGCAACGCGAAGATGAGCACCGCCACGCCGAGGGCCAGCAGCGCCTGTCCCAGCACCAGCGACACTCCCGCGATCACCTTGCCGAGCAGGAACCGCGACCGGCGCAACGGGTAGGACCACAGCTGCGTCGCCGCGCCGCTCATCTCCTCCTGGAACACCGCCATGCCGGACGTCCCCGCCGCGCTGACGACCGACATCGCCAGCGTCATGGGCAGCAGGAAGATCGTGAACGGTACGTCGACGCCCTTGTAGTGGACGACTCTGAGGAGGTTGCCCAGCGAGGTGTTCACGAGCAGCAGGTAGATCAGCATCGGGGCCAGGCCGAGGATGAGATACACCCGGTTGCGGGCGAGCAGCGCGTACTCGCGGTAGAGCACCGCGGACAGGTCGGCCGCCTTCGGGGTCCCGGTCGGAGGAGTGTTGTCGAATGCCAGCTTGGCGGCCACGTTTTCCCCTTTTGTCGGGATCAGTCCTCGGTGTCAGTCCTCAACGTCCGTCCTCAACGTCCGTCCTCAACGTCCGTCCTCAACGTCAGTCCTCAACGTCCGTCATCCGGAGGAAGACCTGCTCCAGCGAGTCCGTGACGGTCGAGACGCCGGAGATCGCGACTCCGTGGTCCAGGCAGTGCCGCGACAGTTCCGGCAGCACCTCCCGCGCTCGCGCACCGTGGATGCGTACGTCCGACTCCTCGGTCGTGGCCTTGAGCCCGGCCAGCTCCGCCCAGGCCGCCACCACCAGGCCTGCCGCGGGATCATCGAGGGTCACCAGCAGGTGGGTGGTGCCGAACTCCTCGACGAGTTCGCGCGGTTTGGCGAAGCGCAGCACCCGTCCGTGGTTGATGACCATCACCCGCTGGCTGTTGCGTTCCAGCTCGTCGATGTGGTGACTGGTCCACAGCACCGTCACGCCGTGCTCCTCGCGCAGCCAGGTCACGAAACGCTCGATGTGCCGCCGCCCCACCACGTCCAGTCCCGCGGACGGCTCGTCGAGGATCAGCAGCCGCGGAATGGTGAGCAACGCCCGTACCAGCTGTAACCGCTGCCGCTGGCCGCCCGACAACTGGAAGCAGAAGCGCGGCAGGGCCTCCGTCAAGCTGAGGAACTCCGCCAGTTCCAGCGCCCAGGGCCGCACGGCACGCCACTTCAGGCCGCGGAATCGGGCGGCGATCCGCAGATTGTCCAGCGCCGGCAGCATCATGTCGAACGGGCCTGATTGGTGCATCGCCCCGATGCCGCTCTTGGCGGCGACCGGCTGGCGCACCGGATCGGCGTCGAAGACGCGGACCTGGCCGGAGGTAGGGGTGGTGACCCCGCAGATCATTTTGATCAGGGTCGTCTTCCCGGCGCCGTTGGGCCCTAGGAGCCCGATCGTCTCTCCCCGCGCGATCTCGAACGAGACATCGTCCACTGCCGGTCTCTCGCTGCGCCGATAGCGTTTGGTCAGCCCCGCGGCCGTCACCACATCGCTCGACACGGCACCACCCTTCACTTCCCGCTTCACCAAATGTGCAGGTTGTCGGCTGCTGGAGATGTGTTGCAGGTCGAGTATGGACCGGCGATCAGCGGGTGACACAACCCCACAAACGTGGGCTATCCGGGACGTTATGCCGAACGACAGAGGGCACGTTGTGTGATCACGCCGCGTGTGATCATCATCGGCACATGGACCCGGTTCACTCGCGCGTTCCGTACACCCTGCGCATGCCGGCCGGCAGTCCCGGCGTGACCTGGCAGGTCCCGGAGGAGACCAACCCGGCGACCGCCCTGCCGTGCGTGGTCCTCGTGGACCGTGCGGGGATCAACGAGTTCGCCGTGCTCCAGCGCGGGCTGCGCACACTCGGCGTGCCGAGCGTGCGGATCGACGCCGGGTCGATCGGCGACCTGCGGATCCTCACCCGGCTCGACGACGGCTCGCTGACGGTGAACGGGCGCCGCATCATCCCCACCGTCACCTGGGTACGGCACTTCTCGCCGCGGGCCGTGCGGGGGGAGAACGGCTCGGCGCCGTCCCTGTTCCGGGCCGACTCGTGGGCCGCCCTCATCGACCAGCTGTCGTCGCTGTCAGCCGCCCGGCTGCCCGGTGGCAGTGATCTGGGGCGGCTGGTTCAGCTGGACGACGCGGCGGAGGCAGGGGTCCGTACCCCGCGAACGATCGCCACGACCGACCTGGGGGCGGCGAGCGCGGCGCTGGCCAGCGACCGGGTCATCGTCAAGGCCCTCGACCAGCATTTCGTCGAGACCGAACCAGGCACCCTGCACGGGGTCTTCCCGGAGATCGTGACCGGCGTCGCGGCCAGGAAGCTGCCCGCGCGGGACGCGCCCATGATCGTCCAGGAGTACGTCGACCACTGGGCGGAGCTGCGCGTCTACTTCGTGGATGGCGAGATCCGGGCCTTCCGCGTCGGCAAACCGTCGCCGGAGGCGATCTGGCGCGACGAGGCGTCGGTCACGGTCTCTCCAGCGGCGGCGCCGGAGCCCGTGGTGGAGGCGGTGCACCGGCTCGCCGGGATCTGGGGCCTGCGCTACGGCGCCTTCGACTTCCTGCTGACCAGGCAGGGACCGGTCTTCCTCGAAGTCAATCGCGACGGCGATTGGCGGTGGTTCGAGGCGAAGGCCGGTGTCGACGACGTCTCCATCGCCACGCTGTCCACAGTGCGTACGCTCCACCGTCAGGTGGCCAGGGCGGGTTCGGCGACGATCGATCTGGCCGGATTCCTGGCGCTGGGCACCGACCGGATCAAGCGGGCCAAAGTCGTGACCGCGCGCTTGGACGCCCGCGTGCTCGGCGCGCTCGAGGTGCGGGTGGACGGCGCGATCGTGCACGTCAGCGCCAGGAAGGCGCGGCTGCTGGCCGCCATCCTGCTCTCCCGCCCGAACCAGGTGGTTCCGACGGACCAGCTGATCGACTCATTGTGGGGAGAACGACCACCCCCCACGGCACGCAAGAACCTGCAGGTCTACGTCTCCGTGTTGCGCAGGAGCTTCGGGGATCGGATCTCCTACCAAGGCTGGGGATACCGGCTGGACGCCGGGCCGGACGAACTCGACCTCCTCAGGTTCCGGCGGCTGGCCGGCGCCGGCCGCGACATGCGGCGCAGGGGCGACGCCGATGCCGCGTTGACCGTGCTCGATGACGCCCTGCGCCTGTGGGGCGGTCAGCCGCTCGCGGAGTTCTCGGGTGTCGCCTTGGTCGATGAGGCGGTCGGCAGATTCACCGACTTGTACCTCACGGTCAATGAGGACTGGGCGGAACTCGAGATCGAGCGGGGCGATCACGTCGAGGTGCTGAACAGGCTCGACGACCTGGTGCCCTTCTTTCCCGCGCGCGATCGGCTCGTGGCGGCCAGGATGACCGCGCTCGCCGGTTGCGGCCGTGCGCCGGAGGCGCTTTCGCAGTTCGAGACCGTACGCCGGCATCTCGTGGCCGAACTCGGCATCGACCCCAGCCCCGTACTCAGGAACCTCTACGAGGAGATTTTCCAAGGGCAGCTGGCCAGGGCCGATCCTTAACCGCTCGCATGGTCCGGCCATACCGCTGATTAAGCAGACGCTTCTAGCTTGCACACAGAGGTGCTTTCACCAGAGGCGCCTCTGGCCAAGGCGATCCGAATCGGGACTTGCTATGGATCTTGTTTTCGACGATCTGATCAACGATCGCGACACGCGGCTGATCGTCCTGCTGGCCAGGGGATACACGACGACAAGAATCGCCCGCGAGCTGCAACTCAGCAGATATACGGTGGCGGAGCGGATCAGCAAGCTCCTCGACCGATTCGCCTGCAGCAACCGGAGCCAGCTCGTGGCGTACTCCTATGCCCACAAGCTCCTGGACGTCGGCATCTGGCCACCGGGCGCCGCCGAGCCGCTTCCTTGAGGAACCCGGCTGCCCGTGTGATGGCTCACCGGGCCGGGGGAGTCGTGTCAGAACATGCCGTGTGGCACTTCCTGCGGTTCGGGGACCGGCTGAACCACGTCCCAGTGCTCGGCGATCAGGCCGTCTTCGATCCGCCAGAAGTCCGCGACCGCCAGCCCGCGCCCCCCTTCCCGAGGGATCAGGTGATAGTGCATCACCACGAGATCGCCTTCCGCGACGACCCGCTTGAGCTCCAGCCGGGAGCTGGCCAGCGGGGAGTCCCTGATGAAGTCGATGAAGGCGCGCCTGCCCGACGGGTTGCCCGGGCTGTGCTCGATGAAGTCCTCGCTCAGGAGCGTCTGGAGCACCTCGATGTTGCCCGCGGCGAACTCCGCGAAGCCGGCCATGATCAGTTCTTTGCTGCTCGTCATGGGAGAACGCTGACAGCGGCCGCCGGGTGGTGTCGATTACCTGGGATGTAATGGCGCAACCCGCGTAGGCTCATCGCCTTACCCCAGCTCCGATGCCCAAATGGTCAGTGATGAGCCTTGTGCCCGTAGGATGACCGGCTGGACCTGATCGCTGTCCAGCTGGGCAAGCGTCAGCCCCGTACGACATGAGAGGCACGGCACCATGGCGAACCGGGACGCCACCGCACTCGATGACCCGGTGGGCGCATCTCTGCGCGGTCACCACGCGCACCATGCCCGTCGGCTCGGCAGCGCGGCCACTTACCAGCCGGATGTCGCGACTTTCTCCGGGGTGTCCGCCGACCCGGATCCGCAGGAGTGGGCCGACCTCGCCCGGCTGCTCGGCCGAGGCGAGCTCGCCGACATGTTCAGCCGCGCATCGGTGCCACCACCGGGCTGGGAGCCGGTCTTCGTCCTCGAAGGCCGCCAGATGACCTGGTCCGGCGGCGGCCGCCGCCCTGCCGAGACCGGCACCGAGGTGGTCGAACTCGGCAGGGACAGTGTGCCCGAGATGCTCGACCTCGTCGCGCGGGCCAAGCCGGGGCCGTTCTGGCCGCGTACCCGCGAACTCGGCACCTATCTCGGCGTCCGCGACAACGGCACCCTGGTGGCGATGGCGGGTGAGCGACTCCGGCCACCGGGGTGGACCGAGATCAGCGCCGTCTGCACCGCCCCCGAGGCACGCGGGCGAGGCCATGCCGCCCGCCTGGTCAGTGCGCTCGTCGCGCGGATCGTGGCTCGTGACGAACGGCCCTTCATCCACGTAGCCGAGGCGAACACCGGCGCGATCGCCCTCTACGAGCGGCTCGGCTTCGAGACCCGCAAGCCCGTGACCTTCCGGGGGTTCCGCACGCCGTGACGGCTTCCGTCACTGAGCCGGGGCGCTACCGGACCTTGATCTGCAGGGACTCCGCCGTTGGCCGCAGGCCGGCGGTGAGCATGGTGGTCTTGCGTTGCTCGATGGAGAGCCGTACGCCCTTGGGGTCCGGCCGTACGGCGCCCGCGAAGGAGTCCCTGCGCCAGTCGGAGAGCTTCTCCTCCTTGACCACGTCTCCGGTGTGCGGCGCGTGCACCATGTATCCGGGCTTCGAGATCATCCCCACGTGCCCGAGTCCGTGGAAGAAGACCAGGTCACCTGGCTTGAGGTGGGCCCAGGAGATCTTCTTGGAGAACGCGGCGTACTGTTCCGTCGTGGTGCGCGGCAGCTCGATCCCGGCGTGTTTGTACGCCTTGAGCATGAGCCCGGAGCAGTCGTAGCCGCTGTCGCTGGTCCCGCCCCAGACGTACGGGATACCGCGCTTCTTCATGGCGAACTTGAGGGCGACCTTCCAGGCCGGAGTGGTCTGGCTCGTCTGCTGGACGGGCTTGCTCTCGGTGCCGGTAGAGGTGGTGGGGCCGACAGTGGTGGTGGGGCCGGTAGGGGTGGTGGGGTCGGCGTGAGCTGGAGCGGCCAGAGTGAGCCCGGCGACGGCGGTCGCCAGGCAGATGGCGAGGGGAGCCACTGCTGTGTCCTTCCATACGGCCTACCGGGTTAGCTGACGGGCTCGGGCCTGGAAGTGGCCCTACGGCAATGCCGATTCGCCCCAGAGGGAACTTGGGTCCCCGGCTCCACGCAGGTGAGTGGATTAGGCGGGACGAACACTAACAAAACGGTCAAAGACTTGTAAACTGTCTAAAATCGGGCGTCAACGGGACGGGGCATGACATGGCAGGTAATCGACACCACCCCGGCAGACCAGGTAGAACCGGCCACTATGCACATGGATCAGCCGATAGGGGAGCTGCTGCGGGACTGGCGGCGCCGGCGCGGCCTCACGCAGCTCGACCTGGCCCTCCAGACCGAGGTGTCCGCGCGCCACGTCAGCTTCGTCGAGACCGGGCGGACGATCCCCAGCCGGTCCATGGTGCTGCGGCTGGCCGAGCAACTCGATGTGCCGCTGCGCGCGCGCAACCGGATGCTGCTCGCGGCCGGGTACGCGCCCATCTACCCCGAGCGCCCGCTTGACGACCCCGACCTGGGCAAGGCGCACGAGGCGCTCCAGCGGATCCTGCGCGGGCACGAGCCGTATCCGGCGATGGCCCTGGACCACCGGTGGAACCTGCTGCTGGCCAACGACGCCATGAACGTCTTCCTCGACGACGTGGACCCGGCCCTCCTGGAGTCGCCGGTGAACATGATGCGGCTCGGCCTGCATCCGGACGGGTTCGCGCCGCGCGTGCGGAACCTGGCGCAGGTCCGCGGGTTCCTGCTGCCCCGGCTCGCCAGGCAGGTCGCCCGTGCGGGGGACCCGGGGCTGAGCGCGCTCTACGAGGAGCTGCTGACCTATGGAGACGATGGCGAGGCGCCGTTGCCCGACCCCGCCGACATCGCGCTGCCCGTACGGATCACGCATCGGGGGGACGAGCTCTGCTTCTTCAGTACGATCACGACGTTCGGCGCGGCGTTCGACATCACGCTCGAAGGGGTCGCCGTCGAGGCGTACTTCCCCGCCGATGACGAGACCACACGGCTGGTCGGGAACCGCTGATGCTGCTGATTTGGCCAGTTCGGTACGGTTCGCGACACCCAGTTTCGCGTACACGTGGTGCGTCTTGACCGGACTGCGGCTCATGAAGAGCCGTTTGCCGCCGGGTGGCGTCAGTACGCGGCGGTGAACCTGACCCGGTGGTGCCTGGGCCGTTCCGCCTCGTCCAGCAGCACGACCGCGAGGTCCTCCATGGAGATCGCCGAGTTCCCCTCGGCATCCATGAGCAGCTCGTCGGCGCCCAGCCGGTAGACGCCGGTACGTTCGCCCGGCGCCAGCACCGCGGCCGGACTCAGGTAGGCCCAGTCCACGCCGGTCTCCGCGCGGCAGACTTCGAGCTGGTCGTTGCAGGCCAGCGCGATGTCTCGGTAGGCGTCGGACATGAAGCGCGGGTCGTCGAGCACGGTACGCCCGCCGGACCCGGGAACGGTCAGCCCGGCCGCCCCGCCGACGAGCAGCAGCCGGACGCCGGTCCCCGCGAGCCCCGTCAGCAGCGCCTTGGCGGCCGTGACGAGATCGTGCTCGCGGCCGGTGGGCGGGCGGGTCGCGCTGATCACGAGGTCCTGACCGGTGCCGAGCCTGGTCACGTCCTCGACATGGGCGGCGTCGCCGACCTGGGGATGGGCGCCGGGGTGCAGTGACGGGAAGCGGGCCGGGTCGCGTACGACGGCGGTGACCTCGTGGCCACGGGACAGCGCCTCGGCGACCACACGAGCGCCGACGCCGCCCGCCGCTCCGAACACGGTGATGCGCATGATTTCTCCTTGAGAAGCAGCGGGAGATGAGGGGGTGGGGATCGGACGGTCAGGGTGCGGGGATCAGACGATCACGAGCGGGCGCGTCCGCCTGACCTGGCGGCTTCTGCTCTGGGCTGTTACGAGGGTCTGGGTCGTTGCGGGGGTCTGGGCCGCGACGAGGGCGGCTGGTCTGGGCCGCGATGAGGGCCGCCACGACGACGAGCCCGCCCACGATCTGGGCCACGGTGAGCGACTGGCCGAGGGCGAGCCAGCCCAGGGCGGTGGCGACCAACGGGCTGAGCAGGCCGAGGAAGGTGACGTGGGTGGGGGAGAGGGCGCGGATCCCGCGGAACCACAGGGAGTAGGCGACGGCCGAGCCGATGACGGCGAGGTAGGCGTACCCGGTCAGGTTCGCCGGGGTCAGAGTGGCGGGCGGCGGCCCCTCGACGAGGAGGGCCACCGGGAGCAGCAGCAGGCCGCCGGCCACCAACTGCCAGCCGGTGGTCGCGAGCAGGGGCGCCGGTGAGGTCCACCGCTTGCTGAGGACGACTCCGGTGGCCATGACGATCGCGCCCCCGGCCGCCGCGGCGATGCCGACGGCGTCCAACCGGGCGTCGGCCCGCAGCACGAGGAGGCTGACACCGGCCACACCCGCCACGGCGGCGATCGCCGTACGCGCGGACAGGCGCTCGCCGAGCAGACCGGAGGACAGACCGGCGACCAGGAGGGGCTGCACCGCGCCGATGGTCGCGGCCACGCCGCCGGGCAGCCGGTACGCGCCGATGAACAGCAGCGCGAAGAACAGCCCGATGTTGAGCGCGCCGAGCGCGAACGCGCGCCACCACCACACCCCTTGCGGCAGGCGCCGGGTGAGCAGGAGGAGGAGCAGCCCGGCGGGCAGGGCCCGGACGACCGCGGCCAGGAGCGGGCGGCCGGGCGGTAGCAGTTCGGTGGTGACGAGGTAGGTGGTCCCCCAGATGGCCGGGGCCAGCGCGGTCACCATGATCAGGGCAAGTCGATTTCTTAGCACTAAGACAATGTATCTCACCGCTAAGACATCCGATAGAGTGAGATTGTGACTGATCATGTTGACCGGGTGCTGGAGCAGTGGGCCGAGCAGCGGCCTGACCTGGATGTGTCGCCGATGGCGATCATCGGGCGGCTGTCACGGTTGTCGCGGCTGATCGGCACGGAGCTGACCCGTACGTTCAGCGCTCACGGACTCGACTCGGCGTCGTTCGACGTGCTCGCCACGCTGCGGCGCAATGGACGGTCGTTGACCCCGGCCGAGCTCATGAAGTCGGCCATGGTCACCTCGGGGGCGATCACCCAGCGCCTCGACCGTCTCCAGTCCCGGGGCCTGGTTTCCCGTACGCCCAGCGAGAAGGACGGCCGAGTCGTGTATGTCGCCCTCACCGAGGAGGGACGGGAGCTGATCGATCGGGCGCTGCCCGATCACGTCGAGACCGAGCGCCGGCTGCTCGCCGCGCTCTCCGAGCCCCGGCGCGCCGCCCTGGCCGGCGAGCTCAAGGAGCTCCTGGAATCACTGGGCGACACCTTGGACTGAACGGCGTACGCCACCTGCCGGAGGATCGCTCAGACGGGCGGGACGAGGGTGAAGTATCGGTCGAGCACGGCCCGGTCACCGTGCACATCGAGCCGCTCGTACGGGATGCGGTGCCACAGGAACAGCATGAGGTCCGACGCGGTCCCGACCACCTCCACGTCGCAGCCGCCCGATTCCACAAGACTCACGTCGGCGCCTTCTATGAGGCTCACGTCGGGCCCTTCTGTGAGGCTCATGTCGGTCTCGTCCACGAGGCTCACGTCCGCCCCGTCGAAGCGGACCGTCCACCGCCCCGGCCCGTCGCTCTGCCGGAAGCCGTACGTCTCTCCCGCTCCGGGCGGCGCCGCCGTCCAGGCCCGCCGGGCCGGGGCCATCACCTCGAACGTCTGCCCCACCGCGTCGGCCGCCAGCTCCGCGTCCATCGGCCCGGCGATCCCCGCCACCATTTCGGCGTCCCAGCGGTGGATGGCCGCCTCGATCGTCTGCATCCGCAACCAGAACCCGACGCTCTGCTCACCCGACCACGTCCACACCGGCACGTCCGGATCCGTCGTGGCGAACGCGGCCTCCAGCTTGACGGCGCCCTCCGCGAACCAGTCGAGCAGCCCGGCCGCCAGCGGCCCGGTCGCCGGTGCCCCCGCCGGATCCGGCCAGCCCACCGGATCGGCCGGCAGACCGAGGAAGGACAGGTCCGCGGGGTCCGGCTGCTCGGTGAGACGGTCGCCGATGACCCACACCAGGTAGCGGTGCACGCCGCCCAGATGCATGACAAGATCGGGCACGCCCCAGCCCGGACAGGAAGGCACCAGACCGGAGTCAGCGTCCCGGCACGCCGCCTCGAACGCGCGGATCTCACGGCCGAAGTGGGAAAGATGATCCATGCCTTCACTCTGCCCGCCCCACCCGATCCCCGCCAGCGGCAAGGCCCTGACGCGGCGCCCACGGACATCCGTCCGGACGGGGTATCCCGCCCGAGAGACTCCAGCCACCACGGGCCGGTTCCCTTCTCCCCCGAAAGAGATATCCCTCCCAAAAGACCCCAGCCACCACGGGTCGGTTCCTCTTCTCCTCCGGAGGAGCTATCCCTCCTAAGGACCCCAGCCACAACAAACCGTCCCAAGGATCGAGACGGTCGTGGGACGAACCCCCCGGGAAACCCTTGGGGGCCACCCCACTAGCGTGGTTGGAATGAGATTCGGCGGGACGCTGGCCGTGCTTCTGTCCGCCTGGTTCATGGCCCAGTTCGACTTCTTCGTGGTCAACGTCGCCGCGCCGTCCTTCGAACGCGAGCTGCACGCGAGCCCCGCCGCCCTGGAGCTGATCGTGGGCGGCTACGCCTTCACCTACGCGGCGGGCATGATCACCGGCGGGCGGCTCGGTGACCGGTACGGCTACCGGCGGATGTTCATCGGCGGCGTGGTCGCGTTCACGATCGCGTCGCTGCTGTGCGGGATCGCGCTGAATCCGGCCCAGCTCGTCGCCGCCCGCCTGCTGCAGGGGCTGGCCGGTGCGGCGATGGTGCCGCAGGTGCTCGCCATGATCTCCGCGGTCTTCCCGCCGCACGAGCGCCGCCGCGCCGTGGGCTGGTACGGCGCGGCCGGCGGTCTCGGCTCGATCGCCGGCCAGGTGCTGGGCGGGCTGCTGCTGTCGGCCGACCTGTTCGGGCTCGGCTGGCGGGTCATCTTCCTGATCAACCTGCCCGTCGGCCTGGTCGTGGTGCCGCTGGCCGCCTGGCTGCTGCCCAGGGTCGAGCCGGCCGGGCGCGCGCGGCTGGACCTGCTCGGCGCGGCCGGACTGGCCGTCGGCCTGGCGCTGGTCCTGGTGCCGCTCGGCCTCGGCAACGGCGCGGGCTGGGCCGCCTGGACGTGGATCTGCATCGGCGCGAGCCTGCCCCTCCTGGGCCTGACGCTGCGCTGGCAGTACGTGCTGGGCAGGCGCGGCGGTCAGCCGGTGCTGGACCTGGCGCTGCTCAAGGTGCACTCCTACCTGGCGGGCGTCGGCGCGATCACCGCGTTCATGGCCTACTTCGCCTCGTTCATGTTCACACTGACGCTGCTGCTCCAGGGCGGGCTGCGGCTCACCGCGTTCCAGGCCGGGCTGGCGTTCGCGCCGATGGGCGTGCTGTTCACGATCACCTCGCTGCTGGGGACCCGCCTGGTCGGGAGGTACGGCCTGATCGTCGTCATGATCGGCGGACTCGTGACCGCGTCGGGCCTGGCGCTGCTGCTGGGCATGGCGGGGGCCGGGCTGCCGTGGATCATGGCCGCGCTGGTGCTCGTGGGACTCGGCAACGGCCTGGTGATCCCGCAGCTCATCGGGGCGGCGCTGGTGGAGGTCGCGCCGCACCAGGCGGGCATCGGCTCGGGCTTCCTCAGTACGGCCCAGCAGTTCGGCGGCTCGGGCGGGGTCGCGGTGATCGGGGCGGTCTTCTTCGCGGCCTCGGCCGGCGGCGACCACACCGGTGCCATGCGCTGGTCGGCCGCCATTGATCTGGCGCTCATCCTCGCCGTGGTCGCGGTGGTGGCCTACAACAGGCGCCGGGCTATTCGGCGGGCGGCGCCGGCAGCGACGTTCCGTACAGCCGGGACACCCGGAGCCTGATCACCAGCCGCCGGTCCGCGACCGCCTGACCCAGGAACGCGGCCGCGCCGACCGGGTCTTCGAGGCCCGCCGGACGTCCCGACCGCATGGCCAGTAGTTCCCGGCCCACCTCGTCGCCGGGCTCGACGCTCACCGGCGACAGCTCGGCCAGGCCCTCGGCCACGGCGTAGGACCAGAAGTCGTCGCTGGCCACGTACAGGGCGGCGCGCGGGTCCTTGTGCAGCTGGCGTACTTTGAGCCGGCCGTCGACCGTCGCGACGCGCACCACCCGCTGGTCGGAGTCCCAGTCGTACACGACGGTCGACAGGTGCGGGCGGCCGTTGGCGTCCAGCGTGGCCAGCGCGCCGAAGCGCTGCTGGCTGAGCAGGTGGGACAGGTCCTCGTCCGGCAGGCTGCTGGGGCCGGGCTCGTAGGCGGCCTGATCCTCGGCCAATTCATTCTCCTTTTCCTGTTGTCGAAACCCTACCCAAGCCCTGGTCAAGGAGCGAAGCGCCCTGTCTGCTATATGTCGAAATATCGGCCAATGTAGGTTGCTGTTATGAATCTCGCGATCACCAGCGGATATGTCGTGCCAGTCGATGGCGACCCGATCGAGGGCGGCACCGTGCTGATCCAGGACGGGAAGATAGCCGCGGTCGGCCGCGAGGTCGAGATACCACCGGGGACCCCTGTCGTCGACGCGGCCGGTGGCTGGGTGCTGCCGGGCTTCGTCGAGGCGCACGGCCACCTGGGCGTGCACGAGGAGGCCGAGGGCTGGGCCGGCCAGGACACCAACGAGAAGACCGACCCCAACGGCGCCCGCCTGCGCGCCCTCGACGCCATCAACCCGGCCGACCTGGGCTTCGCCGACGCGCTCTCCGGCGGCGTCACTACCGCGGTGATCAAGCCGGGATCGGCCAACCCCATCGGCGGCCAGACGGTGGCGGTCAAGTGCTGGGGCCGTACCGTCGATGAGATGCTGGTCCGGGAGCCGGTGAGCGTGAAGAGCGCCCTCGGCGAGAACCCCAAGCGCGTCTACGGCGACCAGAACCGGCTGCCCGCCACCCGCCAGGGCGTGGCGGCGGTGATCCGCGACGCGTTCATGAAGGCGCAGGACTACCGGGCCAGGCGGGCCGCGGCCGACGACGAGGGCAAGCCGTTCGAGCGCGACGCCACGCAGGAGATCCTCGTACGGGTCCTCGACGGCGAGCTGCCCTGGTGCCAGCACACGCATCGGGCCGATGACATCGCGACCGCGCTGCGGCTGGCGGACGAGTTCGGCTACCGGGTGGTGATCAACCACGGTACGGAGGGGCACCTGATCGCCGACGTGCTGGCCGAGCGCGGCGTTCCGGTCATCATCGGACCGCTCTTCACCAGCCGTTCCAAGGTTGAGCTCCGGCACCGCTCGCTGCGCAATCCGGGCATCCTCGCGCGCGCCGGGGTCGAGCTGGCGATCACCACCGACCATCCGGTGGTGCCGATCCACTTCCTGGTCCACCAGGCGACGCTGGCGGTCAAGGAGGGGCTGGACCGGGACGTGGCGCTGCGGTCCATCACCGTCAACCCGGCCCGCATCATGGGCCTCGACGACCGGGTGGGCGCCCTGCGTCCGGGGCTCGACGGCGACGTGGTGATCTGGTCCGGCGACCCGCTGGACATCATGAGCCGGGCGCTGCGGGTCTTCGTCGACGGCCGCGAGGTGTACTCGTACGCGGACGGGGTCGCCGATCCCTACTACCGGGAAGCCGCGAGGTGATCAAGGTCGGCAAGTAATCGTCAAGCGTCTGTCGACGGGCCCGATACATAGTGGGAGCCCGTCCGAAAAGAGGTATGGCGATGACACTGCGGACCCGACCTTCCTCGCTCCCGCAGCGGCCTAGCAAGGCGCTGTTGATCTGCCTGGTGATCTCGAGCGTCCTGGCGGTGATCGTGCTGGTCGGCATCCTGCTGGACGGCGGCCCGATCGGGTTCGGCCTGGCGATGCTGCTGGCGCTGGCGCCCCTGCCGCTCCTGCTCGCGGCGGTGCTCTCGCTCGACCGGCTGGAGCCCGAGCCGGGGCTGCACCTGGGCTTCGCGTTCGCGTGGGGCGCGGGCGTGGCGATCGTGCTGGGCATCGTGCTGACCCTCGCCGGCCAGGCCATGTTCGCCAGGGCCGGCTACGGCGAGCAGACCGTCGACGTGCTGGGGACGGTCTACCTGGCCCCGGTGATCGAGGAGGCGCTCAAGGGCTCGGCGCTGCTGCTGCTCCTGGTCAGAAGGCGGGAGATCGACGGGCTCACCGACGGCATCGTCTACGGCTCGATGGCCGGCCTGGGCTTCGCGACCGTCGAGAACGTGGGCTACTACGTGAACGCCTTCACCGAGGACGGTGCGGGCGGGACCGTACAGCTGTTCGTGATCAGGGGGCTGATCGACCCGCTCGGTCATCCCGTCTACACCGCGATGACCGGGCTCGGCGTCGCGTACGCGCTCACCCGCCGCGGCCCCGCGCGGTTCGCGGCCATCCCGCTCGGCTACCTCGGCGCGGTCCTCCTGCACGGGCTCTGGAACGGCACCGCCACGCTCCAGTCGCTCGGCTGGCTGGGCGCGGCCTACCTGGTGATCATGGGAGCGCTCATCGGGCTCGTCCTGGTGACCGTACGCGAGCGCAGGCAGCTGGTGGCCAAGATAGGCACCTACCTGCCCGCGTACCAGCCCACCGGGCTCATCACCCCGCCGGACATCAAGATGCTGAGCACGCTGTCCGCCCGCCGGTCGGCGCGCAAGTGGGCCAAGGGCGCGGGGCTCGGTCAGGCGATGGGCGACTACCAGCAGGCGGCGACCGAGCTGACCATGCTGCATCTGCGCGCCGAACGCGAAGGCGTGGACCCGGCAGGGTTCGCCGCCGAGCGCGACGTGCTGCTCGACGCCTTGAGCCGGGCCCGGCGCTGGTAGCCACTGTCCTCCAGTTGGAGGCATGGCTCAGAGGCGTGGCTCAGAGGCGTGGCTCAGTGGCGGGTGACGAGTGCGGCCACGGCCGTGGCCGCCGTCAGCGCGATGCACGCCGCCACCGCGACCACCACCCCCTGCTGCGCCCCGAGCCCGCCGATGACCCCCGCCACCCCGGCCGCCCCCAGTGAGCTGCCCACGTACCGGGCGGTGTTGTTGGCGCCCGACCCCATGCCGACCCGATGCGAGGGCACGCTCTCGATCGCCAGATGGGTGATCGAGGAGTTGATCACCCCGGCCCCGACCCCGCTCACCGCCAGCCCGCCGACCACGAGCGCGGGTACGAACTCCCCGCCCAGGCCCAGCAGCCCGGCGAAGCCCAGCGCCGTCAGCGCCAGCCCGAGCGCCAGCCGCGCGGCCGTGGGCAGCCGCAGGTATCGCGACAGCAGCGAGGCCACGAACGACAGCCCGGACCACAGGACGAACAGCAGCGCGGTCCCCAGCGGCGTCATGCCGTGCGCCGTCTGCAGCACGGTCGGCAGGTAGGTGAGCAGCCCGACCACCGCCGCGCCGACCACCAGCGCCCCACCCGTCGCCACCAGGAACACCGGCCGCCGGAACAGCTCCAGATCGATCAGCGGCTCCGCCCGCCGCCGCTCGGCCAGCACGAAGGCCGTCACCAGCAGGGCCGCCACCGCGAACGCCACCAGCACCACCGGCCGCGACCAGCCGAGACGGCCCTCGGTCACGCCCGTGAGCAGCGCGGCGACGCCCAGGCTGAGCAGCACCACACCGGGCACGTCGAACCGCCGGGGCGTGGGGGAGCGCGACTCCTCCAGCGTGCGCGCCGACACCACGGCCAGGGCCAGCGCGCACGCCGCCATCAGCCAGTACGCCGCCCGCCAGCCGATCGCCTCGGCCAGCACCCCGGACAAAAGCGGCCCCACCATGGTGCCCAGCCCGATCATCGCGCCGTAGCGGCCGGTGGCCCGCACCCGCTCCGTCCCCGAGGGGAAGGCGTGGCCCACGATGCCGAGGCTCGCCGCCAGCATCGCCGCGCTCGCGCCGCCCTGCACCAGCCGGGCCGCCACGAACACCACCACCGCCGTGCTAAGCGCGGCCACCACACTGGCGCCCGCGAGCACGGCCGTGCCCGCCACCAGCACCCGCTTGCGGCCGTAGTCGTCGGCCAGCCCACCGGAGACCAGCAGCAGTGCCGACAGGCCGAGCGAGATCGAGCCCAGGATCCACACCGGTCCGGTAGGGCCCGCGCCGAGCTCGTGCGCGGTCAAGGGCAGCGTGACCGTCGGCACCGTGAAGTTCGTCAGCACGAGCAGGGGCGCCGACGAGGCCACGGCGAGCGTTCGCCGGCCGGGTGCGATCACCGGTGTTGGTTCAGTGATTGAACTCATGCCGGGCAAGCTACCATAGTTCAATGAACGAACCGAGGGAGTCTCGTGGCGCTGGGTAAGAACTACGACGCTCAGGACTGCTCGCTGGCCAGGGCGCTGGAGGTGATCGGCGAGCGCTGGACGCTGCTGGTGGTGCGCGACGCGATGTACGGCGTACGGCGCTTCGGCGACTTCCTCGCCCACCTGGACATCCCCCGCGCGGTGCTCTCGCAGCGGCTGGCCACGCTCGTCGAGGCGGGCGTCCTCGACAAGCGCCGCTACCAGGACTCGCCGCCGCGCGATGAGTACGTCCTGACTCCCGTCGGCCACGAGCTCTGGCCGCCAATCCTGGCCCTGGGCGAATGGGGCGAGCGCCACCTGTCCGGGACCGAACCGCGCCGCGTCTTCCACCACCTGACCTGCGGCTCTCGCATCGACGGCGCCGCCCGCTGCGCCGCCTGCGACGTGCAGGTGTCGATCGAGGAAGTGGAGGTACGCCCCGGCCCGGGTCTGAAGGGCATCAGGAACGATCCGGTCAGCGTCGCCTTGCGTACCCCGCATCGGATGCTCCACCCGATTCCCTGAGAGAATTGGCGAAACCCCCGAAGGGAGATGGCATGAGCTGGGTGGAGATCGAGTCAGAAGCGGAACTGCGCGAACTACTGGGCGAGGTGATGCCGCGCGCGGCCACCAAGGACCGGCCGAAGCTGCACGAGCGAGACAGGCAGTGGCTGGAGAGCTCGCCGTTCTGCCTGATCGCCACCTCCGACACCGACGGCACCTGTGACGTTTCGCCCAAGGGCGACCCGGCCGGGTTCACGTATGTCATCGACGACACCACGATCGCCATCCCCGACCGGCCGGGCAACCGCCGGGCGGACGGCTTCCGCAATGTCCTGAAAAATCCGCACGTGGGGTTGATTTACCTGATCCCTGGGCGCAACGAGACACTGCGGATCAACGGCCGCGCCCGGCTGATCAGCGAGGCGCCGTTCTTCGACGAAATGATCGTCAAGGGTCACCGCCCGCACCTGGCGCTCGTGGTCGAGATCGAGCAGATCTTCTTCCACTGCGCCAAGGCGTTCCTGCGCTCGGCGCTGTGGAAGCCCGACAGCTGGGAGTCCGACGCGCTGCCCTCGCACGCGACCCTGGTCAAGGACGTGCAGAAGGTCGAGGAGACACTCGAGCAACTGGAGAGCTACTACGGCGAGACCTACGCCAAGAAGCTCTACGGCTGACCCTCGGGGATCAGGCGGCGGGGGTGGGGCCGTCGGGGAGCCGGATGACGTTGCGGCCACTGTAGGCTTGGAGATCGACGACCTTGGGGTCGTGCTCGCGCACGACGGGCCTGCGGTGCTCTCCCGACCGGATGTCGCGGATCTTGTGCCGGGCGACGTGTGGCGGCACCACCACTAGTCTCTTCATCGTGAGCCCCCCGTGACGTTCTTGTTACCTATGTTATCTACAGCTGCCTCGGTAAGATAGGTGTAAGTAGCGATTCAGTAAGGGAGTCGGCGGCCCGATGGGGACCGCAGGTCCAGGCCCGCGTTCCGGTCCTGTCGCCGCTTCGCCGACTTGACGATCCGCACGCGTCTCATGATCCGCCCCCTCTCGCGCTCGCCTTCGACAGCCTCTACGTGCACTGTGCGCGCCACCGCTTGACGGTGGCTTGGCGGCGAGTTGCAGCCGCCATGTGCCACAACTTAACCGGGGGCGTCCGGTCGTTCCATGCATTTCTACCGGGGGGAGCCGCCTCCCCCCGGCAGAATTACTCAGGCGCCGGGCGTGAGCCGGGCCGTGACGCCGATCCGGTTCCAGGCGTTGATCATCGCGATCGCCACGACCAGCGAGGCGAGCTGCTGCTCGTCGTAGTGTTCGGCTGCCTCCTGCCACACCTCGTCAGGGACGGCGGCCCGGTCGGCCAGCCTGGTCGCCTCCTCGGTCAGTGCGAGCGCGGCCCTCTCCGCCGGGGTGTAGACCGTCGCCTCGCGCCAGGTGGCCACGGACCAGAGCCGCTCGTCGCTCTCACCGGCCTTCTTCATGGCACGGCTGTGCATGTCGGCACAGTAGCCGCAGCCGTTGATCTGGCTGGCCCGCAGCTTGACCAGCTCAATCGTGCCGACCGGCAGCCCGCACGCGTGCAGATACTCCTCCACGGCGAAGAACGCCTGGTAGGCCTCGGGAGCGAGCTTCATGACATCGAGCCGCTGAGACATGGGGACCTCCATCGGGTTAGTCGTGACATGAGGAAGACGCGACAGGGGGCCGATGTGTGACAACTTCGGCATCGCCCGTACGCACGACATGTCGCTGACCAAGACCGGGGAGGTGGCAGGGACGCCCGGCTACATGGCGCCCGAGGTGTTCACCGGGCAGCGGGCTAGATGGCGCCCGAGGTGTTCACCGGGGGCCGGGACGCCCGCAGACGGGCCCGTCCGCGCGGCCGGCGCGGACGGGCCGGTGAGGATCACCCGGCGCAGTTGCCCCAGGAGTTGCGGCCGCCGCGCGCCTCGACGCGGCCGCTGGGGTCGCGGGTCCAGCCCCAGTACTTCACGCACTTCCAGCTGCCGTCGACGTGACCGGTCTCGGCGTAGAAGCGGTACTTCTGCACGTCCTCGGACCGGCCGCCGCCCCGCACCTCGATGCTGGCGCCCGTGGTGGTCTTGGTGTTGAGGTAGGCCGTCTTGATGGCGGCCACGCAGTTCTTCCCGGAGCGCTTGTTATACATGAGGTACACGTGTCCGAACACCGCGCCCTCGCGCGTCCTCATCGCGCGGTGACCGTCCTTGACCCGGCGGAAACCAGAGCCGCACACTCGCTCCGGCGAGTATGGGGCGGCGCTCGCGGAGGCGGCGGCGCTGACCGGAGCGGTGGGGGCGGCAGTGGCGGCTGCGGGGGTAGCGGCGATCCCGGCGGCGGCCAGAGTGGCCGCGATGACCGTTCGCGTGAGCACGATGAACCCTTCGATAGAGGATATTTAGGACATTGACGATCTTTACTGGCACACAACCGTAATGCACGGCGAGGGGGGTTGGTGAAGGAACGCGGCATACCGCTCATCGCGGTCAGCGCGGCCTGGGGCGGGTTCTGGGGCTCCTGGTCAGCGCTGCTACCGGCGATCAAGGAGCAACTCGGCGCGTCCACGGCCGACCTCGGGCTGGCACTGAGCGCGGTGCCGGTGGGGGCCATTCCGGCCATGGCGGTGGCCGGGCGGCTGGCCGGCGGCAGGGAGCGTACGGCGCTGATCGCGGTCACCGTGGCCTTCGCGCTGAGCGTGGCGGCCATCGCGCCCGTCGGCTCGCCGGTGGCGCTCGGGCTGACGCTGCTCCTGGTCGGCATGGCCAGCGGGGCGCTCGACATCGCCCTGAACATGGCCACCGGCCGGGCCGAGCGGGAGGGCGGGCGCCGGCTGTTCCAGGCGGTGCACGCCGCCTTCCCGGTCGCCGTGATCGTCGCCGCTCCCGCCACCGGGCTGGCCAGGTCGCTGGGCATGGGCACCGGCGCGGTGCTGGTGACGGCGGCGGTCCTCGTACTCGCCTCGTCGCTGTCCCTGAGCGCCCTGCGCATGGGCCGGGGACTGCCCGCCGTCGGGGGAGCGGGTGGCAGGCGGCGGTGGAGGGTCGCCATCGTGCTCGGCGCGCTGGCCGCGTGCGTGCTGATCATCGAGAACTCGGTCGAACAGTGGTCGGTGCTGCTGCTCGAAGACCACCGGGGAGCCTCGGCACTGGTGGCGAGCGCGGCCCCGGCCGTCTACATGGCGGCGCTCACACTGGGCCGGATCATCGCGCACGCGCTGCCCCGGCTCACGCTACGGACGTTCTACCTGGTGAGCGGGGTGGGCGGCGTCGCGGGCATGGCGCTGGCGGGGCTCGGCGGCTCGGTCCCGGCCTCGATGGCGGGGTTCGCGCTGACCGGGCTCGCGCTCGGGCCGCTGGTGCCCGCCGTGCTCAGCCGCGCGGCGGCCGACGACGCGAGCGGGGCGCTGGTGTCCATGGTCTCCGCGATCTCCTACACCGGGTTCGTCATCAGCCCGCTGCTCGTGGCCGCCCTGACGGCCCGGGTCGGCCTGCCGGGCGCGCTCGCCGCGCTGGGACTGCTGGCGGTGCCCCTGGTGATCGGCTACTTCGGTGTACGGACGGAAAATTGCCGTCCGTTGAGGCAATGAGGAGGGGGAAGCGGGTATCCCCCGGCCATGGCTGTCTGCGAAGCGTGTGGCAACGATTACGACATGTCCTTCGAGGTGCATGCCCAGGGGGCGGTGCACACGTTCGACTCCTTCCAATGCGCCATCCAGTCCATGGCGCCCATCTGCGAGCACTGCGGCACCCGGGTGATCGGGCACGGAGTCCAGTCGGGTGAGCACTGGTATTGCTGTGCCCACTGCGCACGCCAGGAGGGCAGCCAGGGAATCGTCGATCGTGTCATGGCGGCGATGTCCTGATAGGTGGACACTTGATGTGTGGCCCCTTTTGATTTTGATGTCCTCGTACTCGGGACCGGCCCCGGCGGGCAGAAGGCAGCGATCGCCGCGGCGAAGCTCGGCAAGCGGGTCGCGGTCGTAGAGAAGATGCACATGCTCGGTGGCGTGTGCATCAACACCGGGACAATCCCCTCCAAGACCCTGCGCGAGGCGGTCCTCTATCTCACGGGCCTCAACCAGCGGGAGCTGTACGGGGCGAGCTACCGGGTGAAGGAAGAGATCACGGTCGCCGACCTCGGCATGCGCACCCAGCATGTGATCGGCCGCGAGATCCAGGTGATCCGCAGCCAGCTCGGCCGCAACCACGTGACGATGCTGCAGGGAACCGGCCGGTTCCTCGACCCGCACACCATCGGGATCACTGGTGACGTGGAGGAGAAGAAGGTCACGGCCGACAAGATCGTGATCGCCACGGGCACCTCGCCGGCCCGTCCGTCCAGTGTGGAGTTCGACGACAAGACGGTCATCGACTCCGACGCGATCCTGCACCTCGACCGGGTGCCCGAGACTCTGGTCGTCGTCGGGGCGGGGGTGATCGGCATCGAGTACGCCTCGATGTTCGCGGCGCTGGGCACCAAGGTGACCGTGGTCGAGCGGCGCGACCGGATGCTGGAGTTCTGCGATCTGGAGATCGTGGAGGCGCTGAAGTACCACCTGCGGGACCTGGCCGTCACCTTCAGGTTCGGGGAGAACGTCGCCGCGGTCGAGCGGCGGCCCCGTGGGGCGCTGACCGTACTGGAGAGCGGGAAGAAGATCCCCGCCGACTGCGTCATGTACTCGGCCGGCCGTCAGGGAAAGACCGAGGAGCTGTGCCTGGAGGCGGCCGGGCTGGCCGCCGACGACCGGGGCCGGATCAAGGTGGACGAGAACTACGCCACGCCCGTCTCGCACATCTACGCCGTCGGCGACGTCATCGGCTTCCCCGCGCTGGCCGCCACCTCGATGGAGCAGGGTCGGCTGGCCGCGCAGCACGCCTGCGGCGAGCCGGTCGAGGAGACGAACGAGCTGCCGCCGATCGGCATCTACACCATCCCGGAGATCAGCTTCGTCGGGAAGTCCGAGGACGACCTGACCCGGGACAAGATCCCCTTCGAGGTGGGCATCTCGCGCTACCGGGAGCTGGCTCGCGGGCAGATCATCGGCGACTCCTACGGGATGCTCAAGCTGCTGGTCTCCTCCGAGGACCGGCGGCTGCTGGGCGTCCACGTGTTCGGCACGGGCGCCACCGAACTCGTCCACATCGGGCAGACCGTCATGGGCTGCGGCGGCACGGTCGACTACCTGGTCAACGCCGTGTTCAACTATCCGACGCTCGCCGAGTCCTACAAGGTCGCCGCCCTGGACGCGATGAACAAGATGCGGGTGATCGCCCGGCTGACGGCCGAGCTGTGACGCGGTGACCGGCTCCCGGCGGGGATCACTCGTCGGTGGTCGTGCGGCGGTTGCGGGCCGGGGGCTTCTTGCGCCCGGCCACGAGCGTGTCGCCCGACGCGGGCGAGGAGGTGGGCTCGTCCCCGGGCTCGCTCGACGGCCGGCGCGGCCGGGCGTGTGGTGCCGTGTCCTCCAGCGCGGAGCTCTCCGGCTCGCTCTCGGAGCGCGAACCCGACGACGACCGCGTTCCTGACGACTTGCCGCTCGACGGGCCACCAGAGCTCGAGGACCCTGAGGACCCTGAGGACTTGGGCCGGGCGGGCGGGCGGAAGCCGGGCGCGTCGGGGTCGCGCAGCGCCGCGATGACCTCGTCGGCCTCCGTCTCGGCGGCGAACTCGTTCGCCGCCGCCGATTCCCTGCGCCGGATCACCACCAGGTGGTCCACGGAGACCCGCCCGGCCCCCACCACGGCCAGCAGCAGCGCGGCCACGCCCAGCAGGATCAGCTCGTTCGTGGTGATCGGGTTGAGCGGCGGCGCGATCAGGAAGACGGCCAGGGACTCGGCGAAGAGGATCAGCCCCATCACCGACACGATCAGTCCGGCGATGAGCAGTGCCCCGCCGATCAGCTCGGTGAGCATGGTGACCGTGGCCCAGGCGCGCGGCGCGGGGGCGCCCTGCGCGAGGAATTTCGCCCCCGTGGCGTTCAGGCCGTCTTCGAGCTTGGTCCAGCCGTTGGCGAAGCAGATGCCGCCCACGCCGATGCGGGCGACCAGGGAAGCGAGATCATGGAGGGACTGTCTCACGGTTGTTGTCTGCCCTAAGCGGGACATCACACACCTCAATCACGGCGCAGCAGCGTGGCCACGGCGACGGCGGTCAGGCTGAGCAGGACGACGCTCACGACGACGGTCGTGTGCAGGGCATTGACGAAGGCCCACCGGGCGGCGTCGAGCAGCGCACCGCCGGGGCCGCCGCCGACCTTGTCGGCGACGTGCGCGGCGCTGGCGAGAGACTGCCTGGCCTCGTCCATGCCACCGCCGGACACTCCGGGAACGGCGGGCAACGCGGGCGCGTAGGCGATCGTGGTGATCGTGCCGAGCACGGCGACCCCGAGCCCGGCGCCGAGCTCGTAGGCGGTCTCCTCGATGGCCGCCGCCCCGCCCGCCTGGGCCTCGGGGGCCGAGGACATGATCGTGTCAGAGGCGGCGAGCAGCGCCACTTGTACGCCGAACCCGACGCCCACGAAGCAGACCGAGAGCATCACGGGATGCGCTTCGACGCCCCAGGTCAGCGTGGGGGTGAGGGCGAGCGCGACGAGGCCGAGCCCGCCGCTCATGGTGGCGCGCAGGCCGATCCGGGGCAGCAGGTGGGCGGCGGCCAGCCCGCCGCAGATCGCCGAGATCACCAGCGGCAGCATCCGTACGGCCGCCAGCAGCGGGCTGTCGCCGAGCACGAGCTGCAGATATTGCGCCAGCATCAGCTGCAGCCCCACCAGCGCGAACACGCCCAGCAGCACCCCGGCGATGCCGGTGCCGAACTCACGGCGCCGGAACAGCCCGACCTCCAGCAGCGGCGAGGCCAGCCGCAGCTGCCGCCGGACGAACCAGACGAGCAGCCCCACTCCGGTGAGGAAGACCAGGACGGAGGCCCCGAACGGGATCAGGCTGCCCGCTCCCGCCTCCTTCAGCCCGAAGGCCACCGCCAGGATGCCGAACACGGACAGCGCGGCGCTGAGACGGTCCCACGGCTGCCCGCCACGGTGCCGCGACTCCGGCAGCAGCCGGGCGGCGGCGGGCAGCAGCACGAGCAGGATGGGCACGTTGATCAGGAAGACCGCGCCCCACCAGATGCCGACGAGCACCCCGCCGATCAGCGGCCCCACGGCGGCTCCCGCCGCGGCCACCGCGCTCCAGACGCCCAGCGCGATGGCCCGCTCACGCCGGTCGGGGAAGACCTGGCGGATCAGTGACAGCGTGGCCGGCATGATCATCGCGCCGCCCACCCCGAGCAGCGCCCTGGCCAGGATGAGGACCAGCGGAGTGGGAGAGAAGGCGGCGACGGCCGAGGCCACGCCGAACAGCACGTAACCCGCCAGCACCAGCCGCTTTCGCCCGTAGCGGTCGCCGAGCGTGCCGAACAGGAGCAGCAGCGGCGCCACGACCAGCGAGTAGATGTCGATGATCCAGAGCAGCTGCACCGCCGTCGGCTCCAGCGCCGCGGTGAGGGTGGGCACGGCGATGTGCAGGACGGTCGCGTCCACGGTGATCAGGAGCAGACTCAGGCAGAGCAGCACCAGGATGGACCAGCGGTTGTCCTGATGTCGCTGAACCGCGCGCCGGAGGACCGGGGCGGCCTGAGTGACGGTCATGGGGCCTCCTTGCAGGCCGATCCGATCTCACGCAAGGCCCACATGAACTTGCGTGGCAGCTTAGGCCATGCCATCCACTGGGGACAGCGGTATCGGCCGATCCACGGCCTGAGGCACCTCTCTAGAGAGACACAGCCATATGTCCCGGCCTATCCATCTCTGTCCGGTCAGCCGATCATGGGGTCCGTGGGGACCGCCGAAAGTGCCGACAGGACCGACAGATCCCCCCGCGAATGGTGTGAAGAGGCGGTCACCAGACTCCAGGCGGGCCGCCCCGAGGCCGCGCTGGAGGCCGCTCGCACGGCCGCCGACATGGATCCGGCCAACGAGTGGGCCTACCGCCTGATCAGCCTCGCGCTGGAACGTCAGGGCCGCGACGCCGACGCGGTCGCGCCCGCCGAGCACGCGGTGCGCCTCGCTCTGGGATCCTGGCCGGCCCGGCTGCGGCTGGGCACCGCGCTGCGCCGCGTCCCCGGCCACTGGGACGAGTCCGTCGAGCAGGCGGCGCTGGCCCGCGCGTACGCCCCCGAGGAGGCCGCCCCTCACGTGCTCCGCGGCGACCAGGCGCTGCTCCGCGCCGAGCACGCGCCCGCCCGGCGCGCCTATCTGACCGCGCTCGACCGGGATCCCGCGCATCCGCAGGCCCGCGTCAACCTCGGACTGACGCTGCTGCGCTGGGACCGCCTCCCCGCGCACCGCGACCCCGCCTGGCCGATCGACCCGCGCGAGAGCGGCCGGGCCATGCGGGCGCTGGAGGTCTGGTCACGCCAATCCCGCCTGCTGGTCGCGCTCGCGACGATCGCCATCGTCGTGGCCGCCCTGGGCTTCGACCGGGGCCGCGAGGGCCGGCTCGGCGGCCTCCTGGTGCTGGTCCTGCTCGTCCCGATCACGCTCAGGCAGGTGCGCAGAGTAGGGGTGTGGTCCTACGTCCCCGCCATGCTCGGCCGTGACCCCTGGCTGGGCGCCGCCCTGGCCTCGGCCGTCGCGTCGGTGGCCGCGTTCGCGGGCTGGCTGACGATGGGCGCGCTGCCGGACCTGCCGACGGCGTTCGACCCGGTGTGGGCCGCTCTGGCGGGCGTGGTGGTGCTCGGCTGGCCGGTGACGGAGGGCATGCGCGCGCTGGCCGAGCTCTGGCGCGGCAGCCCGATGCGGGCCCTGGCCCAGTTCGCCCGGGTGCCCGCCGAGCGCACGGCCAGGCGGAATACGGGGGTCACGCTGTGGATCATGCTCGGCAGGACATGGTCGGTGCTGGTGCCCCTGGTGTGCGGGGCGCTGGCCGTGGAGCCGCGGGCCGCCGTGCTCGCGGTGGCGGTGCCCTACCCGCTGCTGGTCTCCTACCGGCGGGTTCGCCATCGCGAGGACAGATGGCTGCCGGTCGCGACCGGGCTGGTCGTGCTGACGTCCGTGGCCTGCGCGGCGGGCGGCCTGCTGGGGCTGGTCTGGGCCTGGCGGGCCGGGCTCGGCGCGCTCTGCGCGGCGGTGGCGCTGTTCGCGCTGCGCGCCGCGCGCGCCTGGTGGCGCGGCGGGCCGGGGCCATGGCGAGCCTCACTGATCATGTGCGACCTGCCCACCGGCGACGCCCCGTCCGTCGCGCTCACTCCGGAGGTACGCCAGGCGTTCGCGTACGCCAGGAGCGTCGTGCTGTCCTTCGGCGACTCCCTCGGCCCGCGCGTCGTCGGCACGGCGGCGACCGTCACCCCGTCGGGAGAGCTCAGGCTGGTCGCCGAGACGCAGGCGCGGGCGGCCGTCGAGGCGGATCCACGGGTGGCGGTGTTCGCCGCCGATCCGCTGCAGCGCAGGTATTGGGTGGAGGTGCGCGGCATCGCCGTGGCCGATTCGGACCTGCTGCGGGTCACTCCCAAACAGGTGCTCATGGGGGAGTTCCCCGGGCGGCACCAGCGGCGCTAGCTAGAATATCGTTCTATGCGGACTCTCCGTACCCCCGAAGAGCGTTTCGCCGACCTGCCCGACTTCCCCTACGAGCCGCGCTACGCCGAGGTGGCCGACGGCCTGCGCATGGCCTACGTCGAGACGGGCCGCGCCGACGGGCCGCCGGTGGTGCTGCTGCACGGCGAGCCGACCTGGTCCTTCCTCTACCGGCACGTCATGCGCGAGCTGGCGGCGGCCGGGCTGCGGGCCATCGCCGTCGATCTGGTGGGCTTCGGCCGCTCCGACAAGCCGGCCGAACGGGCCGACCACACCTACGCCAGGCACGTCGAGTGGACCCGCGCGCTGCTGTTCGACGCGCTCGGGCTGAGCGGCGTCACCATGGTCGGGCAGGACTGGGGCGGCCTGATCGGGTTGCGGATCGCCGGTGAGCATCCGGAGCACGTCGCCAGGATCGTCGCGGCCAACACGGGCTTGCCGACGGGTGACATTCCCATGCCCGAGTTGTGGCATCGCTTCAAAGACGCGGTGATGAACGCTCCCATGCTGGACATCGCCAGATTCGTCCAGTCGGGCTGCAAGAGCGAACTCCCCGCGGCCGTGCGCGCCGCCTACGACGCCCCCTTCCCCGACGAGTCGTACAAAGCCGCCGCGAAGGCCATGCCGGGACTCGTCCCTATCACCCCCGACGACCCCGCCGCGCCCGCCAACCGCGCCGCCTGGCAGGTCCTCACCACGCTCGATCGCCCGTTTTTGGTGGCCTTCTCCGACGGAGACCCGATAACTGGAGGTATGGGACCGATCCTCAAGAAGTCGATGGCGGGCGCCGCGGGACGCGCTCATCCGGTGATCAAGGGCGCCGGCCACTTCCTCCAGGAGGACGCGGGCGGCGAACTCGGCCGCCACATCGCACGATTCGTCACCGGCACCTAGCGTGTCAGGTCCGCCCAATCGTCGGTCTGGTGCGGTATAACCAGGGGCGGACCGGGGAGGCGTGATGCGTGAGTCCGGCAGGGCCCAGACCGCAGGGCGGACCGCGGCGCGGGATCTGTTTGAACAGGTGCGGCTGCGCTATTTCCATCTTCCCCCGGCCATGCGCCGGGTGATGCACGTGGTCGTGCTCATCGCCACCGTCGGCGTGGCCGCCGCGCTCGGCTGGGACCTGTTCAAGACCTTTCTCATCACCCTGCTGGTGCTCGCGTTCCTCGCGCTGACGCTGCGCTTCCCGCGGGCCGCCGCGACCGTGCTGGTGCTCATCGGCTGGTGCGCGCTGCTGCCGGTGTTCTACGCGCTCCTCCCGCCGCCCTCACTGGCCCCCACGCTGCTGATGATGCTGGCCGTGCCCGTCGCCGCCGCCGCGCACCTGATCCGCTGGGTGACGCCGTGGCTGAGCGTGCTGATGGCGCTCGTCCCCGCCGGGGCGCTCGCCGCGGCCATTTCCTTCGTCTCCGACGCCGCCGCGGTCTGGGTCGCCTACGGCGCGGCCACCGCCGTCCTCATCCAGCGCTTCATCGCCGCCCGCCGGGCCAGGAACGCGCTGAGCGCCGAGGAGCAGGTCCGGGTCAGGGCCCGCGACGGCCGGCCGGAGGCGCCGCCCGAGAAGGCCGGCGGGCTGCCCGACATCTCGGTCGAGGAGGCGCTGGCCGAGCTGGAAGGCATGATCGGGCTCGCTCCGGTCAAGGAGCAGGTCCGCTCGATCGCCGCCTCCATCGAGGCGTCCCGGCTGCGGGCCGAGGCCGGCTACAAGGCCGGCCGACCGACCAGGCACCTGGTCTTCCTCGGCCCGCCCGGCACGGGCAAGACCAGCGTGGCCCGCACGGTGGCGAAGATCTTCTACGCGTTCGGCCTGCTCGAGACGCCCTTCGTGGTCGAGGCCCAGCGGGCCGACCTGGTGGGGGAGTTCCTGGGCGCGACCGCGATCAAGACCAACGAGCTGGTCGACCGGGCGCTGGGCGGCGTGCTGTTCATCGACGAGGCGTACGGACTGATCAACTCCTCCGACGGCCAGCCCGACAGGTTCGGCGCCGAGGCCGTGCAGACGCTGCTCAAGCGGGCCGAGGACGACCGCGACCGGCTGATCATCATCCTGGCCGGCTACGAGCAGGAGATGACCTCGTTCCTGTCCAGCAACCCCGGGCTGGCCAGCAGGTTCGCCACCCGGGTGCGCTTTCCGAGCTACTCGCCCGGTGAGCTGGCGGAGATCACCGAGGTGCTCCAGCGGCACCGGGGCGACACGATGGCGCCCGACGCGCGCGCCGCGCTGCTCGGCCTGTTCGAGGACGTCCAGCGGCGCGGGCTGGTCGACGAGCTGGGCAACGCCAGGTTCGTCCGCAGCCTCGTCGAGGCCGCCGCGACGGCCCGTGACGTACGCGTCGTGGGCGCGGGCGGGACACCGACCACCGAGGACCTCGTCACCACCACGACCGCCGACGTGACCAAGGCGTTCGACGAGCTGACCGCCCGCTTCCGCGGCTACGAGGACACGCCCACCATCGAGGAGGCGCTGGCCGACCTCGACCGGATGGCCGGGCTCGAGCCGGTCAAGCGGCAGGTGCACGCCATCGCCGCCCAGCTCCAGGTCGCCCGGATGCGGCAGGAGCGCGGGCTGCCCACGCCGCCGCAGACGCGCCACTTCGTGTTCGCGGGCCCGCCGGGCACCGGCAAGACCACGGTGGCCAGGGTCATCGGCCGCATCTTCGCCGCGCTCGGCCTGCTGGCCAGGCCCGACGTGGTCGAGGCGCAGCGGGCCGACCTGGTCGGCCAGCATCTCGGCGCCACCGCGATCAAGACCAACGAGCTGGTCGACCGGGCGCTGGGCGGCGTACTGTTCGTCGACGAGGCCTACAGCCTGGTCAACCCCGGCTACTCCGGCGGCGACGCGTTCGGCGCCGAGGCCGTGCAGACGCTGCTCAAGCGCGCCGAGGACGACCGCGACCGGCTCGTCATCGTGCTGGCCGGCTACCAGCGCGAGATGGACACCTTCCTGGCCACCAACCCCGGCCTGGCCAGCCGGTTCAACCAGCGGGTCGCCTTCCCCAGCTACTCCGCGCGGGAGCTGTCCGAGATCGCCGTGCTGCTGGCCGACAAATCGGGCGACCGCTTCGACGAGGCGGCACTGCGCGACCTCGACGAGGTCTTCGCCTGGGTCTGCGACGAGCGGCTGATCGACGGGCTCGGCAACGGGCGCTTCGCCAGGTCGCTGTTCGAGCGCGCGGCCATGCGCCGCGACGTACGGCTCGCCGCTCTGGCGGGGGGTGGCGGGTCGGCCAGCTCGGCGGAGCTGACGACCATCACCAGCGACGATGTCCGCATGGCCGTGGACGAACTCTCCGGACGTTAGGCAGCGAACTTTCCGGACGTTAAGCAGACTGCAGTTTGGTAGTTCCGTGCGCCCCGATGCTCGCATGGTGTAGCAATATGACTACACATCGTGCGCGCCGAAGGGGAGGGCGATGGCGGGGTTCCTGGCCCGCAGGCTGCTCAACTATCTCGTGCTCGTGGCCGTCGCAGCCAGCCTCGCCTACATGCTCGCGGCCAGCGCCCTCGATCCGCGCTCCAACTACGCCGACCGGACCCCCAAGCCGCCGCCGGCCGTCGTGGACGCCCAGCTCACCGCGCTCAACCTCAACGACCACACGCCGCTGCTCCAGCGCTACGCGACGTGGGCGGGCGGCGTGGTGCAGGGCGACTTCGGCCGTACGGTCACCGGCTCGCCGGTCAACGAGGACCTCAAGCGGCGCATGGGCGTCACCTTCCGGCTGGTCATGCTCGGGCTGATCTTCGGCAGCCTGCTGGGGGTGGTCGTCGGGGCCGCCGCCGCGGTCAAGCAGTACGGGTGGTTCGACCGGTTGTCGACAGGGATGTCGTTCCTGGTGCTCGCGATGCCGGTGGTCGTGCTGGCCAACATGCTGATCCTGCTCGGCACCCTGGCCAACGATCGGCTCTTCGGGCACCGGCTCTTCCTGGTCAGCGGCGAATACAGCGACGGGCTCGACACCGGCTTCTGGGGGACCGTGAGTGACCGGCTGCGGCACCTGATCCTGCCGACGATCTCGCTGTCGCTGGGGCTGGCCGCGGTCTTCAGCCGCTACCAGCGCAACACCATGCTCGACGTGCTCGGCGCCGACTTCGTCCGCACCGCCATGGCCAAAGGGCTGAGCAGGAGCCAGGCGCTCATCCACCACGCCCTGCGCACCGCCCTGATCCCGGTCGCGACCTACTTCGCGTTCACCTTCGGCGCGCTGCTGACCGGCGCGACGTTCACCGAGAAGATCTTCGGCTGGCACGGGCTGGGCGAACAACTGATCAACTCCATCTTCACCAACGACGTCAACACCGTGGCGGCCATCGCCTTCATCGCCGCGATCGCGGTGCTGTGCGCGTCCCTGGCGGCCGATCTGCTGCACGCCGCCCTCGACCCCCGGGTGAGGGCCGGATGACGGCGCTGCTCGTCGGTAGGCGGGCTCCGTCGCGGCTGCGGGTGGTCGCCTGGAGGTTCTTCCAGTCCACGCAAGGGCGGATCGGCTTCGCCGTGCTCGTGCTGCTGTTCCTGCTGGCCTTCGCCGGGCCGGTGCTCAGCCCGTGGTCCTACACCGACAAGGACTTCACCGCCTTCCTCAGCCCGCCGTCGGCCGAGCACTGGTTCGGCACGCTGCAGACCGGCGCCGACGTCTACGCGGTGACGCTGCGCGGCATGCGCAAGTCGCTGATCGTCGGGCTGCTGGCCGCGCTGGTGTCCACCGCGCTGGCCGCCGTCGTCGGGGCGTTCGCCGGCTACTTCCCCGGCTGGACCGACCGGACGCTCACCTGGGGCGCCGACCTGCTCCTGGTGCTGCCCGCGTTCCTGATCCTGGCCGTCATGTCGCCGCTGTTCGGGGCGGGGCAGTGGGTGCTGTTCGTGATCATGCTGGCGCTGTTCCTCTGGATGGTCACCTCGAAGATCGTCAGAGGGATGACGATCTCGCTGAAGCAGCGGGAGTTCATCCAGGCCGCCCGGTTCATGGGCGTCTCGCCGGTGCGCATCATCTTCCGGCACATCATCCCCAACCTGTCGTCGCTGCTGATCGTCGACGCCACCCTCAATGTCAGCGCGGCCATCCTCACCGAGACCTCGCTGTCCTACTTCGGCTTCGGCATCCAGCCGCCCGACGTCTCCTTCGGCACGCTCATCGCCGACGGCGCCCGGACCGCCCTCTACGCGCCGTGGACGTTCTGGTTCGTCGCCGGGCTGCTGGTGGTCACCGTGCTCGCGGTCAACCTCATCGGCGACGCGCTGCGCGACGCCTTCGATCCCGCCTCCCGGAGGCCACGGTGACGCCCGTCCTGGAGGTCACCGACCTCAACGTCTCCTTCGGCGACGTGGCGGCCGTACGCGGCGTCAGCTATGCCGTACGCCAGGGCGAGGTGCTCGGCATCGTCGGCGAATCGGGCTCCGGCAAGTCCGTCACCTCGGCCGCGGTCATGGGCCTGCTGCCGCCGGGCGCCACGGTCACCGGCTCGGTGCGGCTGCACGGCAAGGAGCTGATCGGCGCCCGGCAGCGGGAGCTGACCGCCTTTCGCGGCAAGACCATGTCGATGGTCTTCCAGGACCCGCTGTCCGCGCTGACCCCCGTCTACCGCGTCGGCGACCAGATCGCCGAGGCGGTGCGCGTCCACCAGAAGGTGACCAAGAAGCAGGCCGCGGCCATGGCCGTCGAACTGCTCGACCTGGTCGGCATCCCCAACCCGGCCCAGCGGGCCCTGGCCTTCCCCCACGAGTTCTCCGGCGGGATGCGGCAGCGCGCGGTGATCGCGATGGCCATCGCCAACGACCCCGACGTGATCATCTGCGACGAGCCGACCACCGCGCTCGACGTCACCATCCAGGCGCAGGTGCTCGAAGTGCTGAAGAAGGCCCAGCGGGAGACGGGCGCCGCGATCGTCATGATCACGCACGATCTCGGGGTGGTGGCCGGGTTCGCCGATCGGGTGCTGGTGATGTACGCGGGCCGGCCGGTCGAGGTGGGCAGCGTGGACGACATCTACTACGAGCCGCGCATGCCCTACACCGTCGGGCTGCTCAGCTCCATCCCGCGCGTAGACACCGACGGCCGGCACCCGCTCGTGCCCATCGAGGGCGCGCCGCCGTCGCCCGCGGCGCTGCCGCCGGGCTGCCCGTTCGCGCCGCGCTGCCCGATGCGCATCGACGCCTGCGAGGCCGCCGAGCCGCCGCTGGTCGACGTCGGCCCGGCGCACCAGGCCGCGTGCATCCGCTGGGCGGACGTACGCCCCCGCGTGGCGGCCAAGCACGCGGTCCCCGTCGAGCCGCGCGAGGCACGGCCGCGCCAGGACCGGCAGCCGGTGCTGAAGGTCGACGGGCTGGTCAAGCGCTACCCGCTGCTGCGCGGATCGGTGTTCAAGCACAGGGTCGGCACCGTGCACGCGGTGGAGGGGGTCAGCTTCGACGTACGCGAGGGCGAGACGCTCGGTCTCGTCGGCGAGTCGGGCTGCGGCAAGACCACGACGCTGATGGAGATCCTGGAGCTGGCCGAGCCGCAGGAGGGCCGCATTGTCGTGCTCGGGCACGACACCGCCCGCCTCGGCGGCGCCGAACGGATGGCGATCAGGCGCGACATGCAGGTCGTCTTCCAGGACCCGCTCGCCTCCCTCGACCCGCGCATGACCGTCTACGACATCCTGGCCGAGCCGCTGCGCACCCACGGCAAGGGCGATCCGGGCGGCCGGGTGGCCGAGCTGCTCGACCTGGTCGGGCTCGACCCCTCCCACGCGGCCCGCTACCCGCAGGACTTCTCCGGCGGACAGCGGCAGCGCATCGGCATCGCCCGCGCGCTGGCGCTCGAACCCAGGTTCCTGGCGCTCGACGAGCCGGTCTCCGCGCTGGACGTGTCGATCCAGGCCGGTGTGATCAACCTGCTCGACGCGCTGAAGGCCGAGCTCGGGCTGTCCTACCTGTTCGTCGCGCACGACCTGGCCGTGGTGCGCTACATCGCCGACCGGGTGGCCGTCATGTATCTGGGCAGGATCGCCGAGATCGGGCAGGTGGACGCCGTCTATGACGCTCCCGCGCACCCGTACACACAGGCGTTGCTGTCCGCGATCCCGCTGCCCGACCCGGTCCGCGAGCGCTCGCGCCGGCGGATCCTGCTCGAAGGCGATCTCCCCAGTCCGGCCGACCCCCCGTCGGGCTGCCGCTTCCGCACCCGGTGCCCGAAGTTCAGGGCCGAGTTGACCGACGACGAACGCGCCGTGTGCGTGGCCGTCGAGCCCTCGGTGCACCTGCTCGACAAGGACCAGGGCGCCGCCTGTCACTACGCCGAGAAGCTCGAAGTCACCTAAGCTAAGCGGGAGGATTCGCTCGATGAAAGCATCACGCCTGATCGTGGCCGCCCTGGTCGGCTCGCTGTGCCTGGCGGGTTGCGGCCGGGGCCCTGGCGGCAGCGATGGCCTCGCGGGCGGCCCGCGGGGGGACGAGCGGAACGTCAAGGCGTACGACATCAATCCGCAGCCGCGTGACAAGGTCAAGGACGGCGGCACGTTGCGCTGGGGCATCAACGAGTTCCCCACCCAGTGGAACAGGAACCACGTCGACGGCAACCTCGCCGTCGCTGCGGTGGTCAGCAACGCGCTGCTGCCCGCGCCGTTCAGATCCGACGAGAAGGCGGACATCACCGCGAACCCCGACTACCTGATCAGCGCCGAGGTCACCTCCCGCGACCCGCACCAGGTCGTCACCTACACGCTCAACCCCAAGGCCAAGTGGTCCGACGGCAAGCCGATCGACTGGACCGACTACCAGGCCCAGTGGAAGGCGCTCAACGGCACCAACCCCGCCTTCCACATCGTCTCGTCCACCGGTTACCAGGACATCTCCGACGTACGGCGGGGGCGCGACGACTACACGGTCGTCGTGACGTTCGCCCGGCCCTTCGGCGACTGGAAGTCGCTGTTCAGCCCCTTGATGCCGGCCTCCACCAACAGCACCCCCGAGGCCTACAACACCGCCTGGCTGAACAAGATCCCGGTGACGGCCGGGCCGTTCAAGTTCAAGGGCTTCGACCAGACGGCGAAGACGATCACGCTCGTCCGCGACGACACCTGGTGGGGCGACCGGGCCAAGCTCGACCAGATCATCTACCGCGCCTCCGAGCAGGACTCCCTGATCGGCGCGTTCAGCAACGGCGAACTCGACATCACCGACGTCGGCCCGTCGGCGCCCGACTACGCGCGCGCCAAGACCACCCCGGGCGCGACCGTACGCCAGGCGGCGGGCCCCGACTTCCGCCACATCACCTTCAACGGCTCCAGCGACCTGCTGAAGGACCAGCGGGTCCGGCAGGCCGTCCAGCTCGGCATCAACCGCCAGGCGATCGCCCAGTCCGACCTGCAAGGCCTCGACTGGCCGATCGCGCTGCTGAACAACCACTTCTTCATGAACACCCAGGAGGGCTACCAGGACAACGCCGGCGCCCTGGGCGTCTACGACCCGGCCCAGGCCAGACGCCTGCTCGACGCGGCGGGCTGGCCGCTGGGCGGCGGTGGCGTCCGCCAGAAGGACGGCAAGCCGCTCGACCTGCGCTTCGTGGTGCCGTCGGGTGTGCAGACCGGCAAGTCGGAGGGTGAGCTCGCACAGAGCATGCTCGCGCAGATCGGGGTCAAGCTCACCATCCAGGCCGTGCCCAGCGATGACTTCTTCACCAAGTACGTCATTCCCGGCAACTTTGATATGACGCCGTTCGCATACATCGGCACGCCTTTTCCGGTTTCGAGCAGTTTTGGGATCTACGCCAATTCGCCGAACGGGCAGACGTGGAACGCCAACTTCGGTCGCGTGGGCTCGCCCGAGATCGACGCGGCGATGAACCAGGCCGGCCAGAGCCTCGACCTGAAGCAGGCGCACGCGGACACCAACGCGGCCGACAAGCTGATCTGGCAGGAGGTCAACGTGTTGCCGCTGTACCAGAGGCCGCAGAACGTGGCGGTCAGCGAGACGCTGGCCAACGTGGGGGCCCGCGGCTTCTACGACCTCCGCTACCAGGACATCGGCTTCACCCGCTGAGGTCAGTGCCGCCGCGAGCGCAGCCGGTCCAGGAACCGCCGGGCCTTGCGCTGGTTCTCCGGGTCGTTGGCCATGCGCTTGGCCTTCTCCATCGTCTGCTTGCCTTGGGGGCTGCGCAGATACGCGCGCACCCGATCCATGAGGGTTGCCATCCGGGACCCCTACCCAAAGTGGTCCCCTGAACCCGTATTGGTCAGCCGTTCCAGATCCGCTCGTAGGCCGCGCGAAAGCCCGGAGGGTCCCACGAGGTGGCGTCGTCGACGTTGTGTTGCGTGGTCAGATGCACCGGCGCGACGTACCCGCTCGGGGGTCGCCCGGCGAACGCGCGGTTGAACTCGTCGACGATCTGGCTGCCCTGCGCGTTCAACGGCTCGGGAACGGTGGCCTGCTGGAACTGCCGGTCTCGGACGCGCTGGAAGGCCGACGGGTCGCCGTCACCCGCGCCGATCGCGTACGGGGGCCCATCGCCGGCTTTGCCCGCGGCGCGCAGGGGCGCCGCCGCGTCGGCGAAGTAGAGGTCGTTGATGGCGACCGAGTAGGTCCATCGATCGCCGAAGCGCGACAGGAGTGAGGAGACCGCCTGAGGCGTGCGGCTGCCCGTGTCAGGAAGCGGGATGTTCTGGTACGACAGCAGCTTGACGCCGGAGCAGCTCAGCAGCGTTTTCTTGATCAGCTGTGCCTTGTTCTCCGCGAAGGGGATCGACGAGTCGGTGAAGATGACGACGCCCGCGTGCCCCTGCGACCTGGCGATGATCCAGAACGCGCTGATTCTCGCGACCTCCTCCACCCGGGTGGTGATGTTGGTGAAGAGCCTCGGGTTCGCGCCGGGCCCGGGCCGGCTCGCCGCGTGCCACCCGATGAGCGGGATGCGCATGTCACTGGCCCGCTTGACCTGCTCGGCGGCGGAGTTCGGGTCGAAACCGCCGATGACGATCCCCGACGGGCGCAGGGCGACGGCCTGGCCAAGGGCCTCCCGTACCCCGGCCGGAGTGCCCTGCCCGTCGATCACCCGGACGTCCCAGCCGATGGACTCCCCGGCCTCCCGCACCGCGTTGGCCGTGCCCGCGACGCCGGGGTTGGTCATGGTCGCCGCGACGAACACGAGGTTCTTGCCGCGGACCGCTCGCGGACCGCTCGTGGGACCGTTCCAGGCGACGATCCCCTCAGCCCGCGCGACGGCCTGCCCGGCCACGGACAGGACACCGGGACACGAGCTCGCCGACGGGCCCGGTGCGGGGCCGGGAGCCGAGCCGGCGGAGCCCCGGGAGCAGCCACCAGCGAGCGCGCAGGCCATCGCCAGCGCCGTCGCGATGCGTGAGAAGCGGTTCACGCTCGGATCCTTACCCCGCAGGTGGGAGGGTTCGCGGTGGCGATGGGTCACGGGACGGTGTGGCGGCGGGCTCGTATGGAGGCGCGGGCGGTGGCGTGCGGCGTGCCGCGGCCGGTCCCGCGTGCAGCCGGCGCCGGGCCGCGTAGCCGACGAGCCCGACCGCGATGAGCAGGGTGACCCCGTTGAACAGCGGCGTCACCCAGAAGTCCGCCCCCAGCTGACCGATGCCCGACAGGCCGATCGCGAGGACGGCGACGGCGACGACGGTACCGAGCGCGTTGGCCCGTCCGGGCCTGATCGCGGTGGAGCCGAGCAGGGCCGAGACGAACGCCGGCAGCAGATAGTCGATCCCGACGCTCGGATTGCCGATCTGCTGCTGAGCGGCGAGCAGGACGCCCGCGAAGCCGGTGACCAGCCCGGAGCCCACGAAGGCGTAGACGACGTACCGGTGGGTCGGGATGCCGATCAGGTCGGCGGCCCGCGGGTTCGAGCCGATGACGTACAGGTACCGGCCGACGGGGAGCCGTTCGAGCACGAGCCAGAGCACCGCGGCGAGGACGAGCACATAGAACGCGGGAGCGGGCAGGCCCAGGAACGTCGAGTCGGATATGCCGGTGAAGGCGGGCGGAAGACCCTGCGGGCCGGGCACGATCCTGGCGCCCTTGGTCGTCCAGCCCGTGATGGCGTACAGCACGCTGCCGGTGCCCAGGGTGGCGATGAAGGAGTCGATCCTGGCGAACTCGACGAGGAGACCGTTGATCACGCCGACGAGCGCGCCGCCGATGAGCACGCCGAGACAGGCCAGGGGCCATGGCCAGCCGCCGGCGATGATGAGTTGCAAGGTCACGACGTGTCCGAGCCCGAGGCCATAGCCGATGGACAGGTCGAACTTCCCCGTGACGATGGGGATCATCGCGCCCAGCGCCAGGATCGCGGTGATCGAATGAGTCGAGAGGATCGACGTCAGGTTGGCCATCGTGGGAAAGGTGTCCGGCAGGGCGAGCGAGAACACCACGAACAGGATGATCGTCAGAGCGAGTAGTCCGTAGCTGCCGATGAAGTGACCGGCGGTGCGCCGCCGGCGCGGGGCTCTCGTGGTCATCGGGGATTCGCACCAGTGACAGCGGGCGCGGCCGACGCGGCGTGGGTGAGCGCGGTGACCGTGAGGGCCGCACCGGCCACCTCGGTGGTCACTGTCCCCCGGACGAACATGAGGGCGCGATCACACACGTTCACGACTTCCTCGAAGTCGGTGGAGACGAGGATGGCCGCCAGCCCGCCGGCCAGGGCTTCGTCGAGGAGTCGGTAGATCTCGGGTTTGGCGCCGACATCGACACTGGCCGTCGGCTCCTCGAGGATCAGGACATGGCGGTTCGTGCCGAGCCAGCGGCCGATCATGACCTTCTGCTGGTTTCCGCCGGACAGAGTGGAAAGAGGCGCCTCGGCATCCGCGGGTTGGACGCCGAAGCACGCGACGAGCGCCGCCGCCTCGGCGCGCTCCGCGCGGGGCCGGATCCAGCTCAGTGGTGATCGGCCGTGTGCCCTGGGGTTGGCCAGGAAGTTCTCGCGGACGCTGAGGCTCGGGGCGGCGCCTTCCTCCTGCCGGTCGCTCGTCACCAGGCCGACACCCGCGTCGACGGCCGCCGACACCGACCGTGGACCATAGGGCCGCCCGTCGAGCAGCATGTGGCCGGCGAGGATGGGGTGCGCGCCGGCCAGAGCGCGGCCGAGATCCACGTGCCCGGCACCGGTGAGGCCGACGAGACCGATGGCCTCACCGGCCCGCAGGTCGAGGCTGATCGGGCCGGCCTGCCCGGTGCGTACGCCGGTGAGGCTCAGCACCACCTCTCCGAGGTCGCGGTTCGGGCGCCGGTGGGTCGTCGGTTCGCGGCCGACGATGTCACGTACGAGGGTGGTGGAATCGCCGCCGGTGAGGGTCCCCTGGCTGACGAGCCGCCCGTTGCGCAGGACCGCGACCCTGTCGGCGATCTCACGCACCTCGTCGAGCCGGTGGCTCACGTACACGATCCCGTGACCTCGGTCACGTAGCGCGCGCAAAGCGTCGAACAGGCGGGCGCGGTCGGGCGCGGACAGGCTCGCGGTCGGCTCGTCGAGGACGATGATCTCGGTTTCGGCGGCCAGCGCGCGGGCGATGGCGACGAGCGACCGCTCGGCGCGGGTGAGGCCGGCGATCCGCTCATCGGGGTCGAGGCGGATCGCGACGGATCGGAGAGCCGCCACGCAGCGCTCGCGTACCCCGCGCCAGGAGATGAGACCGCCGCGCCGGCGATAGCCGGTGCCGAGGGCGATGTTCTCGGCGACGCTCATCCACTCCACGAGGCCGAGGTCCTGGTGGACGAACGACATGCCGCGGGAGGCGGCCTGGCTGCCCAGCGGATGGCCGGCCACCTCGATCTCACCTTCGTCGGCGCGATAGACCCCGGCCAGGATCTTGATCAGCGTCGACTTTCCGGCGCCGTTCTGTCCGAGCAGGGCGAGAATGCCGCCGTGGTGGAGGTCGAGATCCACCCCTTCCAGCGCGGTGGTGCCGCCGAATCGCTTGCCCACTCCACGGATGCGGATGAGCGGCTCCGAGGCGGTCCGTGACGCCGGACCCGCGAGAACGGTCACGGTCTACCGACCTGCTGTCGCGAGCTCCAGGCTTTGGCGACCTGCGATCTGGAGGTAAAACTCAGCTTGCGCAGGATGTTCTCGACATGGCCTTCGGCGGTGCGCTGGGCGATCACCAGGGTCTCCGCGATCTCCTTGTTGCTCAGCCCTTGAGCGACCAGTTCGGCGATCTCTCGCTCTCTGCGGGTCAGGACGGACGCGACGTCGGATTCGGGCGGGGGGCTCGCGGTACCTCTGCCCGGCTTCTCCTCCAGCGCGTAGGCGACGGCCTGGTCGAGCGTGAACTCAGAGCCGCGCGTGAAGGCCGCGGTGAACCCTTCGTTCCTGAGGCTCTGTCGTAGCCGGGCCTCGCATCGGCCGTGGAGACCCGCCAGATGCCCGAGTCCGGAGAGCGAGGTCCCGATCGAGCGCCAGACCATGTGCGCGGCGCCCAGCAGTTGAGCGGCGCGGCCGTCCTGATGCTGGTCGGCGATGATCCAGGCGAGCCCTTCCAGGCCTTCTGCGATGCCGAAATGGTCGTTGCACCGCAGCTTGAACCGCAGCGCGTCGCGCATCATGGCGATGGCGGTGTCAGGATCATCGTGCCGCCACCGGTCCAGGGCCGTGATCCACAACGCGTAGGACACGGACCAGTCCGCGTGCGCCTTCTGGGATGTCTCCAAGGCCTCCTGGCAGAGCGCCGTCGAGCGGGGATCGTTCATGACCACGGTGACCATGCTCAGCTGGAAGAGGGCGACCCATGAATGACCCCGGTGGCCGAGGGCGCGGCGGCGGACCAGGGCCTCTTCCAGGAGAGCGAACGATCGGGCGAAGTCTCCGGCCAGCAGCGCGGAGAAACCGGTGATGTGCAGCGCGCCGGCGAGTTGCGCCTCATCACCCAGCCGCTCGGCCAGCGCACGGCACTCCAGCAGCAGTGGTTGTGCGGCGGAGAGGTCGCCCTGCAGCAGCAGGAGCCACGCGTCGACCCACAGGGCCTTGGCCCGCGCGGCGATGGGGCGGGGCTCCTGGGCCAGCGCCCGCTCCAGCCAGTGGTGTCCTTCGCTGGGGGAGCTCCACGAAAGCCGGTGGCTCCACATCGCGGCGGCGATCTCGAGGGCGGCCCAGGCCTGGCCCGGCTCGGTCAAGCAGAATTCCAGCGCCCCCCGTACGTTGGCCTGCTCCTGACGGATCCGGACGAGCCATTCCATCTGGCTCTCGCCGAACCACTCGGCCTCCGCCCGCGCGGCCAACTCGCGGCACCAGTCGCGATGCCGCAGCCGAAGCGTCGTCTCCTGGCGGGAATCGGTGAGCCGTTCCCAACCGTACTGGCGCAGCGTCTCCAGCATCTCGAAACGTACGCCGGTGTCCTGCGTCTTCCGCAGCAGGATCGACTTGTCGACCAGCTCTATCAGCAGGCTGGGGATGTCCTCCCGGGCGATCCCGTCGCCCGAGCACACCTCTTCGACCGCTTCCAGATCGCAGCCGCCGGAGAACACCGACAGCCGTTCCCACAGCAGCCGTTCCTCAGGCGAGCACAGGTCATGACTCCAGTCCACCAACGCCCGCAGCGTCTTCTGGCGGGGCACCGCGACCGAGCGTTCCGTCGCCAGCAACCGGAACCGGTTGTTCAGCCGTTCGAGGATCTGGTCGACGGACAATGCCCGCATGCGCACCGCCGCGAGCTCGATGGCCAGCGGAATCCCGTCGAGCCGCTGGCACAGCCGCGTCACCGCCACGCTGTTGGCGGCATCGACGGTGAAACCCGGCACGACGGCCGCCGCACGGTCCTCGAACAGTCTCACCGCCTCGTAGCGCGCGTCGGGGGTCGCGACCATCGCATCGCCCGTCCCGTATACGGTCAACGGCGGCACTTCCAGGAGGTGCTCACTCGGCACCTGGAGCGACTGCCGGCTGGTCGCGAGAATGTGCAGCTCGGTCGTCGCGGAGAGCAGCTTGCTGGACAGGATGGCGCATTCGTTCAGCACATGCTCGCAGTTGTCCAACACCAAGAGCAGGCGCTTGTTGAGCAGATGCTCCGACAGCGCGGCCACGTTCGGCTGGCGGCAGCCGATCGTGTCGGCGATGGTCTCCGTGAGCAGCTCTTCGGCCACCAGCGGCGCCAGATCGATGAACCACGCCCCGTCAGGGAAGGCCCGTGACATCTCCGCGGCGACCCTCAGCGCCAGCCGTGTCTTGCCCACTCCGCCGACGCCGGTCAACGTCACCATCCGGCCAGCGGAAAGCAGACGTTTGGTCTCGGTTAGCTCATGCCGACGACCAACGAAACTCGTCAATTCGGCTGGCAGGTTCCCCGCTTGCCGCCGTGTCATCGTCCCCATGACAATTTCAGGCTAACTCATCTCGGCCGCGCGAGTTCGGTGCGCCCGGTGTGAGCGGTCACCCAGCTGATGGCGTCCTGACCTGCGATGATAGCCGCTCCATACCTACGCGCTGGTTACCTACGTAGGTAGGAACGGGTAATCATCCGGGCATTTATCCCGTCCTACATCCACGGTCCGCATGCGCATGCTGGTTCTGTCAGCAAAGAACGTCGTGACAGCGGCGACCGAACCAAGGAATGATCATGTGTCAGCACCAGCCTCGGTGCCCATCCGCATACGGCTGTGACCGCGAGGCCGCGCGCCTGGTGGCCTTCCATCCCGAGCAGGGGTGGGGTCTGCTGTGCAACGGCGTGGTGGTCTTCGAGGACAACGGTGAGATCCTGCCCGACGGGCGTAGCGTTCCCGCCCACTACTGCCACCTCGGACGGGCAGCATGAACCAGAACTCCGGATCCGCGCTCATGACCGAGAGCACACTCTGGCAGGACGACCCGGGGGACAGGGTCATGCCCTGGGACAGCCACACGCCGGTCTGGGACCGCCTCAAGGCCGGCATCCGGCGCCTCGGGGAGCTGGTCACCGGCTCCGGCCACCTCTCCGGTATGGAGGTCGCCTCCTGGTCGCTTTCCCCGGGCATGTCCTCGGTGCCCGAGGCGCGACGTCTCACCCGTGCCCGTCTCGCCGCATGGGGGCTCGATGAGCTGGCCGAGGTCGCCGAGCTCCTGGTCAGCGAGCTCGTCACCAACGCGTTGCGCCATGCGCCGGGACCGCACCGGTTCACCCTCTACGCCAGTGACGGCCTGCTGCGCGGCGAGGTCGAGGACGCGGGCACCGCGCCGCTCTGTCTCCACCAGGCCACGCCGGGCGACGAGCACGGCCGCGGACTGGACCTGATCGACCTGCTGGCCTGCTGCTGGGGCAGTGAATCCGCGCCCAGTGGGAAAACCGTCTGGTTCGAACTCTCCGCCGACTGCGCCGCGAAGTCTGACGGATTCAGTCCTTCCCCGCACAAGTCAGCACATCACAGGTGAGCACGCCTTCCACGCCGAGTCGCGTCCCGTCTCGGAAGCTCGCCGCGAACGCCCGATTCCCCAGCGTCTTGCGGGCCTGCTCCGCGCAGCGCTCGTGCCATTTCGCGTGGTACCACAGCCGAGTGGGTGAGGCGTCCGCCGCCTGCCACAGCGAGTGCGCCGCCCCCAGCATCCGGGCGGCCCGTTCATGCTCCCCACGCGCACCGGCGATCCACGCCAGCACCTCCAGGCACTGCGTGAGGCACCAGCGGTCGTTGACCTCTTCGGTCAACTCGGCGGCCGCTCTCACCAGCGCGTCTGCTCGTGGGTAGTCACCCAGGTTCCACAAGGCGATACCGAGCGCCAGCTGGGCGTACCCGCGGGACACCACCATGTGATGGGTCTCGCACAGCGCCAGGAGCTCCTCGCCCAGCCGGACGGCCCGCTCCGGGTTCTCGATCGAGCCGTACGTCGCCGCGTAGTACAGGTTGAGCACGACGCCGTGAACGTTTCCGGCGGCCCTGAAGAGGGCGAGCGACTCCTCCAGGAGCGCGAGGCCACGCTGGGTGTCACCCGTGGAGAACGCCGCGACACCGGAGGTCCGGATGGCGAACGGCAGGACGGCCTCGTTCCCCTGCTGCCGGGCGATGAGGTGGCATTCCCGCAGTCTCGGCACCGCCGCCGCCAGGTCGCCCTGGCGCAGGGCGAGCATGCTGTCCACCCAGAGCGCCGTCGCCCGCGCGCTGTCGGGCGTACGCACCAGCTCCAGGGCGCGCTCCAGCCAGTAGCGGCCCTCGGTGAGTGCGCCCGCCAGAAGCCAGAAGCACCACAGCCTCGACGCCGTCTCGAGTCCCACGTGAGCCAGGCGTGGCTCACTGAGGCACAGCTCGAGTGCGACGCGCACGTTGGGCAGTTCCTGCCGCAGGCGCAGGTATCGCTCGGCCTGGTCCGGGACGATCTCGTCGATCTGGTGCCGGTCGACCAGATCGCGGTAGTGGTCGATGTAGCGCCGGCACAGTACGCGCCTCTCGGCGGGCGACAACTGCTCGCACCCGTACGCGCGGATGCTCTCCAGCATGCGATACCTGAGCCCGGCCTCCCACCGCTCGCAGACCAGGATCGACTTGTCCACCAACCCGGTCACCAGATCGATCACCTCGGCGGGGGAGATCCCCTCGCCCGAGCACACCGCCTCGGCGGCATCCAGGTCGACCCCGCCGGGGAACATCGACAGCCGGGTCCACAGCCGCCGCTCCGCCGGTGAGCACAGGCGGAAGCTCCAGTCCATGGTCGCGCGCAGCGTCTGATGGCGGGGCAGCGCGGCGGGGCTCCCCGTCGCCAGCACCTCGAAGCGCTCGTCCAGCTCGCGCGCCAGCTGTTCCAGGGGCAAGGCGCGCAGTTGCACCGCGGCCAGCTCGATCGCCAGCGGGATCCCCTCCAGACGCCGGGCCAGCCGGGCCACGGTCGCCGCGTTGCTCGTGTCCAGGGAGAAGCCGGGCGCCGCACTCGCCGCCCGCTCCACGAAGAGGCGCACCGAATCCTGCCGGGCGATGTGGCTGAGGGGGCGGCTGGAGCCCGGCACGGACAGGGACGAGATCTGCAGCACCTGCTCGCCGTACACACTGAGCGTCTGCCTGCTGGTCGCCAGGATCCGCACCCGGGGAGCGCCCCGCAGCAGCCGGGCCACGAAGCGGGCGCAGTCGTCGAGCAGGTGCTCGCAGTTGTCCAGGACCAGCAGCATCCGCTTGTCCGACAGGTGGTCCACCAGCGCGGCCATGGGGTCGGGTCCCGCCTCGCGCAGTCCTAGCGCCCCGGCGACGACCGGCTCCAGCAGATGGCCGGCCTCCAGAGTGGCCAGCTCGACGACCTCCACGCCGTCCTTGTAGGCGCCCTGAAGGATTTCCGCGACCCGGTGCGCCAGCCGGGTCTTGCCGACACCGCCGGTGCCGGTCAGGGTCAGCAACCGGGCCTGAGACAGCCCTCTCCTGGCCGCGGCCAGCTCGTGCCTGCGCCCGACGAAGCTGGACCCTTCCATGCGAGGACGGGCCCGGACCGTACGACCGCGCTCTGCCTGGATCATGATGCGTTCAGGCCGTCCGAGGCGTGTTGACGATCGCCGACGTGCGATGCCACCTCAGTCATGACTGCTCCAGCGGCTCAGGCTTTCATTGCCGTCAGGTCTGAGCCGTCATCAATCAGGTTATGCCCGAATCGTTCCCGCCGCACCAGTGGCCTCTCTGGGGGGCTTGGGGGAACTGTCGTAGCGCCGGTGTAGAAGTGAAGCCGTGACGATCCAGCTGACCTGGCCCAACATCCTCGCCTGGCGCCTGCGCAGGCAGTTCGTGAGCGCTGCCGACGGGAGCGACGCGGTGGCGATCACGCGCCGGCTGTGCGGCGTGCAGACCCAGGTCGCCTCCTCGGCGCAGCTGGCCGTGGCGGTGCGGAGCGCGCGGCCCGACCCGGGCGGGATCGGCCGGGCGCTGTGGGAGGAGCGCACGCTGGTCAAGACGTGGATCATGCGCGGCACCCTGCACCTGCTGCCCGCCGACGAGCTGGCCGACTACTGCGCGGCGCTGGCCACGCTGCGGACCTGGGAGAAAGGCTACTGGCAACGCGGCCATGGCGTCACGGCGGCGGAGATCGCCGCGATCATCGAGGCGGTCCCCGAAGCGTTGCGAACATCCCGACCCGCGTCCCCGGCCCTGACCCGGGACGCCTCCCCTGACCCGGCGCTGACCCCGGACGCGTCGCCAAGCCCCGCGCTGACTCGGGAGGAGCTGGTCGAGGCCGTCGTCGAGGTCACCGGTGACGAGCACCTGCGTGCGGCGCTGACCTCCGGTTGGGGCGCCCTGCTCAAGCCGCTCGCCCGCCTCGGCGAGCTCTGCTACGGCCCACCCCGCGACGGCAGGGTGACCTTCACCGCCCCTCGCGCCTGGCTGCCCGGCTGGCCGTCGGAGCTGCCGCCGTACGAGGAGGCAGGCGTGCGGCTGGCCCGGGCCTTCCTCGGCGCGCATGGGCCGGCGACGCCGGAGATGTTCGACACCTGGCTGTTCGGGGGCGTGGCCAGGAAGGCGGTGCTCAAGGGCTGGTTCCGCGACCTGGCTCCGGAGCTGACCGAGATCGAGACCGATGACGGGCACACGCTGCTCGCGCTCACCGAGCAGCTCGACGAGCTCGCCGCCACCGAGCCGTCCGAGGACGTGCACCTGTTGCCGGGCTTCGACCAGTACATTCTGGCCGCCCCCCGCACCCTCACACCGCTGCTCCCCGCCGCCGCCAAACCCAAGGTCAGCCGCCAGGCAGGCTGGATCTCGCCGGTCATCGTGCACCGGGGGCGGGTCGCGGGGGTCTGGGAGGCCAAGAACGGGCGAATGACGACCGACCTGTTCGAGCCCGTCCCCGAGAGCCTGCTCGACGACGCGCTCTCCCGCGTCCGCGCCCTCCTCACCGCCACCCCGCCTGAGGACTAATGGCGGGTGTGGGAGCGATCTCCCACCCCGCCCGAGAACTGATGGCGGGTGTGGGCTGGGATGGCCGGCCGTTCATGAGTGCGGGCTGGGATCGCCGGCCGTCGAGCCGCACCGCCTGGGCCAGGTAGGCGGTAGGCGGCGTGATCAGGACGTTCGGGGGCTTGAGTAGATACTTGACGTATGTTGCGCACCTTCCGCCAAGTCGACGTCTTCACCGCCACGCCGTACCAGGGAAACCCGCTCGCGGTGGTCCTCGACGGCGACGGCCTGAGCACCGAGGAGATGCAGCGGTTCGCCCACTGGACGAACCTGTCCGAAACCACCTTCGTCCTGCCTCCCACCGCTCCCGGCGCCGACTACCGGGTGCGGATCTTCACCCCGACGAGCGAGCTGCCCTTCGCCGGGCACCCCACGCTGGGCACCTGCCACGCATGGCTGGAGAACGGAGGCACACCGAAGGAGCCGGAGACGGTCGTGCAGGAGTGCGGCGCCGGGCTGGTGACGTTGCGCGGGACGGATGGCGGGCTGGCGTTCGCCGCGCCCGCGCTACTGCGGTCGGGGGCGGTGGACGAGTCGCTCGTCGAGCGCATCGCGGGCATGCTGGGCATCGGCCGCGACGAGATCGTCGACGCCGAGTGGGCCGACAACGGGCCCGGCTGGGTGGCGGTGCTGCTGCGGAGCGCGGACGAGGTGCTCGCGCTGCGCCCCGGCCCGGTCGACATCGACCTGGGCGTGGTGGGCCCCTACCCGCCGGGGTCGCCGCTCGCGCTCGAGCTGCGGGCGTTCTTCCCGGTCAACGGCAGTACGGTCGAGGATCCGGTGACCGGCAGCCTGAACGCCTCGGTCGCCCAGTGGCTACTGCGCACCGGCCGCGTCACGGCCCCCTACGTGGCCGGCCAGGGCACCATGCTGGGTCGCGCCGGACGCGTCCACATCACCACCGGCCAGAGCCCCGAGGACGGTCCGGAGCCGGTGGTCTGGGTGGGCGGCTCCAGTGTCACGTGCGTCGTCGGCCAGGTCGAACTGTGAACCGCACGCCGTCACCCGGCCGGAGCTGGGCGGCGATCGGCAGGTCCGCCGACCGCACCACGCCGATCACCGGGTAGCCGCCGGTCGGCGGGTGGTCGGTGAGGAAGACGATCGGCTGCCCGCTCGGCGGCACCTGCACCGCCCCTGTCACCATGCCCTCACTGGGCAGCTCGCCTTCGCGCGTCCGCGCCAGCTCCCGGCCGTGCAGGCGTACTCCCACGCGGTTGCTGTCCTGACTCACCTCGTACGGCTCGGCGCAGAGCTCGGCGAGCGCGTCCGGCGCGAACCAGTCGTCGCGCGGCCCCGGCACGATCCGTAGTACGGCGGGCGGTGGCTCCCCGGCGGGTGCCAGATCCACCGAGATCTCCACCAGGCCGCCGGAGCCGCCCACCGGGAGCACGGTCCCCTGGCGCAGCGGCACCGGGCCGAGCCCGGACAGCGAATCCGTGGAACGGCTGCCGAGCACCGGCTCGACGGCGATCCCGCCCCGAACGGTCAGATAGGTCCGCAACCCCCATACGGGTGCCCCGAACCGCAACTCACTCCCGGCCGGAACCCAGAACGGCACATTCATCCCGGCCACCACTGTGGTGGGCGAAGGCTCGATCAGTGGGCAGGGCGCGCCCGTGACCGCGACCCAGGCGCCCGAGCGGAACGCCAGCCGCGCCCCTCCGTACGTCAGCTCGATCCCCGCCGCGTCCTCGGGGTTGCCGACGAGCCGGTTGCCCAGCCGCAGGCTCGCCTCGTCGGCCGCGCCGGAGCGTGGCACGCCCAGGTGCGCGTAGCCGGGGCGGCCCAGGTCCTGGACGGTCGCGTAGGGGCCCGGCGCGAGCACTTCGATCATGCCGGCTCGAACCGTACGCGGGTCCCGGGCCGGAACAGCGACGGCGGGTCGGCGTCGACGTCCCAGATCCGCGTCGTCGTACGGCCCAGCAGCCGCCACCCGCCCGGCGAGGCGGTGGGGTAGATCGCGGCGTAGGGACCGGCGATCGCCACCGAACCGGCGGGCACCGACGTGCGCGGCGTCGCCAACCGTGGCAGGTGGAGCGCCGGATCCAGCCCGGTCAGATAGGCGAACCCCGGCGCGAACCCCAGCCAGCCCACCACCAGCTCCCGCCCGGTGTGCCGCGCGATCACATCGTCCACCGACATCCCGGCCAGCTCGGCCACGGAATCGAGATCCTCCCCGTCATAGACAACGGGAATGACCACGACCTCCCGCACTCCGCCCCCAGCGGCCCCGGACAAGGCCCCGCCAGGCTCCCGGGACTCGGGCGCCCCGCCAGGCTCCGGGGACCCGAGCACTTCGCCAGGTTCCCGGGACTCGACCACCTCGCCAGGCCCTCCGGGCTTGAGCGCCTCGCCGAGCAGTTCGTCGAGCCGCGACCGCAGCCGCCCCTGGTCCGCTCCCGGCGCCACCACCAGCACCGTCTCGGGCCCCGGCACGATCTCCACCACCCCAGCGGGCCGCGCGGCACGCAGCACCGCGTCGAGCCGGTGCGACACGGCCAGTGACCCCGTCTCCACGAGCAGCCCGTGCTCCCCGGCCATCCGGATCATGCGAAGGCCTGCAGAACCACTCCCGCCTCCAGCAGCCCATCGCGTACGGCCTGCGCCAGTCGTACCGCGTCGGGTGTGTCCCCGTGCACGCAGATGGACCGGGCGGAGACCGACACCGGGCTGCCGTCCACGGCGGTCACCCGGCCCTCGACGGCCATTCGCACGGCGCGGGCGGAGACCGTGGCGACATCGTGGATCACCGCTCCGGGCTCGCGCCGCGAGACCAGCGTCCCGGCGGCCGTGTAGGCACGGTCGGCGAACGCCTCGGTGATCGTCGGCACGCCCTCGGCGGCGGCCGCCCCGTGCACCACCGAGCCGGGCAGTGTGAGCACCGGCAGGGAGGGGTCGTAGTCGGCCACGGCCTCGATCACCGCGGCGGCCTGCTCCTCGTCGCGGCAGATGCGGTTGTAGAGCGCGCCGTGCGGCTTGACGTAGGAGACCCGGCCGCCCATGGCCCGCGCGATGCCGTCGACGGCCGCGAGCTGGTAGAGCACCTCGGCGCAGAGCTCCTCCGGCTCGACGTCCATCTCCCTGCGCCCGAAGTGGGCCAGGTCGCGATAGGACACCTGCGCCCCGATCGCCACACCCCGGTCCACGGCGGCCGCGCAGGTGCGCCTGATCGTCACCGGGTCGCCGGCGTGGAATCCGCAGGCGACGTTCGCGCTCGTGACGATGTCGAGCAGCGCCAGGTCGTCGCCCAGCCGCCAGACGCCGAAGCCCTCGCCCAGATCCGCGTTGAGGTCGATCACCATGCTCCCATCATGGCGGTAACGGCCACCTCAGCGCGACGACGGGGTCACGGACGCCGGCCCGCGGTGACACGGGCGTACGCCGCTCCAGAGGGCAAGGCGGGCGTATCTGGCGAGCCGGGTGTACGTCGCGCTAAATCAAGGCGGCCGTACCTCGCGCACCAGACGGCGGGGCGGGCGTACGGCGCGCTAGATCTCGTCAGGGATGTCGGCGATGTCGTCGAGGGCGGAGGCGAGTTCGTCCGGGTCGCCGCCGATGCGCTCGGCGATCTCGATGAGCACGTGCAGCACGTCGTGGCGGTCGTGACCGAGGTCGAGCAGCCGCTGGGCCGCCTCCCACAGTTGCGGCGGGTCCCCGTCCCACAGCCGCGCGGCGATCTCCTCGTGCCAGGCCAGGTGCTCCTCGTCGATGGCGCCGACGTGGTCGATCTCCAGGAGGGTACGCCGGTCGGCCTCGTCGGCCGGATTGAGCGCGTCCAGGTCGATGCCGCCGTGCACGCCTTGCAGGAACGGGAAGGCGAAGGCCCGCCTGGCCAGCGCCGACAGGTCGCCGTCCGGCAGCAGCCGCTCCAGCAGCGGCCGGTCCAGGCCGAACGAGGTCGGATCCCGGTAGGCCTCCGGGAACTTGCCGGTCGCCTCCCACACGGCGTCCAGCGTGTCCTTGAGCCCCGTGTCGGGCAGGCCGGTGCGGCGGGCGGCGAAGCGGATCCACGCCGACAGTACGTGCGGCATGGCCTCCTGCTCGGCCACGCTTAACATCACCTTGCGCGGCAGCCAGTCGAGCAGGAACGTCTCGCACTTGGTCGGGCTCACCCGCAGCGGCCGGTTGAAGTCCTGCTCGCAGCCGTAGTCGATGATGTGGTCGGCGCACCGCGAGGCCGCCGACGGGTCGGACAGGTGCTCGGCCGCGTCGGAGGCGAGGAACTCCGCGGCCAGCATCGCCCGCCGTTCGCGGCTGTAGGGAGCCTCGATGTGCAGGGGAGCGGGGCGCTTGCGGCCCGGCGGGAGGGCCTTGAGCCGGGCGCGGGCGAAGGCGTGGTAGGCGCTGTAGCTGTCGCTGACCGGCGGCGGGGTCTTCGGCTCCCTGGTGGCCTTCATGGCCGACTCCAGCAGCGCCCTGGCCTGCTGGGGCTCGATCTCCTCGAACAGCAGCATCGGGTTGCCGGCCGCCTCGACCCGTGCCTTGTCCAGCAGCGTGTCGACCTGGGAGGAGACCCAGGCGTCGCGCGCCATGCCCGACATGTTGTGGTCGACGACCATGACCAGCGCGTGCCGGTCCTGCTCGCGCTCGAAGGTCGCCGGCGTCTCGCCGCCCGCCTGCTCATCGCGGGGGCCCTCGCTCCAGCGGTAGCCGAACGTACAGATCACGGTGTCCTGGTCGCCGTAGGCGTCGCGGGAGACGTAGCAGCCAGTCGGCTTGACCGCGCCCACCCGGTCGGCCCAGCCGGGCCGGGCCACGCCCGACTCCATCATCGCCAGCGCCGCGCCCTCCGCCTTGGCGCCCTGGCGGGCCGTGCCGAGATAGGCCAGGCAGATGAGCAGCGTCAGCGACGCCGGAGTGCCGGCCTTGGCGGCGTAGTCGACAAGACCCTCGCCGAGTACCTGTTCGACATCACCACCCCTGACGCGCCTGCCCCACCAGGCTCCGATCATGTCGGAGACCATCAGCTCCGCGTCAAGAGGGCTGCGCACGGCCAGAAGCTCGCGAGCCGCCTGCACCATCTCCTTGAACACATCGTCTGGTGGGGTGCTCTCCCGGGGATCTCGTCGGTGTCGGCGCACGCCCTCACTCTCTCGCATTCCAGGCCGAAACGGTGCGTAGAACGCGGCCTGGTGACCCCGATGTTATCGGGGAGTCCGGGGCGGCGGTGCGGAGTTCACGATCGCCAGTAGATGTTCGCGGGCGATGCGTTCGATGACATCGGGCGTCGGGGAGATGCCGAGGTGCTGCGCGCAGGCGCAGACGTCGGACACGCAGCGGTCGATGGTGTCCACGGGTATGGTCAGGAACTCTTCGGCCAGCCTGAGACTGACCGGCTCCCTGAGGAAGCGTGTGGCCAGAGCGAGCATAGATGTGAGATTCCTCTGGAGCCCCGGGGCAAACCCCCAGGGAATGGATGCAGGGCGACTTGCGCTCCCATTTCATCTTTTCTCGGCTGAGTGTCAAGCCTCCACAACGCTTGTGTTCGCTTCTTCGGAACCGCATTCGTGCGAAGCTGTTCCCATGCGCATCCAGCTCGCCCAGCGGACGGAGGCCGACGATCTCCTCGGCCGAAGTCCGCTCGCCCTGCTCGTCGGCATGCTGCTCGATCAGCAGATCCCGATGGAATGGGCGTTCACGGGGCCTCACACCATCTCCGAACGCCTCGGGCACGACCTCACGGCGGAGGAGATCGCGGCTCGCGATCCCGAGGATTTCGCCGCGCTGCTGGCCGCCAAGCCGGCCGTGCACCGCTACCCCAAGGCGATGGCGGACCGGGTCCAGCAGTTGGCCGCCTACCTCGTGGAGCACTACGACGGCAATCCCGAGCGGGTCTGGAGTGACGTCGCCGACGGCAAAGAGTTGCTCAACCGGCTCCTGGGACTTCCCGGCTTCGGCAAGCAGAAGGCTCAGATATTTTTGGCATTGCTCGGCAAGCAAATGGGGGTTCAACCGCCAGGATGGCGCGAGGCGGCTGGACCCTATGGCGAGGAGGGGTCGTTGCGTTCGGTAGCGGATGTGGTCGACGCCGACACACTGGGTCGCGTTCGGGCCGCCAAGCAGGAGGCCAAGCGCGCGGCCAAGCCCAAGTAGCCTGATCTTGCTGCGCAACGTGGAGCGATTTTGACAGGATGCGTTGACCGTATGGCGGCCGGGGCTTCCGTCCGCGCCTGCCCATCGCCGATGATGTACTGCAGAATCCGGTCGCCCGGAGCTGCGCTACGCCGATACACAGTTATGGAGATGTGCCGCGTGGGAGACCCTGGCACGCGACGGAGGTGCCGACCATGAGCGCCGAGACCTCCGTTCCCCGTCCCCGGGAGTCGGATGTGGACATCTCAGACTCCGCCCTCTTCAAGGGCATGCTGTCGGAGGCGGAGTTCGCCTTCGCGTTCTTCGACGCCGCCGGCCACGTACAACTGGTCAACGACGTGTTCACCGAGGTCGTCGGCGTACCCGCCGAGCGGCTCGTCGGCCGCTCGCCCGCCGAGACGCTGACGGCCGACCTCAGCCAGCTCATCACCCATGCGGTCCAGGCCGTCACCGAGAGCGACTCTCCAGTCACCGAGAGCCGCGTACGCGTGCGCTCGTCCGAGGGGGAGACCAGGCACTGGTCGCTGTCGTTCTCGCCGGTGCACGACGACGCGGGCGAGTTGCGGGCGATCGCGCTCATCGGCCTCGACGTGACCGAGAGCCGCCAGATCGAAGAGGACCTGCGCCGCAGCGAGGAGCGCTACCGCTCGCTGGTCGAGGCGCAGTCGCAGCTCGTCTGGATCACCTCGCCGACCGGCACGGTGGTGGAGGACGCGCCGCAGTGGCGCGCCATCACCGGCCAGGGGCTGGAGGAATACCTCGCACTGGGCTGGCTGGAGGCCGTGCATCCGGAGGAACGCCAGCAGACCGAGGAAGCCTGGAAGGAGGCGCTGCGCGGCCGCACCATGTTCGAGTGGAACTATCGCGTGCGCACCCGGGCCAGCGGTTACCGCCACTTCGAGGTGCGGGCCGTGCCCATCATCAGGCACGGCAGGGTCGTGGAGTGGGTCGGCGCCAACACCGACGTGACCCCGCAGCGCGAGGCCGAGGAGATGCGCGGCAGGCTGACCGACCAGCTCGGCGCCGCGGCCCTGCGCACCGCGCGACTGCAGGGCGCCACCGCCCAGCTGGCCGAGGCGCTCACCGTCGAGCAGGTGGTGCAGGTCATCATCGACGTCGGCCGCACCGCCCTGGCCGCCGACCGTTCCGCGGTCGCGCTGCTCGACCCCGACCGCGCCGCGCTCAAGCTGATCAACGGCGAGGGCGTCCCCGAGGCGTCCGACACGCTCGGCGAGGAGATCCCGCTCTCCTCCTCCAGCGTGATGACGATGGCGGTCAACAGCCGCCGGCCGGTCTTCGCCGAGTCGCCCGACAGGCTGAAATCGCAGCTTCTCGAAGCCGGTGGCGACGAGCAGGTGCTGACCAATTATCTCACGCACAGTGACGAGCGGGCCTGGGTCGGACTGCCGCTGCTGGCGGCCGGGCGGGCGCTGGGCGCGCTGCGCTTCTCCTTCACTAGGCCGCAGAAGATCTCCCAGGAGGACGGCGTCTTCCTGGAGGCGCTCGCCGGGCAGTGCGCGCTCGCCGTGGAGCGGGCCACGCTGTTCGAACGCGAGCACCGCACCGCCGAGACGCTCCAGCGCAGCCTGCTGCCCGACCGCCTGCCGGTGGTCAAGGGCCTGGTGCTGGCCCAGCGGTTCCGCTCGGGCAGCCGTCACGTGCAGGTCGGCGGCGACTGGTACGACGCCTTCGTGCTGCAGGACGGCCGGGTCGCGGCGGTCGTGGGCGACGTCATGGGCAAGGGCGTCAAGGCCGCGGCCGGCATGGGCCGCATCCGCAACGCCATGCGCGCCCTGGCGCTGACCAACCCGCCGCCCGCGGCCGTGCTCACCGGCCTCGACCGAGTCTTCGACGCCACCGAGGAGGAGGAGCAGGTCACGACCCTCGCCTACATGGTGGTCGAGCCCGTCACCGGCGAGGGCACGCTGGCTCTGGCGGGTCATCCGCCGCCCGTCCTGGTCTCCCCGCAGGGCACCGCGGTCCTGGGCGACGTCGAGCCGGGCACGCCGCTCGGCTGGCCGACCAGCCGCCGGCAGTTCCGGTTCGTGGTGCCGCCTGGACACACCGCCGTGCTCTACTCAGACGGCTTGGTGGAGAACCGGAAACGCGGTTTGGACGCAGGACTCGCAGAGCTTTGCAGTGTTGTGACCGAAGCGCCGCCTGAGGTGGTCAGTAGTCCGCACATGTTGCTGGACTTCCTGGTTGACCGGATGTTGTCTGGATATGAACAGGATGATGACGTTACCGCCCTGGCTATCCACGTGCCGCCCGCCACGAAGAGTGACTGAATGAATCAGTCATAAGGGTTGCTTTCGGGTATCAGTGCCGCGCTTACGTACGCACTACTGTCTGGGTCGGCCTAGGGTGGAGGTCAACCGCCGGGAGGTGGCCGTATGGAGTGCGTGGTCGTGCCAGAATGCTGGACAGGTCCGTCGCGATCCGCACGGCCGCATCGTTCTCCGAGAGAGGCAACAGCCCCCCAGCGGGCATCTGGGTCCATTGTCGCCACGCGTTCGTTCGAGAGGTGTTCGTGTCGCCTGCAAGTTCGACTCGCTCGAAGCCACAAGAGCTGAACGAGCCCGTCATTCAGCGACTGCTCGAGCGTGGGCGCTCGCAGGGTTTCCTCGAGTCTGAGGATGTCCGTCAGGCCTTCGAGGAGGCGGACATCCCCATGTCTCACGCCGCCGCATTTTTGCGGAACCTCAGTAAAGAGGGCGTGACCGTGGTGGTGACCGCCGCGGATTCGGCTGCGCCGAAAAAGTCTCGTGGTCCAGCAAAGCGCCGTACCGCTGCCCCCGTCAAGACCAAGGCCGCAGCGGCCGCCAAAGAGCAGCAGCCTGAGACCGTGACCGCGGTCGTGGGCGCCGCCGAAGCCGAGCCCGCCCCCAAGAAGGCGGCTCCCGCCAAGAAGGCCGCTCCGGCGGCGAAGAAGGCGGCCGTGCCCGCCAAGAAGGCCGAGCCGAAGAGCGCTGGGCCTGCCGAGACCAAGCCGAAGAGCCCTGAGGGCGTCGACGACGACGAGGACATCGAGCTCGAGGGAGACGTCGAGCTCGAGGACCTCGAAGACATCGAGGTCGAGGACGAGGAGATCGTCGCCGCGGACGACTCCGACTCCGAGGGCGACTCCGACGACGACACCGAGGAAGAGCCCAAGGCCGCCGACGTGGCAGCCGTCGCCGCCACGGAGAAGACCGAGGACGAAGTCCTCATCCTCTCCGACGACGACGATGACGCGCCGGTCGCGCAGGTGGCCGCCGCCGGCGCCACCGCCGACCCGGTCAAGGACTACCTCAAGCAGATCGGCAAGGTCCCCCTGCTCAACGCCGAGCAGGAGGTCGAGCTGGCCAAGCGCATCGAGGCGGGACTGTTCGCCGAGGAGCAGCTGGGCGGCGGCGAGACCGAGGGTCTGCCGGTCGACGTCCGGGCCGAGCTCGAGTGGATCGCCGAGGACGGCCGCCGGGCCAAAAACCACCTGCTGGAGGCCAACCTCCGTCTGGTGGTCTCGCTGGCCAAGCGCTACACCGGACGCGGCATGCTGTTCCTGGACCTGATCCAGGAGGGCAACCTCGGCCTGATCCGCGCGGTCGAGAAGTTCGACTACACCAAGGGCTACAAGTTCTCCACCTACGCCACGTGGTGGATCCGGCAGGCGATCACCCGCGCCATGGCCGACCAGGCGCGGACCATCCGCATCCCGGTCCACATGGTCGAAGTGATCAACAAGCTGGCCCGGGTTCAGCGGCAGATGCTGCAGGACCTCGGCCGGGAGCCCACGCCGGAAGAGCTGGCCCGCGAGCTGGACATGACCCCCGAGAAGGTGGTCGAGGTCCAGAAATACGGTCGCGAGCCCATCTCGCTGCACACCCCCCTCGGTGAGGAGGGCGACAGCGAGTTCGGTGACCTCATCGAGGACTCCGAGGCCATCGTGCCGGCCGACGCCGTCAGCTTCACGCTGCTCCAGGAGCAGCTGCACTCCGTTCTCGACACGTTGTCGGAGCGGGAAGCGGGCGTCGTGTCGATGCGGTTCGGCCTCACCGACGGGCAGCCGAAGACACTCGACGAGATCGGCAAGGTCTACGGGGTGACGCGTGAGCGCATCCGGCAGATCGAGTCGAAGACGATGTCCAAGCTGCGTCACCCGTCCCGGTCCCAGGTGCTGCGCGACTACCTGGACTAACGGAAGATCGTTTCACCCCTGGCCCCGCCCAGCTCCGACTGTGCGGGGCCAGGTGCGTTCATGCCCCTTTGCTGAGGCGTTCGGCCTGGGCGCGGCCGACGGCGCCGGCCCGGCGCAGGTAGTCGGCGATCACGGCCAGCTCCGCGTCCGAATACGTCTCCATCACCTCGGCGAACGCCTTGCCCGGCGTCTCCCAGGCAGCACCGATCCTGGCCTGGGCCGAGGGGGCGAGGGCGACCAACGCCCGCCTGCGGTCCGCCGGATCGGTGTGCCGTACGACGAGACCCGCTTTCTCCAGCCGGTCCACCAGGCGCGTGGCGGAGCCGGGCGTCAGGCCCGTCAGCCGGGCGATCTCCCCGGTGCTCACCGGCCCTGCCTCCAGGTCCAGCAGTGCCACGCACTGCAGGTCTGTCGGGTGAATGCCCAGATGGTCGGCCAGCGCCTGATTGAACAGCGCATATGCCGCATAGTGCCGCTGGCTCTCGTCGATGATCCGCTTCAGCGTTTCCGCTCGGTTTGACACCAGGTTGCTCCGTACCTCATATTTATGTGCGTCACACAATCTTTGCGTGGCGCACTCTTTGTGTCACGTACGCATTCTATCGAGGGGATCCGCATGTCCGCACTCATCCGTGCCTCACCCGTCCAGGCGGACCGGCGGTGGGCCGTCCTGGGCGTCATCATCGCCGCCGCCGTCCTGGACCTGCTCGACGCGACGATCACCAACGTCGCCGCCCCCACCATCGCGGCCGACCTCGGCGGGGGAGCGGCCCTCATCCAGTGGCTCGGCGCCGCGTACGCGCTGGCGCTCGGGGTCCTGCTGGTGGTCGGCGGGCGGCTCGGCGACCGTTACGGCCGCCGCCGCCTCTTCCTTCTCGGCATCACCGGTTTCACGCTCGCGTCCGTCGCCTGCGGGCTGGCGGTCAGTCCCGGTGTGCTCATCGGTGCCCGGCTGGTGCAGGGCGGGTTCGGGGCGCTGATGATCCCCCAGGGGTTCGGCATCCTGGGGGCCGTCTTTCCCCGTGATCAGCTTGGCAAGGCCTTCAGCGTGTTCGCCCCCGCGCTTGGCGTCTCTTCGGTCGGGGGGCCGGTGGTGGCGGGCTTTCTGATCGAGGCCGACCTGTTCGGCCTGGGGTGGCGGTCGATGTTCCTGATCAACATCGTGCTCGGGGGCGCCGCGATCGTCGCCGCCACCCGGCTTCTGCCCGCCGACGCTCCCGGTGATCGCTCCAGTGGATCCGGTGTGGACGGTGTTGGCGCCGGGATGCTGGCGGTGACCATGGTGGGTCTCCTGTACGGCCTGATCGACGGCTCGGCCCATGGGTGGCGGCTCGTCCCGATCCTGTGCCTGGCCGGCGGGCTGGTGTTCTTCGGCCTGTTCTGCGTACGCCAGCGCACCGCCACCAACCCGCTGATCGAGCCGTCGCTCCTGCGCAACCGCGGCTTCACCGCCGGCCTGGTCCTGGGCATGGTCTTCTTCGCGGCCGTGTCTGGCCTGCTGTACGTGCTCGTGCTGTTCATGCAGTACGGCCTGCGCTTCACGCCCGTACAGGCGGCGCTCGGCCTGGCCCCGGTGGCGGTGGGCATCGTCATCGCCTCGGTGGCCTGCCACCGGCTCATCGACCGGCTCGGCCGCACGCTGATCACCATCGGTCTGACCATCGCGCTGATCGGCACCAGCTGGCTGCTGGCCGTCGTCTCCGGAGCCGTGGACGGCGCCTGGGCGCTCGTCCTGGCGGCGCTGGTCATCGGGCTGGGCATGGGCACCTGCTTCGGCACCATCTATGACGTCACCCTGGGTGACATCGACCCGCGTGAGGCCGGCAGCGCCAGCGGGTCGCTCTCCGCGGTTCAGCAGCTGGCCAACGCCATCGGCGCCGCGGCCGTGACCACCGTCTACTTCCGTACCGGCGATCAGATGGAGGCCGCGACCGGCAGCCTGCTCGTCGTGGTCGTCGCCGTGATCGCCTGCTGCGCCCTGGTGTGGCTCCTGCCGCGCAAGGCTCAGCCGCGCCACCACTGAGAACGCCATACAGAGCTCAGCCGTGACAACGCGTTCAGCCACACCATGACCCAAGCGGCCTGCCTACAAAGCCCCAGAATCATCACCAGAAAGGCATTTCCCGATATGACCACCCTTGTTACCGGCGCGCGTGGCGCCGTCGCCACTGAGCTCATCGCCATCCTGCGTCGCCGCGGCCTGCCCGTCCGCCCGGCCTCCCGCCAGCCCGGCGACCCGTCGATCGCCACGTGCGACCTCAGTGACCCCGCGACGTTCCCCGCCGCCCTGGCCGGTGTCACCTCGGTCTTCCTGTACGCCGAACCGTCGCACATCGACGCCTTCGTCAAGGAGGCGACCGAGGCCGGAGTCGAGCACATCGTGCTGCTGTCGTCCTCCTCCGTGCTCGGCCCGAACCCCGAGGCCAGCCCCCTGGCCAAGTCCCACCTGGACGTGGAACGGGCCCTGACCGCCGCGCCCGTCCGCAGCACGCTGCTGCGCCCGGGTTCGTTCGCCGGCAACGCGCTGGGCTGGTCCTGGCCCGTCAAGGCCGGCGAGCCGGTGAGCCTGCCGTACCCCCACTCGCACAACGACCCCATCCACGAGGCCGACATCGCCGAGGCGGCCGCCGCCGTGCTCACCGAGCCGGCCCTGGGCGGCCGGCCGTACCTGCTGACCGGGCCCGAATCGATCACCTTCGCCGAGCAGATCGCCATCCTCGGCCACGTGACCGGCAGGGACATCACCATCAGGAACGTCACGCGGGAGGAGTGGAAGGCGGAGATGGCGGACTACATCCCCGAGCAGTTCGCCGAGCCATTGCTGGACTGGTGGCAGTCCAACGACGGCGTGCCGGTCGAGATCACCACGGACGTCGAGCGGTTGATCAGCCGCCCCGGCCGGACGTTCGCGGCCTGGGCGGCGGATCACCTGGGTGACTTCACAGGTTGACGTCGAGGGTCCAGGGGCGGTTGGGCCGGGTGGGCTCGATCAGGTGGACCGTGTGGCCGTGGCCGGTGAGGAGCGCGGCCAGTTCGCCGGGTGTGGCGGGATCCGCCCCGGTCTCCAGCAGGGTGCGGGCGATCTCACCCCGGGTCGCCTTCGCCATGTGGCTGACCACCTTGCCATCGCGGAACACCCGTACCGCCACAGACCGCTCCCCGGGCTGCCAGGCTCCCGCGTAGGTGGCCGAACGCAGATCGACCACCAGCCCGTCCAGGCGCTCCAGCTCCTTGGACACCGTGGGCCGCCAGAACGCGGCCAGCCCACCCAGCACCGGCAGAGTCACCCCCATCGACAGCCGGTACGGCGGGACGCGATCGGTGATCCGCAACACGCCCCAGAGGCCGGAGAAGATGAGCACCGACTCCTCGGCCCGCTTCCTGGCCTCGTCCGTCAGGGTGCCTAGACCGAGCTTCTCGTACAGGACGCCGGTATAGAGATCGGCCGCCGGGAGGGCCGGAGCGGTTTGGAGCTCCAGGTTTTTGGCCAGTTCGCCTGCCAGGCCGGGCGACAGGCCGAGGACGTCGAGGGCGTCACGCCGTCTGGACGCTCTCATGAGCGCGGTCAGTACGCGTTTGCGCGGTCTGTCCAGGGCGGGGAACGAAAGATCCCCTAGAGGGGGACCGCTGCCTTCACCGGCCTTCCCCTCCGAGGGCGGCAACAAAATCAGCACGCCACAGCATAGTCAATGCCCACTACCCACCGCCCACAGCCTGCCGCCCGCCGCTCACTGCTTGTGTCTGGGTTGCCCTGCCTGCTGAGGGTTCTTCCGGAATACGGCCGCCGAGGTTTGGCCGCTTCGCGGGAGGTTCGCGCTGGTTGGGTAGGGTGCGCGAGTGGATTTCGACTTGCTGGTACATGAGGCCTGGCCCGCCTATGAGCAGCGGACGTACGACGGCTGGATCCTTCGCTACGCCGGAGGAGTGACCAAGCGGGCGAACTCCGTGCTCCCCCTGGGGAGGCCCGCCGATCTCACTGGCGCGATCGAGGCCGCCGAGGCGTTCTATGCCGAAAAGGGGCAGCGGAGCGTGTTCTCCGTGGGGATGGGGGCCATGCCGGGGCTCGATGACGAGCTGTCGGCGCGGGGGTATGAGACCGTCGACCCGACCGTGATCATGGTCGGGGGCGGCGGTGTCTCCCAGGCCGTTCATCCGGTGCGGGTGGAGGAGCGGCCCTGGCCGGGGTGGCTGGAGACCTGGTGGGCCGTGGACGGGCGCTACGTCGAGGGTGTCGAGGTGGCTGAGCGGATCTGCCGAGGGGTGCCTGCTCTGTACGCCGCGGTCGAGGAGGACGGTCAGGCCGTCGCCGTCGGCCGGGGTGTGCCGCAGGGGGAGACGATCGGGATCTACTGCATGGCCACGTCGCCCCAGGCTCGCCGCCGTGGGCTGGCCAGGAGCGTGTTGCGTGCTCTCGTACGGCGTAGCGGGGCGCGTACGGCCTATCTGGTGACCACCGCGCCCAACGAGGCGGCCCAGGCCCTGTACCGAAGCGAGGGCTTCGAGACGCGGGCGCGCTATCACTACAGAGCGAAGTAGGGCCGCGTGAGATCAGATGGCGGCGATATACCGGTGAGGTAAGTCGGCGATGTGTCCGTCCGGTGAGACGGCCTGAGACATGACGAAACGGCGGTCCCGGGCCTGCCGGGATCGCCGTTCCGCTCCGTGCAATATGTTGTTATCTCATCACGACCAGCGCCGGTTAGCGCTCGTCGTTGGGGGCCACTGTTGGGGTTTCGCTGAGCCGAGCAGACTCGTCCAGGATGTCGGCGCCCTTATCGCGGAGCGCTGCTATGTGCTGACGCCCGTGATGAGCGCAGAACAGCAGCTCCCCACCCACGGGCAGGGTCGCGCGAATGTAGGCCTGGGCGCCGCAACGGTCGCAACGGTCGAGGGCCGTCAGCGGCTTAACGGGGGCGAGAGCTCCAGTCACGTATCGCCTTTCGGGTCACCCCCGCCGAAGCGAGGATCTGGCGTCAGTCACTTGGACAACATCTAACCGGACGTGGACGTTCCCAATCACTGCCCGGCTACGCCGAGAGCAGAATGTGGCCGGAAGTGATGGAGAGCCGTCGCCTGGTAACACCAAACCTGCCGTCATGGCAAGCTTGTACGCGTGCGTAGGGGAAGAACGATAGGCTACGCACACATGTTCGATGCTCAGTTCGACGCTTAAACGCAGGGGAGCCGGAGTGACGCTAGTGGAGGCGGGTTACACGGCTCGTCACCTGTCGGTGCTTGAGGGGCTGGAAGCGGTCCGCAAGCGCCCTGGCATGTATATCGGGTCAACCGACAGTCGCGGGCTCATGCACTGCCTCTGGGAGATCGTCGACAACGGCGTCGACGAGGCGCTCGCCGGGCACTGCACCCGCATCGAGGTGGAGCTCTATCCAGACGGCTCCATCGAGGTGCGCGACGACGGCCGCGGCATCCCCGTCGACATCGAGCCCAAGAGCGGTCTGGCCGGAGTGGAGCTCGTCTACACCAAGCTCCACGCGGGCGGTAAGTTCGGCGGCGGCGCCTACGGCGCGTCCGGCGGCCTGCACGGCGTGGGCGCCTCCGTGGTCAACGCCCTGTCCGAGCGCCTTGACGTCGAGGTCGACCTTGACGGCCGCATCCACCAGATCAGTTTCCGCCGCGGCGTTCCCGGCATCTTCGACGGCGACGGCCCGAAGGCCAAGTTCAAGAAGAAGTCCGGCATGCGTGACGGCGGCAAGCTGCACAAGCGGATCACCGGCACTCGGGTGCGGTTCTGGGCCGACAAGCAGATCTTCCTGCCCGACGCCGAGGTCTCGCTCGACGAGATCCACGTCCGCCTGCGTCAGACCGCCTTCCTGGTGCCCGGCCTGAGCCTGACCGTGATCGACAGCAGGCACGAGGAGCGGGTCGAGGAGGAGTTCCACTTCGACGGGGGCATCTCCGAGTTCACCGAGTTCCTGGCCCGCGACGAGGCCGTCTGTGACGTGCTGCGCCTGCAGGGGGTCGGCCACTTCCACGAGACCGTCCCGGTGCTCGATGACCAGGGCCACATGACGCCCACCGAGGTGCAGCGTGAGCTCACCGTCGACGTGGCCGTGCGCTGGGGCAAGGGTTACGACTCGACCGTCCGCTCGTTCGTCAACGTGATCGCCACCCCCAAGGGCGGCACCCACCTCACCGGCTTCGAGCGCGGCCTGGCCCGCACGATCAACGAGCTGCTGCGCGAGACCCGTCTGCTGAAGAACGGCGACGACCCGGTCAGGGGCGAGGACATCTCCGAGGGCCTGACCGGGGTCGTCACGGTCCGGGTGCCAGAGCCGCAGTTCGAGGGCCAGACCAAGGAGGTGCTGGGCACCTCGGCGGCCACCCGCATCGTCTCCCACGTGGTCTCCCGCGAGCTCAAGGAGCTGTTCGCCAACCCGCCGCGCGGCTACAAGCAGCCCCTGCGCGCCGTGCTGGAGAAGATCGTCGCCGCCGCCAAGGCCCGCATCGCGGCCCGCGAGCACCGCGACAACCAGCGCCGCAAGAGCGCCCTGGAGAACTCCGCGCTCCCCGCCAAGCTCGTCGACTGCCGCAGCGACGACATCGACCGCAGCGAGCTGTTCATCGTCGAGGGCGACTCCGCGCTGGGCACCGCCAAGCTGGCCCGCGACTCGGAGTTCCAGGCCCTCCTGCCGATCCGCGGCAAGATCCTCAACGTGCAGAAGGCGTCCGTGAGCGACATGCTCAAGAACGCCGAGTGCGCCGCGATCATCCAGGTGGTCGGCGCGGGCTCCGGCCGCTCCTTCGACATCGAGGCGGCCCGTTACGGCAAGGTCATCCTGATGGCCGACGCCGACGTCGACGGCGCCCACATCCGCTGCCTGCTGCTGACCCTCTTCCACCGCTACATGCGGCCCATGGTCGAGGCGGGCCGGGTGTTCGCCGCGGTCCCGCCGCTGCACCGCATCGAGCTCACCAACCCCGGCCGGGGCAAGGAGAAGTACATCTACTGCTACTCCGACGCCGAGCTGCAGAAGGTGCTGCGCGACCTGGAGCGACGCGGCCGGCGCTGGAAGGACCCGGTGCAGCGCTACAAGGGTCTGGGCGAGATGGACGCCGACCAGCTCGCGGAGACCACGATGGACCCCCGCCACCGCATCCTGCGCCGCGTCCGCATCGAGGACGCGGAGACGGCGGAGGGGATCTTCAGCCTGCTGATGGGCAGCGACGTGGCTCCGCGCCGCGAGTTCATCGTCAGCAGCGCCGCCGAAGTCGACCGCGACCATATTGACGCCTAAACCTCTGCTTGGTTTTGCCTGCTCGGCGCCGTTTTTGCGGCTCTTCTTTTTCGGGCTTTCTTTTACGGCAGGCACGGTGAGCCCCCGACGCCGTAGCGGGCTGAGGTCTGTCCAGGGGCACGCTCCTCCGGTGGAGCGGGTCGGGCGCCGTGACGTGCGCATGATTGACCGTGGCTTCCGTGTGGTTGGGCCCGTGGTGCCCGACAGTCCGCCAAGGCCGCGTTTGAGGCCGCTCTGACAGGCCTTGGCGCGTCAGGCCCATCGTGGGGCACTGGGGCGCGCCTAGACCTGGTCAGCACGCTCCAGGGCCGCTCAGGCCCGTTCCAGAGCGCACCCAGGACCTGCTCAGCATGCCCAGGGCCGTTGCAGTCCTCAGGCCCTTCACCCAGGCTCGTTTCGGCTCGCGGCGTTCTCGGCTGTCCGCGCCCATCCCTCAGAGAAGGCGCCGGGGCCGTCAAGACGAGCGGCGTGAGGGTTTGGCTCACCGGCCGTGAGCTCGGCCAGGCCCGTGCGGGCGGCGTCGAGGACGCGGTCGACCAGGGGAAGTAGTGCCTCGGTAACGGTGTCGCAGTGGCGGGTGGTTTCGTCAGTGACGAGTAGCAGCGTTTTCGGTCAGTTCTGACAGCGCTAGATTCCGGTACCCGCCAGTAATGTCGGTGAGAAATGACAGCGCATCAGAGATGTGAATCGGCTGAACCGTCGTAGGCTCGGCGGGCTGCGGTGATGGCAGGGGCCGCGAGACGGGCCCAGTCCGTGAGCGCTTCGAGGGGCTCGCGTATGTCTTCGATCAATGGAGTAGTGGCGTACTCGACTCGCGGTGGGGAATCCGGGTACACGGTTCGGGTGATGAGCCCGTTGCGTTCGAGATCGCGCAAGCTGACGGTCAGCATGCGACGGCTGATGCCCGTGATCGCGCGCTCCAGCTGGGTGAAGCGGCGCGGACCTTTGCCCAGCTCGACCAGTACCTGAGCGCTCCACTTGCCGCCGATCAAGTTCAGGACCTCGGGCAGCGGGCAATCGTCAGGGGCGGGGGCCGTCGTCGCGGGCGTGAGCTGGTTTGTTACTGCGGTGTTCCGTTGCGACAAGAAAGTGCCTTCTTCCGAAGCTCTCTAAGCTTGCGTCACGATTGATCCCGTTATCAAGCGTAACGGTCCTGCGTGCAGGCAGGATCTTCGTGAACAGATGAGGAACAACACGTGCCCATCGCACGCAGCAATGGTTTCAAGATTTCCTACGAGGTCTCCGGCGAGGGCCCCGCAGTGGTGCTTCATCCGGGCATGTTCCAGGACGGAGCACATTGGACGCATAGCGGGTACACGTCCGCCCTCACGCCCACCTGTACTGTGATCGCCATCGACCCGCTCGGCCTGGGTGGGAGCGACGCTCCGCATCAGGTCGAGGACTATTCGCTGGAACGGCGGGTGGACTCCGTCACGGCGGTGCTGGACGAGGTAGGCGTCGAAAGGGCCGCGTTCTGGGGATACTCGCTCGGCGCCATGACCGGTTACGCGGTCGCCGCGCATGCGCCCGACCGGCTGACCTGCCTGGTGGCCGGCGGGTTTGATCCTATCGATGGTTTCCGCTCTGCGGTCGGTCCTACGCTGCGTCTGCTCGGCCTGCCCGCCGACACCGACGCGTACCAGCTGATGAAGCAAGGCGCCGCTGCGGATCCCTATCAGGCCGCCCTGATCGAGGCAGGTGATCCTGCCGGTTTCCGCGCCAATTATGAGGCGTTCTCACGCGAGCCTGGACTCCATCGGGAACTCACCGACTCCGGCGTGCCGATGCTGCTGTACGCGGGCACGGCCGATCCTTGGCACGGGCCGATGCAGGCCTTCGCCGAGGGCTCAGGCGTGCACTTCTTGTCCATCTCCGACGCAGATCACAAGGGCTGCTGGGACAGATCGACCGACGTTCTGCCAACGGTGCTGCCGTTCCTGGCCACTAACGCCGGCATGCCGTGAGCAAGGCCACGCCTGTGGTGACGCTCAGCTGATCTGTGGCCGGGCTCGCTTGTTTACGTGCTGCTGTTCTTTCTCGGCGCGAGGACGGTGGCCGCTGCTCGTCCCGCGTCAAGATCGTTCGTCCTCGGGGCGGGGCGGGGCCGGGCCGGACTGGGACGGGGCCGGGGTCGGGGCTGGGGTGCAGGCGGGGTCCGGGGCGCGGGGGCGGGCCAGGTCGGGGCCGGGGCTGGAACCCAGGCGGGGCACGGGGACCGGGGTGCGGGGAGGCCCGGGGATCGGGGTGCGGGCGGGCGCCGGGGCCGAGGGGGTTCGGTCTGGCGTCAGATGGGGCGCAAGGTGCTGGTGTCCAGGATCGGCCACAGGTTGGTGATCTGGTTGTCCTTGAGTTCGAAGATGACGCAGGCCCTGATCTCCAAGGGCTGGTTCGTTGGCGGGACGCCGAAGAAGGTGCCGGTGTGGGTGCCGCTCAGGGTCCATCTGGTGGCAACTTTGTTGTCTTCTGCGATCATGTCCTGGACGTCGAAGTGCATGTCTGGGAGGGCTGAGCGGATGTGGGTGGAGATCTGCTTGACGCGCTCCGGGCCGGGTGGGTCGTTGGGGCCGGTGGAGAGGGTGCTGGCGATGATCTCGTCGGCTACGTCCAACCTGCCCTGGTTGAGCACCTCGTCGTACAGGCGCATGACGACGTCCTTCATCGGGATATCCTTCCGATTGGCTAGTTGCTAGAGATGCTTATCTCTAGTTTTCCTAGATATTTGAAAAGCTAGAGAGTTTGGTGGGCGATGTCAAGACGTGCGACGTTGGTGACCGCGTTGCTCGAAGCGCTGCGCAAGACCAACGTGCTTTCGGTCTCGATGAGTCAGGCGGCTGCGGGACGCATTGGCATCAACACCACCGATCTCCACTGCCTCAACCTGTTGAGCGAAGGGGCCCTGACGGCCAGCGAATTGGCGCGGCGGGCCGGGATCACCACCGCGTCCGTCACCGGGGTCATCGATCGGCTCGAATCGGTGGGATATGTGCGGCGGGAGCGGGACGACGCCGATCGGCGGAAGGTCGTGGTGACGCTCGTGCTGGAGCGGGCGGCGGTGGATGTGGCGCCGGTGTTCACGCCGCTGATCAAGGCGTGGCGGGCTTCGTTGAGTGATTACAGCGATGAGCAGCTTGAGGTGATCGCCGACTTCATGAACAAGACGCAGGCCGTGTTCCAGGACGAGGTCGAGCAGATGCGCTCCGGCTCGACGAGCTGACACCCCCGCCCTCGACTCCGCCGGGCACGCTGAGCCAGTCTGGGCACGCTGGGTCCACGCGCGGACATGCTGGGTCCACGCGCGGACGTGCTGGGCCCGTCCAGGCACGCTGAGCTCATCCGGACGCCGAGCGTGTCCCCACGCGCCGAGTTCGTTCGGACATGCCGAAGGGGGCCGGGGGAGCCCGGCCCCCTTCGGGGTTTCAGGTGATGGTCAGCGCCAGTAGATGACCGTCAGGGTCGGGGGCTTGACGCCCTCGTCCTTGTTCTCCGACGCGGCGAAGGCGCGCCAGTTGGTGGCCTCCGTCTCGTCGGCGCCCTTCAGCTGGACGCCGTAGTTGGCAGCGCCCGAAGCCCAGGCCTTGGCCATGGTGGTCACCGGCCACGACAGGTAGCCGGCGCCTCCGGCGCACGGCGCGGTCCAGGTGCGGCCGCGCCCCGCGCGGTTCGTCGCCTGGCCCTCTGCGGTGGTGGTGGGCTTGTTGTCCCAGTTCAGGTCGGTCTCGTCCCACGAGCTGGTGATCCGCTGGGCGGTGAGGCCGGAGCCCACGCGGAGGCCGCAGGCGTTCGTCTCCAGGTTCCACATCGCCATGTTGGCGAAGATGACCCGCTTTCCGGTCAGCTTGTGGGTGTCGAACTTGACCAGGCTGCGCATGACGTCGCCGCCCTGGCCGTTCTCCCAGGGCATCGTGCCCGCGATGATCATCGGGTCACCGGGGTGCGAGGCCCAGGAGGTGGCGACGTCGGTGTCCGTCACGCTCGGCAGCGTGATCACCGGGTCGACGGTCACCGGGTAGACGCGCGCCGGGTCCGCCAGGAACTTGGCGTCCGGCTTGAGCACGAGGACCTTGGTGCCGTTCTGCGTCTCGACCGCGGTGTCGATCTTCGAGAGCGAGTCGCCGCGGGGCTTGCCGTGGCCCTTCGAGTCCCACATGACCGGCTGCGGCCCGGCGGCGATCACCTTGTCGCCGGCCGTACTGGTCAGGAGAAGGCGGCCGTCGGCCGACTCGGACAGTTCGACGCCCTCGGTCTGTACGGGAATGCGGAGCTCCAGCGGACCGGAGGGCTTCTCGCGCAGAACGACGTCGTGACGGAATCCCGTCGGCAGGACGGTGACGACGAGGTCGGCCCCCGGGCCCGCCGCGTCGGTGAAGGTGGCGACGTTCGCCTTGACGACCGGCTTGGGCAGCGCGGTCGGCCACTTGAGCGAGAACACGCGGCCGTTGTCGTCGGTCATCTTCGCCAGCGTGCCCTCGCCGCCGTTGGAGACCTCGACCTGGGCGCGTGAGGCACGCGGCTTCAGTACCGCGCCGTCGGCGACGAGTGAGGTGTCGATGGGCACCCACTGGCCGTTCTGCTGCACCTGGGACGGGCCCGAGGTGATGGTCGCGGTGAAGCTGCCGTCGGGGTTGGCGACGGTGGTGCTGGACTCGTCCGACAGGCTCGGCACGGGTACGGGCTTGCCGTCGGCGGCGGCCTGGGCCGACGCGACGTCCTCCGCGCTCTGGCCGGTGGCGGCCAGAGCGGCTGAAGCCGGGATGGCCGTGGCGGCGGTGAGCACGGTCACGGCGCTGAGCCCGAGGGCCAGGCGGCCCATGGAACGGTTGAGAGACTTACGCAAATCAACGTCCTAACGATCGATGGGTGTGGAGTAGCGCGCGAATGCGCTGACTTCAGGGCGTCGGGCGGGGGACTGGCCCCCGGGCGACGATCACCGATCGTTAGGCGGTACCGGATTGCTCGTAAACATGACATCCCCGTTTCTGTCGCGGCGACAAGATCGCCGACGGGTCACAGGAATATCACAGGTAACGGCACGGCAAAGTGAGAGACCGCTTTGGTGCGATATTTCTCACAAAACGAAGAGTTATCAGGTTAAGCGGAGAGTCATATCAGGTCGACCGGCAGCAGTTCGCCCGTGTGCACGTCGTAGATCGCGCCGCCCACCGGCAGTCCCGGCGGCAGGAAGGGCGAGGAGCGGATCCGCGTCAGGTCATGGCGCAGGGCCGCGTCCTGGTCGGGGACGGTGTGGAACTCCAGGCTGCGGGTGTCGACACCGTGCCGCTGGGTGAGCTCGTACACATCGGCGTCGGTGACCTTGGACATGCCGCAGTCGGTGTGGGGCATCACCAGCACGCGTTCTACGCCGAGCAGGTAGACGGCCAGGACGAGGGTACGCAGGACGTCGTCCGTCACGCGCGCGCCCGCGTTCCGCAGGATCTTGGCGTCGCCCGCCTCTAGACCGAGCAGGCCGAGGGGGTCGATGCGGGAGTCCATGCAGGTCACGACGCCGAGTCCGCGAGCGGCCCGGCCGGTCAGTTCGGAATTCCGGAATTTAGCAGCATATTTCGCATTGGCGGAAATGAGGTCATCGAACTGGCTCATGTGACAGATGATCCCTCACGTCCGTTTCGTTGTGGTTTCCGGGGTGGCGACACGGCGGAAGTTGCCCAAGGTCCCACGCGCGGCACTCACTTTGCGTGATGATGTCGTAGCCCAACGTATGAACAGCCCATGTGTGACCGAAGAAGGTTGTCGTGAGTAGGTCCGAATCGCTCGCCGCGTACCTGCGTACCCATGCCTGGCGCCGCCTCGACCGTGTGGAGACCCGAGACGACGGCCTCAACGCGAGGTGCGCGCTGGCGCTCCTCGACGCGGCCGCCTACGCGGGCGGCCTGCCCGACGACGACCCGCTCATCGTGCTGCTCGACCAGGCAGGCTGTTTCGGGCCGCTGGGTTGTGACGACTTCGACCCCGGAGAGGCCGGCTTCCGGCTGATCCGGGGCTGGCAGGGCGAGCCCCACGAACTCCTGCTCGCCCTGCCGGCCGCCATCGCCACCTCCGCCTGACGTCCCCATCGCCACTTCCGCCGACGTCCGGCAGGGGTCAGGCGGGCGTGCTTACCTGGCTTCCACCGTCACCCGCGCCTGACACTTGGCAGTGGTCAGACGGGTGCGTTGCCTGGCTTCCACTTGATGCCGCAGCCGAGTGACGGGTTCTGCTCCTCGCTCACCGGGTCGCCCGCCAACAGGGCGTCGATCGCCGCGCGCAGCGAGGACCCCGTCACCGGTACGGAGTTGCCGGGCCGGGCATCGTCGAACTCGCCGCGGTAGGCCAGCCGGAACGACGCGTCGTACAGGAAGAAGTCGGGCGTGCACGCCGCCCGATACGCCTTGGCGGTCTCCTGCGTATCGTCGAGCAGATAGGGGAACGGGAAGCCCGCCCGCGACGCCTGCTCGGCCAGGTGTGTCGGGTCGTCGTCGGGGTAGTTCACGCTGTCGTTGCTGCAGATGGCGACCATCGACAGCCTGGGGCCGTAGTCGGTGGCCAGGGTGCTGAGGCCGCGCTCGATGTGCCGCACGTAGGGGCAGTGGTTCGACAGGAACGCCACGAGAATGGCGGGCGAATCCTTGAGATCCGCGAGCGAGACGCTGCCGCCGTGGATCGCGGTCAGCTGGAAATCGGGCGCTGGAGAGCCGAGTGGGACCATGAACGAGTTGGCAGCCATGGCATCCATTGTCGCTGTTGGCCCCGACGAAACCGTCGGTGGCCATCGGTATAACAGTCTCGGAGGTAGGTAATGAACGGCATCGCGGAGTTCCGGACCACGGTCCTCGATTGTGCCCATCCGATGGAGCTGGCCCAGTTCTATTCGCGGTTGCTCGGCTGGCCCATCCTGGAGGGGTCCGACGAGGAGTGGGCCGTCGTCACCAATGGAGGCCCGCCCGCGCGGGTGGCCTTCCAGGCCGTCGACGACTACCGGCCGCCGGTCTGGCCCGGTGCGGAGCATCCCCAGCAGATGCACATCGACGTGACGGTCGGCGACATGGACAAGGCCGAGGCCCAGGTGCTGGAGATCGGTGCCACCAAGCACGAGCACCAGCCGAGCGATGACGACTCCTTCCGCGTCTTCCTCGACCCGGCCGGCCACACGTTCTGCCTCTGCAGGGACGTCTGACAGGTCAGCGGACCGGTAACAGACGAGTGGACCGGCTTCTGGCGAGCTGGCGCCAGAAGTCGGTCCTTGCGTCAGCGGACGGCCTGCGTCAGCAGCAGCTCCACCGCCGTCGCCGTCAGTGGGCCGCCTACGTCAGCAGGTCTGCCGCCTTACGTCAGCGGGCCGCCTGTGTCAGCAGTTCCACCGCCTTGTGTACGTTGCCGGCCGCCAGCTCATGGTCGGCCGACGCCTGCAGGTCGGGCCGTCTGCCGGTGGTCTGGGCGATGTCTCTGGCCACCGAGACGACGGCGTCGTCCTGCGCGTACGCGTCCGTCTTCGAACGGTCGAGCAGCGCCGCCGCGGTGCCGATCGCCCCCAGCACGACGCGGGTCTGCCGCACGGAGCCGTCGGCATTCCAGTTGTTGCCCAGCAGCGCCACCAGCAACGCCGCCGAAGCCGCCCTGGAGGCTCCGTCGCCGCCGGAGAGCCGGTCGTAGGCCGCCTTGAGCCGGTCGCGGGCCCGGTCGGTGCGCAGTCCCCAGCCGTACGGATAAAGCGGGTCGTAGGTCGCGTCGCCCACGTTGATCGGCACCTGCTCCGCCGTACGGAACCAGGTGAAGGGCAGCCGCCCCGTGTACGGCACGGCCCCGAACAGCGGGTCGGCCACGCCGGCGCCCTCGGTGCCCGGCAGCCACGACGCCACCAGCGCCTTGACCTTGGACAGGTCGCCCAGCAGCAGCGGGCGGCCGGAGACGACCAGCACGGCGCACTTCATCGCCCCGCACACCCGGTCGATCGCGGCCCGGTCGGCAGCCGACAGGTCGAGCGTGTGCCCGTTGACGCCCACGTCGCCCTGGCCCTCGGCGTACGGCTTCTCGCCCACCACCACGACACCCACGTCATGCCCGGCCAGCGGCGCGGAGGCGTCGGCCGAATAGGTGACGGAGGCCGCCCGGCCACGGATCGCCGACAGGATCGTGGTGCCCTGCGTGATGGGCCCGGACGAGCCCTGCCAGGTGATCGTCCAGCCGCCGCTCTGGTTGCCGAGGTCGTCGGCGTTGGATCCGGCGACGTACACCTTGGCGTCGCGGCGCAGCGGCAGCAGCCGGTCCTCGTTCTTCAGCAGCACCTGCGACTTCGCAGCGGCCGTGCGGGCCACCGCGCGGTGGGCGGCCGACCCGACGTCGCCGATGCCGGAACGGTCGGCGTACGGGTGCTCGAACAGGCCGAGCCGGAACTTCTGCGTCAGGATCCTGGAGACCGCGTCGTCGATCCGCGCCATGGGCACCCCTCCGGCCGCGATCTCGGCCTTGAGCGTGCTCGTGAACAGCGGATACGCGTACGGCACCATGATCATGTCGAGCCCGGCGTTGATCGAGGTACGCACGTCGCTCGGATAGTCACCGGGGATCTGGTCGATGGCCTGCCAGTCGCTGATCACGAAGCCCTTGAAGCCGAGCCGGCCCTTGAGCACGTCGGTGATCAACTCCTTGTGCGCGTGCATCTTGAGCGGCCCCTGGCCGAAGTCGACGCTGGAGAACGACGGCATGACGCTGCCCACGCCACGCTTGACCGCCTCGGCGAAGGGCGCCAGGTGGATGGCCGCCAGCTGTTCCCTGGTGAGCTGGGTGACGCCCTGGTCGATCTTGTAGTCGCCGGTCGAGGAGCCGTACGTGGTGCCGCCGTCGCCGACGTAGTGCTTGGCCGTGGCCAGCACGCCGTTGTCCTGCAGGCCGTCGATGATCGTGGTCAGCCGCGAGACCAGCGCCGGGTCCTCGCCGAACGACTCGTAGGCGCGTCCCCACCGGTCGTCCCGCGACACGCACAGGCACGGCGCGAAGTCCCACGGAATGCCGGTGGCCTTGACCTCCTTCGCCGTGACCTTGCCCGCCTGCTCGACCAGGTCGGCGTCGCGGGTGGCGCCGAGGCCGACGTTGTGCGGGAAGATCGTCGCACCGACCACGTTGTTGTGCCCGTGAACCGCGTCGACGCCGTAGATCAGCGGGATCTGCAGCCGCGTCTGCTGGGCGCGCAGCTGGAAGCCGTCGATCATGTCGGCCCACGCCTTCGGCGTGTTGGTCGCCGGGGTGGAGCCGCCGCCCGACAGCAGCGAGCCGAGCAGGTAGGTGGCGATGTCGTTCGGCGAGCCGAGCGCGCCGCGTTCGGCCTGCGTCATCTGGCCGACCTTCTCCTCGGTGCTCATCCGGCCGAGCAGGTCGGCGACCCGCTGCTTGACGGGCTTACGAGCGTCGAGGTACGGCAGGCCGTGCGCGTTGATCACGATGGCCGGAGCCTCGGCCGGGGGTCTGGTGCCCGTGCCGGACAGCTCGATCGGGATGGTCTCGGCGACCTCGGCCGCGCCGTCGGCCAGTGTCTTGACCGTGAACGCCTTGGCCGAGCCAGAGGCGGTGCCCGCGGGGAAGGTCAGCGTGCCCTCGACCGGTGTGTAGTCCTGGCCGGGGGTGGCCGTGCCGGTGCCGGTGCGGTAGCCGACGGCCAGGTCGGCGGGGAGCGGGCCGCCGGTGGCGGTGGTGACCGAGACGCGTATCTCGGCCGTGCCCTTCTCGTTCACCGGATAGACCGGCTTGTCCGTGGCCAGGCGTACGGGCCGGGGCGGGGCGGTGCCGTAGACCTGCACGTCGTCCCAGAACAGCGTGCCGGAGGCGGCCGGGAGTCGCATCGAGTAGCCCCACATGGCGACAAGGTCGAGCTGTCCGTCGGTGGGGGCCCCGCCCGGCTGGTAGTCGCCGCGGCGGGTGAAGCCGGAGAACGGCACCTGTACCTGCCGCCATCCGGCCGTGTCGTCGGTGAAGGACGACTCGAACAGCTCAGAGCTGCCCGCTCCGCCGCCGCCGTCCTTGATCTCGAAGAACACCTTCTGCCCGGATCCGGTGCCCTTGACCCAGAAGGAGAACCCTTCGTAGGCGGACCAGTCCTGGGCGGTCGTCAGGTCGTGGGACCAGCCGCCCCACTGGCTCACGTTGTAGACCGCTTTGAGCACCCGGTTGGTCGTGGGGGCGCCGGGCCGGGTCGCGTCGGGCTCGACGGTCAGGGCCGGGGTCGAGGCGGTGTCGTTGCCCCAGGCGGAGACGCCCGCGGGCAGGGTCGTGGCCTCGAAGTCGGTGACGGTCAGCGGTTCGGCGGCGGCCTGGGCCGGCGGAGCGGTGACCAGCGCGGCCACCAGGGCCACCGCCGCCCACAGCGGGGTCCTTAATCGGAACATGGATCCTCCCAAGAGCAGAGAGAGCGCTCTCTCCTAGAGGGGATCGTGTCACGGGAGCGATTTATAACAACCCCCGTCAACCTGTGTGATGCCGCCCGGCTGTCCGCAGGCCGGGCGGCCCAGGAAGCGGCCGCCGCCTCACGCGCGACACGTCGGCGGCGGCCCGCACGTCAGAACAGCGGCGCTTCGTTTTCCGGCTGAGCGGGTTCGGCCGAGTCGTCGGCCGGGCCCGCCGCCAGGGCGCCGCCGATGGCGCCGATGGTGTTGGTGAGGCGGACGCCAGAGCCGTCGCGGCGCCCGATCTCGTCCGGCAGCGGCACCGGCTTGCCCACCGAGGACACCGCCTTGGCCGGCGCGGGTCCCACCCAGGCCAGCAGCAGCACGTCTTCGCCCTTGAGGAAGCGCTGGGCCCGGACCCCGCCGGTGGCCCGCCCCTTGGCCGGGAACTCCGCGTAGTCCGACACCTTGCCGCCCCCGACCTGAGTGCCCGGCAGGGCGGTGGACGAGCCCGCCACCGTCACCACCTGGGACGGACGCGACGGATCGACCACGCCGAACCAGATCACCCGGGCCGCGTCGTCGAGCCGGATGCCCGCCATGCCGCCCGCCGGGCGTCCCTGCGGGCGTACCTGCGAGGCCGGGAAACGCAGCAGCTGCGCGTCGGAGGAGACGAACACCAGGTCATGCTCCTCGGATTCGAGCTCCACGGCGCCCACCACGGTGTCGCCCTCCTTGAGGGTGATCACCTCGAAGTCGTCGCGGTTGGCCGGATAGTCGGGCACCACCCGCTTGACCACGCCCTGCGCGGTGCCGACGGCCAGGCCGGGACCGTCGGGGTCGAGCGAACCGAGCCCGACGACCGTCTCGTCCGGTTCGAGCGCGACGAACTCGGAGACGGGATGGCCGCCCGACAGCGACGGCGGGTTGGCGGAGGGCGGCAGGATGGGCAGATCGACCACCGCGACGCGGATCAACCGGCCCGCCGACGTCACCACGCCGACCTCGCCTCTGGCGGAGGTGCGGACCACGGAGACCAGCACGTCGTGCGCGGACCGCTCATCTCCGCCCGACAGCGGCGAGGCGTCGGAGGTGCGGGCCAGCAGCCCGGTGGAGGAGAGCATCGCCAGGCACGGGTCGTCGGCCACCTGCAGGTCCACCGCCGCCGTACGGGTCACGCCCGACGCCTCCAGCAGGACCGTGCGGCGCGGGGTGCCGTATTTCTTGGCCACGTCGGCCAGCTCGCCCGAGACCACCTGGCGCAGACGGGTGTCCGAGGACAGGATCCCGGTCAGCTCGGCGATCTCGTCGGAGAGCGTCTGCTTCTCGCGGTCGAGCTCCAGCTTGTCGAAGCGGGTCAGGCGGCGCAGCGGCGTGTCGAGGATGTAGGCGGCCTGGATGTCGCTCAGGTCGAAGACCTCCATCAACCGGGCGCGTGCCTGCGCCGAGTCGTCGGAGGTGCGGATGACCTGGATGACCTCGTCGATGTTGAGCAGCGCGATGATGAGGCCGTCGACCAGGTGCAGGCGCTCCTCGCGCTTGCGGCGGCGGAACTCCGAGCGGCGGCGCACGACCTCGAGCCGGTGCTCCACATAGACACGCAGCAGCTCACGCAGACCCAGCGTGCGTGGCTCGCCGTCGACGAGCGCCACGTTGTTGATGCCGAAGGTCTCCTCCATCGGCGTCAGCCGGTAGAGCTCCTCCAGCACGGCCTCGGGGATGAAGCCGTTCTTGATCTCGATGACCAGGTGCAGGCCCTTGTGCCGGTCGGTGAGGTCCTTGAGGTCGGCGATGCCCTGCAGCTTCTTGCTGGTGACCAGCTCTTTGATCTTGGCGACGACCCGCTCGGGGCCGACGTTGTAGGGCAGCTCGGTGACGACGAGGCCCTTGCGGCGCGGCGTGATCTGGTCGACCCTGACCTTGGCCCGCATGCGGAAGGTGCCGCGGCCGCTCTCGTAGGCGTCGCGGATGCCCTGCAGGCCGATGATCGTGCCGCCCGTGGGCAGGTCGGGGCCGGGCACGAAGCGCATGAGCTCGTCGAGCCCCGCGTCGGGCTTCTTGATCAGGTGACGGGCGGCGGCCACGATCTCGGCGAGGTTGTGCGGCGCCATGTTGGTGGCCATGCCGACCGCGATGCCGGTCGTGCCGTTGACCAGCAGGTTGGGGAACGCCGACGGCATGACCGTGGGCTCGGTCTCCTGCCCGTCGTAGTTGGGCTTGAAATCGACGGTGTCCTCGTCGAGCGACTCGACCATCAGCATGGCCGCCGGGGCCAGCCTGGCCTCGGTGTAACGCATGGCGGCCGGCGAGTCGTCGGGGGAGCCGAAGTTGCCGTGGCCGTCGGCCAGGGGCAGGCGCATCGAGAACGGCTGCGCCAACCGGACGAGGGCGTCGTAGATCGCGCCGTCGCCGTGCGGGTGGAGCTTGCCCATCACGTCGCCGACCACCCGCGAGCACTTGACGTGGCCGCGTTCGGGACGCAGGCCCATCTCGCTCATCGAATAGAGGATGCGCCGCTGCACGGGCTTGAGACCGTCGCGCGCGTCGGGTAGCGCGCGCTGATAGATCACCGAGTAGGCGTACTCGAGATAGCTTGCGCGCATTTCCGAGGAGACGTCGATGTCGACGATCCGCTCCTCGAAGTCCTCGGGTGGGGGTGCAGTCGTACGTCGGGCCATGTCGAACATTGTGCCGAAGAAAGTTGAGTGCCCGCGACGCATCGGCCGCGCCGGTCCGTAATAGTGCGCTTGACCAAGCAATTGCTTGGGGCTTACGTTCGGAAATGAAAGCGGCAGACTCGCTTCCGGAGGCGTCATGATCGAATTCCATCCCGTGACCAAGCACATCGGCGCCGAGGTGACAGGCGTGGACCTGCGCAAGCCGCTGTCCCAGGAACAGGTGGAGACCCTGCGGGCCGGTTGGCTCAAGTACCTCGTGCTGTTCTTCCGGGACGCGGAAATCGACGACGAGCAGCACCTGCAGTTCGCCCTGAACTTCGGCACGCTCAACCACCCGGCCTTCAAGAAGGACAGCGCCAGCCCGATCCACGTACTCGACCAGACCGACCCCAAGGGGGAGGGCGGCGACGAGTGGCACAGCGACAACACCTTCGAGCCGACGCCGCCGATGGGGTCACTGCTGCGCTGCGTCCAGCTGCCGAGCGTGGGTGGCGACACGTGCTGGGCCAACACCTACCTGGCCTACGAGACGCTGTCCCCGCCGCTGCAGCGGCTCTGCGACGAGCTCACGGCGGTGCACGACATCACGATGTCGATGAAGAAGGCCATCTCCAAGGGGCATCCGTTCGACCTGGCGGAGGTCCAGGCGAAGTGGCCGCCGCTCGAACGTCCCGTCGTACGCGTACACCCCGAGACCGGCCGCAAGGCGCTGTTCGTCAACCGGGCGTCCACGACCCGGCTGGTGGGGCTGTCCGACCGGGAGAACGAGGCGCTGCTGCCTATGCTGATCGACCACATACGCTCGCCGGAGTATCAGCTGCGACTCCGCTGGCGTCCGGGCACACTGGCCTTCTGGGACAACCGCCCGACGCAGCACTACGCGGTCGCCGACTACACGGAGCGCCGCCGCATGCACCGCGTCACGATCAACGCCTTCCCAGAACACCAATAAACCTGTTCTGTTACGGCACAGCCACCCGCCGCCAGTGGCTGAGGGCTCCAGGGAAATGGCCTCCGAACCCGGGTGGTCTCTGCGGACAAGCTCCTTTCATCCGGTACGGCACAGCCGCCCTCAAGCCACCCACCCGACACAGGCCACCACCGACCACCGGCCGAACCGCTGCGGGGAATCACCGGCTGAACCACTGGCCGCCACCGGCCAAGAATGCGCACGTAACGGCGCCCGGCCCTGTGCGGGCTCAGCGGGCGTTTTCCTGGAGGCCCTCAGCCATGTGCGGCGGGTGGCGGTGGGTGTGGCTTGCCGTAATGGATGGAAGGGGTTTGGGGCCGTAACAACGTGGGTGGCGGTGGGTGCGGCTTGCCGTAACGGATGAAAGAGGTTGTCTGGACCGCAACAATGCACCAATGGTCGGTGGGAGCTGGTAACAAGGACGACATGATTGACGCCCCAGACGCCGAGATGCTGCGTGAAGAGGCCGAGAGCCGGTTGCGAGCGCTCGCCGGTGAGCACGCTCGGCTGCGCGATGACCAGTGGGCCGCCATCGAGGCGCTGGTCATCGACCGGCGGCGGTGCCTCGTCGTCCAGCGCACCGGCTGGGGCAAGTCGGCCGTCTACTTCGTGGCAACCGCCCTGCTGCGCGAGCTCGGCGACGGGCCCACCGTGATCGTCTCGCCGCTGCTCGCCCTGATGCGCAACCAGATCGCCGCCGCCGAGCGGGCCGGGATCCGGGCCGTCACCATCAACTCGGCCAACCCCGAGGCGTGGGAGGAGATCTACGGGCAGGTGGCCGACGGGGAGATCGACGTGCTGCTGGTCAGCCCCGAGCGGCTCAACAACCCCGACTTCCGCGACAACGTGCTGCCCGAGCTGGCCGAGAGCGCCGGCCTGGTGGTGGTCGACGAGGCGCACTGCATCTCCGACTGGGGACACGACTTCCGGCCCGACTACCGCAGGCTCGCCACGCTGTTCAACGAGCTGCCGCCGGGCATCCCGGTGCTCGCCACCACCGCCACCGCCAACGCGCGGGTCACGCGGGACGTGGCCGAGCAGATGGGCGAGGGCACGCTGGTCCTGCGGGGGCCGCTGGAGCGGGAGAGCCTGCACCTGAGCGTCGTGCGGCTGCCGACCGCCGAGCAGCGGCTGGCGTGGCTGTCCCAGGCGCTGCGCGAGCTGCCCGGCTCCGGGATCATCTACACGCTGACCGTGGCCGCGGCCCACGAGATCGCCGGATACCTGCGTGACCAGGGATATGAGGTGGCCTCCTATTCCGGGCAGACCGATCCCGCCGAGCGGCTGGCCGCCGAGGAGGCGCTGCTCAACAACAAGATCAAGGCGCTGGTGGCGACGAGCGCGCTCGGGATGGGCTTCGACAAGCCCGATCTCGGGTTCGTCGTCCACGTGGGGGCGCCGCAGTCGCCCGTCGCCTACTACCAGCAGGTCGGCCGGGCCGGGCGTGGCGTCGAACGCGCCGAGGTGATCCTGCTGCCCGGCACCGAAGACCGCGATATCTGGGCTTATTTCGCCTCACTGGCGTTCCCGCCCGAGCCGGTGGTGCGGGCCACGCTCCAGGCGCTCGAAGAGCGGGGCGTGCTCTCCACCCCCGCGCTGGAGTCGGCCGTCGACCTCAGCCGGAGCCGGCTGGAGATGATGCTCAAAGTCCTCGACGTCGACGGCGCCGTCCACAGGGTCAAGGGCGGCTGGGAGGCGACCGGTGAGCCGTGGGACTACGACGCCGAGCGTTACGCCCGCATCGCCGGCGAGCGCAAGGCCGAGCAGGAGGCCATGCTCGGCTACCTGACCACGACCGAATGCCGCGAACGCTACCTGCGCGGCCACCTCGACGACGAGACGGCCGGCCCGTGCGGCAGATGCGACAACTGCACCGGCGAGCACCGTTCGCCGCAGATCGCCGAACAGGCCGTGGCGGGCGCCCGCGAGCGGCTGACCAGGCCCGGCGTCGAGATCGACGCGCGCAGGCAGTGGCCGACCGGCCTGGCCGACCTGTCCGGCCGCATCAAGCCGGAGCTCGGTGCCGAGCCGGGCCGGGCACTCGGGCGGCTCACCGACATCGGCTGGGGCAACCGGCTGCGCGAGCTGTTCAACGGCGCCGACGGGCCGATGGCCGACGACATGTTCAAGGCCGTGATCCAGGTGCTGTCCGCCTGGGACTGGCGGGAGCGGCCCGTCGCCGTGGTCAACGTGCCGTCCACGTCGCGGCCTCTGCTCGTGCGCGGCTTCGCCGAGCGACTGGCGCAGGTCGGGCGGCTGACCTACCTGGGCGAGCTCGGCTACCGCGACGGCTCGCCGGGCAAGCAGTTCAACAGCGCCAAGCGGGTTCAGGCGGTCAGGGCGACGCTGGCCATGCCGAAGGAGGTCGGCGCCGCCGTGGCGGCGTGCGGTGGTCCGGTCCTGCTGATCGACGATCGCATCGACACCGGCTGGACGATGACGCTCGCCGCCGCGCTCGTCCGCCACGCGGGCGCCCCGGCCGTGCTGCCGCTCGCCCTGGCGACGGTCAGCTAGACACTCAACGCCAGGGCCGTGGTGACGCTCAGCTGATACTCAAGGTCGCCAGGGCGCCAGTCAGCTGACGCCCATCGTCACCAGGTCGTAGCCGCCGTAGGCCGGGCTGACGTGCACGTTGGTCGCCTTCAGGCCGCGTACGAGCAGTGATCGCTCCCAGGAGAGCGGCACCAGCACGGCCTCGTCGGCGATCTTCTGCTCGACCTCGTTCCAGCGCCGGGCGCGCGTGGTGGCGTCGAGTTCGCGCTTGGCCGTGTCGATGAGGGCGTCGAGCGCGGGCAGGCGGACGTTCACGTTGATCGAGTTACCCTTCTCCAAGATCTCCCTGCTGTCGGCCAGCGGGGAGACGAACGTCTCCACGTCCGGCCAGTCGGGCGCCCACGCCCTGGCGATCAGGCCGACACCCGCCTTCTTGAGATATTCGGGATTGCCACCGTACTTCGCGTGGAAGTCCGCGATCGGGTAGCCCCGCAGCTGCACCTTGATGCCGACCTTGGCCAGTGACGCCTGCACGGCCTGCGCGGCGGCGGACTCCCCGAAGGTGTCACGGTAGATGTAGGTGGTGCTGAACCCGCCGGGCTTGCCGCAGGCGGCGAGTGACTCCTTGGCGGCGGTCGTGTCGCCGGACGCAGAGAGGCCGGGCAGGGGCGCGTGCGTGCCGGGGATCAGCGGTGGTACGAGCGAGGTCGGTATCTGGCCGCCCTGGTTCAGCCCGCCGACGGAGGCCCGGTTGATCGTCGCCAGGTCCAGGGCGCGGATCACCGCGCGGCGGCAGTCGACCTGGTCGAACGGCGGTACCTGCGGATCGATCGCCAGATAGCGGATCCGGGAGCCGACAGGGGCGTCGGCGCGGCTCTTGTACGTGGGGTTGTCGTAGATCTTGGTCGAGTCCAAGGTCGCGATCGGCGAGCCGACCTCCGCCTCGCCGTTCAGCACTTTGGCGCTCACGTCGGCCGCGGCCAGCTCGAATTGGAGCTCGTACCGGTCCGGGAGGGCCTTGCGGTTCGGGTCGGTCGCCGGGTCCCAGTTCGGGTTGCGGACCAGGACGATCTTGTTGTCCGTCGCGCTCTCGAACTTGTACGGTCCCGACGAGACCACCGCGTACCGATACTTGGCGGCGGTGTCCTTGGCCTTGGGCACGGGGACGGTCTCGGGCAACTGGGCGAGGTTGTCGAAGGCGCCGTACGGCTGCTTGAGATGGAACACGATCGTGCGGTCGTCCGGCGTCTGGATGGCCGAGTCCGTGTTCGCGGTGGGCGACTTGTACGGCCCGTTGTAACCGGCGGGCAGGTCGAGCATGGTGTCGAAGTAGGTGGGGCCGTTGCTCAAGGTGGCCTTGTCCATGCTCCGCAGCACCGCGTACTTCACGTCCGCCGCGGTGATCCGCGTGCCGTCCTGGAATTTCACGCCGTCGCGCAGCCGGTAGGTCCACGTCTTCCCGCCGTCGCTCGCCTGCCCCAGGGACTCGGCCAGGTCGGGAACGAGCTGGGTACCGGCCTGGCCGGGCACGGGCTTGAACATCGTCAGCGACCGGCCGTAGAGGCGGATGGCGTTCATGGCGTCGGGGTAGTAAGTGTTGCCCGGGTCGGAGGAGTCCAGGCTGTAGGCCGAGGCCAGGTGGAGCGTGCCGCCGGTCTTGGTGGACGGGTTGGCGACCGCCGCGACCGCCGCGTCGAAGCCGGTGGGCCCTGTCGTGGCCGGGGTTGTCGGTCCGCCATTCGGTCCCGTCTCAGGGAGGTTGCGGATGAAGATCCACGCCGCGAGGCCCACCACGAGCGCCGTGGCCACCGCCCCCACCGACACCAGCACACCGCGCCGCCGGACGCCGGGCGCGGTCACGGGCGTGACACCACCGGGATCCGTGGGTCGCGGGTACGGCCCAGGCACATGAGGGCCGGAGTCCCAGCGAAGCCCACCAGGCGCCTGAGGCCCGGAACTCCCGTGCGGCCCGGCCGGGGGTGCGGCCCCTGGGTAGGCCGCCGCAGGTGGTGCGGCCTGTGGGTAGGCCGTGGCCGGTGGCGGTGGCGGTGGCGGTGGAGGTGGGGCGCTCGTCCGGATGAGTTCTCCCAGCACCTGCTCCGCCGTCGGCCGCCGCCGGGGATCCTTGCCCAGCGCCGTCCACAGCAGCGCCCCGAGCGGCTCCGGCACTCCCGAAAGGTCCGGATCCATGCTCAGGATCCGATGCATCACCACCGGCAGCGCCCCGAACCCGAACGCGCTGTGCCCCGTGGCCGCGTACACCATCGTCCCGGCCCACGCGAACACGTCGCTGGCCGGTGACGGCTCGCCGTGGAACTGCTCCGGCGCCATGTACGCGGGCGTGCCCACCACGCTGGTCGTCAGGCTCTGGCTCACGTCCAGCGCCCGCGCGATGCCGAAGTCGATCACCCGGGGCCCGTCGGGAGCCAGCAGCACGTTGCTCGGCTTGAAGTCGCGGTGCATCACCCCGGCCCGGTGGATCGCGGCCAGCGCGGTGGCGGTCGCGATGGCCAGCCGTACCAGCGCTTGGCCCCGCAGCGGGCCTTCCCCGGACACCTGGCGCTGCAGCGACGGGCCGTCCACGTACTCGCCGACGATGTACGGCTGGTCGTTGACGGCGCCCACTTCGAGCACCCGAGCCGTACAGAACTCCGCCACCCGCCGGGCGGCCTCAGCCTCGCGCCGGAAACGTCGTACGGCCTGCTCGTCGTCGGCGAACCTGGCGTGCAGCAGCTTGATCGCCACCCGCTCGCCGCTCGGGGAGGTCCCCAGGTAGACGCTGCCCTGGCCGCCCTCGCCGAGGAACCCGGTGACCTGATAGGAGCCAACCGACACGGGGTCGCCTGGCCGTAACGGACGCACGCCCAGCATCCGGCTCCTTATCGTCCTTATCGAGGGCTCTTGCGAGAAAAACGTACGATAAGGACTCTTACGATAAAGGGCGCCGGAAAGATCGCACTAGAGGCGCGGGCGCGCTCCCAGATGAACAATCGCCTGTGCCGCCAGGTGGCAGCCGGCCGTCAGCGCCTCGGACGGCGGCTTGCCCTCCAGCCACGGCGGCAGGAACCCGGCGCAGAACGCGTCACCCGCTCCCGTGCCGTCGACGATCCGCTCGACCGGCTCGGCGTCGACCCGGACCGGCTCGGATCGGCTGTTGCCGAACCAGAGCGCGCCCTCGTCGTTCATCTTGATCACGACCTGGGGGAACCAGGCGGTGAGCACCTTGGCCGCGGCCTCGGGATCGTCGCGGCCGGTCAGCACCTTCGCCTGATCGACGTTGGCGAACAGCAGCTTGACCCCGTTGGTCCACTCCAGGAACGGCTCCGCCCCCGTACGCTCCAACGGCGCGGACGACGAGCAGTCGACCGAGATGGACATCCCGGACCGGCGAGCCATGTCGAGCGCGGCCAGCCCCGCGTCGCGGGACCCCTCATTGATCAGGGTGTAGCCGGACAGATGCAGATGACCGCCGCCGAACAGGTCGCGCGGCAGATCCTCCGGCGAGAGCGCCGCGTTGGCACCCGGGTCGGAGAGCATGGTCCGCTCGCCCTTGTGCGTGACGAGCACCACGCAGGTGCCGGTCGGCCGCTCAGGATCCATGACAAGCCGGGCATCGACCCCGTAACCCATCAGCTCCATGTCACGGTTGCGACCGGTGATGTCGGCGCCCCGGCGGCCAATGAAGGCCACCTCGGCACCCTCGACGGCCAGCCAGGAAGCGATGTTCGCCCCTGATCCACCGCCGTGCATCGTCACGATCGCCGGAGTGTCGCTCGCCCTGGCGAGCGCATAACGGGCGCGAGCGACCGCGTCGGTCATGAGATCGCCCACCACGACGACCCGCGTCATGATGCCACCACCTTGCTGCCTTCAGAACGAGCCTGGCCACGGCAAAACTAACAGCTTCCGGCCTACCCGTGGGGCGGACCCCGGACACAGGGGGGCAGTCGATGCACAAGCGTTGCCCAATAGGCCCTGCCGGACGTGGCATTCGGGACGCGGGTCTACGCTCGGGACTGTGGAGGCTCCGTACCCGGCTCACTGGGAGGCCGACGTCGTCCTGGCGGACGGCGGCACCGCCCATGTGCGTCCCATCAAGCCCGCCGACGCCGACAGACTGCGCGCCTTCTACTCCCGCCTCTCCGACGAATCCATCTATTTCCGGTTCTTCGGCCCCAGGCCACGGCTCTCCGACAAGGAGGTCTCGTGGTTCACCACCGTCGACTACGTCGACAGGGTCGCGCTGATCGCCACCATCGGCACCGAGATGGTGGCCGTGATCCGCTACGACAAGACAGGGCCCGGTGAGGGCGAGGTGGCCTTCCTCGTCGAGGACGCCCACCAGGGCAGGGGAGTGGCCTCGGTGCTGCTGGAGCACCTGGCCGCCACGGCCCGCGAGCGCGGCATCGAGCGATTCGTCGCCGACGTGCTCCCGGCCAACATGAAGATGATGGGCGTCCTGCGCCAGGCCGGATACACGGCTGAGAGCTCCTTCGCCGACGGTGTCGTCCGCATGACGCTCGACCTCACCCCCACGGAGACCTCGACCGGGGTGACGACCGCCCGCGAACACCGCGCCGAGGCCAGGTCCATCGCCCGCCTGCTCGCGCCCGGCTCGGTGGCGGTCATCGGCGCCTCGCGCGAGCCGGGCGGAGTCGGTCACACCGTGCTGCGCAACCTGCTCGCCGCCGACTTCAGCGGTCCCGTTTATCCGGTTCACCGTGAGGTACGCGCCATGGCGGGCGTACGCGCCTATCCGAGCGTGGGCGCCATCGACGACCAGGTGGACCTGGCCGTGGTGGCCGTGCCCGCCTCCGGCGTCATCGAGGTGGTCAAGGAATGCGCGGAGAAGGGCGTACACGGGCTGGTCGTGGTCTCCTCCGGGTTCGGCGAGACGGGCGCCGAGGGCCGTGAGCGGCAGGACGAACTGGCCCGCATCGCGCGCGCGTACGGCCTGCGCGTGGTCGGGCCCAACTGCCTCGGCATCGCCAACACAGACCCGGCCGTCAAGCTCAACGCCACACTCGCCGCGACCTTGCCGGGCCGGGGGCGGGTCGGCTTCTTCAGCCAGTCGGGCGCGCTCGGCACCGCCCTGCTCCAGCGGGTGGCGCAGCGGGGGATGGGCATCTCGTCGTTCGTGTCGGCGGGTAACCGGGCCGACGTGTCGGGCAACGACCTGCTCCAATACTGGGAGGAGGACGCCTCGACCGAGGTGATCCTGCTCTACCTGGAGTCACTGGGCAATCCACGTAAGTTCACCCGCCTGGCCAGGCGCCTGGCCCGCAGCAAGCCGATCGTGGTCGTCAAGAGCGGCGGCACGCCTGCCGGTCACTCCGCCGAGGCACTCGGGCTGCCCGACTCGGCGATCAGCTCGCTGTTCTCGCAGGCGGGGCTGATCCGGGTGGACGACCTCATCCAGCTGTTCGACGTGGGTCAGCTCCTGGCCTATCAGCCGCTGCCCGCCGGTCCTCGGGTCGGGCTGGTCACCAACTCCGACGCCCTGGGCCTGCTCGCCGCCGACGCCTGCGTCGCCGCGGGCCTGGAGCCCCTGCCACCGGTCAACCTGGGGGCGAGCGCCGGGGCCGCCGCCTTCGGTACGGCCCTCGCGGACCGGCTCGACTCGCCGTCGGTGGACGCGGTGGTGGTGATCTACATGCCGCCGATCCCCGGCGAGGACTCAGCGGTCGCGGCCGAACTCCTGCGGGTGTCTCAAGGCTCGGCCAAGCCGGTGCTCGCCACCTTCCAGGGGCATCTCGGCATGCACCCCGACCTGCTGGTGGGCTCGGTGCCCTCGCGGGGGTCCATTCCCTCGTACGCGGCGCCGGAGGAGGCGGTCAGGGCACTGGAGTACGTGGTCCGCTACGCGAGATGGCGCGCCCGGCCGTCTCTACCGCCCCCCGAACTCCCGGACATCGACCCCCACCGCGCCCGCACACTGATCCACCACGCCCTCCACCAGGCCACCACCGCTACTGCCCCCACCGATGACGCGGCTTCCGTATCCACGGCCCCCGCTTCTGCGGCGTCCGCTTCAGCGTCTTCCGCCTCCGACGCCGCTGCTTCTGCTTCCGCGTCTTCCGAGTCTTCCGCGTCTTCCGCGTCTTCCGAGTCTTCCGCGTCTTCCGCGTCCGCGCGGAGCTTCTTCGCCGAGCCCGGGCCGCCGGTCGAGGCCGACGCGGCCGATGTCGCCGAGTTGCTCGCCTGCTACGGGCTGAGCGTCTGGCCGGCCGAGGTGGTGCGATCCCCGGACGAGGCGGTGGTGGCCGCCGAACGGCTGGGCTGGCCGGTGGTGCTCAAGGTGGCCGGCGCCGAGGCCGCCCGCCGGGCCGGGACCGTACGCCTCGGGCTCGCGGGGCCGGACAGCGTGCGGCATGCCCACGCCGAGTTCGTCGCCCAGTTCGGCGAGGACGTGGAGCTGGCGGTCCAGCGGATGGCGCCGCAGCCTGCCGTACCGACCGTGGTGAGTGTCACCGAGAACCCGGCGTTCGGCCCCGTCGTGTCGTTCGGGCTGGGCGAGGTGACGGCGCGACTCCTCCTCGACCAGGGCTTCCGGCTCGCACCACTCGCGGGGGAGGACGCCGCCGGGTTGGTGCGTTCGGTCCGCGGGGCCCCGCTGCTGTTCGGCGAGTACGGCTACCCGCCCGTGGCGGTCGACGCCCTGGAGGACCTCCTGGTCAGGGTGGGCCGCCTGGCCAACGACCTGCCGGAGGTGGCCCGCCTCGAGCTCGACCAGGTGCTGGTGGGCCGGGAGGGCGTCATCATCCTGGGCGCCCGCGCCACGATCCGCACCCCACCGGGCCCCCGCCCGGACGGCGGTCCCCGCAGGCTGGCCTGATCGTCCCTGCTCGGCCTTCGGGGAGGCGGACGGGCCGTCGACCTCCCCGAAACCGTCCGCCGCCCTCGGCGAGCCGAGGGCGGACAAGCGCTTGGTCAGCCGTGCACGATCGCGACGTTGTCGATCCAGTTCCACGCCGTGCCCGCGTTGTCCAGGACGAGGTTCAACGCGTCGATGGAGTGTTCGCTCGCGTCCGCCGGGTCGGCGACCTTGAACGTCGTGGGATAGAAGGACCCGTCGGCGTAAAAGCCGCCGTACCCGTGAATGACGAGGTAGTGCCGCAAGAGAGAGGCCTGGTTGTTCCACGGCAACGCGCCGGGTTTCACGATGATCATCACTGGATTGCCGCGGGACAGGGAGGTGATGATCCGGTTGAAGACGATCTTGCGGGTCTGGTCGATGCTGACGTCCAGCCCTTCGAACGAGTACTGCCAGTCGGCGGCCGACAGGTATTGGTTGATGACGCCGGGGATCCGTCCCGGCCAGGTGATGCCGTAGATCGCCTCGTCGGTGCCCAGCTTGTCAGCCAGTTCGGCCTGCGGCGGAGCCGAGTAGCCCATCGTGGCGAGCGTCATCTGCACGGCGGCGGGCCCGCACCAGTTCGCCTTCTCCTGCTGCTTGAGCGAGAGTCTCATGTCCAGGGCCCGGACGGTCGGCCGCCAGGATCCGGCGATACCGAAGGTGGCGTCGGCGACGACATAGGGACGTCTGAGATCAGTGAACGCGGTGTAGCAGGCCCGGCTGGCGTTCGTGGTCATCGTCGGGCACGAATCGGAGATGGTCGGGCCGCCACCGCCGAACTTCAGCGTCAGGTTGACCTGGAAGTTGGTGTACGCGCCCGGGTTGATGAAGGCCACCGCGCGTACCTGCGTACGAGGGTCGTTGAACTCCAGGCACACCTGGTAGGCGGTGCCGTTGTACGACTCGGTGTCATTGCAGGTTCTGTTGGCCGCGGACGGATACTCGTGCCAGATTCCGGCCTGGGCTGGGAGGGCGGGCACGGCGACCACCGCGAGTGCCACGCCTGCCAGCAGCGAGAGTAGCGCCGAAAGCAGTCTTTTCACGGACTCAAGTCCTTCTCTGGGACGTGGTGCAGGGGGAGATCGGTTACGGCGCCGTCACCGTGAGCCTGTGCAGCCGCTCGTTGATCTTGTAATAGAGGTTGCCGAACCGGTCGGCCGTCAGCCCTTCCATCCCCGGGTCGGTCAGCAGCACGGTCATGGCCTTGGTCGACCTGTCGATCCGGAAGAGCTGGTCGCCTGAGGTGCCGTACACACCGCCCGGATCCTTGTCCACGGTCAGCAGGACCCCGTCGCGCCAGGCCAGGCTGGGTTTGGCGGTGTAGTCGGGGTCGGCGAACAGCCTTTTCACGGTGATCGCGTCGGGGCTGGCCGGGTCGAGTGTGAACAGCGACCCACCGGCCAGGCCCCAGAGCCCGCCGTCCACCTCGGTGAGGGCCGTGACGGCCTTGGGCGCGGTCAACGGCAGCGGGTGGGTGCGTACGGCGCCGGTCGCGGGATCGTAGGAGAACAGGGTGGCCGAGGCTCCCGGGGCGTAGACGGGGTCGACGCCCAGCGCCCCGCGCGTGGAGGTGCCGCCGAACACCTTGCCGCCCGCGTAGGCCAGCGAGACGACGGCCTGGTCCCGCACCACGCACACGGTCCGGCCCGCCGTGCCTTCCTTCCAGATGGTGAGCGCGCCGCTGCGTTTGCCGTACTTGGGCACCGTGCCCATGTACACCGTGCCGTCGGGGCCGCCGGCCAGCGCGTACGGGCGGTCCTGCGGCGGCGGCCCGTTACCCGGCTCGCAGTCGTCGGCCTTGTCGCCCACCGCGCCGCCGGTGTACTTGAGAGTGGGCGGCCACGGCCCCGCCGGGTCATAGCTGTAGAGCTTGGCCGAGGGGTAGGCGCCGATGTAGAGCCGCCCGTCGTGGGCCAGCAGGCTGTCGGTCTGGCTGAGTCCGGTACGGGTGGGCGTGTCCGGGCTGCCGTCGTCGGCGTCGCCGCGCAGCGGGTCGTAGACGCCGGTGCCACCCGTCAGGTAGCCGCCGGTGTAGATCTGCCCGTCGGGACCGGCGCCGAGCGCGTTGATCGCGGCGGGCAGGACCGGGGTGCCGCCGACGACCCGGCTGCTCCACTGACCGGTCGCGGGCGCGTACTTGAAGATCCTGGTGCCGTCGCCGGCCGCGCCGAGACCGATGAGCGTGCCGTCCACCCAGGTGTAGCCGGTGACGTCCAAGCCGGGCTGTACGGTCGTCGCCCGCACGGCCTTGGCGGCCAAGTCATAGGACTGCAGCAGGCCGTCCTTGACCAGCCAGACCTTGCCGTCGGCGGCCGGTGAGTGGTGCAGGTCCACATCGGTGATCGTGGCGTCGGTGACGGCCCGGTAGGAGCCGTCGGCGTTCTTGATGATCTGCAGGACGAGCAGCGTACGGTCGATCCAGGCGAACAGCCTGCCTCCGGTCCAGGTGAGGCCGCCCACCATGGAGTTGTGCGCGTAGGCGGCGGGCAGGAGGCTGTCGGTCCGCCCGGTGACGTTGTCGAACCTGACCAGCGCGGCGTTCGTCCCCGTGCCCAGGTAGGTGGCGTTGGCGACCGGGTCGTGGGCGAGGCTGCGCACGTACTGCGCACCGGCCACGATGGGCACGCTGCCGATCGTGGTGAAGGCGCCGTTGTCGTACTTGAAGTAGCGGCCGTCGTTGTACGTGCCCCCATACACCTTCCCGCCCGCTCCCGCCTCCAGGTCCCAGATGAAGGAGTAGCCGCCCTCCGCCCTGCCGAGGTCGGTCACCATCGCCTGGCCGGGGACGTGCCGGTAGAGCTTGGAGTTGGGGTAGGTGCCGAGGTAGACGCTGCCGTCGGTGGCCGTGGTCGCCGCCCAGCCGCCGACCGTGGGCGTGGCGGCGCTGTCCGGGATCGTGATCTTCTTGGTCACCTTCTCGGTGGCCAGGTCGATCTCCGCGAGCTGCGGGTTGGCGTCCGCGGTGCCGGTGTAGATCGCGTACGCGTCGCCGCCCGCGAACGTGGTGGCGTTGGGCACGCTGCTCTCGAGTTGCACGCCGAGATCGGTCGTGTCCTTGGTGATCAGCACCTCGTCCCAGTAGGCGGTGCCCACATTGGCGACGCCCGAGTAGATGAGCGCCGAGACCGTGGCCGTGCCGGCGGGCGCGACGCCGGAGGCCGTGACGCCGTTCCACCGCTTGCCCGTGACCGAGGCGTTCGCGCTGCCGAGGAGCTGGCCCGAGGTTCCCCTGAAGCGCAGGTACAGCTCGGCGCTACCGCTGTCGGCCCAGACCTGGGCATAGGCGGTGTAGCGCGTACCCGCGGTGGCGGGCAGGCCGGGCTGGCTCTCCCTGCCGTACGCGTTGCCCGGCTCGGTGTCGGCGACGCGCGCCGTGCTGCGGCCGTCCCAGGTCACGGCCGTGACACCGCCCGGGCTGTGCGATCCGCTCCACCCGGTCAGTCCGTCGTCGAAACCGCCGTTGACGATCCGCAGGTCGGCGGCCTGCGCCGGCGCGAGCGGGACGGTGAGCAGCGCCGTCAGCAGAGCCGTCGACAGCGCCCCTGCCAGCAGGCGCCTCATAATGTCCCCTTCACGGCGAGACGGCGCTCATCGGGCCTGAGCCCGGCCGGGTTTCGGTCGCCGGCCTCAGGTGGTGGCGGTGACGACAAGCGTGGGATGAACCCGGCCAGGGTTACCAGAGGGGATCGCGGCATGTCCGTACCTCCAGCGAGCTGTTCGATTCTGCTTAGTTTCGGCCCTGACCGTAACTTTTGGCGCACGCCTCGTCAATAGGGCGCAGCGTGATCCGCGGCGGAGACGTCTCGTCGCTGGAAAATTTGGGTCTTGACCGTAACTAGGTCCTTCTGAGAGCTTGTGATCGTTTCACTGTTCGCGAACTTGGGGTTCCCAGGCGTCCGCCTGGACGGTGGTTCTCGGAGGCTCGCCAAACCTCATTTCTATGAAATTTCACCATTTGTCACTCGAGTGGTCGGCGCGGTGGCAGTGATGAGGCGCAATGGCACGTCCGGTAATTGCACATGGCCGTACACGTAGATAACGGATAAAAGACGTTATAGAGCGTTATGTCTGGTGGGTGAGTGCACTGCGCGGTCCTGGCAGGATGGACCCATGAGGGAAACCCGAGTCTCAGCCGCGGGCCTGCGTGAAGCGATCGAGCGCAGCGGCTACTACCCCGACCTCGTCACCGATGCGGTCGAATCCGCGCTGGGCAAGGAGGCTGTGACCGCATTCGTGGTCCATCATGAGGCCACCTTCGATCCCGCGATGGAAGTGCGCAGACACGTCACCGTCCTGGTGCTGTCGACGACGAGGCTGCTGGTCTGCCACACCGACGAACACCCGGCGGTGGAAGGCGTCTCGACCTCACACGCCTCCACGACCACGGAGGCGGTGCGCCTGAGCCGCGTCCAGTCGGTCGCGGTCACCCGTGTCGTCCCCGACCCCGCCTCCTACGTGCCCGGCGTCCCTCCCACGGAGGTCACGCTCACGATCGGCTGGGGCGCCATCTCCCACGTCGATCTTGAGCCGGCCACCTGCGGCGACGAGAACTGCGAGGCCGACCACGGCTACACGGGCGCCATCACCGCGGACGACCTCTCGCTCCGGGTGAGCGAGGCGGCCGACGGTCCCGACGCGGTCAACCACGTCCTCGCCTTCTCCAAGTCCCTCTCGGAAGCCACCGCCCGCGCCACGACCTGACAAGACCACTCCCAGGCGCCCACCCTCTCGGCGCCACCAGGGCAAGAGGCATGCAGACAACGCGCACTCCGGTCCATGGGACCGCGCCCAGGAGGGAACCTCGACGACAGCGCACGGCGCTCTCGGGCGGGGCCGATGAGCCACGCCCAGACGCCAGCGCCCCGGCGGCGCCATCCGGTCCACGGCGGCGGCCGTGCGCCTGCGATGTCGGCTGCCCCAGTTGCTCCACGACATCTACGGCGTCCACGGCATCCACGGTGCCCACGCGGCCGCGCTTGGGCGCGCCGCTCCAGCCGGACATTCCCCACGAACGGCCCCGCACCATATGTACGGTGCCCAGCCGATCAAGCGAAGAAGACGGCCAAGAATACGCACGTATCGGCGCCCAGCCATGTGCGGGTTCAGCGGGCGTTTTCCTGGAGGCCCTCAGCCACGTGTGGCGGGTGGCGGTGGGTGCGGCTTGCCGTAACGGATGGACGGGGTTTGTCGGAGAGACCGCCCGCCGGGCTCTGCGGGCGTTTTCCTGGAGGCCCTCAGCCACGTGTGGCGGGTGGCGGTGGGTGCGGCTTGCCGTAACGGATGGACGGGGTTTGTCGAAGAGACCACCCGCCGGGCTCTGCGGGCGTTTTCCTGGAGGCCCTCAGCCACGTATGACGGGTGGCGTCCGCTTGGCGGTGCCGTACAACAAGCTCGGGCTCGGGGGGATTGCATGATCGGGTTTTCGGACGAACGGAATGGAGCGTCATGGGCGGATACGCGCCACTGATTCCCAGCTACGGCACCGCGTCGCTGGCCGAGCTGCCCGGGGCGCTGCTCGCGGCACTGGGCATGGCCGAGCCGAACCACCTCCAGCTCGCCCCCGCCGACCGCGTCTGCCTGTTCCTCGTGGACGGGCTCGGCGATGAGCTGCTCCAAGCGCACGCCGACCGGGCGCCCTTCCTCGCCGCCGCCACCCGGACCACGCTCACCGCCGGGTTCCCCGCCACCACCGTCACCAGCCTGTGCTCGCTGGGCACCGGTGTGGCGCCGGGTGAGCACGGCATGCTGGGTCTGATGCTGGCCGTGCCGGGCGCCGGGCACCTGTTCAACTGCCTGCGCTGGACGCTGCCCGGCGGCGCCTTCATGGAGCCGAGCCGATGGCAGCCCGCCGAGACCGTCTTCCAGCGCGCCGCCGCCGCGGGGATCGTGCCGAGTTATGTGGCTCCGGCCCAGTTCGAGGGGAGCGGCCTGACCGAGGCCGTCTACCGCGGCGTGCGCTATCTGGCCGCCGACAGCGTCGACGAGCGCGTGGCTAGGGTACGCGCGGCGATGGCCGAGCCGAGGGCCCACGTCACCGTCTACTACGGCGACCTCGACGCGATGGGCCACATGACCGGCTGGGGCAGCGAGGAGTGGCTCGACCAGCTGGAAATCGTCGACCGGATGGCCGAGCGCATGGCCGCGGACCTGCCTGCCGGCTCCGCCCTCTACATCACCGCCGACCACGGCATGGTCAACGTGACCGACAAGGTCGACGCCGAGACCGACCCGGCGCTGAGCCGGGGCGTGGCGATGCTCGGCGGGGAGGCGCGGGCCAGGCATGTGTACGCCGAGCCGGGCGCCGCCTCCGAGGTGCTCGACGCGTGGCGTGAGACCCTGGCGGGCAGGGCATGGGTGGTGTCGAGGCAGGAGGCGGTCGAGTCCGGCTGGTTCGGGCCGCGCGTGCGGTCCGAATGGCTGGAGCGCATCGGCGACGTCGTGGCCGTCCCGTACGCTGACCTGGCGCTCACCGCGCCGAGCGCGCATCCGATCGAGGCGCTGTTCACCGGCTACCACGGTTCGATGACGACGGCCGAACAGCACGTACCACTCTTGGAGGTAAGCAGCCGATGACGTCATTCATGGCATCTGGGGTGAGCACTCGATGAGCCCGTTGATCACGCCCGAGGAGCTCGCCGCGCTGGACGGCGTGACCCTGCTCGACGTGCGGTGGCGGCTCGGCGGCCCGCCGGGGATCGAGATGTATGCCGAGGGGCACCTGCCGGGCGCCGTCTTCTGCGCTCTCGACGCCGACCTCGCCGCGCCGGCCGGAGCGGCCGGGCGGCATCCGCTGCCGGAGCCGGACGACTTCGAGAGCGCGATGCGGCGGCTGGGGGTGTCCGGCGAACGGCCGGTGGTCGTCTACGACGACACGGGCTCGATGGCCGCCGCGCGGGCCTGGTGGACGCTGCGTTACTTCGGTCACCCGGACGTCCGGGTGCTGGACGGCGGCCTGTCCGCCTGGGCCGACGCGGGTTTGCCGGTCGTCAAGGAGACGCCCGAGGTGGCACCCGGTGACTTCGTCGCCAGGCCGGGCGGGATGCCACTGCTGAGCGCCGCCGAGGCCGGGGCGCTCGCGACGTCGGGAGTGCTGCTGGACGCGCGGGCGGGTGAGCGCTATCGGGGCGAGGTAGAGCCCATCGACCCCGTCGCCGGGCACGTGCCCGGCGCCGTCAGCGCGCCGACCACGGAGAACATCGGCCCCGACGGCCGGTTCCGTCCCGCGGCCGACCTGCGCGAGCGGTTCGCCGCCCTCGGGGTGGGTGAGGGGGTGCCGGCCGGAGCCTACTGCGGCTCCGGCGTCACGGCCGCGCACGAGCTGCTGGCCATGGAGGTGGCGGGCCTGCCCGCGGCGCTCTACGTGGGCTCGTGGTCGGAGTGGGTCGCCGACCCCACCCGGCCGATCGCCACCGGCTGAGCCTCCGCCGCCATCGACTGAGCGACGATCGTCATCGGCTGAGCGTCGGCGTCGGTCGTCACCGGCTGAGCTCCCGCCCGGTCCCCGGTGCGCTGAGCCCCTGCCCGGCCTCTGGTGAACCGCCGGTTTCCCGCGCCGAAGCACACGAAGCCGAGCACTCCCGTCTTGGCCGAGGCCGATGCCAGGGCCGAGGCGGGAGCCCGGCCGTCGGCGAGGAGTTCATGGAAGGCGGACATCACCGCCAACGCCTCCTCATCGCGCACCGGCACCATCCCCGCGATGACGCAGGACGTACCCCTGGCCAGGAACGTTCCGGCCAGCCCGAGCGGTGCGCCGTCCGTCGGCGTGTGCGCCATCCCCGAGTCGCACGCCGACAGCACCACGAGGCCGGCCGTCCGGGACAGCCCGAGCAGGTCGTACGCCATGAGCTGCCCGTCGGAGAGCGTGATGCCCGACAGCAGCGGGCTACGCGCGTGGAACACCCCGTGCGCCGCCAGGTGCAGCACGTCGGCGCTGGTCAGCGCCGCCAGCACGGCCCCGGAGCGGGCGGGCACCTCGCGTCCCCCGGGATGGCAGGCGAGCACTTGCGCGACCTCCGCGCGCGCGTGCGCCAGCCCCGGCCCGGCCGCGGCGATCATCACGGGCCGTTCGGCGGGTACGGTGGCGCGCCGCCCGGCCGCCAGCCAGGCGGCCGCGCTCGCGGCCACGGACACCGGACGATCACGCAGGCTCGGCAGCGCCCCCCACGGCACCGTGTGCAGCGGGCCGGCGGGCACCAGGACCAGCGGCCGGTCGGCGAGCTCGGGGTGCAGCGGCCGGAGCAGCAGGCGTTCGAGCTCCGCCGCGGCCGGCTCGACCCGGGCGGCGGCGGCGCCGCCGTCGCCGAGCGCGGCCCGGCGCAGTGCGTAGCGCAGGCGGACGAGCGCCTCGCGGATCGGCCGCACATCGCCCAGCCGCCGCAGCGTGAGCCGTTCGCCGGTGATCAGCACGGCCAGCAGCGAGGAGCCTTCGACGACGAACTCGACCAGCGCCGCGCCGCCCAGCCCGGCCCGCACGGCGTCGGGATCGGCCAGCCCGCAGGCGTGCGCGGGAGCGGCCACCGCCCGCCAGCGTTCGGCCCAGTCGAACACCTCCCGGGCGCACCCGTCACGCACCGCCATCGTCAGCCCGAACGCCGCCAGCCGCTCACCCGCCCGCGCCGCGTGGGCCCGCAGCGAAGGATCCTCGAAGGAGTCCATGCTGCCGCCCATGTCGGCCAGCCCGTCGTGGACCGCGAGGAACGCCTGAGTGACGTCCTCCCGCAGCGCCGCCTCCAGCGCGAGGGCGTGCTGACGCACCAGCACCGGGATCTGTGACACCTGCTCGAGATGCTTGGCCTGCAACTCCGAGGCAAGTGACGTGAGACGGGTCCCGGCGGGAACCCAGCGCTCGACGCGCTGGGCGTGCACGGTGAGGCGGGCCAGCTGCGCCGACGCCGTCGGGTGGTCGTCGAGCGCCAGCGCGGCCTCCGCCGCCACCAGGCGTAGCGCGGCGGCGCCCGCCAGGAAGGCGGGACCGTTCTCGAGGTCGTCGGCGCACGCGATCAGCTGGTCGAGCAGGTCCGGGGAGGAGCCCTCCAGCGTGAGGCGGGCCCGCAGCACCACCTCCGTGGCCAGCGGCAGCCATGAGAGGCGGTCCTGCTCGGCCAGCTCGACCGCCGCCTGCTCGGCCACGGCCAGCGCGCGGCGCGCGTCGCCGGTGAGCAGTTCCACCTGGGCCAGCTTCAGCCGCGCCTCGGCCAGCGCCACCAGCGCGGCCGACGATTCCAGATCGGGTACGGCCAGGCTGAGCAGCGCCCTGGCCTCGCCGGGCAGGTGCGCGGCGAGCAAGGCCCCGGCGAAGTCGGCCCGCATCGTGGCCAGCCGCTCGGGGAAGCCGAACAGCGTGTTCTCGGCCGCCCGGTAGTGGGCGAAGGCTCCGGTGATGTCGCCCTGGCGAACTGCGAGGAAGGGCAGGTTGGCGGCGGCCAGGCGGGCCAGGTGATCGAGCCTGGCGTGCCGGGAGATCTCCAGGCAGGCGGTGATGTCGCGGGTCGCGGCGTCCCAGTCGCTGCGGTAGGCGTGGACGAGGCCGCGGTTGAGCAGGCCGCCGGCCAGGAAGCGGCGGTCGTCGATGGTGCCCGGCGCGGCCACGAGCGCCTGGAGCGCGCGGTCGCACGAGGCGATGGCCTCCTGGTAGCGGCCCAGGTGGGCGAGCGCGACGGCGCGCTGGGTGTCGAGCTTGGCCCGGTCGAGCGGGGAGAGGTAGGCCCAGGCCAGGGCGGCGACCCGGAGCGCCTGCAAGGGATGGCCGCGTTCGGTGCGTACCGTCACCAAGGACAGCCGTGCCTGGGCCAGACGCTGTCGCGTGGCGCCGGGAGTGCCGATGGCCAGCCGGAGGTGGTCTTCCGCGGCTTCGAGATCGCCTAGCTCGCGGGCGGCCAGGGCCATCGCTCTGTGGGCGACCACCGCGGCTTCGGCGCAGTCCGCCGCCCGGGCGGCGGCCAGGACGGTGCGCCCGGCGTGCAGCGCCTGCTGGGGATCGACCACCGAACGCAGCACCGCCGTCTCGGCCGCCATCACCAGCGGCCCGATGGTGTCGGGGGCGGACCGGTCGTCCGACGTTGCGATCATGGCGCCTTGGGCTTCGTAGGGGAGGGGTTGGGAGCCAGGGGGTGGGACGCGGTGCCTGGCTCCCGGCTGGTCATGGGCGGATCCGCACCCACCTGGTTTGGACGGGTGCGAAGCCGGGCCGGTGGCAGACCACGCTGAGCCAGCCCGGAGGCAGGCCGGTGACCGCGAACTGGCCCGAACGCGCAAGACGCCTGGTGAGCGTCAGATGCGGGGTCCTCACATCGACGTGGCTGCCCTCGCCGGGATGCGGGAACACTTGTCCCGCGACGTCGATGAGTCCGTCGCCCACCGTCACCTCCAGATCGAAGGTGAGGCCGGCCGCGACGAAGCGGATCATGCCGGGACCGTCGCCCCCTCGTACGCCACGGGGTGCGGCGCAGTCGGCGGGCGGGGCGGTCACGGCTTGAGAGACCCGGAGTCCGAAGGCATCGCGTGCGGCGGCGGAAACATGCCCAGGGATCGGATCGCTCCCGGCGGCGAGCCGGAGAGCCGCCAGGAAATACTCATCGTTGATCATTGCACCGTCTCCTGTAGTGAGAGCAGGGTGCGCAGTTTTTCCAGGCACCGGATCCTGGTTGGACCCACGGTGCCCACGGGCATGCCGAGCCGCATCGCCACCTGCTGGCTCCCCATATCCGTCGCCACCAGCTGGAGGAGGGTGCGGCAAGGCTCGTGCATGGCGGAGACCGACTTCCAAAGCAGGTGCCTGCCGTCGGCCTCCAGGACGGCAGACGCCGGATCAGGGTCGTGTACGACGTCGAAGGAGGGAAATCCGGGTGGTTCCTTCCTGATGATCAGAAGCGCCTCGCGACGCGTGGTCGTCGCCAGCCACGCGCCGACGCCTGATGGTTCCCTGATGGTGTGGAGGTTTTCGAGCAGCCGCAGCCAGGCACCCTGGACCGCGTCCGCCGCGTCGGCTTCGTTCAGCCCGCACGCGCGGGCGACAGCCCACATGCGCGAGCCGAACCTGGACTCAAGCTGGTCCCAGGCCGTGTGGTCGTCTTCGGCCGCGGCCTTGAGCAGCTCCGCGGGATCGCGTGGCTCGTGCATGCGGCCTCCTTCGCCGTGACGGACGAGGAGGCCACCCTGCCTCCTCGTGATTGGCCGAGGACTGAGCGTAAACTCTACAGACTCGACCTGATGAGAACTCCCAGATCGGGAATTTGCCGGGTCGTCTCAGAGTCAAGGACTCGCCCGGCCGCCTCCTTGACGGGCAGGTCCTTGGCGGCGCTCGCGATGGCGCCCGCGACCAGGGCCGTGGCGAAGGAGGTGCCGCTCCAGACGGCGTAGCCGGAGAAGTCGTCGCGCTCCAGGAAACTGCTGGCCAGCCACTCGCCACGGGCGCACGCGTCGACCCAGGAGCCGTAGGCGGAGAACGGCGCCCGGTGCTCCTGCGTCGCGTCGACCGCGCCCACGCCCACGACCTCCGACAGCGCGGCCGGCCAGAACGGCCGGTCGCCGGCGGTGTTGCCCGCGCAGGCCACCGCGACGGTGTCGGTCAGGCTCCGCAGCGCGTCGGCCAGGAGGGGCGGCGGCCGGTCGTCGAAGGTGTGGCAGCCGAAGGACAGGTTCAGGACCTGTGGCGGGCGCTCGCGCAGCCGGTTGAGGGCGCGGACCACGCCCGCCTCGTCGCCGACGCCCTGCCCGTCGAGCACCCGCCACGCCCGCAGCGACACGCCCGGCGCCTGCCGCAGCAGCAGCCCGGCGAGGAAGGTCCCGTGTCCCGCCTGGGGGCCTTCGAGCATCTCGGCGTCGTCCCCGGGGTGCTCCTTGTACCAATCGCTGTCGGCCCACCACGGGTGCGGGGCGATCCCGGTGTCGAGCAGGCCCACGACGACGTCCGAGCGCGCTCTGCCCGGTTTGTACGGCACGGCCGAGGTGGGGAACGGCCGGGACGCCGGCCCGCCCCAGAACAGCGGCTGCCCCGTGAGCAGATGGTTGGGGGAGGCTCTGAAGCCGCGCTCCCGCAGATCCATGGTGATCTCGATGGGGTCGACGCCAGGTGACAAGTGGATCACGCAGACGCCGTCGGCGTCGGCGACGGCCTGAGTCCAGCGAGCCGCGGCGGACAGCGCGCCCCGGTCGGTCAGTATCTGACCTGGCCGGATGAGCGACTCGCCGACAGATTGGATGTCCATGAGCGGGTATCTTTCCGCGCTCACCCGCGTGTCACACGCCACTGCGGCACCAAGTTGGTATGGCCCCCCTCTGGTGCCCGGTAGCGACCGACGGTAGTCTCTCCCTAGTCACTTGTGATCATCCCGGGGCGAGGCCGTTGGGGAAGGCGCACCTCGTACCGAATCGGGAGGTCCGGTGTCTGCTTGTGGCGTGCTCTACGTCCACTCAGCTCAGCCCGCGCTGTGCCCTCATATCGAATGGGCGGTCGCGGGTGTTCTTGGCGTACCCGTGGACCTGACGTGGACGCCGCAACCCGCCGCGCCCAATGTCGTGCGGGCGCAGGCGGAGTGGGAGGGTCGTCCGGGCATCGCGGCGGCCATCACCTCCTCCCTCATGGGCTGGCAGCGGATCCGCTTCGAGATCACCGAGGACGCCTCACCGGGGGTCGACGGGTCCCGGCATGCCTATACGCCGACGCTCGGCGCCTTCAGCGCGGTCGTGGGGGCCGCGGGCGACATCATGATCCCGGAGGACCGGCTCCGCACCGCGATGATGATGGCCGCCCAGGGGCGCGCGGTGCTGGAGGACGAGCTGGACAAGCTGCTCGGCCGGCCGTGGGACGAGGAGCTGGAGCCGTTCAGGTACGCCGGCGACGGCGCGCCCGTCCGCTGGCTGCACGCCGCCGTCTGAGACCCGCACGAGGCCGCCTGAAGCACACGCACGCCACAACGCCTGAGGCACACACACTCCGGCGCCCGTCTGAGGGACACTCGCCAGAACGTCCGAGGGGCACCCGCCTGAACATGAAAGGGGCCCCGCACCCACTCATCGCACTCACGCGATGACCCCTCCGACAACGACATGGTCGTCGCAACTCCTCAGATCGAGGTGTTGCGACGACCACATGAACCCGAGAGGAGGTGCGGGGCCCTTCTCATGTGACTGCGGGGGGCGGCTACAGCGGGATGTTCCCGTGGGCGCCTCTGGCCGGGGTGGCCTGGGCGAGGACCTTGGCGATCGCTCCCCGGGTCTCCTCCGGCTTGATGACCTCGTCGATCACGCCCAGCTGTCGCGCCCGCTCGAGCCCACCGGCCAGCTTCTCGTGCTCCTCGGCCAGCCGCTGCTCCAGCTCGGCCCGCTCCTCTTCGGGAGCCGCGGCCAGCTCGCGCCGCTTCAGGATGCGCACCGCCGCGATCGCGCCCATGACCGCGACCTCGGTCGTCGGCCAGGCGAACACCTTGGTGGCGCCCAGTGCGCGGGAGTTCATGGCGATGTACGCGCCGCCGTACGCCTTGCGTGTGACCAGCGTGACGCGCGGCACCGACGCCTCGGCGAAGGCGTGCAGCAGCTTGGCGCCACGGCGGACCACGCCGTCGTGCTCCTGTCCGACACCCGGGAGATAACCGGGCACGTCGACCAGGACAACCAATGGGACGCCGAAAGCGTCACACATACGAACGAAGCGGGCAGCTTTCTCGGCGGACGTGGCGTCGAGGCAGCCGCCCAGCCGCATCGGGTTGTTGGCGATCACGCCGACCGTCCGGCCACCGAGGCGGCCCAGCGACGTGACGATGTTCGGTGCCCACTTGGGGTGCAGCTCGATGCCCGGCTCGTCGAGCAGGCCGTTGACCAGCGGCTTGACGTCGTATGCCCGCCGCGCCGACTCCGGCAGCAGCGTGGAGAAGTCGACCTCGTCGATGCCCGTCGTGCGCACCCGTCCCTGGTGGCCGAGGAGCACGGCCAGCTGACGGGCGCGTAGCAGCGCGTCGGTCTCGGACTTGGTGACGACGTGCACGACGCCGCTGCGCTTGCTGTGCGGCTCGGGGCCGCCCAGCGCGGCGCTGGTGACGTCCTCACCGGTGACGCTGCGGACCACGTCGGGGCCGGTGACGAAGATGCGGCCGGAGTCGGCCAGGATCACCAGGTCGGTCAGCGCCGGGCCGTAGGCGGCGCCACCGGCGGCGGGCCCGACGACCACGGAGATCTGCGGCACCACGCCCGAGGCCTTGGTCATCGCGGCGAAGACCCGGCCGACGGCGTGCAGCGACTCGACGCCTTCGGCGAGTCGCGCACCGCCGGAGTGCCAGATCCCGATGACCGGCACCCGTTCGCGGACGGCCACGTCGTAGGCGTGCACGATGTGCTCGCAGCCCTCGCCGCCCATCGCGCCGCCCTGGAAGCGGGCGTCACTGCAGAAAGCGACGACGGGCACACCTTCGACGCGGCCCATGGCGGCGAGTACGCCGCTCTTGTCTTCAGGAGTGATTAACCGCAGCGTGCCCTCGTCGAGCAGCGCGGTCAGCCTGACGACCGGATCGCGGGGATCGGCGGGCTCCTGATCGGACTCCTGCGACGCCACTCGATTGTCGAGCACAGTCATCTAAGCCCCCTTGAACACGACTGCCACGTTGTGACCACCGAAGCCGAACGAGTTGTTGACCGCGGCGATGTCGCCCTGCGGCAACGGGCGGTTCTCGCCGTAGACGAGGTCCACCTCGATGCCGTCGTCGAGGTTGTCCAGGTTGATGGTGGCCGGCACGATGCGCTCCTGGAGCGCCTTGATCGTGAAGACCGACTCGATGCCGCCCGCGCCGCCCAGCAGATGGCCGGTCATGGACTTGGTCGAGGTGACCAGCGGGTGCGTGCCGATGGCCTTGGCCACCGCCTGCACCTCGATGACGTCGCCCGCCGGAGTGGAGGTGGCGTGCGCGTTGACGTGCTTGACGTCCTGGCCGGTGATGCCCGCGTCGGTGAGCGCCTGGGTCATCGCCATGCTGATGCCCCGGCCCTCCGGCTCGGGCTGGGTGATGTGGTGGGAGTCGGCGGAGTAGCCGACGCCCGAGGCGTAGGCGTAGATCCGCGCGCCGCGCGCACGGGCGTACTCCTCGGACTCGAGCACGATGATGCCCGCGCCCTCGCCGAGCACGAACCCGTCACGGTCGCGGTCCCACGGCCGCGAGGCGCCCGCGGGGTCGTCGTTGCGGGTGGACATGGCGCGTGCGGCGGCGAAGGCGGCCACGTTGAGGCCGTGGATCGCCGCCTCGGTGCCGCCCGCGATCACCACGTCGGCGCGGCCGGACCTGATCATGTCCATCGCGTAGCCGATGGCCTCCGCGCCGGACGCGCACGCCGACACGGTCGCGTGCACGCCCGCCTGGGCGCCGCGATCGAGACCGATCCAGGCGGCCGGGCCGTTGGGCATCAGCATCGGCACGGTGAAGGGCGAGAGCCGGTTCCAGCCCCGCTCCTTGTAGGTGTCGTAGGCGGACAGCGTGGTGGTGATGCCGCCGATGCCGGAGGACACCACGACGCCGAGCCGCTCGGGCGCCACCTCGGGCGCGCCCGCGTCCTGCCAGGCCTCACGAGCGGCGACCATGGCCAGCTGCTCGCTGCGGTCGAGGCGACGGGCCTCGGGCCTGGGCAGCACCTCGGTCGGATCGACCGCGGCCGTCCCCGCGAACTTCACGGGGACGGTGTCGATCCAGTCCGCGTTGATGGTCTCGACGCCCGACTGACCGGCGAGGAGCGCCGACCAGGTCGAGGTGACGTCTCCACCGACGGGCGTCGTCGCGCCGAGCCCGGTGACCACGACACGTACCCGGTTTGCACTCACGTTTCGCGCTCCTTGTCGATCAGGTTGGGTGTGAGATCAGTTCTGGATGAAGGTAAGGACGTCCTTGACCGTCTTCAGGTTCTTGAGCTGGTCGTCGGGAATCTCGACGCCGAACTCGTCCTGGGCGGCCACGGCGATCTCGACCATGGACAGGGAGTCGATGTCGAGGTCGTCCACGAAGTTCTTCTCGGGGGTGACGTCGCTCACCGGAATACCGGTGATCTCGTTGATGATCTTGCCGAGGCCCTCGAGGATCTCCTGCTCGGTGGCAGCCATGTCGCTATTTCTCCTTTGGTGTTTTTTGGTTCTGTACGGCTCAGGCCGTACAAGCACTGATTGGTACGGCATGAGCCGTACCGGATCCTACGGAATCTCGATGACCTGACCCGCATAGGTCAGGCCGGCGCCGAAGCCGAGGATGAGCGCGAGCTGACCCGAGCGCACCTCGCCACGCTCCAGCATGCGCGAGAGCGCGAGCGGGATGGACGCGGCGGAGGTGTTGCCGGCGGTCACGATGTCGCGCCCGATGACGGCCTGGTCGGCGCCGATCTTACGGGCGATCGCCTCGATGATGCGCAGGTTGGCCTGGTGAGGTACGAAGGCCGCCAGCTCCGAGGGGTCGACCCCGGCGCGCTCGCAGGCCTCCTTGGCCACCGGGTGCAGCGCGGTGGTGGCCCAGCGGAACACGGTCTGGCCCTCCTGGTGGAGGGAGTCGTTGCGGTCGTTGACGATGATCGCGTCGGACTTGTCGCCCGAGCTGCCCCAGACGACCGGCCCGATGCCGGGCGTGTCGGAGGGGCCCACCACCGCGGCGCCCGCGCCGTCGGCGAAGATCACGGCGGTGGACCTGTCGGTCCAGTCGATCCACTGGGACAGCTTCTCGGCGCCGATGACCAGCACGTGCCTGGCCGAACCGGCGCGGATCGCGGAGCTGGCCACGCCGAGCGCGAAGCAGAAGCCGGCGCAGGCGGCGTTCACGTCGAACGCGCCGGGCGACTTGATGCCCAGGCGGTGGGCCACTACGGCCGCGGCGTTGGGGATCTGGCTCTCCAGCGTGCAGGTGGCGACGATGACCAGGTCGATGTCACCGGCCGACAGGCCGCTGGCGGCCAGTGCCTTGCCGCCGGCCTGCACGGCCATGTCCTCGACGGACTCCTCGGCGCCGGCCACCCGGCGTTCCTTGATGCCGACGCGGGACTGGATCCACTCGTCGTTGGTGTCCATGGTCTTGGCCAGGTCGTCGTTGGTGACGACGTTGGACGGCTGGTAGTGGCCGAGGGCCAGCACCTTGGCGCCCGGGGCGATGTCGGGAATCCTCACTTGGTCAGCTCCCTGGCCGCGTCGAGATCGTCGGGGGTCTTCAGCGCCACGGTTCGCACGCCCCGCAGCGCGCGCTTGGCCAGGCCGGTCAGCGTGCCGCCCGGCAGCAGCTCGATCATCTCGGTGACGCCCAGGTCGGCCATCGTGGCCATGCAGCGGTCCCAGCGTACGGGGCTGCTGACCTGGTCGATCAGGCGCCGCATCAGCACGGCGCCGTCGGTGACGACCTCGCCGTCGGCGTTGGACAGCAGTTTGACCCGCGGGTCGGCGGGGGCGATGCCCTCGGCGGCGACGCGCAGGTGGTCGACGGCCGGGGCCATGTGCACGGTGTGGAAGGCGCCCGCGACGGAGAGCGCGATCTGCCTGGCGCGGGCCGGCCCGTCCTCCTTGAAGGCGGCCAGTTGCTCCAGCGTGCCGCCCGCGACGATCTGGCCGGCGCCGTTGACGTTGGCGGGGGTCAGGCCGTGCTTGTCGATGGCGGCCAGCACCTCTTCCTCCACGCCGCCGAGCACCGCGGTCATGCCGGTCTCGGTGACGGCGGCGGCCTTGGCCATGGCCTGGGCGCGCTCACGCACCAGCGACAGCGCCTGCTCGGGGGTCAGCACGCCGGCCAGCGCCGCCGTGGCGAACTCGCCGACGCTGTGGCCGGCCAGCAGGTCGGGCGCCACGCCGAGCACCTCGGCGGAGGCCATCGCGGCGGCCACGAGCAGCGGCTGGGCGACCGCGGTGTCGCGGATCTCGTCGGCGTCGGCCTTGGTCCCATAGGTGATCAGATCGAGGCCCACGACCTCGGACCACGCGGACAGCCGATCCGCGAAGCCGGGGAGTTCGAGCCAGGGTGTCAGGAAGCCTGGAGTCTGGGCACCTTGGCCCGGGGCGACGAGTACAAGCACGAAATCCACACTGCCCTGTAGAGGTTCGACACGCGGATAAGGATCCGTACGAACTTCGTCCCAGGGGTTTTGTAGGAACCCTACAGTGGGGGTTTCGGGGTTATTACGTTAGGGCGCGCCAGGTGGCAGCGCTCTCCGAAAGCCTGCCGAGAATCAGCCCCACCTGCAAGGTGAAGGCCGACCTGCCTTCGGTCGGCTGGTAGCCGGTCAGCTCGGTGATCTTCTTGAGCCGGTAGCGCACGGTGTTGGGGTGGACGAACAGCAGCCGGGCGGTCGCTTCCAGCGAGGTGCCCTGCTCCAGGTATGTGGCCAGCGTATCGAGCAGCGGGGTGCCGGCCAGCGGGAGATAGACGCTCTCGATGAGCTGCTCCCTGGCGTCGTCGTCACCGTCGAGCGCCCGCTCGGCGAGCAGGTCGTCGGCGTGCACCGGGCGGGGCGCGTCGGGCCAGCCGGACGACGCCTTCAGCCCGGCCAGCGCCGCCTTGGCCGATCTGGCGGCGGCGTGCAGGTCGGGCACCTCCGGGCCGATGACGATCGACCCCTCCCCGAAGCGGGCCACGACCTGCTTGGCGGCGGCGTCCACGCTGTCGGCGCCGCCCACGATCACGATCAGCCGGTCGGCCTGCACGCCGGCCAGCAGGTCCATGCCGATCCGGCGGCCCTTCTCGCGCAGCCCGTCGATCACCGCGCGCGGGTCGCCCTCAGGGGCGCGGCCGGCGATCACGACGACGGGGGAGGAGGTCCAGCCCAGCGCGGCGGCCCAGGAGTGCAGCCCGTCGTCGACCTCGCCGCGCACCAGGGCGTCGACGATCAGCGCCTCCAGCCGGGCGTCCCACGAGCCTCTGGCCTCCGCCTCGCGGGCGTAGACGTGGGCGGCGGCGAAGGCCACGTCGCGGGTGTAGCGGAGCATGGCCTGCTCCAGCTGGTCCTCGCCGCCCGGCGCGGCCAGCTCGTCGGTCTGCGCCTCGACGACCTCCACGACGACCCTGACGATGTCGACGGTCTGCTGCAAGGAGATCGACCGCTTCAGCTCACGTGGCGCGGTGCCGAAGAACTCGATGCTGGGCGTGGGCCGGTTCTCGCCCGCGTGCTGGAACCACTCCACGAACGCGGCGATGCCGGCCTGCGCCACGAGTCCCACCCAGGAGCGGTCCTCGGCGCTGAGGGCGCGGAACCACGGCAGCTGATCGTCCATGCGCGCCATGGCCGCGGTGCCGAGCGAGCCCATGGCCCGCTCCAGCCTGCGGGTGGTGTCCTCCCGGGTCCGATCTGTCACGCCTCCTAGAGTGCCAGGTGGAGTCAGATGGCCGCGACGCGAGCCTGGTCGCGGTCACCTGACTCACGGCGTGGGGCAGCCGACCGCGACGGGAGCGGGGTCTGGGTCAGATGACCGCGACTGCGGTGATGAGCCCGATGGCGACGTGGGTGACGGCGAGCAGCCGGGCGCCCGGCTGCAGCTCGGGCTCCTTGACCAGGTCGCGTACCGAGATGCCGACCAGCTTGTCGAAGACGAGCATGGCGACGGTCTGCACCACGATGCCGACCAGCCCGAAGACCACCGTGCCCGCCAGGCCCTCGGTGAGCCGGCCGCCCGAGGACCAGATGGAGGCCGCGACGATCAGGCCCACCGCGGCCAGCGCCGAAGTGGCCAGCAGCGTGGCGTTGGGGTTGCGCTCGGTGCGGATGACCGAGCTCAGCTTGCCCGGCGTGGCGAGGTCGATCACGTAGAAGCCGACGATGAGCAGCACGACGCCCACGGCGGCGTAGGCGGCGATGGCGCCCGCGCCGCGGGCGAGGGTTTCCAGCAGGGTCATGGGTGCTCGATTCGGTGAGGGACGAAGGAAGAGGTGTCGTCGGTGATCAGGCCAGTAGTCTCCCTGATACCCATTCCGGCGGCCTCGTCGGCGATCACCCAGGCGCCGAGCACCGGCCGCTCGCCTTCGAAGTCGGGCAGGGCGTCGAACCCCTGGTAGACGTAGCCCTCCTGGCCGTAGGAGCCGGGCGTCTCCTGGGTGCCGTCCGGCGTGACGATGCGCATCGACGCGCCCTCCCTGCCCAGGAGCGGCTTGGCGATGTAGGAGTCCAGGTCACGGGGGCCGTCGAGGTAGGCGGGCAGCAGGTTGGGGTGGCCTGGATAGAGCTCCCAGAGGACGGCCAGCAGCGCCTTGTTCGACAGCAGCGTCTTCCACAGCGGCTCGATCCAGGTCGCGTGCCGGACGGCGTGCCGCCCGAACGGGTCGGCCAGCATCCACTCCCACGGGTAGAGCTTGAACGCCGAGCGGATCATCCGCTCCTCGACGTCGACGAAGCGGCGGTTGAGCGCGTCCCAGCCGATGTCCTCCATGGCGACGGCGACCGTGCCCAGCCCGGCCTGCTCGGCGGTCTCCTGGAGGTAGGCCAGGGTCATCGCCTCCTCGCCGGTCTCGTCCATGTTCGTCCAGGCGAAGTGGACGGGCCCCGCGGGCAGGGTCAGCTCCCGCCAGCGGTCCACGAGCCGCTCGTGGATGGAGTTCCACTGGTCGTCCGCGGGGTGGACGTCCTTGAGCCAGAACCACTGCGCCACCGACGACTCGACCAGCGAGGTGGGCGTGTCGGCGTTGTACTCCAGCAGTTTGGCCGGGCCTGTGCCGTCGTAGCGCAGGTCGAAGCGGGCGTACAGGTGCGAGTCGCGCCGCTCCCAGGAGCGCGCCACGTCCTCGTGGGCCCAGTCGGGGATGGCGAAGTCCGCGTAGCGGCCGGTCGAGACCACGTGCTCGACGGCGTGCAGGCACATCTCGTGGAGCTCCTCGACCTGCTCCTCCAGCCCCTCCACCTCCTCCATGGAGAAGACGTAGTGGATGGACTCGTCCCAGTAGGGCCGGGTGAGCCCTTCCGGATGGGCGGCCCGGTGATAGGCCAGCCCATGGCTCTCGATCGTCTTCTCCCAGCCGTCCCGGGGAGTGCCGTGTTCGCGCCGCACCGTCAGCCGCCGCCGCTCCAGTGGCTGCCGAAGCCGCCGCGCTGGATGTCGCGGCCTTTGCGGCTGGAGATGTTCACGTCGGAGGGGCGGTAGCTGGTGCCGGCGCGGACGCGCGTGCCGATCCGGGTGCCGCCGTAGTACCAGTGGTAGGCGCCGCGTGAGCCGCCGTAGAAGTGGGAGGTGCCGTCGTCGTCATCGTCGCAGAGGGACTCGTCGACGACCTCGTACGAGCCGTCGCTCAGCTGGTTGTTCATGTCGACGCAGTCGGCCGTCACGTCGTCGTCGTTCTGGGCCGAGCAGTAGCCCACCAAGAGAACGGACACGATGCCGAGGACGGACAGCGTGACCACCTTCGACGCCTTCGACCGCTTGGGGGCCTCCGGCATCGGAGGCGGCGCGGGCGGCGAGTAACCCATCAAGCTCCTGCTTTCGTTGGCCGAACAGCCTATAGCCGCACGTCGTAACGCTTCAATGCCTACCACCGGCCGCTTGCCATCGGCTTGGGTACGTATCAACACATGACACCCGTCGAGGCGCTGCGCGAGATCGCCTACCTGCTCGAACGGGCCGGCGAGCCCACCTACCGCGTGCGGGCCTTCCGCAACGCCGCCGCCGTCGTCACCGACCTGCCCCCCGACGAGCTGGTACGCCTGGCGCGGGTCGGCGGCCTGACCGATCTGCCGGGCATCGGCAAGGTCACCGCACTGGCGATCACCGAGGCGCTGGACGGCGACGTGCCCACGTACCTGCGCAGGATGCGCGCCACCGAGGGCGCCGACCTCGACGACGAGACCGCGGCGCTCAGGGCGGCGCTCAAGGGCGACCTGCACAGCCACTCGGACTGGTCCGACGGCGGCTCACCGATCGAGGAGATGGCCGAGGCGGCCGAGGCGCTCGGCCACGCGTACTGGGCGCTGACCGACCACTCGCCCCGCCTGACCGTGGCCAACGGCCTGTCGGCCGACCGGCTCAAGAGGCAGCTCGACCAGGTCGAACGGCTCAACGAGCGGTTGGCGCCGTTCAGGATCCTGACCGGTGTCGAGGTCGACATCAACGTGGACGGCACCCTGGACCAGGAGCCCGAGCTGCTGGAACGGCTCGACGTGGTGGTGGCCAGCGTGCACTCCAAGCTGCGGATGAGCGGTCATGAGATGACGCGCAGGATGGTGACGGCGATCTCGAACCCGCACGTCGACGTGCTCGGCCACTGCACGGGGCGGGTCGTGCAGGCGGGCGGCCGGCGGGGCCGGGTGCGGCCGGAGTCGGACTTCGACGCCGAGCTGGTCTTCGAGGCGTGCCGCCGGTTCGGGGTGGCGGTCGAGATCAACTCACGGCCCGACCGGCTCGATCCGCCGAAACGGCTGCTGCGGCTGGCCTACGAGATGGGCTGTGACTTCGCGATCGACTCCGACGCGCACGCGCCCGGCCAGCTCGACTGGCAGCGCCATGGCTGCGAGCGCGCGGCCCAGTGCGGCATCGAGGCGGCGCGGATCGTCAACACCTGGCCGCTCGCCGATCTGCTGGCGCGCCACGCTTGAACCCTCTGCCGGCGTGCCCTCTGCCGGCGTGCCATGTGCTGGGGTGTCATGTGCTGGCGTGTCACGCTTGAACCGGGATCGCCTGCCTGGTAAGGGGTTTGCGACCCGCGATTGTCGGTGGCGCGGCGTAACGTCACGAGTGTGAACCGTACCGACCGGCTCTACGCGCTCGTCGAGGACCTGCGCGCGATCTCGCCACGCTGCCGTTCGGCCCGCGAGCTGGCCAAGCGGTTCGAGGTCAGCGCCCGCACGATCGAGCGCGACATCATCGCGCTACAGGAGTCAGGCGTGCCGATCTACGCCCAACCGGGGCGCAAGGGCGGTTACGCGATCGACAAGAAGATGTCGTTACCCCCGCTCAACTTCACCCCCGCCGAGGCGGTCGCCATCGCCGTGGCGCTGAGCCGGGCGGGTGACCAGCCGTTCGGCAGGCAGGCGCGCAGCGCGCTGCGCAAGGTGGTCGCGGCCATGCCGGGACGGGAGGGCGAGCTGGCCAGGGAGCTGGCGCGCCGGGTGCGGATGGTCACCCCGGCCGCCGAGCCGGGCACCGAGATCCAGCCACTGGGCGGCGAGGGCATCTCCCGGGCGATCGAGGAGGCCCTGCAGCGGCGGCGCGTGCTCAGGATCGACTACGCCGACGCTAAGGGGGCGCTGACCTCGCGCGACGTCGAGCCCGGGGTGTTCCTGGGCGGTCGCGGTGGTTTCTGGTATCTCGTGGCGTGGTGCCGCCTGCGCGATGACGTACGGGTCTTCCGCCTCGACCGGATCGCCTCGGCCTCGCTGATCGCCGAGCGCTGTCCCGACCGGCCGCTGGAGAGGTTCTCCACCGACATCCCGGACATGTTCGTGCACGGCGCGGTGCTCGATTAATCATTCGAAAACACCGACATAGGGTTGTCGCCCAAGCGTTAGATCGTTGTCTTGTTCGAGAAAACAGGGAGACGACGATGGACAACACGGTTACCTGGTTCGAGGTCGCGACCGACGACCCCGAAGGTGCCCAGCGGTTCTATGGCGGGCTGTTCGGCTGGACGTTCGGGGCTTCCGACGGTGGCCCGATCGACTACCGGACGATCGGCTATCCGGGGCGTGAGCAGCCCGGAGGCGGCCTCTACAACACCAAGGGCGAGTTCCCCGCCCACGCGATCTTCCATGTGGAGGTGGCCGACGTGGAGCAGAAGTGCCGCGAGACCGAGTCGCTCGGCGGCAAGGTCGTCACGAAGGTCATCGACGACGGCGCGGGCACCGACTTCGCCTATCTCCAGGACGGTTCGGGCAACCTCTTCGGGGTCTTCCACCGCAGGTGACCTGGCCGGGCGTGCACCCGGGAAGGCACCTTCCCCGCCGACCGGGGCACGCGCGCGAGCCGCTCTGGCGAGCGGTCACCCGCCCTGGACACGCCGCCGACCGCCGAGTGGCGGCGCGTCCAGGGCCATCACCGTGGATCACCGCGGCTTGATACGGCCTTTGACTACAGCGCGGCGGTCGTCAGCCAGCGGTCCAGGAAGGCGCGGTCGCCGTGGACGGTCAGCGCGTCCGGCGAGCGCCTGCCGTACAACATCAGCAGCAGGTCGCTCACCGGGCCCTGAACGGCGGCGTCGCCCTTGGCGTGGCCGCGCGCCCAGCTGATCCGGCCAGCCGGGCCCTGGGTGAGGGTCCATTCGCCGTCGGCGTCGCTCGCGTGGAGGTGGATCGTGGCCCCCTCCGCGTCGAGCGCCGCCAGGCGCTTGGCCACCCAGAACGCGTGCGGCAGGGCCTCCAGAAACTCCTCGATCCCGTCGATCGCGACCGGTGCCTCCACGACGGGCGCCACGCCCACCGCGAGCTCGGCGTCGCAGCGGTGGACGACCAGCTCGAACAGCATCCTGCGGGCCCACCAGCTCACGCGCTGGTCGCCGCCCCAGGTCCAGACGGGCGTGTCCGGGTCGGTCGCGCGCAGCGTGGCGACCAGCTCCCGAGCGCCCGAGCCCAGCCAGGCCGCATCGCCGCGCTGCCCCTCTGCCAGGCCGTTGGGCACCTGGCGGGACCAGATCGGCTCCTGCCGGCCCGTCTCCACGATGTGCACCACCCACCGGTGCAGCGTGCCGACGTGCGTGATCAGGTCCGCCAGGGTCCAGCCGGGACAATGCGGCACCGGGGTGCCGGGATCGGCGCCGGTGGCCAGTTCGGCCAGCCGCGCGCTCTCGCTCTCCACGAGCCGGGGATAGTCCGTCACGTGACCGAGACTAGATCAGACCGACTTGCAGGTGGCACCCCGCTCGGGCATCTTCCCGGCCAGCAGGTAGGAGTCGACGAACCGCTTGACGCACTTGTTGCCCGACAGGTACGCGCCGTGCCCCTCGCCCTCGAACGTGACCAGCGTGGCCGTCTTGAGCTGCGCGGTCAGCTTGGGCGCCCACTCGTACGGTGTGGCGGGGTCGCCCGTGCCGCCCACCACCACGATCGGCGCCGAGCCGGTCGCGTCGACGTGCTTGGCCTCGTCGTCGCCCTTGACCGGCCAGACGGCGCACAGCCCGCCGGGGCCCTCGCTGCCGAACAGCGGCGAGATCTTCACGGCCGCGTCCTCGGTGTGCCGCAGCGTGGCCAGGTCGGGCCGTTCGGAGGTGTCGGCACAGGTGATGGCCGGGAAGCTGGTCATCTGCGTGGAGTACGTGCCGTCCTGCGCCCTGCCGGTGTAGGAGTCGGCCAGGTACATCAGCGCCTGCCCCTGGCCCTTGAGCGCCGCGCCGAGCGCGTTGCCCAGGAACGGCCAGGCGAACTCGGAGTAGAGCGCGGCGGCGACGCCGGTGGAGGCCAGCCCCTGGGTGAGGTCGCGCTGGCCGACCTTGAGCGGCTTGGCGGCGAGCTGGTTCATCAGCCGGTCGAGGTTCGCGGCGGCGGTCGGCACGTCCTTGCCGACCTCGCAGCGGTCCTTGACGCAGGACTTCAGGAAGCTCTGGTAGGCGTGCTGGAAGCCGCGGGTCTGGGCCAGGGTGCGCTGCTCGAAGGTGACCGTGGGGTCGAGCGGGGCGTCGAGCACCATCCGGCCCACCTGCTGGGGGAACTTGGTGGCATAGACGGCGCCGAGCTGCGTGCCGTACGACATGCCGACGAAGTTGAGCTTCTCGTCGCCCAGCGCGGCGCGCAGCCGGTCCATGTCGCGGGCGGCGTTGACCGTGCCGACGTACGGCAGGATCTTGCCGGAGTCCTTCTCGCAGTGCTGGGCCAGCTGCTTGTTGGCCGCGTCGCCCTCCGCGCGGGTCTGCTCGTTGTCGGGCAGCGTGTCGAGGGCCATGTACTTGTCCAGCTCGGCGCTGTCGCCGCAGTGCACTCCCGAGCTCCGCTCCACGCCGCGCGGGTCGAAGCTGACCAGGTCGTAGCGGGAGCGCAGGCTGGTGAGCGACTTGGCGGCCTGGTCGAGAGTGTCGACGCCGGAGCCTCCCGGGCCGCCGAAATTGAACACCAGTGAGCCCAGCCGCTTGCTCTGGTCGGTGGCGGGGATCTTGATGAGCGCTATCTCGATCTTGTCGCCGCCGGGCTCGGCGTAGTCGAGGGGCACCGCCAGCTTGGCGCACCGCACCGAGGTGTCCTGCCTGGCCGGTCGCTGCCCGTCGGGCCGCTTGAGGTCCGTGCACGGTCCCCAGGCGATCTGCTGGGCGGCGCCGGTGCCCCCATCCACGGCCGGTTTCGTCGGCGCGCTCATGCAGGCTGCGGCCGATGCGGCCAGTGTGACGACGGCAAGGACGCGTCGCATGTCCATCTCCCCCTCGATATCTCAGGGGGAAGTTTTCCCCACAATACGCGAGTGCATATCAACGGAGCGAGGCGGCACGTACCACTCCTGAAAGTCGATGGCGCCCCCGCGGAAGACCTTCCGCGGGGGCGCCATCAGGTTGTGCGCTCAGACGCCCATCGACTGGGTGTCGTTGCTCTCCGCGCCACCGGCCTCGGTGACGCCGTTCTTGAGGTGATAGCGGGCGATCGCCTCGCGCAGCACCTCGCCGTCGAGCTCGCCACGCTTGACCAGGCTGGTCAGCACGGCCAGCGTGATCGAGGCGGCGTCGACGTGGAAGTGGCGGCGCAGCGCCGAGCGGGTGTCGGACAGGCCGAACCCGTCGGTGCCCAGCGAGGACCAGTCACCCGGCACCCACTGCGCGATCTGGTCCTGCACGGCCCTCATGTAGTCGCTGACGCCCACGAACGGGCCCGTGGCCTGGGAGAGGGCCTGGGTGACGTACGGCACGCGCGGCTCAGCCTCGGGGTTGAGCAGGTTGTGCTCCTCGCAGGCCAGCGCGTCGCGGCGCAGCTCGGTCCAGGAGGTCGCCGACCACAGGTCGGCCGACACGCCCCAGTCCTCGGCCAGCAGCCGCTGGGCCTCGACGGCCCAGGGCCCCGCTACGCCCGACGACAGGATGTTGGCCTTCGGTCCCTGCGTCTGCGGCCCCGCGGCGAACCGGTAGAGGCCCTTGAGCAGGCCCTGCACGTCGAGGTCCGCAGGCTGCGGAGGCTGCGTGTAGGGCTCGTTGTAGACGGTCAGGTAGTAGAAGACGTTCTCGGGCTGCTCGCCGTACATCCGGCGCAGGCCGTCCTTGACGATGTGCGCGACCTCGAAGGCCCACGAGGGGTCGTAGGAGAGGGCGCCCGGGTTCGTCGAGGCGATCAGCGGCGTGTGGCCGTCCTCGTGCTGCAGACCCTCGCCGTTGAGCGTGGTGCGGCCGGCCGTGGCGCCGAGCAGGAAGCCGCGGCCCATCTGGTCGGCCATCTGCCACATCTGGTCGCCGGTGCGCTGCCAGCCGAACATCGAGTAGAAGATGTAGATCGGGATCATGTGCTCGCCGTGCGTGGCGTAGGCCGTGCCCGCCGCGATCGCCGAGGCCATCGAACCCGACTCGCTGATGCCCTCGTGCAGGATCTGGCCCTGGACGGCCTCCTTGTACGACAGCAGCAGCTCCCTGTCGACGGCCTCGTACGTCTGGCCGTGCGGGGAGTAGATCTTCGCCGTCGGGAACATCGCGTCGAGGCCGAAAGTGCGAGCCTCGTCGGGGATGATCGGCACGAACCGGTGGCCGATCTCCTTGTCGCGCATCAGGTCTTTCAGCACGCGGACGAAGGCCATCGTGGTGGCCACCTGCTGCTTGCCCGAGCCCTTGCCGAACTGCTCGTAAATGTTGTCACCGGGCAGCTTGATGGGCTTGGCGCGCATGACGCGCTTGGGCAGCACGCCGCCCAAGGCCGCGCGGCGCTCGCGCATGTACTCGATCTCGGGGTCGTTCTCGCCCGGGTGGAAGTAGGGGGGCAGCTCGCCCTCGAGCGCGGAGTCGGGGATCGGCAGGTAGAGCCGGTCGCGGAACTCCTTGAGCTCGGCCTTGGTGAGCTTCTTCATCTGGTGCGTGGCGTTGCGCGCCTCGAAATCCTTGCCGAGCGTCCAGCCCTTGATGGTCTGGGCCAGGATGACCGTCGGCTGGCCGACGTGCTCACGGGCCGCCTTGAACGCCGCGTAGACCTTGCGGTAGTCGTGGCCGCCGCGCGACAGCTTGCGGATGTCGTCGTCGGACATGTGCTCGACCATCTTGCGCAGGCGCGGGTCGCCGCCGAAGAAGTTGTCGCGGATGTAGCCGCCGGACTCTACGGAGTAGGTCTGGAACTGGCCGTCGGGCGTGGTGTTCATCTGGTTGACCAGCACACCGTCGACATCGGCCGCCAGCAGCGGGTCCCAGTCGCGGCCCCAGACGACCTTGATGACGTTCCAGCCGGCGCCGCGGAAGTAGGACTCCAGCTCCTGGATGATCTTGCCGTTGCCGCGTACCGGGCCGTCGAGCCGCTGCAGGTTGCAGTTGATGACGAACGTGAGGTTGTCGAGCTCCTCACGTGCCGCCAGGCCGATCGCGCCGAGCGACTCGGGCTCGTCCATCTCGCCGTCGCCCAGGAAGGCCCATACGTGACTGCGGCTGGTGTCCTTGATCTGGCGGTTGAGTAGGTAGCGGTTGAACCGCGCCTGATAGATCGCCCCGATCGGCCCCAAGCCCATGGAGACGGTGGGGAACTCCCAGAAGTCGGGCATGAGCCGCGGGTGCGGGTAGGAGGGCAGGCCGTGGAAGCCGTGCGAGAGCTCCTGCCGGAACGCGTCCAGCTGCGCCTCGTTGAGGCGGCCCTCCAGGTAGGCGCGGGCGTAGATACCCGGCGCGGCGTGGCCCTGGAAGAAGACCTGGTCGCCCGACTCGCCGTGGTCCTTGCCGCGGAAGAAGTGGTTGAAGCCCACTTCGTAGAGCGAGGCGGCCGAGGCGTAGGTGGCTATGTGGCCGCCCACGTTGGTGCGCGCGTTGGCGCGGGACACCATGATCGCGGCGTTCCAGCGGATGTAGGCGCGGATCCGCCGCTCGACGTGCTCGTCGCCGGGGAACCAGGGCTCGCGCTCCGGCGGGATCGTGTTGATGTAGTCGGTGCTGCGCAGGCCCGGCACGCCGACCTGGTGCTCGCGGGCGCGCTCCAGCATGCGGAGCATCAAGTAGCGAGCTCTGCTGCGGCCCTCCGTCTTGACGACGTTGTCGAGGGACTCGAGCCACTCGTTGGTCTCACTGGGGTCGACATCAGGCAGTTGGCTGGGTAGGCCGTCGCTGATGATCGAGAATCGCTGGCGTCCGGAAGCCACTGGGTCTCGCCTTCCGAGGATGACTGATGTCTGGTCTAGGTCGCCTTCCATCCTGGTCGCTTACCGTAGAAAGTGCATCTCTACTGGTCGGTAACCAGTGTGTCCCTGCTGGCAGGGTCACGATCAGTGGCCTAGACCACCGATGGTAGGACGAATCCCGGCCAAGGTTACCTTGGCCCGTCAATTTAACAAGACCGGAAAAGCTACGAAATTTCGCCGGGCGTGGCGTAGGGGTCTCCCAAAGGGGCCGCCAAGGGCGCGATGCGCCGCGCGAGTCTAGCCGCAAGCCTCTGGCCAGTCTTGTCGGCGGTGGGCAGAGGCCGCCGATCATGGCCTTGACCAGCGCGGATACGGTGTCAGTGTGACAGAGTCGGCCGCCCGGGTGGCACGATGTGTCACATCCGGGCAGCGTAACGTTTCGGTCAGGATTCTCCCTCTCCCTGCGGAGGGGGGAGTGTGTCCCTCTTTCCGAACGGAGCTCTCCGTACGAGTCTGGAGATATGAACGCGACGATAGGCGACCGGCTGCTGGTGCACGGCAACACGGTCGGCGAGCGGGATCACGGTGGCATCATCATCGAGATCCACGGCACCGACGGTGGGCCCCCGTACATCGTGCAGTTCGACGACGGGCACACCGGGCTGGTGTTTCCCGGCCCTGATGCGGTCGTCGTACCTAAGTAGAATTCGTGTGTGAGATCTCAGATCATCTCCGTGGCCACGGGTTCACGGGAGACGGTGCACGACATCACCTCGGACTGCGCGGACTTCGTGCGGACGCTGGGGGAGGACGGGCTGCTGCACGTCTTCGTACCGCACGCCACGGCCGGGGTGGCACTGATCGAGCTGGGGTCGGGCAGTGATGACGATCTCGTCGCCGCCTTGCGCGATCTGCTCCCGGCCGACGACAGGTGGCGTCACGCCCACGGGTCGCACGGTCATGGCAGATCACATGTCATGCCCGCGCTCATCCCGCCGTACGCGACCATCCCCGTACTTGGCGGGCGTCTGGCACTGGGCACCTGGCAGTCCATCGCAATCGTCGACCTTAATGTCGACAACCCGCAACGCCAGGTACGCCTGTCGTTTTTGTCGGATTGATGCGGCCCGTCTACGGCCGTACCCGTGGCGACCGTTGACGACTAAGGGTCACAGCGTGTGGACTGTCCCGAAGCGATAAACCGCATATGCGGGGCCACTCAAGCAGGAGGGATAAACGTGAGCGCGACCGCGGGTCAGGCGCAAAGTGAGCGCGGCCTGGCCGAACGGCTCGGCCTCAAGCCGGGTCAGGTGGTGCAGGAGATCGGTTGGGACGAGGACGTCGACGACGAGCTTCGCGACTCCATCGAGGACCTGACCGGTAACGAGTTGCTGGACGAGGAGACCGACGACGTAGTCGACGTGGTGCTGCTGTGGTGGCGCGACGGCGACGGCGATCTCTTCGACGTCCTCACCAACGCCATGCGATCACTCGCCGACGCCGGCCAGATCTGGCTGCTGACTCCCAAGGCCGGGCGCGACGGCCACGTGGAGCCGAGCGACATCGGGGAGGATGCCACTACGGCGGGTCTCTCGCAGACCAGCAGCATCTCCGCCGCGCCTGACTGGTCAGGGACCAGACTGGCCTCACCGAAGGGCCGACGCTAGGGAGTCTGAGCGCCTGCCATACGGCAGGATGGCGTGTGTGAACGAACGTCCTGCCGAGGTCGGCGCGCTTGCTCCAGACTTCGAACTGCGGGACCAGCACGGCTCTCCGGTGAAGCTGTCGGGCTTCCGGGGGAGGAAGGTCGTGCTGGTCTTCTATCCGCTCGCCTTCAGCGGCGTGTGCCATCGGGAGCTGTCGGCGCTGCGCGATGCCCAGGATTCCCTGGCTGACGCGGAGCTCCTCACCGTCTCGGTCGACTCCATGTTCACCCATCGCGCCTGGGCGGACGTGGAGGGTTACGCGTTCCCGTTGCTCTCCGATTTCTGGCCACATGGACAGGTCGCGCGGGCGTACGGTGTGTTCGACGACGAGAAGGGGGTTTCTCTGCGGGGGACCTTCATCATCGACGGCGGGGGCGTGATCCGGTGGTCGGTGGTCAATCCGACCAGCCAGGCACGTGACGTCGCCGATTACGTCAAGGCACTCGCCGACATTTCTTAACGGAGGAAACGATGCCCTGCTACCGCTGCGGGGCCCGGCAGACGGACCCCGTCCGTGGCGCCAGCCCGTGGAAGCGGGGGGTACGCCGCGAGACGCAGGTGCTCATCTGCCCGGACTGTCAACTGCTGCACGACCTCGACCTCGACGCCTGCGGCACGTGCGGGTCCACGGCGCTGATCTGCCGGCTGGGCGAGGTGGAGTGCAGGGGCTGCGGGGCCGTGCGGCAGGCGCGGGCGGACGCGTTCGTGGGGTCGGACGCGATGGCGGGCTCAGGCGCCCCGCCGGGCCTGTCGGCCGAGGTCGAGGCGGCGCTGAACCGGGTACTCGGCCGGGCCTGACCTGGGAGCGTCTCGCCTTTATCCGGACATTCGCTGAGCTGCGCTATCGTCTCCTGCGTGTCTGCAATGAGTTCGTTCGTGGTGGCGCTCGACGTCGGTGGCACGTCCATGAAGGGCGGCCTGGTCAGCGAGTCCGGCGCGGTTCTGCTGAGCGAGCGTTGCCCGACCCCCCGCGCGGAGGGCCCGGAGGCCGTCGTAGCCGCCATCCGGGAGTTCATCAGCCACCTGGCCGCCTCCGGCGACGGCATCCCGGCAGGCGTCGGCCTGGCCGTGCCTGGGCTGGTGTCCGAGGACGTGGCCGTCTACGCGGCGAACCTCGGCTGGCGTGACGTCCAGGCCTCCGACTTCACCGCACTCGATGTGCCGGTCATGCTCGGCCACGACGTACGTACCGGGGGCCTGGCGGAAAGCGTCCTCGGCGCGGGGCGCGGCGTACCCGACTTCCTCTTCCTGCCCATCGGCACGGGCATCGCCGGCGCCATGATCGTCCACGGCGAGCCCTATGGCGGCTCCTCCGGCTGGGGCGGCGAGATCGGCCACATCCCGGTCTTCCCGGACGGCGAGCAGTGCGCGTGCGGCCAGTTCGGCTGCCTGGAGACGTACGCGTCGGCGGCCTCGGTCGGCCGGCGCTACAGCCTCCGCTCCGGCCTGGAGGACATCCGCGCCGAACAGGTGGTCTCCTCGGACGACCCCTTGGCCGTAGAGGTGTGGGACGAGGCGGTAGAGGCCCTCTCGCTGGCCCTGGCCACGTACACGCTGCTCCTGGACCCCTCCATGATCGTCCTGGGCGGCGGCCTGGCCGAGGCGGGCCCGGCCCTCTTCGACCCCGTCCGCACCCGCCTCGTCAAACGCCTCGCCTTCCGAGACGCCCCACCCCTCTTGCCGGCCGCTTTGGGCGTCGACGCGGGAATGCTGGGGGCGGCCTTGCTGGGCTGGCGCGCGGCCGGCCGGGAGGACCTGGGGGCCGGGTGGGTGGTGGATGTGCGATCGGAGCCGTTGGTGTCGTAAGGTGTAGTGCCGATCAGGGGCGGTTAGCTCAGCGGTAGAGCACTCGCCTTACAAGCGAGGGGTCACTGGTTCGAACCCAGTACCGCCCACCTGCGTAAACATTTGATCTCTGATCTTGAAAACGGCGTCTGAGTGACTAAGTGAGTGACTAACTCCCAAAGATCTTGTCCATCGCCGCAGCTCCTTGCATGATCACAGGCCGGATCTGGTGCCGGTAGACCGTCTCGGTGACCACCGTGTTGGAGTGCCCGACGAGGCGCGAGATGTCCTCGATGGGGACGCCGGAGTCTGACAGCACGGACACAAAGCTGTGCCGCAACTCGCGAGGCGACCACTCCCGTCCGGTGAGCCCTGCCGCCTCCACGACCTTCCGGAAGTCACGCCGTACGTTGTGGGCCGTGACAGGCGTGCCGGTCCGCGTGCAGAACACGAGATCCGTACCCTTCCAGCGGTCCCCCGCCTTCTCCTGAACGATCTCTTGGGCTTCCTTGAGCAGGCGCAGCGCATCCACGCAGCGCCGTGGGAGCTTGAGCGACCGGCGGGACTTCACCGTCTTCGTGTCGCCCTTCTGCCGGCCGGACCGCCAGACGTAGATCGCGAACTCCTCGTGCTCCCAGCCCATCTCCCCCACCGGGAGCCACGCGGCCCGAGCCTCATCGTAAGCCACGACGTGCGACCAGAGCAGCGCCCTCAGTTCCTCCGTCCGAGCGCCGATCAGGAGCGAGAGGACGATGTAGGCCCGCATGCGCTCGCCGCTCGTCTCTGCCTGCGTGAGGACGGCGAGAGCTTGAGCCAGCGTCAGGGCCTTCGACGGACGACCCGCGCGTCCCTCCGGGATGTCGCAGAGATCCACGACGTTGCGCTTCACCTTGTCGCGACGCATCGCGCTCTTGACCGCCCGGTTGAGGATGCCGTGGATGAGCTTGAGCGACCGGGTGCCCAGCTCGCCCGTCTTGCTGGTCAGCCACTTGTCGACGTCTTCCACAGACAGATCCCGCAGCTTGCGAGCACCGAGGGCGGGGATCACGTGCGTGTCGGCGTAGGTGTTGCACATCTTGACGGTCGCGGGGGAACGCCCGCCGAGGCCGTGCTGAAGCCAGTAGCGGACGGCATCGGCCACCGTGTAGTTGGTGGGCGCGATGGCCAGGCCGTCCTCATGGTCGCGGACGATCTCTTTGGGTCTTGGTCTTGCCGCTGGCCTTCTTGACGATGCGCTTGCCAGCCGGGGTGTAGCCGACCCTCACCGAGGCGATCCAGCGTTGCCGCGTCTCGTCCCGGTGCAGGCCGCCGTCTCCTCGACTGCGTCGTTCGGTCATGAAGCCTCCTGTTCGAGTAGGGAGATGTAGTCCTCTATGGCTGAGGCGGGGACGAGCCGGGTCCGCCCCTGAGTCACGGAGCGGAGGCGTCCTGAGCGGATGAGTTCATAGATCACGCTTCGACTGAGGCTGAGCAGATACATGGCCTCGCAGACGCGGTAGAGCCGCCGGTCGTGGGCGGGTAGAGGTGGGGTCATTCATCCGCCTGCTCTGCCGCGATCTTGCAGGCGGTCTGGACACGCTGGCGGATGTGTTCGGCCATGATCGCTTCGCCCGGGGTGTAGCCGATTCCGGCGAAGCGCCAGTGGCCCAGGACGAGCGTGGTGGCGTCGCCGAGGGCGGGCAGGCCGTGACGCTCGCGGGCTTCGGCCGCGCGGTGGGCGGCACGAGCGTTGCGCGGGTCGGTGAGGTTGAGGGAGTAGGCACGGCTCTTGCTGGAGAAGTGGCCGCGAAAGCCGAGCATGTGCGCCCATGGGCGGAGTCGCAGCGCCTTGAACTCAGGGCGTCCGCCGAGGTCCCAGCAGGTGCGGATCATGCGCCGCGCGTGGTGAGTGACGGGCAAGGCATCAAAGCTAACGACGTCGAGCTGGTCTTCCCGCCGACCTACGGATCCTGGCTGAACTGGATCGAATCCGAGTTCGCAGCCCTGCGCTACTTCGCGCTGAACGGCACCGATCATCGCACCCACGACGAGCAGAACGCCGCCATCGCCGCCTACATCCGCTGGCGGAACAGCCGGGCCGAGCCGAAGACCCGCTTCGCGCCCGAGTCATCGATCCGTCAGTGGACCGAATACCCGGCCAAGGCTGCCTGACAAGCCACGAGCTCAGCCGATTGCCCCACGGCGGCAACATGCACTTTGCCACGGCGAAGGGGCCGATAGTCTCAGGGAATCTTGGTTCGGATATCGCTACGCACGGAGGCCATGATGATGCGGTTGGCGCGGGGTTCAAGCCGACTGTACGGCGTGATGCTCATACTGGCGGCGGTAGTCCTGCTCGCGGACCAGCTCACCAAACTGTGGGCGGTCTCCGCGCTGTCCGACAGCGAGCGCGTCGCCGTGATCCCGCCTCTGATCTACTTCCGGCTGCTGTACAACCCTGGCGCCGCGTTCTCCATAGGCATCGAGGCGACATGGGTGTTCACCCTGGCAACGGCAGCGGCAGTGGTCGGCATTCTCTACACCGCACGCCGACTGGCCTCGGCGGGCTGGGCGCTCGTGCTGGGCGTGCTGCTCGGCGGTGCGGTATCCCACCTGGGCGACCGACTCTTCCGCGAGCCCGGCCTGGGCCGCGGGCATGTTGTGGACTTCATCGACTACGGCCCGTTCGTGGGTAACGTCGCCGACATCGCGCTCGTCTGCGGGTGCGCTGGGTTGGTGCTGCTCAGCCTGCGTGGTGTGCAACTCGCTAAGGTGCCGGGCGAACAATCGGCCTAGCCTCCCTGTTTCACTTCGAGTGACTGAGCCGGTCTGAGCTGGTGTGCAGTGGTGGTTCGGTTGCACGATGGCCGGCCTCGTGGAGAACGCGGAACCCTCCGGTCAGGCCGACCTGCGACGTGCCCTTGCCGAGGTGTGGCGGGCGTACCAGGGAGCCCGGTACGGCTACGTTATACGGACTCTGCCCGGACTCCTGGGGGAGGCGCATCATGCTGCGCGCGCAGCGAACGGTGACGCGCGCATGTCCGCATCGGGAGTGCTCGGGCAGGTCTACCATGCCGCTGCCAGCATCCTGACCAAGGTGGGTGAGGCTGATCTCGCGTGGATCGCCGCTGAGCGGGGACTGTCCTTCGCACGGCAATCCGGTGATCAGCTCGTGACGGCCTCATTGCTTCGCTCCGTAACCCACGCCCTTCTGTCCAACGGCCGTTACGAGGCAGCCAAGCAGCTCACGATGGACGCCGCCGACCTGCTGTCTCCTGACCTCCCGCACGCTACGGCTGAGCTGGTTTCGGTGTACGGCACGCTGTACCTCGCCGGGTCGATGGCGGCGGCGCGAGACGACGACCGCAGCACGACACGCGCGTTCCTCGCTGAGGCACAGGAAGCGGCGGTGCGGCTCGGCGGTGACGCCAACCATGTCTGGACCGCGTTCGGGCCGACGAACGTCCGTATCCATCAGGTGGCCACGGCAATCGAGCTGGGAGACATCCGGGTGGCTGTGGAACTCGGGCCGAAGCTGGATACCAGCGGGCTTCCGATCGACCGTCGCGCTCGTCATGGCCTGGCCGTGGCGCATGCCTTGAGCCTATGGAACCGTACCGACGACGCGATGGCCGCGCTGTTGGAGGCCGAGACCATCGCTCCCGAGCAGGTGCGCCATCACTACCTCAGCCGCCAGCTCACGATGTCGTGGATTAGAAGGCAGAAGGGCAAACCCAGTTTCCAGCTCTCAGCTCTCGCCCGGCGACTGCACATCGTGTGAAGGCAGTCCCTGTGGCGTAAGGTCGGGGCTGTGAACGATCAGGAGGCTCCGCCGTTCGCCCAGGCCCGTGCCGCCGCCGGTGCGCTGTTCTTCGATAACAGTGGCCGTGTGCTTCTCGTCCGTCCTACGTACAAGCCCTCCATGGACATCCCGGGCGGGTACGTCGAGCCGGGGGAGACCCCGTACGAGGCGTGCATTCGAGAGGTGCAAGAGGAGCTGGGCATTCAGCCGGCCATCGGTCGCCTCCTCGTGGTCGATTGGGCGCCTCTCCCTAAGGAGGGCGACAAGGTCCTGTTCGTGTTCGACGGAGGCACCTTGGACGGCGAGTTGCTCAAGCAGATCAGGTTCGTGGACAACGAGCTGAGCGCCTACGAGTTTCATCCCGTCGAGGAACTGGACGGGCTGTTGATCGAGCGGCTTGCTCGTCGCGTCAATGCCGCCACTACTGCACGCGAGCTTGGCAGGACCGTCTATCTGGAGCACGGCCAGGCCGTTCCCACTGAGTGACTATCTGAGTGACAACGGCCCAGGACGAGCGTGGACGGTCGAGGAACATGGCGGAACGTTCGCCGAGGTGTGACCCCGAATCACCCGAGGTCCCACCCTCTCGCGGCGAGCCTTGCAAGCGAGGGGTCACTGGTTCGAACCCAGTACCGCCCACCTGCGGAAAAGCCCCGTCTCCGATCATGGAAACGGGGCTTCGTGCCATTAGCCTGCGCTGGAGGGTCCATCGGTGTCCTGGGCGATCTTGGAATTCATCGCGTCGGCGATCGAGTCGGTTGCCGGGGCGGCACGACGACCAGTCGATGAGTGCCACTGGCAGGCCCTTTTGAAAGATGGTGTTGAACGGGCCGGGATCGCCATGGATGACGCACTCGGCGGCGGCTGCCAGGGCGTGTCCGGCGGTCGCCTCGTGCAGGTCTCGGAGCATCCGGCTTCCGAGGGCGTATGCGCCGGGTGCTCGCTGCGTGGGATGGTCGGTGGTGTTCCCCGGGATGAAACTCAGTATGTCCCGGCCGTGTTCGTCGATGCCGAGGTAGTGCGGCGCATGCGGGTAGCCGAAGGACTCCAGGTAGGCCAGCACCCGGGAGGCGAATGCAGCGCCCCGATCGCGAGCGCGGCGCACCGTGTCGCCAACGCGCACGACCTCCAACGCATTGTTTCCGCCGGCTAGGCGCTCTTCGTCCACAACAACCATGATGGGAGATGCTGCTTCGGCGTGTCCGACGGGCCTCGCCGTTGTAACACTCCGTACAGGTGCCGCCTCACTGACTCAACAGCACCCAAGCCGATCCACAGGCATTGACTGTTGCTCTTGACGATTGCTCGTAGCCGGTGCTCATCTGAAGGTGTTCTCCTTCCCGAATGTGAGGAGTCACCCACAATGAAGATCCGCCGATTACCTGCCGCTGTACTCGCCGTGGCGCTGGGCATCAGTGTCCTGGCTAGTACCGCACCCGCTTTCGCCGCCACCCAGATCAGCGCGGCCGTGGCCGCCGCGGGCTGGCCGAGCCCGGACTGGTACCTGCAGGGCCCCTACTCGACCCTGGCCGACTGCGACATCGCCTTCCAGGACGCTGCGCAGAACGGTCAATACACCGGGCTCGCCTACTGCCACTGGTTCCGCGGAGGTGGCCCTTATCCGGCGGGCTTCTACTACGAGGTGTACATCCCCTGATCAACAGGCGCGCTGGGCAGCGATCAGATCGTCGGGAATCTCGTAGTCAGTGATCAGCCGCGATCCGATGCCGGTTCACCCAGCTGTCCAGAGTGCTCGCGTTGATCCCGAGCTCGTGCGCAACCGACGCGACCGTCCGCTCACCCTCCAGCACCATGGGGACGGCTTCTTCCTCGAACTCCGGCGAGAACTGTCTACGACGCCTCGTCGCGCACCTACCTCTTCCAGGCTTCTGTCGCCTTATGTAGCCGACTGTCCGGAATTTTCTGGGCGCCTCACTTTGTAGCGCGTCGTGAGACTGGGAGAACCCGGTGGCCTCCAGGCTGGAGGGCCACCGGGTTTCTTTCTATGGCCGGCGTATCAACTCGTCGAGTTGGACCTGGTCGTGGACCAGCGGCAGTTGGGTTTGCGGCTTGTTGCCGATCACCAGCGGCCGCATCATCTCGATTGCGCCGCCCGTGCTCGCTCCGTCCTCGTGGGACATGATGTGGCAGTGCCAGACGGATGACCCACCGACGGTGAACTTGGTCGCCCAGACGGTGATGAAGTCGGGCGGGGACACGAACGTTTCCTTCGGGCCGCTTTCGTAAGGAGCCGGTGGCACGAACTGTCCGATCTCCAACGGTACCTGGTTGCCGGTGTCAGGGTCGGGGTCGCTCCACTCGGTGACGGGCCAACGGCCGATCAGCCGCATTTCGACGAGATGCAGATGGATCGGATGAGCGTCTGGGCTGTGGTTGCGCATGGCCCATGCCTCGGTCGAGTTCAGCCGCGGTGTCTCGGTGGCCGTGTCGGCCGGCCCGTAGTTCAGCAACTCGACCTTGTCCCCGAGCTGCGGGGCGCCGGGGATGACCTCACCGGCCTGCACGGTCCGCAGTCTGGCTTTGGCGAGGAGGGCGGCGGGTGGGAGCTGGTTGTTGGTCTCCGGCAGCGTATGCGGAACTCGGGAGCGGTCTGGCCAGCGGGTCGAAGGGCCGACGTCGAACCGCATGAGCTGCGGAATCCCAGCCCCGGTGGGATCGACGCCATCCAGCGCGCCGAAGGGCGCCGGAGCGTTGTTGGCCAGCACCCAGTTCTGTGAACGGTGGCCGGTGAAGTCGATGACCACCTTGTACCGTTCGCCGGGGGCGACAAGCAGCTCGGTGACCACAGCGGGGTGAAGCAGGTAGCCCGAGTCACCGGCCACCACGGTCATCTTGGGAGCAGAGGCCGTCGAGCCGCTGGTTTGCCGCAGGCTCAGGCGGTAGAAGCGGGAATCTGACCCATTGATGAAGGTAAAGGTGTACCGGCGCGGTTCCACCGTCTGCTTCGGCGCGACGATACCGTTGACCACGGGGAGGTCGCCGAAGAATTCGGGATCGGCGTGGGTGTAGCACAGCGTCCTGTCGGCGTTGAAGGACTTGTCCTGCAGCACGTAAGCCTTGGCGAAGGCGCCGGTGGGCAGGCCGAATTGGCGCTCCCGCCGGTCGGTGTTGGGGATGAACCCTGCCAGCCCCTCGTACGCGTGGTACGAGGTCTGCGCGTCAATGTGATCGTGGTACCACAGGGGTGCTGCGGCCTGGTTGTTCGGATAGTGCTGGGTCTGCGAGCCGCCGGGTGGGACTTCCACTCCGATGGGGGCGGGTGCTCCGTCGCTTTCTGGCCGCTGCAGGCCGCCGTGACGGTGCAGGGTGAGCCTGTTGTCGTTGTTCGGCTGGTCGAACGGGAATATCTGGGTTCCCGCCGCCGGCAAGGCGTTGATCACCTTCACGTCGACCGGCCGGTTCTCTCGCGTGACGATCGTCGGGCCGAGGAAGTCCATCTCGACGCCACCGCCACCGCCACCGCCACCGCCACCGCCACCGCCATTGCCACCGCCATTGCCACCGTTGCCGCCGTCGGCGCTGCTGCTGGCACTACTGCTGGAGCTGCTGCTACCGCTGCTGCTACTGCTACTACTGGCGCTGCTGCTGCTACTGTCGCCTCTGCCTCTGCCACTGGAAGCGCTGTAACCCAGTGTGGTTACCTCAGGCCAGTCGTTCGCTGGAGAGAACGAATGCCTACCCACGTGGGCGGTGAGGGTGTAATGGTCATGGCCGTAGCGAGTGTTGTCAGGCGTCGCCACCTTCGGCTGCGGGACCTCATCCTGGTAGAACTCCACCTCCGGAGACGGGCCGCATGGTGTGGATGGCTGTGCGGCCTGCCGGGTCGAGAGTCCGGCGGCAACTGGTGGTCCGGCCCAGACCGGTGACCCGGTGCCCGCCATCGCCACGCTGGTGAGCCCCACCACCAGACTCACCCGTAGCGGACGTTTGGCAGGTCGCCTGACCTGTGGATGCGCTGTCGTGTTGAGCAAAGTACTTCCCCCGTAGACGCGAGCATGTCCCTAGTTCCGCAGAACTTTGGGTGGCGGCCGCTGATCGTCGGGCCGCGTCGCTGATCTGATTTTGGGCAGGTGGCAGGCGCGGCGCGTCCACGCAACGCCGGGGGAACGTGAGCGACCTACGAGACTTGACTGTCTTGGTGTCGCCCTTCCGCCGGATGGATCGCCAGGCGTAGACCGCGAAGTCGTCTTGCTCCCAGCCCGCATGCGGTCGCCGTTCTGTTCCGCCTGTGCGAGGACGGTGACCTGTTGGGGTCGGCAAAACCTCCGTGGCAGGAGAGATCTTCGGTCAGTTGATCGCAAGAGACATCTCGCCCGCTGTGGTCGACGTGGATGACCTCGTCTCGTGCCGGCCCTTCGGAAAGGGGACTCGTACAACGACCGAACGGTCTCGCAACCTCGCCGTCATCTGGCGTAATCATGCCGCGGCCGGTATAGAACGGCTGGTCATCGCACGGGTAATTGAGACGCTATGGGAATTGGTGGCCTATCGCGCTTCAGCGCCGGGCACCGACATTGTCATCCGCCGACTCGTGGCGGCCGTGGTCGGCCGCGTACGCGGCGAATACCTCAGCGGGTGTTCCATCCGTGTGGAGGAAACGCTGGTCAAGGATGGTGGCAAGGTCTTCCAGCGCACCAGCGAGCAGAGCGGCCATCAGACGCACATCTGCCCGTCGGGCTGCCTGCCCGCGCTGGGCGAGGTGAGTGGCATAGCCGATCGTGGCCGCCAGAGACGAGTGGTCCTCACCATCATGGAAGTAGTACGCCTCGGCGTACTGGGTGAAGTCGATACGGACGCGTACCACCTCGGTGGCCAGGCTTGCCAGCAATGACGCACCTGCAGCGCAGTCGAGCTGCTGCATGGATGGGTCAGAGCGGTACAGCAGCGCCAATCGGATCGCGAGCACCCGTCGGCGAGTCAGCGTCGGATAGATCTCCAGCACCCAGGAGACGGTGGCCGTCAGGAGGACGAAGCCGATGACGGCTTCCAGGGGTGAGACCACGCGGAGCCAGCCTTCGGCGGGCACGATGTCTCCGAGCCCGAGGGTGGCCACCATGACGAGCGACAGATAGACGGAGTCGAGCAGCTCCGGCTCCTGCGACAGTCCGGAACCGGGTGCGAAGGCGAACGCCTCCGGCATGTGGGGCCAGTAGACGATGGCCCAGCCCAGGATGATGGTGACGGCCCACATGCCGACCACCGTGACCATGGCGAGCGGCCCGACGAGCCCCACCACACGCCTGCGCGCTCGGAGATGCCGGGCCAGCCTCCACAACGCAGCCATGACGAGCCGGCTAAGACCTCCATGGCGGGTGGGGTGCCAGAGCGTGTGGAAAAGATCTCGTAGGGCGGCCATGATGAGCGTGGCCCCGAGCAGCGAGACCAACCACCCCATTCATCTCTCCCGCGGTGAGTGTCGTGTGGAGCGGCGAGGCGACCCGTGCAGCCAAGGCCGGGGTGATCTGCCGCCCGAGCCGGGCCGCGCTTGGAGCCTAGGCCGCAGGCACCGCTGGTGAACGCAGACTCGCCGTATCGCAGGTGTGACCAGCCTGTCCGAGTGGCAGAACGAGTACGCGTCCACGAGATCGATGACGGCGAGGGGCAGCGTGTCGGCATGAGCCTGGAGGAGATCGCCGGATGGCTGGGCCTCTCACCAGGTCACGGGGACGCAGGTCACCGAGGGCGGTTGCCTTTCCTTTTGCGGCCGGCCGGTACAGTCCGGCGGCCGGAGCCACTCTTGGCGGGTTTCTGCGCCTGTCGCTGTGCCGGTTTCTCCGCGGGGGAGGCGGGGGTACGGCCTCGTGAGCTGTTCACTGTGCGGCCGCGGACGATGCCGATGAAGTCTTCCACCAAGTCCGTGGTCGCGTCCTTGGGCCAGGCCAGCGCTACCTGAGACTGCGGCGCGTCCGGCACCGGCCGGTGTGTGAGGTCCTTGCGGTGGTAGAGGCGTGCCAGTGACTGCGGGACCAGGAGCAGCCCAGTGCCGGCCGCTACCAGCTCGACCGCGTTCGCCGTTGTGGGTGGGCGGGTGAACGCGGGTAGCCCGGGCCGGTCGGTCCACTCGATGGTGTCGTCCAGAGGGTGCAGCACCTCGTCGTCGGTCAGGTCTGTAAGGGCTACCTCGTCGGCGGCCGTCACCGCGTGGTCCTTGGGCGCCACTACCACCGTGGTCTCCACGTAGAGAGGAATCACGCTGAGCCCGTCACGGTCGATCGGCAGCCGGACGAATCCGGCGTCGGCGCCGCCGTCCCGCAGGAGTGCCACCACCTCGGCGGCGGGAACCGAGACGAGGGTGATCGGCACGTCGGGCATCCTCTCGGTCCAGACGTTGACCCACTTCGCGGGCGTTACCCCAGGCACGTACGCCAGCCGGAACACCCTGCCGGTCTCCCCATCAGTCACTTCCACAGACTACCGATGTCAGGGGAACCCGTTCCGACTGACTACGCTTGGCGCCATGACCTCGTCCAAATCGAAGAGCATCCAGACGATGAAGCCCGAGACCGCGGCCAAGAAGCTGGGTGTCCTCCTTTCGGCCACTCCCGCCGAGTTCCAGGCGGGTGTCGTCTCCAGGGACGAGCTGAACGAGCTGCAGTCGACGCCACCCGCCTGGCTCGCTGACCTGCGCCGCAACGGCCCGCATCCGAAGCAGGTCGTCGCCGCGAAGCTCGGGGTCTCCATTTCCGGCCTGACCAGAGGCGGGATCACCGAGCCGCTCACCACCGCCGAGATCGATGCGCTGAAGGCGGAGAACCCCGCGTGGCTGGAGCGCGAGCGGTCCGTCCAGGCCGAGGCTCGCAAAGAAGCACTCCGCCTCAAGCAACGCTAGACAATCGCCCTTTGGGGGTACGGGCTCGTGTGCGTCCGACGGGCGTCCGGCGGGCGTCTGGGAGTGGCTGATCGGCTAGGGTGACCGGCCGTGAGGATCCTCATCGTCGGTGGTAGTGGGTTTCTCGGCCGTGAGCTGGCTCGGCAGTGTTCGCTGGCGGGGTATGAGGTCGCCGCGACGTATCTGACCCGATCTGGGGAGACCGTCGGCGTTGAGTGGGTGCCGCTCGATGTGCGTCGGCGCGAGGACGTCGAGGTGCTGGTCGGCGCCTTTCGGCCGGAGGTGGTCGTCAACGCCGCGTACCGGCAGGCGGATTGGACGACCACCGCGATCGGTGCCGTGAATGTGGCTCTCGCCGTCTCCATGGTGGGTGGGCGTCTCGTCCATGTGTCGAGCGACGCGATCTTCTCCGGCGCCGCGATTCGTTATGACGAGACGTGCGTCCCTGACCCGATCAGCCCGTACGGCGCGGCCAAAGCCGCCGCGGAGACGGCGGTGAGCGCGATCGTGCCGGCTGCGGTGATAGCCCGGACATCGTTGATCATTGGCGACGGTGACTCCCCGCACGAGATACTGGTGCATGCATTGGCCACCGGTAGGTCGAGCGGGGTGCTGTTCACCGATGATGTGCGGTGTCCCGTGCATGTACGTGACCTTGCCGCGGCGCTCCTGGAACTTGCCGCAGCTGAGTATCGCGGTGTCCATCATGTCGCTGGAGCCGATGCGGTGAGCCGATACGAGCTTGGGGTGCTCATCGCTCGTCGCGATGGCCTGGACGCGGACCAGTTGCCTTCGGGCCGGCGGGCGGACACCAGGCTGCCCGGCCCTCTAGACGTGCGCTTGGACTGCGCCATGACACAGCGGCGCCTGCACACCAAGTTGCGCGGTGCCCGGCAGTTTCTGGCTGGCGGCCAGTTTCGGTGACGGTCAACCTCCAGGGGATGGTCAACCTCGGGGGGATGGTCAACCCTCCGGTGACGGCTGGTTTCTGGGTGGCGGGCAGCGCTGATCGCGACGTCAGGCTGAAAGGCGAGGGCAGTGGTCAGTACGCAGGTCGCCTGGCGCCCCGACTGTTTTGAATCTGCCGCCACGGCCTCAGCCGTCGAGCAGTCGCCATGCGGTGAGGGCGAGCCTGGCCCGGATCAGCCCGGTGGGCTCGGTGAGTTCGATGTCCAGGGTCTTGCCGAGTTGTTCGAGTCGGCGGGCGACGCTGCTGTGGTGCAGGTGGAGAAGGTCGGCGGCCCGGCGCAGGGAGCCGGTGGTGCAGTAGGCGTCCAGAGTTTCCAGGTCTTCCGGGTGATCGGCCAGCGCGGCGATCGCCGTCACGTCGGTGTTGTCGCGCGAGGCGTCCTGAGGTATCTCTGCCAGCAGCGCCAGCGCGCCCAGGTCGTCGTAGTGGACGACAGGCTGGCGTGGGGTGGTGAAGCGGAGGGCGGTGCGGGCTTGGCGCCAGGAGCGGTTGGGGCTTTCGGCGGCGCCGATGCCGGCGCGTACGCCCGCGGGAAAGCGGGCCGGGTCCAGGGTGGTGGCCAGGATGACGCCCACGTCGGCGAGCGGTGCCGCCTTGACGAGGCGGTCCGGGCAGATCAGGCCGCCGACCTGGTCGAGCGGAAGCCGCGCGTGTACGGCGGCGACGCGGACGGGCAGGTCGGCGGGGAAGCCCAGGAGGCGTAGCGCCCGCGCTCTGGCCGCCTCGTCGCTGTCGGCGCTGATCACCAGCTCGACGAGGGCGGGGTCGGCCATGGTGGTGCGGGCCGGGCCGTACCTTTCGACGACGGCCGCGGCGGCGATGGCGAGCCGGTCCAGCAGCACTTCGTCGAGCAGATTCGCTGGGCCTGGGCGTTCCAGCCAGACCGTGCCGATCTCCTCCTCGTCGAGCGTGATCGTCACTGTGGTGGACGCGGGCAGTGGTGGGGCGGAGGTTTCCCTGCCGTCGGGCGAGACGCGGATCATTCGTCCCGTGCCGTTGAGCCGAATCCCGGCCACGCACCCGGCCAGGCCCGCCGAGGCCCGGGCCAGCGCCGGCAGGTCCACCCGTCGGCGCATCAGCGTGTCGTAGAAGGTGACGACACGGATCGCGCCTTCGACGTGCGAGTCCAGGTGCGACAGCCGTTGGGCAAGTGCCTCCATGACAGGAGGATAGGGCCTCCCTGGCCAGAAGCCAGCGCCGATCGATGCGTGAACTGTGTGAAATGCCCGGCGGATGGCGGACGGTCGCCGGAGTGGTGACGGGGAGGATGGCCGCTATGAATCCGGAATTGGAAGCATTCGTTTCGCTGGTCTCCCACACCCTGTGCCGCGCCTTGGCCGAGTGACGCTGAGTGAGATCACACCCGCCCTGCGCCGTGCCTTGGCCAAGGCGCGGCCACCCAGGCCAGTCGGCCGCCGGATGAATGAGCTGCCGATGAATGATCAGCCCACTAGGAGCTCTCGGGCATGACGATTACCCCGATCGATCTCCTGGCGTCTTCTCTCCACCTTCACCAAGACGGCCAGGTGCACACCGAGAAGAGAACACCGGACTCCGACCAGGACGGCTGGCAGCTGACCGCCTTCCACGCGAAGACCGGCGCCGACGTCCACGCCGACCACTGGGAGATCCACCCCGAGGCCGAAGAGGTCGTGTCCTGCATCATCGGGAAGATCCGCCTCCACCTCCGGCCGGACCGGCCGGGACAGGAGGAGGAAGAGATCAGGCTGGTGGCCGGAACCGCGGCCATCGTCCCGCGCGGCCGATGGCACCGCATCGAGCTGGACATTCCCAGCACCATCATGGCCGTCACCCTGCCGCGTGGCAGCCGGCTGGAGAAGCGGACCGATGCCTAGGGCGGACCCCTCGAAGGCTCAGCCGCAGGCCATGTGATCAGACGGGAGGGCGATGACCATCACCGACATCGCCGAGGGAGCAGTACACATCACCACCGGAGGGACAGACGCTGCGCCCTTACGCATGGAGCTTCGCCGCTGCTATCCTCCTGCAGCTCATCGGCGCCCTCGCGGGCCTGGCGCCGCTGCCGGCTGTCGTCGAACGGGGCCGTACGTTGCTGTCGCCCGGCCTGATCGACCCCGCTCATGTCCGGGCCATCATGATCACGGGTGCGGTAGGTTCGTTCGTCGGGCTGCTGATCACGGCCTCCTTGTCCGGACTAGGGCCCCTTCTCGACGGCCAGGTGCAACTGACGTTGCGCCAGCAGGTGGCAGCGCGGCTGGGGCGGGTGCCGATCGGCTGGTTCTCCCGGCGCCGGACCGGCGAGCTGGCCACGGTGGTGGGGGAGGACGTCAGTGCCCCTGGTGAACTGGCCTCCGCGTTCGTGGTGCCGTTGGTGTGCGAGGTGTTCTTCATGGCCGGCCGCGGCCTCCTGCAGGTGATGAGCGTGGCGGCGCATCTGCTGGCACCGTTCATCTCCGCCTGTGTAATCCCCCTGACGATCGTCATCGTGATGCTCGCCTTCGATTGGCGTATGAGGCTCCCAACCAGGCGAAGACCACTCGGGTAGCAGCTCCGCCATGAGCGAGCGAAGCCGTACCCGAGCGACCTGTCCGACGCCCGCTGGGCGTTAATCGAACTTAACCGCCTGGCGCCAAGCATCGACTGGCCAGCCCGCCTCGGGTGAATTGTGGGACGTCTTCAACGCGATCCTGTATATCAACCAAACGGGAATCGCCTGGAAATACCTGTCCGTCGTACAGCGCCGTCTACGCCTACTACGCAGGCTGGCTGGACGAGTAAATCTTCGCCCAGCTCAACTACGAGCTGACCGGCCTGGCCCGTGCCAAACAAAGCCGAACCAACCGCGTACGTGATGGACGCCCAGAGTGTGAAGAACTCCACCAACGTGCCTCTCCCCAGCCAAGGGGTCCCGGTAGCAATGAAGAAATTTCCCACTGATATAGCGCCGGCCTGTGGTGATATAGAGACTCTGTGATCGAGGTCTCGGTTCGCTGACGGTGCGGTCCGTGAGCGACGACAAACCGGAGGTCAGGTACGGCGTGCGGGCCGTCGGCCCATGTGGACGTGCGAGATCGGGGCGCTGAGGTTATCCGGACGGTGCTCGCAAAGCGGGACGGCGGGAGTTCAGCGAACGCCATGACGGGTTCGTCGTCGAGGGCGGGGGCGATGCGGCGCCGTTCCTGATCGCCTGCACCGAGGAGGCCGAAGGTTCCGCGCCGGAGCTCACGCGGTATCGGGTCGATCTGCTGAAGGCCAGGTAACGAGTCGAGCCCGACCCAACGATGATCAGGTGCTACTGGTGTGGAATAGCTCGTGACCCGGTGGTCTACCCGATGGCGTGGGGATCAGCGGGTACGGCGACGCTGGACGCGGTCGGCTTCGGCGGTGGTGCGGGTGGATAGACTCTCGAAGATCATAATTTGCGGAGGTGCAGGTGGACGAGCCGGTGACGGCGGAGGTGGGCGAGGACGGGCTGCTGGCCGCCCTCCACATCGACCCGCGGGCCATGCGGCTCGGCTCGACGGAGCTGGCCAGACGGGTTGTGGAGGTCGTGCGGGCCGCGCAGCGTGGGCACGAGCAGCCGCCCCGGGACTCCCCCGGCCTCGACGCACTCCTCCAGCGGCTGGACGAGTTGGAGGCTCAGGCGGACAGGGACTTCGATTATGTGAACAGCAGGCTTGACGACACTCTCAGGAGGATCACGGAATGACCGAGATCTCGACCGGGATCACGATCGACGCCAGCGGGCGGGCCGCCTCGGGCCGGGCGTTCGGCGCGCTGGCCGACGAGTACCCCGGGCTCGCCGGAGGGTGGGGCCGAGGCGAGACGCCGCTGCCGTACGAGGAGTTCTCGGTCGGCTACCACGAGCTCACGTCCGGCCTCCGCACCGCTTGCGAAGGGCTGTCCGGCTCGCTCGACCAGGCCGGAACGGGACAGGTCGCCATGGCCGCCATCAATACGAGCACAGAACTCGCCAACTCGCGTGGGCGGGACGTGTGACGGAACAGGCATTGGCAGCCGGGCTGGCGCTGCTCGGCGTCCCGCCACTGCCCGACCTGGACGGCGTCGACAGGCACATCGCCGATCTGGACGCGGCGGCCGCCCATCACCGGGAACTCGCCGCGGAGAGCGGACGCGCCCACCGGCTGGCCGGGGCAAACAGCGGGCCAGCCGCCGACGCGGTGGATGACCATGTGAACGGCCGCGACGGCATCGCCCTCACCGCGGGCGACCTCGCCGACCGCCTCTCCAACGTGGCCGGCATATTGCGAGTCGCCAGGGAAACGCTGGTCTGGGTGGGCGGTCTGCTGGCCGGGCTGGCCGCCCTCGCTGTGGCGGCCGTCGCGTACGCGCCCCACCTGCTGCCCCGGCTGAGAGCCATCGCCGCCAGAGTCTCTGGCAGGCTGCGCGAGATCACGGCCCGCCTCGGGGCGTTGATGCGCGGCATGTCCACGACCCTGACTAACCGCAGGGTCGACAAAGTCGCCGACCGCTTCCACGACGCGTGGCGCGCTCCGCGCAAGCTGCCCGGCGGCACGTATGAGCCGAGGGTGAAGACCACCAGCGACCCGGCCTGGATCAAGAAGCACGACACCGACCAGGTCGACATAGCTAACACGCGCTATCGCGACCTGCCAGCCGACTGGAAGCGCGAGAACCAGGAGTCCGCGCGCATCGGGGTACAGCTCGTCGATGAGGCGCGGACGAGCGGCGTGGACGTCAGAAGCGAGCGGTTCATGGAGGAGGCGAGCTCGGTGGTGCACGACAAGTGGCTCGTCCGCAACCGGGACTGGGCCCCCGAAGAGCAGCGCCGCCCCTACGAACTGCTCTCCGAAGCCGAAAAGGAGAAGGATCGCGACGTCATCCGTATGGTACTCGGGATCTAGCGGGCCGGCCGCCATGGCGGCCGTTACGCCGATTTCTGGTGCATTTCCCTGCTCGGATCGCGCGCGCAATAATTTACCGCCAAGGCGAGGGTGTGAAATTTATCGCCACGCGGCCATTGCAATTATTCGGCAATTGGCGAGCTATTTTGTGCGGTGAGGATGAGGGCGACTCGGGGGAAGTCGATCTCATTCAAAACTGGGGGACCCCATGCCAGAGGTAAGCACGACGATCAAGAACTGGGAAAGCATCGCGTACAAGAAGATCGGGCTGAACGTCATAGAGTTCGGCAAGCCCAGCTACAACTACTGGGACAAGGGCAAGGCCGGCACGTGGCTGTTCCTGGACGGCTTCACGGTGAAGCTGGACGGTCAGGTCTACAACGCGCACCTCACGATCACGAAGAAGCCGACGATGGACCCGAGCGGCTCGTCCTGGACCTACTGTCACTTCACCGTGGACCGGAAGGGCAAGAACCACGTCTTCTACGAAGTGGACGACGACGGCGGCTTCACCATGACCCAGACGTTGCTCGACGGTGACGGCAAGCAGAAGAGTGCCAAGGCCCACTACGCCGACGACCAGATCAACGACGCCACCCTGATGGGCCAGGTCGAGCACGACCTGAGGCTGATCTTCGAGAATCTCGTCTAGGTGGTCAGCGGCGGTCCCGGTTCCTTGACCAGAGCCGGGACCGCCGCCGAAGGCCTCAGGGCAGCTGGTCAGGGGCCGCCGTCAGGCCGTAGTAGACGCGTGGGGCGCCGTCCAGCCGGACCTTGACCTTGCCGTCGTCGGTGGTGAGCAGCCGTTCCCTGCCGAGGCAGTCGAGCTCCCGCACCGAACGCCCGGCGGCGGCCACCTTCAGCTCCGTCTTGGTCGGCCAGTCGTCCACCCACGGTTCCGGCGCGGCGAACCACGTGGCGCCCGGCGCGTGATCGGTGTTGAGCAGGTACCCGTCCTTCCTGCTCCACAGGATCGAGACAGGTCCTTCCGGCGTGTCGAACAGCAGTCCCTTCAGGTCGGGGTCGGCCGGCTTCAGCCAGCGGACGAACGTCGCCCGGTCCAGCACCTGCGCGGCCGTGGCGTAGGCGAGCATGGACGGCTTGGCGCTGAGGTCGCGGTTCATGAGCCCGTAGTGGTACTCGGGGTTGGCCGGGTCGGCCATCTGCGGCTTGCCGAGGACGCTGTCGTGCAGCTGGTACCAGTTCACGCACTTCACCCCCTCGGCCATGGCCAGCGCCAGGGTGAGCAGGACGTTCTCCGCGGCCTGCCGGTAGGTGTCGTGCCACCAGCTGTTCGGCTTCGTGCAGGCGTAGGCCTCGGTCATCCACAACTCCTTGTGCCCGTACTCCGCGATCGTCTCGCGGGCCTTGCGCAGGCCGCCGAGGAAGTTCCAGTAGGAGCCGTTGTTGCCCTGCGTCCACTCCTCAGGAGGCGGCGCGTAGTCCGGTGTGAAGTTGCCCCGGCCCGGGTGGAAGGCGAACCCGTCGATGAGGTCCCAGCCGCCGGCGTCGTGGAAGTTCTTGGTCCAGATGTGATCCATGCCGGCCAGGCCGGCGTTGAGCACCTTGGTGGGCGCGCCCGCGGCGGTCAGCCGGTCGCGTACCGGGCGTAATCCATCCCTTACGTAGGCGGCGGCGGTCTCGCCGCTCATCCACGGCTTGTTCACCTCGTTGGCGACCTCGAAGTAGTCGGCACCCGACCCGATCGCCTTCTGCGTGTTCGTGTCGGCCCAGGCGGCGACCTCGGCGGCCGTTCCGCCCAGCGGGATCCCGGCGAGTTCGATGTTGTGACTGATCCCCGCCGCGTCGAGGGCGGCGGGCGGCAGGCCCGGCCCGCCGTCGTAGGAGATGCGGACGCGCTGGATGCCTATGCGCTTCATCAATCCCACGACGGCGGCGGTGTCGGGCTTGAGCAGCCAGGGGTAGTTGGCGATGCCGAACATGCTGTCGGCGCCGGCCTGATAGGTGTGCGGCGGCAGGACGGCGAGGTTGGTGCGGGCGAACGCGCTGTCGGTGCCCGCGGTGGCGCGTACCTCGGTGAACACGATCCCGCGAGGTGGCGAGGTGACGGTGAAGGTCTGCCTCCAGGCGGCGCCCGCCGCGACCGTGCCGGTCACGCTGCCGCCGGCCAGCGTCTTGCCGTCGAAGTCGCGCGCCCACCACGTCAGCTTCACGCTGCGGGCGGCGCTTCCGCCGTTGGCCACCTCCGCGTGCAGGGCCATGGCCTGGCCGCCGGCGTCCCAGAGGGAGAAGGGCTGGTCGGTCCACACCTCCACGCCGAGGGGCAGGCCCGCGCCCATGGTGCCGCCCGCGGCCGGTCGCATCGAGCCGAGCACGAGGTCGGCCTCCGTCACGGCCGCGCTGGCGGTCCCGGTGCCCGGCGCGTGGATCCAGGTGGCGTTGGTCCAGGCCGGGGTGGTGGTGGCCAGCCGGAAGTAGGCGCGGGTGTCGGCCCAGGTCTCCTGGTAGACGACCCCGGCATTGGTTTCGTACGGCACTCCGCCCCCGGCGTCCCGGTTCCACGTCGTCAGCGCGGCGAACGACTCGGGCGCCGAGGGCGAGACGACGGCGCGGCCGAGCATGAAGCCGGCCGGGATCAGCGTGGTCGAGCCGCCGACCTCCCAGCGCAGCTTCGCCCGGTGCGCCGCGACGCCGAAGACGCCGCGGACGGTGATTCCCCCGGCCGCGCTGGGGAGCGTGTAGTCGACCTGGATGGCCTGCGTGCCGTCCGGGAGCGTGACGAGCGACGGCGTTCCGCCGGTGGTGCGCTGGATGCCGGTGACGGAGTCCTTGGTCATGAACCCGGTGAGCCTGATCCGCTCGACGCCGCCGCCGTCGCGGACGGTGATGCCGCCGTCGGTGCCGGCGGTCAGCGTGATGCCGTCGGCGGAGATCGAAGGGGTGTCGGCCTGGGCCGGTGCCGTGGGGAGCAGCGCTCCCGCGAGCCCGGCGGCTACGGCTCCGCCGAGGAAGCGGCGTCGGGGGATGTCAGACATGAAGATCTCTTCCCTGTCGACCTAATGCGGATTAGGGAGATGTGTAGTACGGCCCGAACGAGAGTGTCAAGGGTGATCTGTGCGCATCACGTAATCTGGCGGTAACGCCTTGACACCTCCTCCTAATGCGGATTAGATGCCACCTAATCCGCATTAGGTAGAGGAGCAGCCATGGATGTATCAGCCTCCAGGAAGTGGATGGCGGGGGCGCTCGTGCTCGCCGCCGCGACGGCGGGCTGCGCGTCCGGCTCGTCGGGTGAGGACTCGGGCACGACCACGATCACCGTGGCGGGCATGCCTCCCACCACCGCCGCCAAGACCCGCAAGCAGTTCCTCGACGCGGTGGCCGCGTTCGAGAAGGCCAACCCCACCATCAAGATCAAGCCGACCGACACGCAGTGGGACGCCAGGACGTTCGCTACCAGGCTGGCCGGCGGAAACGCGGAGACGGTGCTGACCGTGCCGCTCACCGAGCCGCCGGGGCTCATCGCCCGGCGCCAGGTCGCCGACCTCAGCGCCGAGATCAAGAGCCTGCCGCACGCCGGGGACTTCGACCCCCGCGCGCTGGCCCCCGCGACCGGCGCGGACGGCAAGGTCTACGGCCTGCCCGTCACCGAGTACGCCCTGGGCCTGGTCTACAACCGCGCCCTGTTCGCCAAGGCAGGGCTCGACCCCGACCAGCCGCCGGCCACGTGGGACGAGGTCAGGGCGGCGGCCAAGAAGATCGCCGGGACGGGAGTGGCCGGCTACACGCAGATGACGGTCAAGAACACCGGCGGCTGGATCCTGACCGCGATGACCTACTCCTTCGGCGGGCGGATGGAGAAGCAGGGGGGCGTCAAGCAAGAGGGCGACAAGTACGTCTCCGCGCTCCTGGACGGCCCGGCCGAGCAGGCACTGCGGCACCTGTCCGCGATGCGCTGGCAGGACGACTCCATGGGCGCCAACCAGCTGCGTACCCAGCAGGACGCGGAGCGCGACTTCGCGGCCGGCAAGATCGGCATGCTGATCGGCACCGTGAACAGCTACAACCGCTACACCACCCTCTACTCCGGCAAACCTGACGACTTCGGCATCGCGGCGCTGCCGCAGCAGGGCGCGGGCAAGGCGACGCTGCTGGGCGGGCTGGTGGCGGCCGTCAACGCCAAGGCCACCGCCGCGCAGCGAGCCGCCGCGGTGAAGTGGATCGACTTCTACTACCTCAAGCCCAACTACGACCCGGCCGCCGCCGAGCAGCTGGCCGTGGCCAACGCGGCGGACAAACTGGCCGTCGGCCTGCCCACGCTGCCGTTCTACGGCACGTCGGTGGCGGGCCCGGTGAACACCGCGATCGCCAAGCACGCCAACATCCCGGTCGCGAACTTCGCGCCCTACGTGAAGGACACCGACAAGCTGGAGTACGTCGTCGAGCCCCCGGTCGCCGCCCAGGACCTGTACGGCGCCCTCGACACCGCCGTGCAGGCCGTGCTGACCCGCAAGGACGCCGACCCGCGCGACGAGCTGGCCAAGGCGGCGGCCAGAGTCGCCCCGCTGCTTGAGAAAGCACAGTGACCCGGGGCAAAGGCGTCGCGGCCGCGCTGTTCCTCATCCCGACGGTGCTGGTCTTCGGCCTGTTCTCGTGGTGGCCGATCATCCGCAGCGTGGTGCTCGGCTTCCAGCGGACCAATCTGGTCGAGGCGGCGACGTTCGCGGGCCTGGACAACTTCCGCACCCTGCTCGCCGACCCCCTGCTGGGCCTGGCGGTGCGCAACACGTTGCTGTTCACCGGCCTGGCCCTGGTGATCGGCTTCCCGCTGCCGATCTTCCTGGCGGTGCTGATGTCGGAGCTGCGGCGCGGCTCCGGGCTGATGCGGGTGCTGGTCTACCTGCCGGTGGTGGTGCCGCCGGTGGTGGCCGTGCTGATGTGGAAGTGGTTCTACGACCCGGACTCCGGCCTGTTCAACCAGTTGCTCGGATTGGTCGGGCTGGGACCGTACCCCTGGCTGCAGTCCACGGGCATGGCGATGCCGAGCCTGGTCCTGGAGGCGACCTGGGCGGGCGCCGGCGGCGCCGTGCTCATCTACCTGGCCGCGCTGTCCAGCGTGCCCACCGAGCTGTACGAGGCGGCCGAGCTGGACGGCGCGTCGGTGTGGCGCAGGTTGTGGCACGTGACACTGCCGCAGCTGCGGCCCATCCTGTTGATCATGCTGCTGCTCCAGGTGATCAACACCTTCCAGGTGTTCACCGAGCCGTTCGTGCTGACCGACGGCGGGCCGGAGGACTCGACGGTCACGGTGCTGCTGCTGATCTACAGGTACGCGTTCGTCAACGGCGACTACGGCACGGCGGCGGCGTTGAGCGTGAGCCTGGCCGTGGTGCTGGCCGTGCTGTCGGCCGTGTACCTGCGGCTCACCAGAACTTGGGGGACGAAGTGAGGGGAGTGATCTCCGAGACCGAACGGCGCGGGATGCGCCTCGGACTGGGCACCACCCAGGTGCTGCTCATCGTGGCCCTGCTCTTGGAGGGCGCCGGGCCGATCTACTGGATCTTCAAGGGCGCGATCTCCTCCACCCAGGAGTCCCTGCGCAGCCCGCTGGCCCTGTGGCCGGCGGACGTTCGCTGGTCGAACCTGGCGGAGGCGTGGACGACCCTGGAGGTCGGCCACTACCTGACGAACACCGTCGTGCTCGTCGCCGGTTCCTGGTTCACCCAGCTGTTCGTCGCGACGACCGGCGCGTACGCGCTGTCGGTCCTGCGGCCCTCCTACGGCAAGTACGTCTACGGCGCGGTCCTGGCGACGCTGTTCCTGCCCGGCACGGTCTCGATGGTCTCGCTTTATCTGACCGTCCTGGACCTGTCCATCGCCAACACCCCGCTGGCGGTGTGGCTGCCCGCCGGGGCGCACGCCTTCAACGTCCTGCTGGTCAAGCAGTTCTTCGACGGCATACCCAAGGAGCTGTTCGAGGCGGCGCGCCTCGACGGCGCCGGGCCGTGGCGGATCTTCACCCGGGTGGTGCTGCCGATGTCGCGGCCGATCTTGGCCGTGGTATCACTGCTGGCTGTCATGAACGCGTGGAAGGACTTCCTCTGGCCCATGATCGCCATCACCGACACCGAGAGCCAGCCGCTGGCGGTGGCCCTGCCCCGGCTGGCCGACACCTCCGACCAGGCCCTGCTCATCGCCGGGATGCTGATCGCGATCATCCCGCCGGTCCTGGTGTTCCTGCTGTTCCAGCGGCAGATCATCCGGGGCATCGCCTTCACGGGGTTGAAGGGATGAGGGTCCTGGTCACCGGCGCGGCCGGCCGCCTCGGCTCCGCCGTACTGGCAGAGCTCGCCGCGCGCGACATCGCTGTGACCGCGCTCGTCGAGCGGGATCCCGGCCCACTGGCGGCGGAGCGGGTCGTCGTGGGCGACGCCCGCGACCCGGCCGCCGTCCGCGCGGCCCTCGACGGGGCCGACGCCGTCATTCACACGGCGGCGCTGGCCTCGCCCGAGGTGGCGGCGCCCGAGGTGGTGTTCGCGGCCAACACGCAGGCGACGTTCGTGGTGCTGAACGAGGCGGGGGAGCAGGGAGTACGGCGGGCGGTGATCGCCAGCAGCCTGTCGATCACCGGCCTGCCGTTCGCCAGGTCGCGCCCGAGCCCGCCGTATCTGCCGCTGGACGAGTGGGTGCCGTTGCTGATCGAGGATCCGTACGCGCTGTCCAAGCAGGTGGACGAGGCCACGGCGGCGATGATGCACCGGCGGCACGGTATGACCGTCGCCGCGCTGCGCTTCCCCTTCCTCGGCGACCAGGACAGGCTCGCCGCGCGCGCCGAGCGACTGGCCGGGGATCCCGCGGCCGGGGCCTCAGAGATGTGGAGCTATCTCGACCTGCGCGACGCCGCGCGGGCCTGCCTGCTCGGGCTGACGGCCCCGATGACCGGCGCGCCGGTCATCTTCGTCGCCGCGTCCGACACGCTCATGACGACGCCCACCGAGGAACTGCTCGCGGCACACCACCCCGGCGTGCCGTGCCGTACGGCGTTGCCCGGCAGGACGGTGGCCATCGATCTCGAACCGGCCAGACGGCTGCTCGGGTTCACCGCCTTGCATCCGTTTCCAGAGGAGCGACAATAATGATCATGCCGGAGACGCAGGCGCCGTGGCAGGCCAGGGACGGGCTGCGCATCACCGGTGTACGCACGATCGTCACCGCGCCGGGCGGGGTCCCGCTCGTCGTCGTGCGGATCGACACCTCAGAACCCGGCCTGTACGGCCTGGGCTGCGCCACCTTCACCCAGCGCTTCCACGCCGTGGTCGCCGCGATCGAGCAGCACATCGCGCCCATGGTCATCGGCCGGCACCCCGCCGACATCGAGGACATCGGCCGGATGCTGCACTACTCCTCGTACTGGCGAGGCGGGCCGGTGCACAACAACGCGCTGTCCGGCATCGACCAGGCGTTGTGGGACATCGCCGGCAAGCGTTTCGGGGTGCCGGTGTACGAGCTGCTGGGCGGGCGGGTCAGAGCGGCCGCCGCCGTCTACACCGGGGCTCGCGGTGGCGAGGTCGAGGAGTCGATCGAGCGGGCCGCCGCGCTCGCCGAGCAGGGCTACCGCTACGTACGGCTGCAGGCGGGCGGGCCGGGGCTCGGCACGTACGGCGGCGTCGGCACGCCCGGCGGATATCCGGGCAGCCCCCACCCCGACGGCTGGGATGTCGGCCACTACCTGCGGAGCACGCCGAAGCTGTTCGAGCGCGCCCGCGAGGTCCTCGGTGACGAGCTCGGCCTGCTGCACGACGCGCACAACCGGCTCACGCCGAAGGAGGCCGTCGTGCTCGCGCGGTCGCTGGAGCCGTACGGGCTGTTCTTCTTGGAGGACCCGCTCGCGCCCGAGCACTTCGACCGGCTGCCCGAGGTGCGGGCGGCGGCGCCGATGCCGATCGCCTCCGGCGAGCTGGTCTCCTCGGTGACCGACGCGGCGCGGCTCATCACCTCCGGTGGCGTCGACTACCTGCGCCTGCACGTCTCAGCCGTCGGCGGGCTGACGCCCGTGCGCAAGCTCGCCGCGCTGTGCGAGCTGACCGGCGTACGGACGGCCTGGCACGGGCCGCCGGACGTGTCGCCGGTGGGCGCGGCGGCCAACGTCACGCTCGATGTCACCAGCCCCGCGTTCGGGATCCAGGAGGCGCACGTCTACCCGGAGACCGTGCACGAGGTCTTCCCGGGCACGTTGCGGACGGTGAACGGCTACATCACCCCCTCCGACCGGCCCGGCTGGGGCATCGACCTCGATGAGGGCGCCGCCAGGCGATACCCGCCGGAGACACACCTGCACGAGCGGTGGGCCGCGCGGGTGCGCAGGCCCGACGGCGGGCTCGAAGCTCCGTGATCTACTACTTCTTGGGGGATATGCCATGAGACCCAGCGGTCGTCCTCGTCAGGCGGACATCGCTCGCCTGGCCGGCGTCTCACAGCCGACCGTGTCGCTGATCCTCGGCGGCGGCGCCGCCGCCATGGGCATCGCCGAGGAGACCCAGCGCAAGGTCATGGCGGCCGCCGAGCAGCTCGGGTACGTGCCCGACCCGATCGCCACCCGCCTGGCGGCCGGTCAGAACAACCTGCTCGGCCTCTACACCTTCACCTCGACCTTCCCCACGGAGATGTCGCACGCCTACTACCCGTTCCTGGTAGGTATCGAGGAGGAGTCGGCGGCGCAGGGCTACGACCTGCTGATGTTCATCGCCTCCAGCGTCACGGGCGAGCGCCCGCACGCCCAGGTGCTCAACCGGGTACGCCTGGCCGACGGCTGCCTGTTCCTGGGCAGGCACCTGCCCGTGCCGGAGATGGACCGCCTGCTGGCCACCGATCTGCCCGTCGTCTATATAGGGCGGCATGACGAGTTCGGCGACCGCCTGCCCTACGTCGGCGCCGACTACGTCTCCGCCGGCGCCGCCGTGGTGCGGCACCTGGCGGGGCTGGGGCATGGGCGCATCCTGTACGTACGCGAAGCCGACGAGGCGATCACCTCCGTCGACAGGGAGGCGGGCTTCAGACGCGGCATGGACGAATGCGGGCTGGCCGCCGAGGTGGTCCGCACCGGCGGCGCCGACCTGACGCCCGATCGGCTGCGGGCCTGGCGTGACCAGGGCATAACCGCGCTGGTCACCGAGGCCACCGACACCGACGCCGCCCACCGCGCCCTCCTGGTGGCCGCCGAGGGCGCGGGTCTCCGCTTCCCCGACGACCTCTCCCTGGCCACGCTCGGCGACCCCGCTGACCGCCCGGCGGGTCTGACCGGCTTCGCCGTACCCCGTCGCGAGATGGGGGCCGCGGCCGTCCGGCTGCTCACGAAACTCATCGCGGGAGACCGTACGGTCCCCAGACACCAGCTCATGACCTGCGAGCTGGAGCCGGGCGAGACCGCGGCACCTCCCCGCTAGCCCTCTCGAAAGGCAGCACCCATGACCGACATTCTCATCGTCGGCGGTGGGCTCGGCGGCGTCGCCGCGGCCCTGGCCGCCTGCCGCGCGGGCCACGACGTCGTCCTCACCGAGGAGACGGACTGGATCGGCGGCCAGCTCACCGCGCAGGCCGTACCCCCTGACGAGCACCCGTGGATCGAGAGTTACGGAGCCACCGCCACCTATCGTGAGGTGCGCGGCTCCATCCGCGACTACTACCGGCGCTGGTACCCCATGACCGGCGGCGCACAGCGCTGGCGCGAACTGAACCCCGGCGCCGGATATGTCAGCAAGTTGTGCCACGAACCACGCGTCTCCCTGGCAGTCCTGCAGGCCATGCTGGCTCCCCATGTGGCCGCCGGGCGCCTGCGCGTCCTCCTCGAACACCGCCCCGTCGAGGTCGAGGTGGACCGTGACCGCGTCAGCGCCGTCACGCTGCTGGACCTCCGCTCCGGCGACTCGCGCACCATCACCGCCGCCTATGTCCTCGACGCGACGGAGACCGGCGAGTTGCTGCCGCTGGCGAAGACGGAGTACGTCACGGGCGCGGAGGCCCACGACGAGTACGACGAGCCGCACGCGCCGGAGGAGTACCAGCCGCTGAACATGCAGGGCATCACCTACTGCTTCGCCGTCTCCCATCACGACGGCGAGAACCATGTCATCGACCGGCCCGCGGACTACGGATTCTGGCGCGATTACCGGCCCGACTTCTGGCCCGGACCGCTGCTCGGCTTCAGCGCGCCGGACCCGCGCACCCTGGAGGCCGAAGCCCGCTGGTTCGACCCCAACCCGACCGGTGACCCCCGCGCGGTGCTGGCCGACCAGAGTGCCCAATCAGGGGACAAGGACCTGTGGATGTTCCGCAGGATCCTCGCTCGGGACCTGTTCGAGCCCGGCTTCGCCGCCTCCGATATCACGTTGGTCAACTGGCCGCTGAACGACTACTGGCTGCGCCCGATCATCGAGGTCGACGCCGACACGGCGGCGCTGGCGCACAAGGAGGCCAAGCAGTTGTCGTTGTCGGTGCTGTACTGGCTCCAGACCGAAGCGCCTCGCCCTGGCGGCGGCACCGGCTTCCCGGGGCTCCGGCTCCGCCACGACGTGGTCGGCACCGCCGACGGGCTGGCGAAGTCCGCATATGTCAGGGAATCGAGGCGCATTCGCGCGGTCACCACCGTCACCGAACACCACGTCTCCAGGGCCATCCTCGGCGACCGGGGCACGCTGCGGCACCATGACTCCGTCGGAGTCGGCGCGTACCGCATCGACCTGCACCCGTCGACCGGCGGGGACAACTACATCGACATCGCCAGCGTGCCCTTCGAGATCCCGCTCGGCGCGTTGCTGCCGGTCAGGATGCGCAACCTGCTGCCCGCGGGCAAGAACATCGGCACCACGCACATCTCAAACGGGTGTTTCCGCCTGCATCCGGTGGAGTGGAACGTGGGCGAGGCGGCGGGCCGGCTGGCCGCGTACTGCCTGCGCCGGGGGGTGGAGCCGCAGGAGGTCAGGGAGAAGGAGACCTTGCTGGAGGAGTTCACCGGGGAGCTGGACAGGATCGGGGTCGAGCGCCACTGGCCGGCGCCTGCGGGCTACTGATCGATGTTTTTTGTCGGACCGGTGGCTCACACTCGCCATGGACACCACCCATTGAGGAGGGGAACCCATGGCGAGGGGATCCAGACGGGGAAAGTCGAGGAGCAGACAGGACATATGGGTCCTGGGAGTCGCGGGCGTGGCCATCGCAGGGGCGGTCGTGGTCTCGTTCGTCCGCGACCATCCGGTCTGGGCGGCGGCGATCGTCTGCCTGGTCCTGGGGGTGCTCGGCGGCGGGCTGCTCCTGCGCTACCAGGCCATCGAGGCGCGCAGACGGCAGTTCCTGGCGGCCAACGTCGAGTTGGCGAAGATCGACCGGATGTCCGGATCGCAGTTCGAGCATCTGGTCGCCCAGCGGATGATCGCCGATGGCTTCCGGCAGGTCCGCGAACGCGGCCGTAGTGGCGACGGTGGGGTGGACATCACCGCCGTCGCTCCCGGACACGGGCAGTACGCCATCCAGTGCAAGCGCTACAGCAAGACCGTCGGCGCGCCCGAGGTCCGCAACTTCCTGGGCGCGCTCGCCAACACCTTCGCCGGGCACATCGGCGTCCTGGTCACCTCGGGGCAGCTGACCCGTCAGGCCCGGCTGGAGGCGCTCGGTGCCCGGCAGCCGCTGATCCTGGTCGAACGCGATCGGCTGGCGGACTGGCTGCTGGGCACGGTCTCACTCCTGCCCGCACGGCCGAAGGGGGTCCTGATCGAAGGGGAGGAGCCTGCGGGCTGAAACCGCAGGTCAAACTGTGCTTCCCGGCCGGCGTGTGCTCGGCGCGGATGGTCCTCTATGCGGCTTCTGGATGTTCTCTGTATGGCTCATCCGCACTCTTGATCTCCAGCAAGAGCGCTTGGAACGACCCCATAGACCCATGCGCGGCTCCGGCACGCGTTGAAAGGATTGGTATGAGACCCAAAGCTGTGCTCACGGCGGGGTTCGCCCTGTTCATCTGTCTCGCATCGGGCCAGGGCGCGTTAGCGAGCACGACGGGGGCCGAGGCCACTCCGACGCCGTCCGCTACGCCGACCGCCACCGCCACCCCCACGCCGACCTCTGGGACGGACAACAACGACCCCCCGAACCAGGTGGAGGGGCCGCAGGTGTCGACCCTGGCCGCCCCGCGCTTCCAGCTCCCCTTCCCCTGCGGCCAGAAGTGGACCGGCAACTCCAGCGGCAGCAGCGCGCACCGGTCGTATGAGATCGACTTCAACCGGGGCAGCACGGCGAACGCCGACCTCGGCGACACTGTGGTCGCCGCCGCGGCGGGCACCGTGGTCATCTCGGCCCACCAGGGCTCGACCAACGGCTACGGCAACCTGGTCAAGATCGACCACGGGGGCGGCTATACGACCTTCTACGCGCACCTGAACTCGCGCGCCGTCGCCGCCGGCGCCAAGGTCACCCAGGGTCAGAAGATCGGCGCGGTCGGCAACACCAGCAAGCCGGGCAACGGCATCTCGCCGCACCTGCACTTCGAGGTGCGCAAGGGCAGCAGCTACCCGTCGAACATCCAGAAGGCCGTCTTCAACGGGGTCACGTTCGGCTACCCGAACCAGACCCTCACCTCCAAGAATTGCGGAGGCGGCGGCAACCCCAACACTGCCGAGTCGGTGTGCGGCAGCGGTTACAAGGTGATCGACTCGGCTGCCCTGGGCACGGCGGGCAAGGTCTACCTGCTGTTCAACTCGGCCAACGGCAAGAACTGCGTGGCCACCATCAAGTCGACCTCCCTCGGCAAGGCCACCGCCACCAGCGCCTATCTGGAGGTGAAGGGCAAGACGCGGGCCACCGACACGGGCAATTTCACCTACTACGCGGGCCCGGTAGTCGCCAGCGCGGCGGACAAGTGCGTCAAGTGGGGCGGCAAGGCCGGTGCGTCCACCTACAACAGCCCCTTCGAACACTGCACCTGACGTGCACCGCACCTGACGTTTGAGCCATGAGCGCCGCCGCCCTTTCATGGGTGGCGGCGCTTTTTCTGGCGCCTGGGCTGATGCAACTATGGTGCGTTATTCGCCGTACTTCTTCGCATAGAGGGTTATCAGCGTGGAGGTGCTGACCCGGCTGCCGCCGGCAGGGGATTGCCGGGTGACGACCCAGTTGCGGTCGTACACCTGGAAACGGTTCTGGCCAGTGACGTCCTTGTCGTTGAGGATGTAGAAGCCCGCTGCTTGCAACCTGTCTTGGCCTGCTTGGAGGTTCATGCCGACGACATTCGGCAGCTTCTTCTTCGACGCCTTCGCCTCTGTGGTCGGGCTGGGCTTTTTCGCTTTGGTGGCCTTGGTTGCGGTGGCGGTGGGTGCTTGATCTGACCCGGCGACCGTCTTGCCCGGTGCGGGCAAGTTGATGGGCCCGCACGCGGTGAGGCAAATGATGACGAAGAGGGCGGGGAGTGCTGGGCGAAGTTGCCGCATCGGTGTGTCCTCAGATCGCGAAGAAACGGAACGCACCGTTAGACGATCAAGCGTGAGAGATGGTTTCGGCAATCGGCCCGCTACGTGCAGGCCATAAGGCGCCTAGCCGCTAAGGGCTTTCGACCACAAAACTAAGTGGTGGTCTATTCGAACTCCAAGAAGCTGGCTGTCTCAGGATTCGTTGTCATCGCGGCGTACGACGACGGATCCCCTGCCGGGCTTGGTGATGATCAGCTGACGTTCGCGAAGGATGGCGAACGCTTTGCGGATGGTGTCACGGCCGACGGCGAAGTAGCCCTGGAGTTGTACCTCGGACAGCACAGTACGTGGCGGGTAGTCGCCGGCTTGGATGCGCTCTCCAACCCAGTCGGCTATCTGCTCGTATCGGTAGAACTCGGGGTTCCAGTCGTCGGAAGTCCAGGGCGTGTCAGGCAACATCACAGGCGGACCCTAGACCGTCACCTACTTACATACATAGACCAAACAGTACAGGTCGCGCCCAGGCTAGTCCTAGACAGGTGGGTATAGGTGAGCCTAAGGTTGTGCCACAACGGAGGCAGGCGAAAGGAGTTCAGGCGATGGAGCTGTATGGCGGTTATCTCGGGGAGGTGTCGTTCGGCGGGATGCGCGGTGGCGATCAGGGCGAGGAGGAGGGCGAGAGTTGTGTTCTGATCGTCTCGATTCCTGACATAGGGGACGCCGGAGCTCTGCATGGCTCGAACGTCTCGGCCAGTACGGGAGCGCCTGAGTAAGTCCACCACATCCGCCGTACGGAGAGGTCGTCGGAGGGCATCCGTCTCAGTGAGAGTCCTTGGCTTCGGGTCGCCGACGCGAAGCGGCTGTGGGAACGGCTCCTTCAGGGGCACGTCCAGTAGTGCTGGTGGCCCTATGTAAGCGAGCATTCCAACTTCGGAGTCTTCCCCGGAGTTCTTAAGAGCATGGACCGTTTTGAGGGGTTCCAGGAGTTCGTGCGTGCCCGTCAGCAATCGCTGATGCGGACGGCGTACCTGCTCACTGGAGACACCCATCTCGCCGAGGATCTGTTGCAGACGGTCCTCACCCGTGTCGCCTCACACTGGCCCAAGCTCACCAAGGGCGGTAATCCCGAGGCGTACGCCCGTAAGGCCCTGGTCAACCAGAACATCTCCTGGCGCAGACGCAAGCGGGTCGAGCTGCCGGGAAGCGAGTTGCCGGAGGTCGGCCAGTCGCACGACGAGGCGACCGTGCGGCGGCTCGCCTTGCTTCAGGCGCTCGCCCAGCTCACCCCGAAACAGCGGACGGTGATCGTGCTGCGTTACTACGAAGATCGCACCGAACACGAGACCGCCCAGCTCATGGGCGTCTCGCTGGGCACGGTCAAGAGTCAGACGCATTACGCGCTGTCGAAGCTGCGCGCGCTCACCCCGCAGGAGGCGGACAGATGAACACGCTCCGTGATGATCTGCACGAGCTGGCCGCCCATGTTCCCGACGTCGACCTGGCCGACCTGGCGATCAGGGGAGCGCGCCGCCGCAGCCGTGTGGTCCGCCTGTCGCTGGCCGCCGCAGCCGCGGTGGTCGTCGGGATCGCCGGCGGCTCCGTCATACTGCTCCAGCAAGAGGTACGGCGGGTGCCGCCGGTCGTACTCACACCACCGGAGACCAAGGCGCTCCCGCTGCCCGAGAAGGGGGTCGCGCCGGTACAGCAGGCTTATCGGCCGTCCTGCGCAGAAGGGTGCAAGCAGGACGGGTGGCGCATCGTCACCCAAAGCGGCGAAATCTACCAGCTACCCGCCGGACCGGGGCCGGTGACGGCCACGGCTGACGGTCGCCGGATCGCCTACTACAGCGTGCAGAGCCGCGAAATCGTGGTGCGCGACCTGGCCAGTGGCCGGATCTGGAAGTCACCGCTGAAGCAGCCGAAGGAGGACTTCGCCGACGAGTACGCCCTTCGGATGTCACCCAACGGGTTGCGTTTCATCGTCTCCGGTTGGGGTGGCCGGCGTCAGCCGAAAATGCTCGTGGACGTCGAGCAGGGGACAGTGGAGGAACTGGACAAGGGCTGGTGGCCGGTGAGCGTGGCAGATGGTGACGGCCCGGTGGTGCTGGCCAAGCCGTACGACAACACCACCCAGGTCTGGGTGCGTGGCCATAAGCCGGTCACCATCCCCGACTTCACCTACGCTTTCAGCGCCTTGAACCCCGATGGCCGCACGCTCGTTCGAGTGGGGCAGGTCCTGCGCCGTACGGCGCCCATGGTGCGGAGAGACGGAACGATCGTCATCTTCGACGCCCTCACCGGGGCCACCCAGAAGCGGGTGGCGGTGTCCGGCCTTCCGGAGAACATGCTGCCGGACAAGCTGGGCGGTTGGTTGACGGCCGACGAGATCACGCTGATCGCCGTCGAGCAGTCGTCCACGAGCGGTGCGTCAGAGGTGGCCTACGCGGTGAATGTGCGGACGGGGAAGGCCCGTGAGCTCTTCCCGCTCCACGCGGAAGGTAAGTACGCCGTGCCCGGCGTGGTGGGTTGATCCGGCGCCTGCGGATCAGTCGCCGGTATTGCCTGGTCATCTGTATCGCTGGGGGATGACCAGGCCGGGGCGTTCATCGTCCCAGGCCATGGAACTCATCTTCCACTCGCCCGCCAACCGGACGAACTGAGTTGAGATGAGGCCTTCTACGGTGAACCGCGCCCCGTTCAAGACGCCCTCTTTCCGGTAGGTGCTGAAACGATGAGCCACGTTGCCGAATGTCTCCGTTGTCGCCGCCGACTCGGTTTCGCGGAAGGATGTGAGCTCGCCCGCCTCGAACAGCTTGCCGCGAGAAGTCGCGAATTGGGCGACGGTGAGGATTTCCGGGTCGCCGGGACCGCTCCTGATCAGCCTGCCGTCCATGATGAAGAGATCGTGGATCGCGGCGTAGGACGGCCGGCCACCCTTGTCGAACGAGACCGCCTTGAAGAAGGATTCGATCAATTCTCTAAGCTCGTCCATGAACGAGACCCTTTCACTGGATCAGCAGCTAGTCACCAGGGGTTCGCGAGATCCTGGCCTCGGTGCGGCGGAAACTTCCCGAAATCACCTGATCGGGATGGGTTTGGGGTTCTAGAGTCTGTCCGTGGCTCATGAGGACGAGGCGACGGTGGTCTGGGTGACCGAGGCGGAGGCGAAGGCCAATGTGCAGGCCGTTTCCGCCAGCATGATGGGGTGTGCCTCATTGAGGCGCATTCTCCGATCTAATCCTCTGTGCCACCAACCACAACCATATATAGCCGCCGAGGCATACCAGTTGAAGCGGGATCAGAGCCGGCACCAGCCAGCGAGGAAAGTCGAAGAGGGCAATGCTAGCCATGGCCATCAGAAACACCGCTAGCAAGCAGGCGGCCTTGGCAATCAGTTGGCCCGCTCTGATTCCACCCCGGTGACGCTGCCATCGTGCATGCAGCAGCTTAGTGTTCAGCGCCAGCAAACCGAACGCCCCGACCGCGCAGGCCATGACGAACGCTGCCCAGTGAAGTACGCCCATCCATGCATTCCAGGTCATCCGCCGGGGCCTTCCTGAAGAACTGGTTGCGAGGGCGGAGTAGTTCCACCCAATTGGGCGTTCTGCCGAACTGTCACTGTAGATCAAGGACGCCACCCCCGCTTCACATCGGCGTGATAGGCCATAGAAAGCACCCCTTGAGGGCCTTTCGCTCCGTCTGCTCGACGTGGCCGTCATCGCGGCCGCTGAGCGCCGTCGAGTACTCCCGAAGCTCACCGTGATCGACGGTCCTTCTTCTTGAGCATGTAGTGCGGGTACTTCAGTCGTGGCTCTACCAGTGACACCACGACTTCGGCGTATGTATGGCGGCTCCCCCGGCGGAATTTTCGGGGTATCCGGGCCGGCCCAGGTCGATGAGGTGGCGCAGCTTCCGGCGACTGTCACTGGCGATGGTCAGGGTAGCGCGTAGGCAGTCCTGGAGCTCTCGACGAAAGCCTTTGAACCGAGCGCTGGATCATCGCCGAACAGACGCTCGACCGCATGCCGTTGCCAGTCGACCGCCGACTGGGAGAGCACCCGGCGGTCGACCCAGGTGCCGGCCAGTGGAGCTCCTCCAGGGTGAAGAAAGAGCTGACGTCCCGGAGCCGGCGAGGCCAGGGTGTCCTTGGGCTGCTGAAGTCCAGCATGCGTGTCGCGACGTGCAGCGCGGGACATGACAAGGTCGTCATGCTCGCGAACGTCGACCGTCGCGGCGTTCTCGGGCTCAAATTCGCTGCCATTGTGCCGGAACGGCTGGCACTGGACATGCGGGTAGGCGGCCACGGAACGCGAGCATCCCGTGGCCGCCGAAGCCGAAGAGGTTACTTCAGGCCGTACGCGCGGTCGACGGTCTGGGTGACCGTGCCGCCAGTCTTGTCTTCAGCGTTCACCCGCAGTGATACGAAGCCGCTGGTGGCGGCCAGTGCTGGGTGGAGGATGCGCACTCGGAAACGGCCGTCGCCGAGCTTGCGCACGTTCTCGGCCTGGCGCCAGGTGGTGCCGTCGTCGACGGAGTACTCCACCCGGGCCGAGCGTGCCTCCGAAGCCGAACGCGCCGCCGGGCGGGCGGTCAGCTCGAAGGTGAAAGGCCGCCCGGAAGAGGCCCGGTTGAGCAGGTCCACCGGCAGGTCGTACCTGAGCACCAGAGCAGGCTGGAACGCGCAGGCGGGACCGAAACTGCACGTATGGTCGCGCGGCTTGCCGGACGGCGCTCCCGTCGAGGTGAACCGCCAGCCGGAGGTCACCTTGGGGGACAAGGTCCGGTAGGTGGTGTCCACCGTGTCCAGCCGGTACGCCGACGGTCCAGCGGGCACGGTGAACGAGCGGGGGCCCCAGCCTTGCACCGGGATCTCGGTGCCGCCCGCCACGAGACGGGGAGCGGAGGAGACCGTGCTCAGGTCGCTGTAGTGGCGCGGGTCCGAGTCCAGCCACTGCTCGGCGGGTACGAACCGGTCTCCGTCCCGGCACAGCGCGCAGGGCGCCGGCCCGGCGGCGGCGCCGGGCACCAGCGGGGCCTTGAACCAGTCCTCGTCCGTACCGGCCGCCCGCCCGAACGTGTCCTGCGAGCGCAGCTCCAAGCCCTGGTTGCCGACCGCGCGTGACCAGCGCACGTCATCGCGGGCCGGGCCGTAGTACTCGGTACGTTCGAACGGCATCGTCACCCACTGCCCGAACGACAGCTCGGTGCCACCGGCCGACGTCGTCACCAGCAGGTGTCCCTGGGCGTTCGGCTGGTCGGCGTGGTAGCGGGTCTCGACGCGGGCCAGGCGGTCCCGGTCCAGCTTCTCCGGCTTGCGGGGGATCTTCCCCTTCGAGTCGTACCGTAGCCGGTAGAAAGAGGGCTCCCCGGAGTACGGCGTGAGCCGCAGCGAGGTAGCGCCACGCTGGACGACGGCCCGCAGCGCGCGACCCTGCGCCGCGTCCAGCCCGAACCGCAGGAACCTGGTGTCGGCGAAGCCCGGCAGCCGTGTCCCGGCACCGTCGGCGTCGTAGAAGCCGATGAAACCGGCGGCGCCGCCCTGCTTGGCCAGCGCGGACGCCTCGTCCATCCGCGGGGTCGCGTCGCTGTACGGCGTCGGGCCGGTGCCCAGTGGCACGCCCACCAGGGCCAGCTTGCCGGTGAGGTCCAGGCCCTCGAAGTCCGCTGGCCTGCCCTGACCGGCGAAGACCAGGGGATAGGCGGTGGGCTTGGTGATGAGCGAGCGGACCGTGTCGACCTCGTAGGACGGGTCGAGGGTGAGCGGGCCGGCGGTGGCGGCGGCCAGCACGCCGGGCTCCATCTGCCACATGTGCGACAGGCTCATCGTGCCCGCCTTGACCGACGTCACCGGCGTGGCGTACAGGTCCACGTGCCTGCCGTTCTCCGTGCTCGCCGTGATCGTGACGGGGGAGGGGCGGTCGGTGAAGGTCCGGACGTACTGGACCTTGCCTTCGGCGTCCATGGCGGTGCGTGAGGTCGGCTTGAGGGGGGCGGTGTCGCGGGCGTCCAGGTCGAGGGTCTGGTCGTCCTTCAGGGTCACATCGCGGATGACCAGGGAGGTGCGGGTCCTCATGTAGGTCTCGTTCGCGACGGCGATCACCTCGTAGTCACCGTCCGGGAGGTACTGCTCGCCGTTCCCGGTCAGGTCGAGGCGGCCGTAGTAGTACGCGTACGGATGGAAGGGGTCATCCGGGCTGTTACTCCGCCGCAGCGGGATGATGTAGACCAGCGGCCCGAGGCGCCCGCCCTGGCCGGGACGGGAGGAGAACTCCTTGGCGCCGTACGAGTTGGTCAGGGAGATCTTCAGCAGGTGCGTGTCCGGGCCGGTGTAGTAGCTGAAGGGCGTGGCCAGCCGGGCGTCGCCCGCCGTCGCGGTGACCCAGCCGCCGTAGGCGCCCTCGGGGCCGAGGGCCGGGTTCACGGTGAGGTCGACGGTGGCGGTGCCGTTCGCGGGGACGGTGACGGTCTCCGCGCCCAGGCGGATCGCGCCCGCCGGGGTGGGGCCGCCGCTCCAGGCACGGGTGTCGGCCTTCAGCGCGAGCGTGACGGGCGCGGCGCCGGTGTTGCGGTACGTGACCTTCTTGGTGACGCTGCCCTTGCCCCGTTCGAGGCGGAGGAAGTCGACGACCGGGTCGGCGAAGACGCTCTGGGTGACCGCGCGCCCGAGGTCCAGCCGCCCGCCGCCTTCCTCGAACCAGTTGTGCTCCGCGTTGCGCGCCGAGGTGGAGACGAGGGCGGCGCTCAGCTCGTCGGCGTCCCAGTCGGGATGCTGCTGGGCCAGCACCGCCGCGGCACCCGCGACGTGCGGCGTGGCCATCGAGGTGCCGCTGAAGGAGGTGTAGCGGTCGTTGCCCGGAATGGACGGCTGGCCGGAGGTGCCGGAGCGGGCGGCGACGATGTTGACGCCGGGGGCCACGATGTTCGGCTTGACCGCGGCGTCATCGAGGCGGGGCCCGATGCTGGAGAAGGGGGCCAGGGTCGTACCGGTGACCTTGTCCACCGCGCCGACCGCGAGCGCCTTGTCGGCGGCGGCGGGGACGCTCACCGTCTGAGGCTCGCCCTCGTTGCCCGCGGCGGCGACGAACAGCGTGCCGTACTTCTTCGTCAGCTCGTTGACCGCCTGGCTCGTCGGGTCCGTGCCGTCTCCGCAGCACACGCCGAGGCTCATGTTCACCACGTCGGCGCCCTGGGCCGAGGCCCATTCCATGCCCGCGATCAGCCAGGACAGCTCGCCGTAGCCGTCGTCGTCGAGCACCTTGCCGACGAGCAGCGACGCGGCGGGCGCGACTCCCCGGTACTTGCCGTCGGAGGCCGCGCCGGAGCCGGCGATGGTGGAGGCGACGTGGGTGCCGTGGCCGACCACGTCGGTGGTGTCCGGAGTGGTGGAGAAGTTCTCCGTGGCGAGGATGCGGCCGGCGAAGTCGGGGTGTTCGGCGTCGATGCCGGTGTCCAGGACCGCGACCTTGGTGCCGGTGCCGTCGAAGCCCTTCTGCCACGCGGTGGGGGCGCCGATGAGCGGGACGCTCTGGTCGAGGGACGCCTTGACGCGGCGGTCGAGCCAGATCTTGGAGATGCCGCTCTTGAGCGTGGCTCCTGGCCGGAGTGCCGACCACAGCTTGCCGGACTCGGTGGTCCGCACCGTCATGGCCGCGCCGTGGATGATGTCGAGCGTCCGGGTGCGCTCGGTGCCGGGCAGGGCTTCGGCGGCCTTCGCGCCGGGGTTGCCGCTGTACGTGATGATCAGCGGGATCGCCTTGGCGCGGTTCTCCCGTACGAGTGTCTCGACGTCGAACAGCTCCTCGTCGAGGGTGCCCGCGGCCACCAGGTCGGCGGCGTCGGACGGCATGACCAGGGTGCCTCCGTCGCGGTGGGGCAGCGTGGCGAACGTCACCGTCGAGCCATCGGGCCGGGGCGCTGCCCGGGTGGCTAATTTCGGTGGCTCGCCGTTCTCGCCCGGCGTGAAGTCGACGACGTCGCCGGTGATGAGGGTGACGGTGCTGGGCTTGGTTGGTTTCGCGGGGTTGGTCGTGGTGGGCGGGGTCGCCGAGCTGGGTGTGGCGATGGTGCAGAGCACGAGTGCCATACCGGTGAACACCGCGGCGATGCGGTTGTGGAACAAAGGAGAGATCCTCCTGTTTTCGGCCTATGGGAGCGCTCCCAAATGGCGCGCTTTCCTTGGTGATCTTTATATCGCGCGCCGCTGCCGCCGAGCCGCCGGGCTCCCGGGCCTCTGCACGAAGCCGCCGAGCTAGCTCCCGGGCCTCTTCACGAAGCCGCCGAGCTAGCTCCCGGGCCTCTTCACGAAGCCGCCGCCCCGCCGGTGGAGGCGGGGCGGCGGTTCGTTCCGCCCGCAGGAAGGCGGAAGGGGGAAGGTTCGCTCAGGCGACCGAGATCTTGTCCAGGTTCGGGCCGCCGCCGGCCGTGGTCGAGGTCGCCCGGATCACGTTGGCACCCGCGTTGAGCGGGACGGTCACCGTCGCGGTACTCCAGGTCGTCCACACCCCGGTGGTGGGGAAGGCCAGCTCGTCGGAGGTCAGGACGCCGTTGACCGTGATGTCCATCGGCCGGTTGGACGTGGTGCCGTTCGCGTAGCGCAGGACCACCGTGGCGTTGCCCGCCTGGGCGGCCGTCACCGCGAACTCGACGTAGCTGCCGACCAGGTTGTCATAGTTCACGAACCCGGTGCCGGTGAAGCCCGCGTGGTTGGACTCGACCACGCCCTGGGAGATCGTCGCGTTCTCCGCCTGGTACTCCGTGGGCGCGGGCCCGGCCACCTCGGTGTCGAGGTAGTCGAGGTTCGGGCCGCCGCCGGCCGTGGTGGAGGCGGCGCGTACGGCGTTCGCGCCCGCGTTGAACGGCGCGGTCACCGTCACGGACTGCCAGGTGGTCCAGGCCCCGGTCGGCGGGAACGGGAACTCGTCGGCGACCAGCACGCCGTTGACCGTGATGTCCATCGGCCGGTTGGACGTGGTGCCGTTCGCGTAGCGGAAGGTCAGCGTGGTGTTGCCCGCCTGCGTCGCCGGCGCGCTCCACTCCACGTAGCTGCCGACCAGGTTGTCGCCGTTGACGAAGCCGGTGCCGCTGAAGCCCGCGTGGTTGGACTCCACGACGCCCTGGGAGATCGTGGCGTCCTCCGCCTCCAGGAACTCGGTGCCGGGGTTGCCCGGCGTACAGGTGTCGGAAGAGCCGGTGGCGCTGACCCGCAGGGCTCCGCCGGCGGTGTTCTGGCTGTTCTGGACGCAGTAGCCGGTGATCGTCTGGAAGACCATGTCGTTCGGGCTGTTGCTGCCCCGCTCGGCCGTGAACCGGTCGAACGACACCGTGCTGCCCGTGTTCGCGATCACCGCGGGCCGGCAGTCGTTGGAGTTGAACTGGACCGAGCTGTCGACGAACTTGATGTCGTGCGCGTTGTGGATGTACCACCCGTACGCCGGCCGGGTGCCGATGCTGTTCGGGTTGTAGTTGGTCGCGTCGTTGCTCGGCACGCCGGTGCCCATGCAGCCGTTGCCGCCGGGGACGGTCAGGTCGACGTTGGTGAACGTGACGTTGCGGATCCGGTTGCTGGTGTTCGACTCGCCCCACAGGGTGGCGGTGAAGTTGTTGCCGCTCTGGCCGGAGGAGGTGACGTTCTCGTAGGTGATGTTCTCGATGCGGCCGACGCCGGGGCTGCCGCCGCATCGTCTGCGGGTGCCGATCTTCTCGGTGATCGCCGCCCGTACGTTGGTCATCGTGATGTCCTTGTAGTGCACGTCGGAGATGACCGTGCCGTCCATCGACACCATGCCGAGCCCTGACTTGTTCGAGCCGTTGATGGAGATGCGCTCGAAGTGGTAGCCGGTGAAGTTGCCGCAGGTCTCCGAGCCGAACATCAGCGCGTTGCAGCACACCGCCGACAGCTGGGCGTCGGTGACGGTGACGTTCCCGTTCGCATAGGTCTGGCCGAGTGCCCAGTCGCTCTTGAAGACGAGGGCGTCGTCGTTGGCCGCGATGTTCGGGCGGCGGATCGTGACGTTCTGGGCGCTGATGACGTTCCAGCCGTCACGGTCGCTGGCGGTGTCGATCCGCAGGTCGTCCGAGGTGATGTTGTTGCAGGCGTTGGTGAGCATCGCGAAGTGGCCGCCGCGCCGCAGGCGGATGCCGCTGACCGTCAGCCCGTCGCACCGGGTGAGCGAGATGATCTTGTCCGCCTCGCCTGAGTCGGGGTTGCCGGTGATGAGGTTGCCGCCGCCGTCGATGGTGCCCGTCCCGACGAACCCGATGTTGGTGAGGCGGTCGCCATAGATCATCGCGTTGTGGAAGTGGCTGTGCCCGTAGTCCTGGTAGTTGTCGTTCGGGTTCGACTCCGGCGCGTCGTAGTCGTCGTTGGAGGCGCCCATGATGGTGGAGCCGGCGTCGAGCTGGAGGGTGACGTTGCTCTTCATGTGGATGGTGTTGGCGGACTTGTAGGTGCCCGACGGGAACTGTACGGTCCCGCCGCCGGCGCTGTTGGCCGCCGTGATGGCCGAGTTGATGGCGGAGGTGTCGTTCGTGGAGCCGTTGCCGGTGGCTCCGTAGTCCTTGACGTTGAACACCGCCAGCGCCCCCGCGGGCTGAGCGGGGATGACGATCGAGAACATCGCCAGAACGACGGCGGCAACCCATGCGGCTGCTCTTGGTAAGGCGGATTCGCTCATGGGGGTGTGTGCTCCTGCCTGACAGTCGGTTGCAGACCTGACGCTCAAGCTAGGCTCAAAGGTCGGATGTGACAAGGGATAGGATTTGGAAACATCCAGATCGAGGGATTATCGGACATGAAACATCGGGTCTCTAAGCGCCGAAATCACTGCAACCGGTTCCGGTGTTCTGGCGTTTGCCTGCCCCTACTACTCTGAGGCCCATGATTCGCCGCGCCACTGTTGACGACGTCCCCGCGATGCTCCAGCTCGTGCATGAGCTGGCCACGTACGAGAAGGCCGCGCATGAGGTGCGGGCGACAGAGGAGCAGCTGCGCGAGGTGCTCTTCGGCGCTGAGCCCGCCGTGTTCGCGCATGTCGTCGAACACGACGGTGAGGTGGCCGGGTTCGCGGTGTGGTTCCTCAGCTTCTCGACCTGGCGGGGGACACACGGGATCTATCTGGAGGATCTGTACGTCCGTCCCGGGATGCGCGGGTCCGGCTACGGCAAGGCACTGCTGGCCGAGCTGGCCCGGATCTGCGCCGAACGCGGCTACCACCGGCTCGAATGGTCGGTACTCGACTGGAACGAACCGGCCATCGGGTTCTACCGCAAGCTGGGCGCCGTACCGCTCGACGAGTGGACGATGTTCAGACTGACCGACGAACCGCTCAAGCGCCTGGCCGAGCACCGCTAGCCCTCTCTGCCGCTCGGTTGTCTCTCGGCTCGGGGGCTGGCTTTCTCTCGGCATGAGACCGCAGGCCGCTTCGGTGAGAGGCGGCCTGCGGTCGTTTCGTGCCGTGTGTCCAGCTCGCGTTACGTGCCCGCGTGCGTCCGCTGGCGCACGCCGCCGGACGCGCGGTCGAACATCTCGACCTTCGCCTCCTCGTCGATCTCAGCGTGCGTCTCCTCGATGCGGAGCGCGACGCCCAGGCCGATGAACGTGGGCGCCCACTGGCCGACGAAGATCCCCCAGCGATCCGCCCGGGCGAGGCTGGCCTTCTCCAGGTTCCTCGACATCAACCAGGACGTGACGGACGCACCGATCGACGCGAAACCGGCCGCGTACATATGACTGGACCTGATGCCCATCTTGTGGAGCATTTTGATCATGATTCCCCCTTTGTTCTGGTCCTGTTACCCAAGGTCAGGAGGGGTAATCGCGCTCCTTCGGCGTCGGGCAGGCTTCACTCAGGTCTCGGTGAGACCAAGTAGCCGCGATCTGTCGGTGGCGGCTGCGATAGTGGGGTCGTGCTTCACTCCTCTCTCCTCCTGCCCTGCCATGTCCGCGAGCTACCCGGCGACGCCATCGAGCTGATGCCCATCGTGCTGCCCATGACCTTGACCAGCTCTCAGCGCCGCCAACTCGCCGAAATCCTGCTGGCCGGGCTCGACGAGCCCGACGCGTCCCCCGCCGTCCTCCCCACCCGCCGCGGTCACTTCGTCCACGTGGCCACGTGACCTCCGTCCCGATGCTTTTGTCCTTCCTTTTACGGCACCGCCGGGCTGGCGCCACCCGCCGTACAGGGTCGGTGGCCTCCAGGGAGACGGCCTCTGACCCGCACGGGGCCCGGCGCCGTTACGGCGCATCGCCGGCCGTGGCCTTCCTGAAACGCTCGCTGTGACGGAGCGGACAGCGGCAACCGGCGTTGAGCGCACACCTCAGCCCGTAGCCGGATCCACCCGGCCGAGACCCGGTCGGCGGGTCCGCCGCGGTCGGAAGCCGCGGATGCAGCGGGAACGGCTGCGGATGCTGAACACCCGCCACGCTGCACCAGCCCCGGCAGCCCGGTGAGGGGCTGGCCGCTGGGATGCGTTGTACTGCCTGTTATGACGATCGTCCGTTCCCTGGTGTTGTTCGCCCTGGCCGCACTCGCCGAAATCGGCGGGGCCTGGCTGATCTGGCAAGGCGTCCGCGAGCAGCGCGGCCTGGCTTGGGTCGGCGCCGGCGTCATCGCCCTGGGGTTGTACGGGTTCGTCGCCACGCTGCAGCCGGATGCGAACTTCGGCCGCATCCTGGCCGCCTACGGCGGCGTCTTCGTCGCCGGATCGCTGGCCTGGGGCATGGTCGTCGACGGCTTCCGGCCCGATCGCTGGGATGTCATGGGCGCGCTGATCTGCCTGGCCGGCGTCCTGGTGATCATGTACGCGCCGCGCGGCTGAGCCGCCTGGCGTTCTCAGAAATGAGCCATTTCTGAGAACACAAACAGCCACGACCGCTACACAGAGCTACCTTGCGTCCCGTCGCTCCGACCCGAGCGATGGGCCACCTACGCCGTACGTCACCAGGTGGTCTGCACGCTGCGGGCGTGCAGACCACTTCGCGTATTCGTGCAGACGACTTCGAATACCGACAGCCATGCCGCCGGGAAGCGGGTGCATGAGGCGTCGGTCCTCCCTCGATGGCCCGGCACGTGCCGGGAGATGACCGGATGTCGGGTGCGGGCGGTGTTGTCGGCACCTGGGACACCTGTCGCCACAGAGCGCTGCCGCCGTCCACGCGGGCCTCTTCGCAGCCTGCCGTCTGGTGAGCTCGCACATGGCGTCAGGTGGTGTCCTCCTTCTCGATGGACATCAGAGCGGTGATCATGTCGGCTAGGAAGGAGCACGTCGGCAGGATCTTGGCCCAGTTCGGGGGTGAGCGGCATCCCGGTAGCCGCGCGACTGGCCGAGATGAAGGCGAGCCCGGTGATCCAAGCGGGCAACGACCTCCCGGAGAGCAGGAAATCGAGGCTGCTGGAGACTCTCCTTCGCACGGCCACCCCGACCAGCAGGACCATCGCGAAGTAGACCAAGATCAGCGCGTAGTCGACAACACCGGCGCCGATTCTCGCCGAGATTCTCCGGCTTTCAAGGCGGTCTTGAGGACGTCGATGGCCTGGGCCATGGCGGCGCTGGTGGCCTCGGTGGCGCGGACGGGGTTGAGCATCATGAAGTCGTGCAGCGTGCCGTTGTAGCGGACGCTGGAGGTGGGCACCCCGGCCGCGATCAGCTTGCGGGCGTAGGCCTCGCCCTCGTCACGCAGCACGTCGTTCTCGTCGACGATGATGAACGCGGGCGGCAGGCCCTCGAGGTCGGCCAGGGAGGCGCGCAGCGGCGAGGCGGTGATCTCGGCGCGCTGGGCGGCGTCGGTGGTGTAAGCGTCCCAGAACCAGGCCATCGCCTTGGCCGTCAGGTACGGCCCGTCGGCGAACTCGCGGTAGCTGTCGGTGTCCTGGCCGGCGTCGGTGACCGGGTAGTACAGGGACTGGTGCACGAAATGCACGTCACCGCGCTGCTTGGCCAGGATGGTCAGCGCCGCGGTCATGTTGCCTCCGACCGAGTCGCCCGCGACGGCCAGCCGGGAGGGGTCCAGCCCCTCCTTGGCGCCGAACTTCACGATCCACCGTGCGGTGGCGTAAGCCTGCTCGAGGGCCACCGGGTAGCGGGCCTCGGGCGAGCGGTCGTACTCGACGAAGACGACGGCCGCGCTCGCGCCGACGGCGAGCTCGCGCACGAGCCGGTCGTGGGTGCCCGCGTTGCCGATGACCCAGCCGCCGCCGTGCACGTACAGGACGACGGGGAGCGTGCCCATCGCGCCGACCGGCTTGACGATCCGCACCCGCACGTTGCCGACCCCGGCGGGGACGACGATCCACTTTTCGTCCACGTCCGGCTTGGCGATCGGGGCGGCCTGCAGGTCGTCGAGGACCTTGCGGGCGCCCTCGGGGCCGAGCTCGTACAGGAACGGCGGCTTCGAGGTGGCCTGCGCCACCTCCCAGGCGGCGGGCTCGAGGATGTGCTTGTTCATGATGTGCCTTCTTTCGCTATGGATCAGCTACGTGCTTCGCGCGGCACGTAGGCGAAGGTGGGACCGGCGCCGCCGGGCAGCGCCATCAGCGCCTGCGCCTGGGCCCTGAGCGTGAACATGGTGCGGGTGGCGTCCGTGAGCCGGTTCGGGTCGCCGTTGAATGCCTGCTCCAGCAGGGACAACAGGGTGCTGTAGGTGGTGTCGAACAGATCCTGCGCCGCCCGTACGGCACTGCCCTGCGCGGCGGGCCGCGGGTTGGGTGTCATCGGGAGCACGCCGTCCGGATCGACGCCGACCTCCTCGCCGGTCGGGCCGGTGTTCGGGGTGTCGCCTCGCTGGTAACGGCGGCCGAGCTTGAGCTCCTGGAAGCGGTAGTAGTGGGCGACCTCGTCCCGCTCGGGGCGGAGGACGTCCTGGTCACCGTCCCAGACCTCGCTGCGGGCGTTGCCTTCCCCCTGCTCGACGATCTCCTTCAGCGCGCCGAGCGCGGACTCCAGATCCTCGACGGCGAACAGCGATCCGGCAGTGTGACGGAAGCGGGCGCCGCTCACCTGCCGGACCGGGTCGCCGCAGAAGACCGCCTTCTCGCCGAGCGTGTCGCACAAGTAGCGCACCCCCTGCTCGATCGCCGCGTAGAACTGCCCGATCGTCTCGTAGCCCTCGTCCTCCGGCGGCGCGCTAGGTGCCGCCGGCTGCTCCAGGCGCAGGAACATCTCCAGCGCCTCCGCGCCGAACGGCACCAGCGACACCTCCAGATCGCTGTGCGGCAGCTTGCGCGGGTGCGGCGGCAGCATCCCCGGCATGTCCAGGCGCGGCGTGCCGCCGACGGCGTTGAGCAGGTTCGCCGCCAGCGCCAGATGCAGCATCTCCTCCACGAAGACGCCGCTCACCACCTCCACCGCCGCCGGGTTACGCTCCGGATCCAGCGAGTACAGCGCCGTCAGGTACGGCGGCAGCGTCGCGTGCTCCAGCTCGATCGCCCACTGCAGGTGCTCACGGAGGCTGCCGAGCGTGTCGATCCGAACCGGTCGTTCGTGGTTCATTCGTGTCATACCTCGGGTTGTTGGCATGGCGGATCGGACCGCCGGCCGGTAGGCCGGCTGCCTGGTTCGATCCTGGGATCAGGCAGCGATGACGGCAGCCGGTGCCGTCACGCTGCGGGTACTTCGCCGGGGTTCAGGACGGGCGTGGCGCGCGGCGGTCCTTGCGCTGGGCCGGCTCGGCCTCTTCCACCAGCGTGAACATCGGCTTGCCCGACTCGCACAGCATGGTGACCGTGTTCTCGCCCTCGAGGACGACGCCGAAGGCGGGACCCGGGTGGCGATGCGGCGGTGCGCCCGGGTCTCCGGGCGGGTACTCGATGACCACGGTCATCGCGTGCGCGCCCTCGGGGATGAACGGAGGCTGTGCCTCCTGCAGCACGGTCAGCGCCGTCTGCCACGCGGTCGATCGCGGCTTGTCCATCGCCCGGCCCTACTTCGCGGTGGACTGGTCGAGCCAGTCTTTGTAGGTGATGGTGCCGAGCTGCGCGTCCTCACCGGGCACCAGCGACCGCTCGCCGAGCACACTGCCGAAGTAGCGCGCCTGCGGGTCGGCGAGAACCTCGCGGGTGTCGCCCCAGGCGGCCAGCGCCTTGCGGAAGAACTCGTCCATCTTGTACTGGGTCGATCCGGCGATCTCGATCCGGCCGTTCAGCGGCGTCCCCACCGCGGTCCTGCCGACCGCCTGGGCCACGTCGTCGCCCGCGATCGGCTGGAACAGCACCGGCGCGATGTGCACCTTGCCGTCGACCGTGCTCTCGTCGGCGATGCCGCGGGCGAACTCGAAGAACTGGGTGGAGTGCACCAGCGAGAACGGGATGCCCGACTTCTCGATCAGCTTCTCCTGGGCGATCTTCGCCGCGAAGTAGCCGTTTTCCGGCATCCGCTCGGTCCCCACGATCGACACCGCCACGTGGTGGCCCACGCCCGCGGCCGCCTCGGCCGCCAGCAGGTTGCCGGTGGAGGTCTGGAAGAATTTCATGACGGCCTCGCGCTCGAACGAGGGCGAGTTCGACACGTCGATCACGACCTGGGCGCCCTTCAGCACCTCGGCCAGGCCCTCGCCGGTCAGCGTGTTGACGCCGGTGTTCGGCGACGCGGCCACGGCCTCGTGGCCGTGCTCGCCCAGCTTCTTCACCAGCTTCGACCCGATGAGCCCGGTCCCGCCGATCACCACGATTTTCATTGTGGGCACCCTTCTGGCTTTCGGGGCGCTGTGGTGCGCCCCCTGTCGTCAGCTAAGACAAGGCAGCCCCTCTCAGTTGTGACAGGCTGCCTCCTGTTCGAGGACGAGCCTGGTGAGCGCGACGCGCGAGCTGATCTCGAGCTTGGTTAAGGCGTGCCGCAGGTGGGTGTTGACCGTGTGCGGCGACAGGTAGAGCCGATCGGCGACCTGCTTGTTGGTGGCGCAGCCCGCGACGAGCCTGACGATGTGCAGCTCGGAGGCGGTCAGGCTGTCCCAGCCCGTGGTCGGCCTGCCGGACACCGCGCGCGAGCGGCGCTCGCCCAGCCGCCGTCAGCGGATCTGGCCTGGCCGCTCGCCCATCCGTGTAAGGAACTGCCGCCGGTCACGGCGACGGGCGTGGAGTAGAGCGGCTTGAATTCCGCCCCGTTGTAGTCGTGGTCAGTGGAGAGGATCTGGTATGCCCTTCAGCGCCAGCGCTGGAGTTTGTCGGGATTGAGGATGATCCATACCGCCGTGACCTCGGCTCCGGCCACGCTCACGCTGACCACCGCCACGGCCTTGCCCGCCCGCCGCAGGACGAGCCCCGTCCTGCCGTTCACCGACCCGATGGCCGGCTCGGTTTCTGGCTGGTCGATCAGCAACGCCGTGACGACCCGCGTGACCGCCTCCGCGCCGTAAGTCGGCCGTACGGCGACGCGCACCTTGCCGCCGCCATCGCTGATGACAATCGCGTCGGCGGCCAGGACTTCCCGCAGCGCCTCGGTATCGCCTGCCTGGCAGGCCGCGGCGAACCTGCGGGCCACCCGCTCGTGCCTGGCGAGCATCGCCTGGCCGTATCCGGCCTGGTGCGAGGTCGGACCGGGCACGGGCTGGGCCGGAGTCACCGGGCCGCCGGGCACGTGGTCGGGGTCGGCGAGGAGCTCCAGGCAGATGCTGCCCGCTGTCCGCGTCAGCGAGGCGCGTGGCACCGCGATGGCGGCGCGCTCCTCCTGGTCAAGGGCGTACCAGCGGCGATAGGTCTCCTGGACGACGTGGTCGGCCGTGGTGTCCGAGCCGAACATCCACAGGGCGATCTCGAGCAGGTGCTGCCGTTCGTCAAGCATCTCCGCCAGCGACTCGGGCCCGCCTCGGTCATGGTCTGCCGCCTCCTTCGTTGTTGGCAGATAAGACCGGATGGCCCCTTACGTTGTGACAAAGCGGCTACGAGACCGCTCGAAGGCCTCGATCTTGGCCGGGTTGAGGATCCACAACAGGTGGTGGATCCCCTCCCTGGAGGCCTCGATGGCGAGCAGGGCGACGCCGTTGCCGCCCCGGGTGACGAGCACGCCTGGCAGCCCGTTCATCTCAACCCACGTGATGGCGGTGCCCGGCCAGAACCGCGGTGAGAACGCGGCCACGAACCTGGCCACCCGCTCATTGCCCAGCACGGGGAACTTGGCCGATCCCCTGATGCCGTCGCCGTCGGAGGAGCTGACGACGTCGGCGGCGAAGAGCTCCTCCAAGGCGCCGACATTTCCCGTCTGGGCGGCGTCGAGGAACGTCTCCAGAATGCGCCGGTGCTGGAGCCTGTCGATGGGCTTGTGGCGTACGGCGGTCAGGCGCCTGCGGGCACGGCTCACGATCTGCCTGACATTGACCGGGGTGAGCCGCAGGATCTCCGCTATCTGCGGATAGGGGTAGTCGAAGGCCTCGCGCAGGACGTAAGCGGCGCGCTCGGTGGGATTGAGCCTCTCCATAAGCAGCAGGAAGGCCAGCTCCAGCGCTTCGCCGCGTTCGGCGCCGACAGTGGGGTCCAGACTGGTGTCCACGGGTTCCGGCAGCCAGGGGCCGATGTAGGACTCGCGCCGCACGCGCGCGGACCGGGCCAGGTTGATGGCCAGCCGGGTGGTGACCAGCGCGAGGAAGGCCGGCGGGTTCTCGACTGTCTCGCGGTCGGTGCCCTGCCAGCGCAGCCACACCTCCTGGACGATGTCCTCGGCCTCGGCCGCGCTGCCCAGCATCCGGTAGGCGATGCCGAACAGCCGCGGGCGCAGCTCGACGAAGGCGGACGCCGCTCGATCGAGAGCGTTCGCCTGTTCCGGGGATTCCGCGTTCATGTGCCCCACATCGATTCGCCCGTTGGCCTGGGCAGGGGTTCGTCAGCCTCGCGCGTGGGCGGCAGCGTCGAGGATGGTCGCTGTCACGGCGTCGGGCTGGGAGGCCGCGAGCGCGTGGGAGGCGCCGGCGACCTCGCGGGTGCCGCGAGAGTCCGCACGCTCGGCCATGAAGCGCAGTGCGGCGGCCGGGATGTTGAGGTCCTCGTCGCCGTGGACGAACCAGGACGGGATGGTGCGCCAGGGCGCCTCGTCGACGGCGAGCCCGTCGGACAGGGCGCGCTCGGTCACCGGCCGCTGGGTCGCGGCCATCAGCGCGGCCTCCTCGGTGTCGAGGTCGGCGCAGAACTGGCGGTGGAACTTCGCGGGGTCGATGCGGAGCTCGTTGCCGCCGGAGGCCACCGGGTAGGCCTGCAGCGCCTGGCCGAGCGTGCTGCCCTCGAACTTGCTCGACAGCAGCAGCGCGCTCTCGCCGGGCTCGGGAGCGAAGGCGGCGACGTAGACCAGGGCGCGCACGGCCGGGTTGCCCGCCGCCGCCTGGCTGATCACCATGCCGCCGTAGGAATGACCGGCCAGGACGACAGGGCCGCCGATGCCGTTGATCACGTCGCGCAGGTAGGCGGCGTCGCCCTCCACGCTGCGCAGCGGGTTGGCCACGGCGACCGTGGTGAGCTGGTTGCTGCGCACGCGCTGGATGACGCGGTTCCAGCTGGCCGACTCGGCGAAGGCGCCGTGGACGAGGAGGACGACGGGTTGGTTCATGGGATTGCCTTTCTGGTTGTTCACTCGTGGAAGCCGATCTCGCGGTGGGTGCCGTCGCACAGCGGTTTGTTGCCGGAGTGGCCGCAACGGCACAGCGTCATCCGGTTCCTGGTCTCCACGGGCCGGCCGTCCGACCGGGTAATGGGTATGCCGCCGGTCGCCCACAGCGCGCTGGCCAGGCCGTCCTCCTCCTCCAGCACCGAGATGGCGCGCGGGAGGTCGGCTTCGATCGTCTCTCCGCCGCGTTCGAGTGCGTAGCTGTAGGAGCCGGAGGGACAGTGATCGATGCGGCCCATGACGTCGGAGCGCACGTCGCTGTCGGCGGTGTCGTCGAGCATCTTGGCGATGGGCCTGGCGCGGCCGATGCAGAAGGCGGCGTGGACGCACAGCTCGCCCACCCGCTGCGCGGAGATGCCGACGCCGTCGTGCACGTGCTGCAGCTCCTGGTAGGGCCGCATCGGCGCGGCCTCGGTGCCGTCGAAGCCGATCGCGGCGTGGGTGCCGTCGCAGAACGGCTTAGCGCCCGAATGGCCGCAGCGGCACAGCGCATAGGTCTCCTCGGTCTCCAGCGGCTCGCCGGTCTTCCAGGTGAGCGCGTTCTTCTGCTCGGCGGAGACGATCTTCCGCTTGCGCCGCAGGGGGACGCGGCCGTACACGACGTACGGTCCGTTGCGGAGCACGACGATCCGCTGGTGGTCGCCCGCGCTCCAGCGGCGCAGCTCAGGCGGGACGTACTCGAAGGTGAGGCCGCCCCGCCGCATCAGCACCTGCGCCTGGGCCTTGAGCGCGTACATCTCCCCGGTAGCGACGGCGAGCATCCTCGGGCTGCCGTTGAAGGCCACCTCCAGCAGGTGCAGGATCGCGCAGTAGGTGTGGTTGAACTCCTCCTGCGCGGCGCGGTCCGCGGGGTTGGGCGTCATGGGGAACACCGCCGTGAGATCCACCGAAAGCTTCTCACCGGTGGGCCCGGACTCAGGGGTGTCCCCGCGCCGGTAGCGGCGGCCGAGCTTCAGCTCCATGAAGCGGTAGTAATGGGCGACCTCGTCCTGGTCACCGTCCCAGACCTCGCTGCGGGCGGTGCCCTCTCCCTGCTCGACGATCTCCTCAAGCGCGTCCAGCGCGGAGGCGAGGTCGGTGACGGCGACCAGCCTGCCGCCGGTATGGCGGAAGTGGCCGCCGCTCACCTGCCGGTCCGGGTCGCCGGAGAAGACCTCCTTCTCGCCGAGCGTGTCGCACAAGTAGCGCAACCCCTGCTCGATCGCCGCGTAGAACTGCCCGATGGACTCGTAGTTATCGTCTTCCGGCGGGGCTCCGGGCGGTGCGGGCTGTTCCAGGCGCAGGAACATCTCCAGCGCTTCCGGGCCGAACGGCACCAGCGACAGCTCGAGGTCGCCGTGGGGCAGCTTGCGGGGGTGAGGCGGCAGCATCTCGGGCGTGTCGAGCCGCGGGGCGCCGCCGACGGCGTTGAGCAGGTTCGCCGCCAGCGCCAGGTGCAGCATCTCCTCCACGAAGACGCTGCTCAGCACCTCGACGGCCGCCGGGTTGCGCTCCGGGTCGAGGGAGTACAGCGCGGTCAGGTACGGCGGCAGCGTCGCGTGCTCCAGCTCGATCGCCCACTGCAGGTGCTCGCGGAGGCTGTCGAGCGTGTCGATCCGTGGCTCAGGCAACGTCGCCACCCGGCCGCGAGCCGTCCTCCAGCACCACGACCGCGTCGCGCAGCACCCGCAGAGCGATCTCCTCGCGCTCGACGTCCGCCGGGTCGTACAGCCACTCGGTGACCGGCCGCTCCATCTCCTCCTCCGGGTGGCTGGCCTCGGCGATGATCAGCTCCTCCTCGATCTCGACGTGGAGCTCGTACAGGACCTCGTTCTCACCGTTCGGGGTGCACATGTCTCCTCCATGGGTTGTACGGCCGGCCTGCTGACCGCGTGGATCAGCCGGACGGCGATCTGGCCGGTGGCGAACAGGCGGGCGAAGCGCTCGCCCTGGCGGGCAGCGAGCGCGTAGGCGGGATCAGCCCGGTGGCGGCGGGCGACTACCGCGGCGACCTGGTCGGCGCGCCGCGACCACGACAGAGGCGCCCGGACGGGCTGGTCGAGCTGCTCGAAAACCTCGAACCCGGCGCCTTCGAGCAGCGCGCCGAGCTCCCGGCAGGTGGGAAAGTGGTTGCCGTCGGGGGCCTGGAGAACCTGCGGGGCGGCCGGCATCGGCTCGATCAGGATTGGCCGGACCCCGAACCGCTCGGCCGCCCAGGCCGCCGGCCCGCCGACTCCCGCGCCCACATCGAGCAGCCGCATCCCGTGCGCCAGCTCGCACGCCTCGGCCAGCCATGCCAGCGCCGCGGGGCTCGCGCTGGCACGGCAGGCAGCCGGTACGGCATGCCGCTTCCCGAGCAGCTCGACGGCGTCGGCGGTCCAGCCCGCGACATCGTCGAACTCGGCGACCATCGCCAACGCGGTCACAACAACTTCCCCCGTTCAGTGATGTGGCCTGATTGCCAGCTAAGACAGGACAGCCCCGGCACTTGTGACAAGATCCGGCTACTCGACGAGCTTTCCCACGGTCGAGACCTCGCGCATGAGCGCCGCGATCTCGGCGGGAATCGGCGGGATGCTCTCCCGGCGAGGGGTCGCCGACCGGCTCGGCCGCGACGACCAGCAGGAGCAGCCGGGTCTGCGCGGGCAGGCCGTCGATCCTGTCCAGGAAGCTCTGCTCGATCCGGCCAGGCAGCGTCTCGGCGTCCAGGAGGCCGAACCCGCCCGCCAGATCACGCGGCAGCTCCAGCAGGGCCAGCGGGTTTCCCCTGGTCTCGGCCGCGAACCGGTCGCGGACGTACTGATCGATCTGGACGTGCGTCACCGAGGTCAGCAGGGCGTGCGCGTCTTCCGCTGTCAGGCCTGTGACCTCGAGCTCCGGCAGTCCGAGCAGGTCCTGGGACCGCTTGCGAGAGCCGAAGACGAGGGCGACAGACTCCGCGAGGAGCCGCCGGGCGACGAAGGCGAGGACCTGCGCCGAGGCCCGGTCCATCCACTGCGCGTCGTCGACCACGCAGAGCAGGGGACCCTTCTCCGAGGCGTCAGACAGCAGGCTCAGTACGGCCAGGAAGCGTTCGGGCGGCGTTCCCCCTCGTATCCCGAAGACCGTCTCGAGGGCGTCGCGCTGCGGTGCCGGAAGGGCAGCTGTCACAAGCCTGGAGGCTGTCCGGTCTTAGCTGGCGACCGGGGGCAATCAGGTGGCCCGGCGGATGAAAGGGATCCCGATGAAGATCGGCGCCGCCGCACCCGCACTCCTGGTAGTGACGTGAGCCGTTATCAAGACGGCGACAACCGCGAGGACTCCCGGTCCGTTTCACGGCCACCATGCTGTGTGGCCCCGGCAAGCCGGTGCTCGTCCTGGTGGACGACGAAGAGCTCGCTCAATGCAAGTACCGCCGCGCTCCTCGCCCGTCCTGAGCACGGCCGAGCTATTGCGGCATGACCAAACCTGTGAACCCCTCCGGAAAGGAAGCCATGAGCAACACGTTGAATGGACTGGTCATCCTCGTCACTGGAGCGTCGTCGGGCATCGGCGAGGCCACTGCGCTGGCCCTCTCAGCGGAAGGGGCACGTGTCGCGGTCGGGGCCCGGCGTGCCGACCGGTTGGAGTCGCTGGCGCGCAAGGCGCCCGGTGAGGTGCTGGCCCTCGAACTGGACGTGACCGACCAAGAGTCGGTGCGGGCCGCGGTCGCGGCGACCGTCGAGCGCTTCGGCGCCCTGGACGTCCTGGTGAACAACGCCGGGGTGATGCTCAACGGCCCGATCGTGGGTGCGGACATCACGCAATGGACCCGCATGGTCGAGACCAACCTGCTCGGCTCGATGTACATGGTCCATGCGAGTCTGCCCCACCTGTTGGAGCGCAGGGGCACGATCGTGCAGGTCTCCTCGACCTCGGGCCGGATCGCGTCGGCCTACGCCGGTGTGTATGCCGCGACGAAGTTCGGCATCACCGCCTTCTCCGAGTCGCTGCGGCAGGAGGTCACCACCCGGGGTGTGCGTGTCGTGGCCATCGAGCCCGGCTTCGTCGCCACCGAGCTGACCGGCCACAACACGGACCCCACGATGCGGGCCGCCGCACAGAACATGGCCGCCTCCATGCGCACCCTGCAGCCCGAGGACATCGCCAACGCCGTCGTGTACGCGGTCACCCAGCCGGAGCACGTCGCGGTCAACGAGATCCTCATCCGCCCGACCGACCAGATCCAATAGGGGAGTGACACCGGCCCTCGGCGGTCTGCTCGGATTGCTCAGCGCGGGCGGTCGCCGTCGTCCGCGCGAGCGAGTGCTTCCCAGGCGATGGCGTCCGCCTCCTCCCACTCGGCCAGGGCTGTACGCATGCGCTGCTGGGCGGCGGAGGCGCGGATGGCTTCAACCTCAGCCGCGGGGATGGTCCCTCGACCGGCCTCATTGGCACGCAGTACGTGCCCGTGCCCCCCGCGCACGCAGGGACGGTCCATGGCCGCTCCCGTCGTCCCCCGCGAGGCGCTCCCAGCACCCGGCTGACCAGCGCAAAGACACCCCGCCGAGCACCGAAGGAGTGACCACACCGCCCTGGGCCCATGGAAGCCGACGCCCACCCAAGCGCCTCGGGCGTCCACGACACGCCGTACGGAAACACAAAACGGATGGTCAGGCGAAAACCACCGCCAAGCGGAGGCCCTCACCCGAGTCGGCTTGATGGCTGAGGCATCGAGGTCAACAGCCGGCTGGTGTCACAAATTCGAGGCGTCGCCGGTCTCCATGGGTATGAGTCAATCCCTGGAATCGAAGACCGGCGTTGACGGGCCAGTAACTGTGATCAAGAGCTACACCGTGCCGGCGGACGAAGCCGACTATTTCGTCGAGGTGTACCAGGAGAACGCCCGGATCATGTCGACCCAGCCCGGCTTCCTCCGCTCCCGCCTGCACAGGCCACTCGCCGACGCCCCTGAGGCGCGGTTCGTCCACATCGCCGAGTGGACCTCGGGCACCGCGCTCGACAAAGCCACCGGCAATCCCGAGTGGCATGCCTCGCTGCAGCGCATGTTCGACGATCCGGGCCTTCACATCACCTCAGAACCTGCCAGCTATCGCGTCGTTGTCGAACTTCACCCCTCCTGAAGAGACGAGCACAACCAACCGCCGCACGTTCTTGAGGCGCACGTCGGTCGCCGCCGCAGTTCCCACCGCCGCCTCGCTGCTCGGCGGTTCTCGGGCACCGCTGCCGCGACCGACTCGCCCGGCCTTCCGGACTACGCGCCGGTCCCTTCCGCGTCGGGCGGGCCCGTGCCCAACGCCGACGGCTACTTCGTGATCACAACGAGCAGTCCCGCTCCCGGTGCTCGTCGAGTGCGCGGAGCACGTCGGCGCAGGCCTGCGCGAAGCCGGCCAGCCGTTCGGGCCCCAGCACGTCGACGACCAGGGCGTGAACCATCTCGGTGTGCTCGGGGACTGCCTTGTTGATCGCCGTGTAGCCCTTGTCGGTGAGCCGCACGTCGGGGTAGCGGCGGTCGTTGGAGTCCACTCGCTCGACCAGCCCGCGTTGCGCCATCCGGGTGAGCTGGTGGGACAGGCGGCTCTTCTCCCACTGGGTCGCGGCGGCCACCGCCGCGACGGGCATCTCCCGCCGCTCCGACTCCGTGAGCCGGACCAGGACCTCGAAGTCGGCCGCGGACAGGTCGCACTCGCGCTGCAGGTGCTGCTGCAGGTGCGAGTTGAGGTGCTTGGCCATTTCGATGTACGTGCGCCACATCCGGTCGGCCTCGCCGAGCTCCTGTTCCCATCCCATGACCCCCACTCTACCCGTTGCTTGACGTATCAACCTGGGGCTGTATGGTGATCCGGTTGATACATCAACCTGAACACGTGAGGGGTTTGTCTCTGTGAGCGAGCAGCAGATCATCGCCGTGGTGGGCGCGACCGGAGCGCAAGGGGGCGGGCTGGTCCGCGCGATCCTCGACGACCGCAGTGGACGGTTCGCCGCGCGAGCCCTGACCCGGGACCCGGGTTCGGCGCGGGCCAGGGAGCTGGCCGCGCTCGGGGCCGAGGTCGTCGGGGCCGATCTCGACGACGCGGGCAGCCTGCGCAAGGCGTTCGACGGCGCCCACGGCGCCTTCGTGGTGACCAACTTCTGGGAGCCTCGCATGCCCGAGGAGGAGCGGGCGCGGCCCGCGACCATCAAGGAGCGGGAGCAGGCCGGCAACGCGGCGCGGGCGGGGCAGGAGACCGGCGTACGGCATTTCGTCTGGTCCACGCTGTCCGACACCCGCGGCTACTTCCGGCCGGGCGACGGGACGCCGAGCTTCGAGGGCTCGTACAAGGTGCCACACGCCGACGGCAAGGCCGAAGCCGACCGGTTCTTCCTGGAGTCGGGCGTGCCCACCACCTTCCTGCAGGCGAACGTCTACTACGAGGCGTTCCGGGACATGTTCGCGCCCCGGCGTGACGAGACGGGCGCGCTGGTGCTGCCGCTCGGGTTCGACGAGGCGCGGGTGGCCGCGCAAGCTGCGGAGGACGTCGGCAGGACCGCGCTGGGGATCTTCCGCCACGGGATCGGGATGGCCGGCAGGCGGGTGAGCGTCGCCGGGTCCGTGCTCACCGGCGAGCAGTACGCCGCCGCGCTGAGCCTGGCGCTCGGCGAGCCCGTCACCTACCAGGCGGTCAGCCCCGACATGATCCGGGCCGCGGGGTTCCCGGGCGCGGGCGAGGTCGGCAACATGCTCCAGTACCTGATCGCGGCCGCCCCGGACATCGCCGAGCTCATCGACTTCGAGCTGCTGCGCAAGCTCAACCCGAGGCTGCAGTCGTTCGACACGTGGCTGGCCGCCCACCGCGACACCATCCCGCGCTGACCGGCACCCGTCCCTCCCCGCGCGTGGTCGCCCCCGGGTAACGTCGCGGAGCCGTGTCACAAGATCGGGAGCTGCCCTGTCTGCAGGGACGAACCGGCGGCCGCCCCCCAAGCCCACGGCGGCCACGCCTCATCGCCCTGCTTCCCGGCACGGCGAACGCCACCCCGAGCAGCGGCGTCAACGCCACGGTCCGCTTCCAGAGGACAGGGGGTGACCAGGACTACATCCTGCGCGAGATCACGGTCGAGCCGGGCGGCAGCACCGGCTGGCACTACCACGACGGCGTCATCCGCATGGGAACGCTCAGCCACTTCGACTTCACCTGCGAGTCCGACGGCGTGTACCAGGCTGGGCAGACCATCATCGAGCACAGCGGCCAGCACCGGGGCGACAAGCCCGTCGTCATGGAAGTGCTGTACGTGATCCCGCACGGCGCGCCGCTCTCGGTGGACGCGCCGAACCCGGGGTGCGACTTCCAGGAGGAAACCATCCCGCACCAGCCCTGACGGAGTGACGCCGGGCCGACGGCCTTCGCCCACGCATTCGATGCCGGCAACTGCACACGTCGGTGGTTCTCGAGGTCGGGGCCACAAACACAGGTTGTCTTCACACGTGTTCCGTGCCGGCGTACGCGCGGGTTGTCACAGATTCGGGAGGCTCCCGGTCATTAGGTGGCAACTATTCCGTACCCAGGGAGATCCGTCATGGAAGCGCGTATCGACTACTTCGGCAACGCCCTCGCCGGCAAGGTCATGAAACACCTCAGCTCGACCGGCGCGGCGGTGCGGACGGCCCTCCCAGTCGCTACTCAGGAGCTGGTGAAGATCCGTGCCAGCCAGATCAACGGCTGCGGTTTCTGCACCGACATGCACACCAAGGACGCCCTCGCCGCGGGTGAGGAACAGCAGCGTCTGAACCTGGTGGCCGTGTGGCGCGAGGCCACGATCTTCACTGACGCGGAGCGCGCGGCGCTGGAGCTGACCGAGCAGGGCACGCGCATCGCGGACGGCGCGGGCGGCGTGTCGGACAAGGCATGGGCGAACGCCGCGAAGCACTACGACGATGACCAGCTCGCCGCTCTCATCTCGCTGATCGCCGTCATCAACGCCTACAACCGCATCAACGTCATCAACCGGCAGCCCGCCGGCGACTACACACCGGGCATGTTCGGCTGAGTCGGCCGCTCCGACCCGCCCGGACACATACCGTCCGTCCCACGGGCAACAGAAACCAGAGGCTCGCATGTCCGAACACCACACACTTGCGCCGCTCCGCCGGGTCCGCACCGACGTACTCGAAGTTGCCTACTACGAGACGGGCTCTGCGGCGAACGACACCGTGCTGCTCCTGCACGGTTTTCCCTACGACATCCACAGCTACGTGGCCGTGGCCCCGCTGCTCGCGGAGAGCGGGTTCCGGGTCGTCGTCCCCTATCTGCGGGGCCACGGGCCCACGAGGTTTCTTTCCGATTCGACTCCGCGCTCGGGTCAGCAGGCCGTCCTGGGCGTGGCCGACGGCAACTTTCCGGTCACGGACGGTTCTCCGACCGCCCATCACTTCACCGGCCTCCGGCTCCACCGCACAGTGGCGGGGGCCGGCCACAACCTTCCGCAGGAGCGTCCCGCGGCATTCGCTACGGCCGTTCGTGACGTGCGCGAACTGCGGCGGGAGAACGCCGGCCGCGAGCGCTTCGTCGGACGACGCCAGGACACACCATGACTCACTCCCCCGCCACAGACGGCGCCGCCTCCCTCCGCGTCAGCAGTGCCCGTGGCCGGTGGACCCTGCTGGCCACCGTGCTGGGGTCCAGTGCCGTACTGCTCGGATCGACCGTCACCAACGTTGCGCTGCCGCATATCGGCGACGACTTCGGAGCTGACCTCGCCGTCCTCCAGTGGACGGTGAACGCCTACATGCTGACCCTGGCGGGCCTCATCCTGCTGGGCGGGTCCCTGGGCGACCGTTTCGGGCGGCGGCGCATCTTCGTCGTGGGCATCGTGTGGTTCGCGGCGGCCTCCCTGCTGTGTGGCCTGGCTCCGGACGCCACCACGCTGATCGCTGCCCGGGCCCTGCAGGGCGTCGGCGGCGCACTGCTCACCCCCGGCTCACTGGCGATCATCGAGGCATCCTTTCACCCGGACGACCGGCCGCGCGCGATCGGCCTGTGGTCGGGCTTCGGCGGTATCGGCGCGGCCCTCGGGCCGTTCTTGGGCGGGTGGTTGGTGGACGGCCCCGGCTGGCGTTGGACCTTCCTGCTGAGCATCGTCCCGGCGCTGCTGTGTGTGCCCGTCGCGCTGCGCCATGTCCCCGAGTCCGTGGGCACGCCCCCGGACGCCATCTTCGCGGCCGGCGCGGAGGTCCGACGGCGGCTCGGTTTCGACGTACCCGGCGCCGTCCTGGGCGCCCTGGCGCTCGCTCTGGCCACCTACGCGCTGACCGAGGCGCGCCACGGCGGTCTGGTGGCCGTCATCGCGGCCGTCGGCGGCGTGGTGGCGGGTGCCACCTTCCTCGCTGTGGAACGGCGCAGCGTCGACCCGATGATTCCGCCGGCCATCTTCTCGTCCCGGCAGTTCTCCGCCGTCAACCTGATCACCCTGTGCGTCTACGCGGGCACGGGCGGGTTCTTTTTCCTGACCGCTCTGCAACTGCAGATCGTCGTCGGCTACTCGGCGCTGGCAGCGGGTGCGGCGATGCTGCCCAACACCTTGCTGATGCTGCTGTTCTCCTCCGGCTCCGGGGTGCTCGCCCAGCGTCTGGGGCCGCGGATCCCGCTCACCATCGGCCCGCTGGTGTGCGGGGCGGGCATGCTGATGATGCTGCGGGTCGGGCCGGGCGCGTCCTACCTGACCGACGTCCTCCCCGCCCTGCTGGTGATGGGAGCCGGCATGGTGGTCATGGTCGCTCCGCTGACCGTGACCCTGCTGTCCTCGGTGAGCGCCTCGAACGCCGGGCTGGCCAGCGGCATCAACAACGCTGCGGCCCGGGCGGCCGGGCTAGTGGCTGTGGCGGCACTGCCGCTACTGGTCGGGATGGGACCGGACGCCTACCGTTCGGACGCAGCCTTCGATACGTCGTTCAGCCGGGCCATGCCGCTGTGCGCGGGCCTGGTGGCCATCGGTGCGTCGATCGCCTTCGGCATGCTGCAGCGGACCGCCGCGGCCTCGCACCGGCCGCACGGTCGGACCCACAGCTGGCTGATGGAACCGCCGCTGGTGTCCCGCTTCGCCCATCACCAAACCATCGATTGAGACCCGGCGGGGGACTCCCGGCCGTCCACACCGGTGGATGCCCGCCGGTCCTGCCGTACACGAAAGGATCAAGACATGTCGTACCCGTACCCGGAGCAGAAGTACTGGGGTGAGGACGGTGAGGTCAGCGCCGTCTTCCGTCCGGCCACCGCACCACCGGACATCGGTGAGAGCGGTACCGGCAAGGACGCCCTCCACTATTTGGCGACCACCGGCACCACCCGGGGTGAGTTCGGGCTGTACCGGGTGGAGATGCGGCCCAGGGCGGGCGGCCCTAAGACGCACTTCCACAAGCGGATCTCGGAATCGTTCTACATCCTGGACGGCATGGTGCGCGTGTTCGACGGTGTGCTGTGGGTCGACGCCCGCAAGGGAGACTTCCTGCACGTGCCCCAGGGCGGGCTACACGCCTTCCGGAACGACTCCGACGCTCCGGCCGACATGCTGCTGCTGTTCACCCCGGGAGCCCCGCGCGAGGAGTACTTCGAGCAGGTGTCGCACCTGGCACACTCTTCGGAGGAGGAGCGTGCCACATTCTTCGACAAGCACGACTCGTACTTTGTGGAGTAGGAGCGGTTGGCGCCCAGCGCCGCGCCGCTGGAGATGAGGAATCCCCGTACCAGGCGCGATCAGTGGTAGAAGGCGCTCGGTTCAGTCTGAGGCCGGATTCACCGCCAGAGCCGCACGGTGCAGGAAGGCGCGTTCGGCCGCGTTGCCGCTGCGGGCGATCGCCGCCTCATACGCCTGTGCCGCCTCCGCCCCACGGCCCAGGCGGCGGAGCAGGTCAGCGCGGATCGCGTGATAGAGGTAGAAGCCGTCCAGGTCGAGGTCGTCGACCAGGGCGAGTGCCGCTGACGGCCCGTTGACCTCGGCCACCGCCACCGCCCGGTTCAACGCGACCACCGGGCTCGGGGCCACGGCGGCGAGCTGGTCGTACAACTGGAGGATCTGCCCCCAATCGGTGGCCGCCGCCGACGGCGCGTCACTGTGCACCGCGTTGATCGCGGCCTGGATCTGGTAAGGCCCGGGTCGGCCGCGTCGCAGGCAGGCTCGGACGATGGCCTGGCCTTCCGCGATCAGGGAGTGCTCCCAGCGGGCCCGGTCCTGGTCGGCCAGGAGCACCAGGTCGCCGTCCGGGGTGGTGCGGGTGGCTCGCCGCGACTCGATCAGCAGCATCAGCGCGAGCAATCCGAGGACCTCGGGCTCGTCGGGCATCAGCGCGGCCAGCAGGCGGCCCAGCCGGATCGCCTCGGCGGCGAGGTCCTCGCGGGTCAGCCGATCGCCGGAGCTCGCGGTGTAGCCCTCGTTGAAGATCAGATACACCACGGCCAGCACGGATCGCAGCCGGGCCGGGAGGTCGGCGTCGGCGGGTACGCGATAGGGGATGCGGGCGTCGCGGATCTTGCCTTTGGCTCGGACCAGGCGCTGGGCCATGGTCGGCTCGGGGACCAGGAAGGCGCGGGCGATCTCCGCGGTGGACAGGCCGCCCAGCAGTCGCAGGGTGAGGGCGACCTGGGCGGTGGTGGCCAGCGCGGGATGGCAGCAGGTGAAGATCAGACGCAGCCGGTCGTCACGCACGGGACCCTCCTCGGCCGGTTCATCGGGGACGCGCAGCCTGGCGGCCTCGGCGTACCGCCGGTCGCGGCTCGCCTCGCGGCGCACCCGGTCGATGGCCCGGTTGCGGGCGGTGGTGATGATCCAACCGTCGGGGCTGGGCGGCAGACCGGTGGACGGCCACCGCTTGACCGCCTCGGCGAAGGCCTCCTGGACCGCCTCCTCGGCGAGATCGATGTCGCCGAGGACACGCACCAGGACCGCCACGGCCCGCCCGTACTCCTCCCGGAACACACCCTCGATATCCGGCGCCATCGGATGCGGCTCCATCGGATCGGGTGGCATCGGGTCGGCTGCCATCGGGTCCCGCCTGGTCGGGTCAGGCGGTGTCGGGTCGGGCAGGGTCCGGTCAGGCGTGGTCGGGTCGGGCAGGGTCCGGTCGGGCATCAACGGGTCGGGTGGCGTCTGACTCGGCGTCACCGGATCGGGCGGTGCTGGGTCGGGCGTGATCGGGTCCGGGGTCATCGGATTGGGCGGACCTCTATGGGCAGGGTGGTGGCCTGGGCCATCTTGCCGGCCCAGATGAGGGCCGCGTCCAGGTCCGGGGCCTCGACAACGGTGAAGCCGCCGACGTGTTCCTTGCCCTCGGTGAAAGGGCCGTCGGTCATCAGTACGTCGCCGTTCTGGGCGCGGAGCACCGTGGCCGTGGTCGGTGGGTATAGACCCACGCTGAAGACCCACGCACCGGCGGCCCGCAGCTCCTGGTTCAGTGCTTCGAGGTCGTCCATGATCTTGGCGAGGATCGGCGGGGCCGGTGGTGGCCCGTCCGGCTGGTACACACTGAGCAGGTACTCGGTCATCGGGTCTCCCTCTGGTAGGTGGCGATCACTACGCCGGTGGTGGTCGTTACGCTGTCCGTCAGCCGCAGCGGGCGGGAGGCGCCGTCGTCGGCGAACAGCCGGCTGCCGGTGCCCAGCACCAGCGGATGCGTCAGCAGGACGTACTCGTCGATCAGATCACGGCGAGCTAGCTGTCTGACCAGGTCCAGGCTGCCGATGACGCCCAGGGTCGGGCCGGGCTGCGCCCGCAGCCCGGCCACGGCCTCGACCGCGTCGCCGTCCAGCAGGGTCGAGTTGGCCCACGGCAACGGCTGGGACGGCGTCCGCGATGCCACGTACTTGTGTGTCCGGTTGAGCACCTCGGTGAACGGGTTGCCGTCGTTCTGTTCGGGCCAGTAGCCGAACAAGTCCTCGTACGTGCGGCGGCCCAGCAGCAGGCTGCCCTCCTCGGCCATCCGCCGCCCCATGACCGCGCCCATGATGTGGTCGCTGTAGGGCAGGGCCCAGCCGCCGTGGCTGAAGCCGCCGCGCGGGTCCTCGTCCGGGCGGCCCGGCGCCTGCGCCACCCCGTCGAGCGTCACGCTGCTGGTCACGACAATCTTCATGGCGAGCTTCTCCTGTCGGATTTGGCGTCGTTCTCGTGCCGGCGTCTCACCCTTCACACGAATCGCGATGGCCCGGATCGACAGGGGAGCGCGAAATTTCTCAGATGAAGTCGAGCAGGGCGCGGTCGACCTCTTCGGGGAAGGTCCGGCCGATGTTGTGCGGGCCGCCCTCCACCTCGATGAACGGGACACCCTTGATGAGCCCTGGCAGACGCCGGTCGGTGCCGTCTAAAGCACAAGAGATGTTGCACAATGGCTCTTGTGTATTTAGGGTGGCGTCATGTCCCAGATCACCGACTCCAGGGTGCTCGCGGCCATGGCGCACCCGGTGCGCCGGCGCCTGCTCGACCTGTTGAAGATCCACGGCCCCGGCACCGCGAGCGCGCTGGCGCAGCGCACGGGCGAGGCGGTGGGCAATGTCAGCCACCACCTGCGCGCCCTGGCCGGCGCCGGGCTGATCGAGGAGGCGCCCGAGCTGGCCCGCGACCGGCGCGAGCGCTGGTGGCGGCGCACCTCGGAGAAGTTGTGCTGGTCCTCCACGGACTTCGCCGAGGACGCGGCGGGCGAGGCCATCGCCCGCGCCCTTGAGTCGCTCAACCTGGAACGGCAGGTCGGCCACGTACGGCGCTGGGCCGACCAGCCCCAATCCGAGCATGAACGCTGGCAGCGTGGCCCGTTCTCCACCGAGACCTGGATCCAGGCGACCGACGACGAGCTGGCGCAGTTCGCCGCCGAGATCATCGCCGTCATGGACAAATGGGCCGAGCGAGACATCCCCGACGATGGCCAGGAACGCGCCACCGTCTTCACCTTCGCCCGTGGCGTTCCGGGGCGGCCATGACGGCCGAGACGCTTACCAAGCCCAGGTTCGGCCTGCTCCGGAAGCGTGACTTCCGGCTGCTGTGGATCGGCGAGAGCGCCAGCAGCCTGGGCAGCGCGGTCACCGGAGTCGCGCTGCCCATGGTCGCGGTGACCGTGCTGCACGCCTCCCCGTTCGCCGTCAGCGTGCTGGCGGCGGCCGTCTGGCTGCCGTGGCTGCTGGTCGGCCTGCCCGCGGGGGCCTGGGTCGATCGGCTCTCCCGGCGCAGGGTGATGCTCGCCGCCGACTGGGTGTCGATGGCGGCCTTCCTCAGCGTTCCGGCCGCGGCCCTGCTCGGCGTTCTGACCACCGGCCAGCTCGTCGCGGTCGCGCTGGTCGCCGGGACGGCGAAGGTGTTCTTCGCGACCGCCTACCGGGCGTACCTGCCGTCGCTGGTCGAGGACCGCGACCTGCTGGAGGCCAACGCGAAGCTGCAGGGCAGCGAGCAGGTGGCCAACCTGACAGGGCCTGGCGTGGCCGGGCTCCTCGCCCAGCTCGCCTCCGCGCTCGGCGGTCTGGTGGTGGACGCGGTGAGCTTCGCCGTCTCGGCGCTCTGCCTGATGCGCGTCAGGCACGTCGAGATCGTGGAGCCGCGGCCCCGGCGACGGCTGCGCAGCGAGATCAGGGACGGGCTGCGCACGGTGGTGGGCGACCCGCTGCTGCGCGGCAACATGTTCTACGGCTGCGTGGCCAACCTGGCGCTGACCGGCTACCAGTCGCTGCTCGTCGTCTTCCTGGTCGGCGACATCGGCCTGTCCGCGGGCACGACAGGCGCGCTGCTCGCGGCCACCAGCGCGGGAGGCGTCGCCGGCGCCTTCGCCGCCCGACCGCTGGCGGCCCGGCTGGGCAGCGCGCGGGCCGTCCTGCTCGGCAAGGCCGGCCTGGCGCCGCTGGGCCTGCTGATCGCGTGCGCGGATCGCGGCGTCGGGTTGGTGCTGTTCGTGGCGGCCAGCATCACGATCATCGGGGGGATCGTCGCCGGGAACGTGATCTTCAGCGGGTTCACGCAGTCGTACGTGCCCGGCGAGCTGATGGGCAGGGTGAGCACCAGTATCCAGGTGGTCAACTTCGGCGCCATCCCGCTCGGCGCCCTGGTGGCGGGCACGCTGGCCGAGGCGTTCTCCGTGCGCGCGGCCCTGTGGGTGATGCTGGGTGTCTTCGCGCTGAGCGGCCTCATCCTGCTGGCGAGCCCGCTGCGGCGCCTGCGCGACCTGCCCGCGGGCCGGATGCACACGCGGACCGGCTCGGCGGTCGGCTTGGCCGTCTCGGACTGAGTGGTGGGCTCGGCCGTCCCGAACCGAACGGTGGGTTCGGCTGTCCCGAACTGAGCGGACGGGCAGGCTTGTTCGGTGGTGGGCTCGGCTGTCCCGAACTGAGCGGAGTCGTAGCGTCCGCGAGGGTCACGGGCCCGATCGGGCGCGGCACGGCGCCGATGAGCCGGGCGGGTGGGCCGGTTCAAGCGCAGCTCAAGCCCCAGATGTCCGGCGCAGAACTGTCGGTGCCAACAGGCATGATGGCCCTATGACCGACGAGCCCCCCATCACCGTCCTGGCCGACGAAACGGCCTACGCCGAAGCCGTGCAGCTTGCTGTCGACTCCGCCGCCGCCTACTACACCGACGGCACCTCCACCCGCGACGACGACACCTACGACCGGCTGGTCCGTGGCATCGAGGCATATGAGGCCAAGCACCCCGACCAGGTGCTGCCCAACTCGCCGACCGGGAAGGTGGCCGGCGGGGCGGTGGTCGGGGATGTGCCGCATACCGTGCCCATGCTGAGTCTGGACAACGTGTTCGGTGCTGAGCAACTGGCTGAATGGGCCGCCGGGCTGGAGCGGAGGCTGGGGCGGGCGGTGGCCGCCTGGAGCGTGGAGCCCAAGCTCGACGGCCTGGCGATCTCGGCGCGCTACCGGCACGGCCGCCTGACGCAGCTCGTGACCCGGGGAGACGGCGTCGCCGGCGAGGATGTCTCCCACGCCATCGGCACGATCGTCGGCCTGCCCGACCGGCTGGCCGAGGCGGTCACGGTGGAGCTGCGCGGTGAGGTGATGATGACGGCCTCGCAGTTCGAGGACGCCTGCGCCAAGCGGCAGGCGCATGACGGCACCACGTTCGCCAATCCGCGCAGCGCGGCGGCGGGCACGCTGCGGGCACAGGACCGGCCGTATGTGTGCGAGCTGACGTTCTTCGGCTACGGCGCGCTGCCCCACCCCGATGACGGCTCCGAGCCGGCCGTGCGCCTGCGCGAGCTGCCGCACAGCGAGGTCATGGCGTGGGTGGCCGGGCAGGGAGTGCAGACCACGGCGGCCACGCCGGTCGCGGGCATCGTGGCCGAGTCGCTGGAGCAGGTTCAGGAGCGCGTCGAAAAGATCGCCGCCGTCCGTCCGGAGCTGCCGTTCGGCATCGACGGCATCGTGATCAAGTGTGATCTGGCGGTCGACCAGGTGGCGGCCGGGTTCAGCTCACGAGCGCCGCGCTGGGCGATCGCCTACAAGCTACCCGCCACCGAGAAGATCACCAAGCTGATCGGCGTGGAGTGGAACACCGGCCGCACCGGCATCATCGCCCCCCGGGCCGTGCTGGAGCCGGTGGAGCTCGACGGCAGCACCGTCACCTACGCCACCCTGCACAACGTCGCCGACATCACCCGCCGCGGCCTGATGCTCGGCGACAGCGTGACCGTCTACAAGGCGGGCGACGTCATCCCGCGCGTGGAGGCCCCGGTGGTGCACCTGCGCACCGGCGACGAGCAGCCGATCGAGATTCCCCAGGTCTGCCCGTCGTGCGGTGACGCCATCGACGCCTCGCAGGAGCGCTGGCGATGCGTGCGCGGGCGCCAGTGCCGGGCGATCGCCTCCATCGCCTACGCCGTCGGCCGTGACACCCTCGACATCGAGGGGCTCGCGGAAAACCGGATCCAGCAGATGCTCGACGCCGGGCTGATCGTCGACTTCGCCGACCTGTTCACCTTGACCCGCGAGCAGTTGCTCGGCCTGGAGCGGATGGGCGAGATCAGCACCGACAATCTCCTGGCCGCCATCGAGCGGGCCAAGGCCCAGCCGCTGAGCAGGGTGTTCTGCGCGCTGGGTGTGCGCGGCACCGGGCGGTCCATGTCCCGCCGCATCGCCCGGCACTTCGGCATGATGGACGCCATCCGCGCCGCCGGGGCCGACGGGGTGCAGGAGGTGGAGGGCGTCGGGCCGGAGAAGGCCACGCTGCTGGTCGCCGAGCTGGCCGAGCTCACCGACCTGATCGACAAGCTGGTGGCCGCGGGGGTCAACATGACCGAGCCCGGGGGCGCCACGCGTCTGCCGGCGGGCGAGGAGCCGACTGGCGAGACGAAGGAGGCGCGGCCGCTGGACGGGATGTCGGTGGTGGTGACCGGAGCCATGAGCGGGCCGCTGGCGGAGCTGACCCGCAACGAGGTCAACGAGCTGGTCGAGCGTGCCGGCGGCAAGTCGTCGTCGAGCGTCTCAGCCCGGACGTCACTCCTGGTAGCCGGGGAGAAGGCAGGGTCGAAGCGGGCCAAAGCCGAGCAGCTCGGGGTGCGGATCGTCACCCCTGAGGAGTTCGCCGAGCTGGTCGCCGCCTACATCGGCAAGAACCTGGACTAGTCGCCGCCTACACCAGCAAAAGTCTGGATTAACAGCAGGTTTCCGCCGTGACACATGTTGATTGCTCGTTACGCCAGTGAGTTACATGTAACGAACGCACAGCCACGGATCGTCAAAGTGCGTAACGCGCGATTCCTACATTCGGGTTCTGGCCGCCGAACGGCCGAGTTGGCCAAGTGGGCCGAGTGTAGGAGGAACGATGGCGCGCTGGATCGCCGAGTGGCACCCCGACGACAAGGCTTTCTGGGAGAGCACCGGCAAGCGGATCGCCCGGCGCAACCTCGCCTTCTCGATCCTGGCCGAGCATCTCGGGTTCACGGTGTGGACGCTGTGGAGCATCGTGGCCGCCAAGATGGGCGCCTACGACTTCTCCACCGACCAGCTCTTCTGGCTGGTGGCGCTGCCCAACCTCATCGGCTCCGTGCTGCGCGTCCCCTACACCTTCGGGCCGGCCAGGTTCGGTGGCGCCACGTTCACCACGGTCAGCGCGTTGCTGCTGGTCATACCGGCGGTGCTGCTCGGGCTGGCGGTCAGCGATCCGGGCACGCCGTACTGGATGTTCCTGGTGATCGCGGCGCTGGCCGGGGTCGGCGGCGGCAACTTCGCTTCCAGTATGGCGAACATCACCTACTTCTACCCGCGCTCGCGGCAAGGCGTGGCGCTCGGGCTGAACGCGGCCGGTGGCAACATCGGGGTCAGCTCCGTGCAGCTGGTCATGCCGCTGGTGATCGGCGGGTTCGGGCTGGCGGCCGCCGGGTGGTTCTGGGTGCCGCTGGCCGTCGTGGCCGCCGCCTGCGCGTGGTTCTTCATGGACAACCTGTCGAGCGCCAGGGCCAAGCCGCGTGAGCAGCTGGCGGTGGCCGGGCGGGCGCAGACGTGGATCATGTCGTTCCTGTACATCGGTACGTTCGGCTCGTTCATCGGCTACTCGACGGCCTTCCCGCTGCTGGCCAAGAGCCTGTTCCCCGGCTCGCCGTGGGCGGCGGTGGCCTTCGTCGGCCCGCTGCTCGGCTCGCTGATCAGGCCGGTGGGCGGCTGGCTGGCCGACAAGATGGGCGGCGCGCCGGTGACCCTGTGGAACTTCGCCGCCATGGGCGTCGGTGTGGTCCTGGTCTGGCTCGGCAGCACCTCGGGCGACTTCTGGCTGTTCTTCCTGGCCTTCCAGATGCTCTTCCTCACGGCGGGCGTCGGCAACGGCTCCACCTACCGGATGATCCCCGCGATCTTCCAGGCCAAGGCGGTGGCCGAGCGCGGCACCGGCGAGGAGGCCCTGATGTACGGCAAGCGGCAGGCGTCGGCCGCCATCGGGATCATCTCCGCGGTCGGGGCGCTCGGCGGCTTCCTCATCAACCGCGCGTTCGGGATGTCGTTCGCCGAGACGGGGAGCCCGGCCACCGCGTTCGTCGGGTTCGGCGCCTTCTACGTGGCCTGTTTCGCGCTCACCTGGTGGTGCTACACGCGCAAGGTCGGCGTCTCGCTGGTCGGCAGTCTGGCCCACGCCCGTGTCTGAGGACGCCGTGGTGACCGCGACCCACTGCCCGTACTGCGCCCTCCAGTGCGGCATGACGATCACCGCCACGGGGACCGACATCACGATCACCCCGCGCACCGACGTACCGGCCAACTCCGGCGGGGCCCTGTGCCAGAAGGGCTGGACGGCGGCCGACCTGCTGACCAACGGCGAGCGCCTGACCACGCCGCTGCTCCACGGCCGGCCCGTGGCCTGGGGCACCGCCCTCGACTACGTCGCCGACCGGCTGACCGCCATACGCGCCGTGCACGGCCCCGACGGAGTGGCCGTGTTCGGCGGCGGCGGGCTGACCAACGAGAAGGCCTACCAGCTCGGCAAGTTCGCCAGGGTCGCGCTCGGCACCAGCCAGATCGACTACAACGGCCGCTTCTGCATGTCGTCGGCCGCGGCCGCCTCGCTCAGGGCGTTCGGGCTGGACCGCGGCCTGCCGTTCCCCATCACCGACCTGGCCGAGACCGACGTCGTGCTGCTGGCCGGCGGGAACGTCGCCGAGACCATGCCGCCCTTCGTCCGCCACCTGACCGGGCCGCGGCTCATCGTTATCGACCCCCGCCGCACCGCGACGGCCAAGCTGGCCTGGCTGCACCTGCAGCCCACGCCGGGCACCGACCTGGCGCTCGCCCTCGGGCTGCTGCACCTGGTCATCGCCGAAGGGCTCGTCGACGAGGACTACGTCGCCGCCAGGACTTCGGGCTTCGAGCAGGTCCGTACGTCGCTCGCGTCCTGGTGGCCCGAGCGGGTCGAACGCGTCACCGGCGTGCCGGTGGCCAGGATGCGCGAGGCCGTACGCGCGCTCGCCTCGGCCGGACGGGCCGCCGTGCTCACCGGGCGGGGAGCCGAGCAGCACGCCAAGGGCACCGACACCGTCACCGCGTTCATCAACCTGGCCCTGGCGCTGGGGCTGCCCGGCCGCCCCGGCTCCGGGTACGGCTGCCTGACCGGCCAGGGCAACGGCCAGGGCGGCAGGGAGCACGGTCAGAAGGCCGACCAGCTGCCCGGCTACCGCAAGATCGACGACCCGGCCGCCCGCGAGCACGTCGCCGCGATCTGGGGCGTACGACCCGAAGAGCTGCCCGGCCCGGGACGCTCGGCGTACGAGCTGCTCGACGCGCTAGGGACGCCCCAGGGGCCGCGCGCCCTGCTGGTCTTCGGCTCCAACCCGGTGGTCTCCGCGCCGCGCTCCGCGCACGTGACCGAGCGGCTGGACGCGCTGGACCTGCTGGTGGTCTGCGACATCGTGCTGTCGGAGACGGCCGCACGGGCCGACGTGGTCTTCCCCGTGACGCAGTGGGCCGAGGAGACCGGCACGATGACGAACCTCGAGGGCCGGGTCCTGCTGCGCCGTCAGGCCGTACCCGCTCCCGAAGGGGTCAGGAGCGACCTGGAGATCGTCCGGGAGCTGGCCGGCCGGCTCGGCCACCGGTTCTCGGCCGAGCCGCGGGAGGTGTTCGAGGAGCTGGGCCGCGCCAGCGCGGGCGGGGTGGCCGACTACGCGGGCATCACCTACGAGCGGATCACCGAGGAGACCGGCGTGTTCTGGCCGTGTCCGTCGCCGGACGACCCCGGCCGGCCGCGTCCGTTCCTCGACTCCTTCGCCACTCCCGACGGGCGCGCCAGGTTCGTGCCCGTCGAGCACCGGCCCGCGGCCGAGGAGCCCGACGACGACTACCCGGTCTACCTGACCACGGGCCGCGTACTCGCCCAGTACCAGAGCGGCGCGCAGACCCGCAGGATCGCCGCCCTGTCCAAGGCCGCGCCGGAGCCGTTCGTCGAGCTCCATCCCGACCTCGCCGAGCAGCTGGCCATCACCGCCGGAGACGTCGTACGGGTGCTCAGCCGGCGGGGCGAGAGCACGGGGGTCGCCAGGGTCAGCGACTCGATCAGGCGCGACACCGTCTTCATGCCGTTCCACTGGGAGGGAGCCAACCGTCTGACCAATCCCGCGCTCGATCCGTCATCGCGGATGCCGGAGTTCAAGGTCTGCGCCGTCAGGGTGGAGAAGGTCGCATGAGGCTCGTCGTAGTGGGGAACGGAATGGCCGGGTCGCGGCTGGTCGGTGAGGTGCGGGCACGTGATCCGCACATGCCGGTCACCGTGTTCGGCGCCGAGACCTGGCAGCCCTACAACCGGGTGCTGCTGTCCAACGTCCTGGCCGGGAGCTCGGGTCCCGACCAGGTGCGGCTGCTCGACCCGAGCTGGTACGCCACACACGACGTCGAGGCCGTCTTCGGCACCGAGGTGGTGCGCGTCGACAGGAACGCCCAGACGGTGATCACCGCCGACGGGCGGAGCACACCGTACGACGTGCTGGTCCTGGCCACCGGCAGCGAGGCGATCGTTCCGCCGGTGCCGGGAGCCGAGCTGGCGATCCCGTTCCGCACGCTCGACGACTGCCACCGCATCCTGGCGGCGGCCGAGCACGGACGCAGAGCGGTGGTGGTCGGCGGCGGCCTGCTCGGCATCGAGGCCGCGCGCGGGCTCGCCGGGCGCGGCCTGCCAGTGACGCTGCTGCACCTGGCCGGCCATCTGATGGAGCGGCAGCTGGACGCCGAGGCCGGGCTGGTGCTCGGCGAGACGCTCACCGGGCTGGGCGTGGACATCCGCACCGGCGTGACGGCCGAGGCCATCCTGGAGGAGGGCGTACGGCTGTCCGACGGCGAACTGGTCGAGGGCGACCTCGTCGTGCTGGCCTGCGGCGTGCGGCCCATGACGGCCCTGGCCAAGGAGTCGGGCCTGAACGTCCGGCGGGGCATCGTCGTGGACGACGAGATGCGTACCGAGGACCCGGCGGTGTTCGCCATCGGCGAGTGCGCCGAGCACGAGGGCACCGTCTACGGCCTGGTCGCCCCCGCCTGGGAGCAGGCGGCCGTCGCCGCCGAGATCATCACCGGCGGCAAGGCGCTCTACCGGGGCTCGCGGCTGGTGACCAGGCTCAAGGCCAGGAGTGTCGAGCTGGCCGCGATGGGCGAGACCCACCTCACCGAGGAGCACGCCGAGGTGGTGCGCTTCACCCACCGGGCCCGCGGTACGTACCGCAAACTCGTCATCCGCGACGGCCGGCTGGTCGGCGCGATCCTGCTGGGTGACACCGACGCCGTCGGCACGCTCACTCAGCTGTTCGACCGCGGCGGGCCGCTGCCGGGTGATCGGGCCGGGCTGCTGTTCCCCGGCCTGGGGGCGGTCACCGTGGCCGACAGCCCGGTGCTGATGCCCGACGCGGCGAAGGTCTGCCAGTGCAACAACGTGACCAAGGGCCAGATCAGGGCGTGCTGGGAGGCCGGCGCGCGGGACGTGGCCGGAGTGGCGGCCGCGACCAGGGCCACGACCGGGTGTGGGACGTGCCGGGATGCCGTGGAGGGCATCGTCGGCTGGCTGTGTGAGCAGGAAGGGATCTCGGCATGAGCAAGATCGTTGTCGTCGGTTACGGACCCACCGCCCACCGGCTCGTCGAAACGCTGCACGAGCGGGGCTTCGGCGGCCAGGTCACGGTGATCGGCGAGGAGCCCCGCCCCGCCTACGACCGGGTGGCGCTGACCTCCTACCTGTCGGGGACCAGCGTCGAGGACCTCACCTACCCGGTGCCGCCGGGCACGGTGACCAGGCTCGGCGGGCGCGTCACCGGGATCGACCGCGCGGCCCGTACGGTCACGCTGGCCGACGGATCAGCCGAGTCGTACGACGTGCTCGTGCTGGCGACCGGGTCGGCGCCGTTCGTGCCGCCGGTGCCTGGCGCGGAGCACGCCTACGTCTACCGGACGATCGACGACCTCGACGCGATCAGGATGGCCGCCAAGGACGCGACCGAGGGCGTGGTGGTCGGCGGCGGGCTGCTCGGCCTGGAGGCCGCCGACGCGCTGCGCGGGCTGGGACTCAAGACGCACATCGTGGAGATGAGCCCCTGGCTGATGCCCCGGCAGGTCGACGAGGGCGGCGGCTCGGTGCTCAAGAGCCACATCGAAGGGCTCGGGCTCAGCGTGCACGCGGGCGCGGGCGTCAAGGAGATCGTCGCGGGCGAGCGCGGCGTCACCGGCCTGCGCAAGCCCGACGGAACGCTGCTCGACGCCCAGATCGTCGTCTTCTCCGCCGGGATCAGGCCGCGCGACGAGCTCGCCCGCGCGAGCGGGCTGGAGGTCGGCGAGCGCGGCGGCATCACGGTGGACGCCGGGATGCGCACCTCGGACCCGGCGATCTACGCGATCGGCGAGTGCGCGCTGGCGGGCGGCATGGTGTACGGGCTGGTCGGGCCGTGCTTCACCATGGCGGAGGTGGCCGCGGACCGCATCCTGGGCGGGGCCGCCACCTTCGACGGGGCCGACATGTCCACCAAGCTGAAGCTGCTCGGTGTCGAGGTGGCGCAGTTCGGCGCGATGGACGGGGCGCTCGACGTCACCTACATGGACCCGGTGGCCGGCGTCTACAAGAGGCTGTTCATCAGCGACGACGCCAAGACGCTGCTCGGCGGCATCTGCGTCGGCGACGCCTCGCCGTACGGGTCGCTGCGGCCCTTCGTCGGCAAGCCGCTGCCCGCGGCGCCGTCCGACCTGCTGTTCACCGGGTCGGGGGCGGAGCTGGAGCTGCCCGACGACGCGCAGGTGTGCTCGTGCAACAACGTCAGCGCGGGGACGGTCCGCACCGCCATCGCCGACAAGGCGCTCACCGACGTGCCCGGGGTCAAGGCGTGCACGCGGGCGGGCACCACCTGCGGGAGCTGCGTGCCGATGCTCAAGCAGCTCCTGGAGAAGTCCGGGGTCGAGCTGAGCAAGGCGCTGTGCGAGCACTTCGCCTACTCCAGGGCCGAGCTGTACGACATCGTCAGGGTGCGCGGCATCAGCACCTTCTCGGAGCTGGTCTCCGCGCACGGGCAGGGCAGGGGCTGCGACATCTGCAAGCCGGCCGTGGCCTCGATCCTGGCCTCGCTGCACAACGGGCACGTCCTGGACGGCGAGCGGGCGGCCCTGCAGGACACCAACGACGCCTTCCTGGCCAACATCCAGAAGAACGGCACCTACTCGGTCGTCCCGCGTATCCCCGGCGGCGAGATCACGCCGGACAAGCTCATCGTGATCGGCGAGGTGGCCCGCGACTTCGGCCTCTACACCAAGATCACTGGAGGGCAGCGGATCGACCTGTTCGGGGCCCGCGTCGAGCAGTTGCCGCAGATCTGGCGGCGGCTCGTGGACGCCGGGTTCGAATCGGGCCACGCCTACGGCAAGGCGCTGCGGACGGTGAAGTCGTGCGTCGGCTCGGCTTGGTGCCGCTACGGCGTCCAGGACTCCGTCGGCCTGGCCATCGACCTGGAGCTGCGTTACCGCGGCCTGCGCGCGCCGCACAAGCTCAAGTCGGCCGTGTCCGGCTGCGCCCGTGAGTGCGCGGAGGCCCGCTCGAAGGACTTCGGGGTCATCGCCACCGAGCAGGGCTGGAACCTGTACGTCGGCGGCAACGGCGGCTTCAAGCCGCGCCACGCCGATCTGCTGGCGGCGGATCTGACCACCGAGGAGCTGATCAGGACGATCGACCGGTTCGTCATGTTCTACATACGGACGGCCGACCGGCTGCAGCGCACCGCCGCCTGGCTGGAGTCGCTCGATGGCGGGCTCGACTACCTGCGACAGGTGATCATCGACGACTCCCTGGGGATCTGCGCCGAGCTGGACGCCCAGATGGAGCACCACGTCGCCACGTACGTGGACGAGTGGCAGACGACCATCGATGACCCGGACAAGCTCGGCAGGTTCGTGAGCTTCGTCAACGCGCCCGGGGTCCCTGACCCGTCCATCGTCTTCGAGACCGAACGCGACCAGATCAAGCCCGTGGAGGTGGCTGCCCGATGAGTGGTTGGATCCCAGTCTGTGGCTATCAGGGACTGCTGCCGGAGCGCGGGGTGTGCGCTCTGGTGGACGGACGGCAGGTGGCCGTCTTCCGTACGTTCGACGGCACCGTCCACGCGATCGGCAACCTGGACCCGTTCAGTGGGGCGCAGGTGCTGTCGCGGGGTATCGTCGGCACCCGGCAGGGGGAGCCGACTGTGGCGTCGCCCCTGCACAAGCAGGTGTTCTCGCTGGTGAGCGGGGTGTGTCTGGATGAGCCGGAGTTCTCTGTTCCGGTCTATCCGATACGGGTGGAGGCCGGGCTGGTACAGGTGGGTACGGGCGCCTAGCGGGCGCCAGGGTCGCTTCTATGGTTCGGCCAATACGTCCGCCGGTGGGTACACGTGGGCTGCCTGATGTCCCACCGGCAGGACACAGCGCCGGTCGGAGTCGACGCTGTCGCAGCGCTCCGCGTCGTCGCGTTGCGGCAGGGGCTCGGGTTCGGGGGTAGTGCTCAGGATGGTCTCCAGGTGCGGCACTCGTTGGACGCTATCGGCGAGGCGGCGGCCGTTTGGTCGCGGCCCGGCAACGATCCAACCTCTGAACGATCTCATCAACTCCTGTGAAGGTTACTGTGAGCAATCCCAGGGGCTGAGGCGGCAGCTGGTAAAGGGGTCGTCCGGAGTGGACAAATGGCGCATTCGTGACGGCTTTTGCGGGGAATCACCCCGCTATGAGCACAAAATCCCAGGCCAGAGCACTCCTGCTGGCGGCAGTCGTCCCGGCGTTGCTCGTCACGGGCTGTGCCGCGGGCGGTAACGATATGCGACTCATGGGCGCGGCGGCATCGCCGATGCCCTCCGAATCGGGCCCCTCACCGTACGAATCGGAGTCGGGCACCATGAGCCCGATGCCATCCGAGTCGGGCAACATGAGCCCCGAACCATCCGAGAGCGCGTCGATGGCGCCGATGACCACGCCACGCGCGGCCGTAATGGCGTTCTTCGACGCCGCCAAGGCCGGAGAGCCGGACAAGGCCGTCGAGGCGTTCGCCACCGACGGAATGGCGGCCGTGGAGGGCAAGCCGACCGCACAGGGCACCGACGCGCTGACCACACTGTTCAAGGAGCTGTTCAAGGCGAAGATGATCGCCACGCACACCATCGACGAGACACGCATGATGGGCGATGTGGCCTTCGTCCGGACCACCAGCACCGAGGGCAGCGAGAAGTATCGGGAGTTCTTCCTTCTCAAGAAGTCCGGCGGCGAGTGGAAGATCGAGCGCTACATCAACAACACCGTGTCGCAGTGAGCGGGCCGGGTCAGCGCTCGTAAGCCCCTGACGGAACCAGCCCCCAGCGAGACCATGGCCGCCACAGTGGCGGCCATGGCCATGCGCGGTGGGCCTTAGGGCGAATTAGCGTGGGGGCATGCAGGATCTTTCGGCGTTTCAGCATCCGCGCTTCGCCCGCATGTACGAGCGGCTCAGCGCCGAGGCCGAGCGGCACGGCATGACCGGGCTGCGGCGCCGGTTGCTGTCCGGGCTCAGCGGCCGGGTGGTGGAGGTGGGCGCCGGAAACGGGCTGAACTTCCCGCACTATCCCCCGCGGGTCTCCGAGGTCGTCGCCATCGAGCCGGAGGACCGGCTGCGCGCCCTGGGGGAGCGGGCCGCGGCCCTGGCGCCGGTGCCCGTCACGGTGGTGCGGGGGCATGGCGGTTCGTTGCCGTACGAGGCCGGGTCGTTCGACGCGGCCGTGGTGTCGCTGGTGCTGTGCTCCGTCCCCGACTCGGCCGTACTGCTGGCCGAGTTGCGCAGGGCGCTCAGGCCGGGTGGCGAGTTGCGCTTCTTCGAGCACGTACGCTCGGCGAACCCGGTCCGGGGCGTGCTGCAGGATCTCATCACTCCGCTGTGGCGGCTGATGGCCGGAGACTGCCGGCCCAACCGGGACACCGGGGCGGCGATCCGGGAGGCGGGGTTCGTGATCGAAGACTCCGACCGGTTCGTCCATCGGGCTACACCGGGGTCGCCGGCCCTGACCCACGTTCTCGGCCTGGCCCGCAGACCCTAGAGGTCGCGTTCCTGCTGGTCGAGGATGGCGACGGAGATCGCCACGGCGGCGCCGGGATCGCCGTCCTCGATCGCCCGCAGCAACTCCTCGTGCGACCCGTCGAGCACCAGCGCCGCCTGCTCCATGTGGCGGACGCTGTCGCGCAACGCCTCGCTCATGCTCCGGTAGAGGTCGCCGAGCAGCGGGTTGTGCGCCGCGTCCGCCACTCGCAGGTGGAAGTCGACGTCCGCGTCGGCGAACGCGTCCACGTCGCCCGCCCGTCCGGCCGCGTCCCGGCGTACGAGCGCCTCCCGCAGGCCGGTGAGGTCCTGCTCGGTCCGCTTCCCGGCGGCCAGCCGGGCGGCCACCATGTCGAGGCCACGTCGCACGTCGATGATGTCCATCGCGGCCGCCTTGGCCAGCCGCCTGCCCAGCGCGACCTGCGACTCGTCGACCGCCGTGACGTAGGTGCCGTCGCCCTGGCGAGTGGTCAGCAGCCCGGAGTGGGCCAGCACGCGTACGGCCTCCCGCACCGAGAGCCGGCTCATGCCGAGGGTCTCCGCGAGCCGGAGCTCGGACGGGATCTTGGTCCCCACCGGCCACGCGCCGCTGGTGATCTCCCCCCGGAGCTCCTCGATCGCGGCGTCCACGAGGGAGGTCCGCGCCACGTTTCGCATGAGCCGTTCGCCGATTCTCAGTGATTGCCTAAAGGAAACCGTATCCTAAGCGGCCGTCAGGTGATCGGTCATCGGCCGGGGTCAGCGCTCGCAGACGAGGCCGTCGCCGTCGCGGTCCTGGTACCAGGCGTACTCGGGGTCAACGCCCTTCCGGTACGGGCCGTACCCGGCGGCGTTGGCGTCACCACAGGTCCGGTAGCGCGGGTCGTTGGCGCCAGAAGTCGGAGTGGGAGTCGGGGTGGGGGTCGTCGTGCCGGTGTCGCACTTGCCGGACCAGATGCGCAGCTTCTGCCGCTTGGCCACGGCCTCCTCGCTCCGCATCACCTTGATGTAGCGATCATTCGGTTTGACCAGGACCGCCTTCGCGTAGCCGTACCGGACGAGGTTGCGGTTGACGTGCACGCCCTTGGCGTTCCACACGTAGAACAGCCGGCGGCCGAAGCCGTCCACGGGCTTCTTGTCGGCGACGACGTACGCGAGCCGGCCGACCGGCAGCAGCGCCGCCGTGCGCTGGGTCGCGGCCTTGCCCCAGCACTGGCCGCGCTCGGGAGCGTCCGACTCCAGGAACATGACGCGCGCCTTCTTGCCGCCGCCGGTCGTGACGTCGATCGTGTCGCCGTTCACGATCTTGGCCACGCGTACGCTCATCGCGCCCTTCGGCACTCCGGCGGGAGGTCCGGCGGCGTACGCGGGAGCGGGAACGGCGAGCAGGACGACGGCGGTGAGGCTGATGACGCGCATGGGCCCTCCATGGGATCGGGGTGGATCGGTTAGAGACTGGAGAGGACGCCCCGTCGTTCACGTAGGTGCACTCACGTCACTGGCCGGATGCGGCCATATCCGCCCGACACGCCCCTGCACGTAGGTGCACCGGATCTTGTCAGGCCCCCTGCCGGGTGAGAGATTGCGGGTACTTTGGCGCCCATCGTCTCGGAGGACACGCGTGCCTCAATTACGCCCGGCCCTCATCGCCGTCGCCCTGACCATGGCGATCGCGAGTCCCGCGCAAGCGGCCGCCGGACCCAGGATCACCGTTGATAACGGCCGTACGCAGCCGGTCTTCTCCTACGCGGACGCAGTCCGCGAATACGTCTACGTCGAGTCGAGCGTCGACGGCGATTCCGACGGCCGGCTGGACAGGGTACGCGTCGACATCATTAGGCCCAAGGAGTCCGGTCCCCGGCTCAAGGTGCCGGTGATCATCGACGAGAGTCCGTACTACGACAATTCTGGACGTGGCAACGAGGCGGAGCGGAAGGTCTACGACGCCGCCGGGAATGTCACGAAATTTCCGCTCTTCTATGACAACTATTTCGTGCCGCGCGGCTACGCCGTCCTGAACGTCGACATGCTCGGCACCACCAAGTCCGAGGGCTGCCCGGACATCGGCGGCAAGGCGGACGTCCTGGGCGGCAAGGCCGTCGTGGACTGGCTGAACGGCCGGGCCAAGGCCTACCGCGCGGACGGCACCCAGGCCGTGGCCGACTGGACCACCGGCAAGGCCGGAATGATCGGCAAGTCCTACGACGGCACGCTGGCCAACGCCGTCGCCGCCACCGGCGTACGCGGCCTGGAGACGATCGTGCCGATCTCGGCGATCAGCTCCTGGTACAGGTACCAGCGCTCGAACGGCGTGGTCTACAACTACGACTACGCCTCCTGGCTGGCCAACTACGTCGACACCGACCCCGAGGCCAAGTGCCAGGCCGTACGGGATCGCATGGACGCCGAGGACGGCGACGACACGGGCGACTACAACGCCTTCTGGGCCGAGCGCGACTACGTCAACGGCCTGCTCGGCGATGCCTCCAAGGTCAGGGCCAGCGTCTTCGTGGTGCACACCGCCAACGACCTGAACGTCAAGCCGGACAACTTCTCCACCTGGTGGCAGGCCCTGGCCAAGCGGAACGTACCGCGCAAGATCTGGGTGGGCCAGTACCAGCACGTGGACCCGTTCGACTTCGAGGGCCGCAGGGACGTGTGGGTGGACACGCTGCACGGCTGGTTCGACTACTGGCTGCAGGGCGTGCGCAACGGGATCATGAACGCCCCGCGCGCCGACGTGCAGACTGGCCCGACGCAGTGGATCACCCAGCGCGACTGGCCGGCGCCGTTCGCGACGAACGTCCCGCTCCGCCCGGCCGCCGACGGCTCGCTCGGCCTCGCCGCCGCCAGGCGCGACGCCAGCGCGTCCTTCACGGACGTGCCGCTCGACGAGGAGGAGATGATCGCCGACGTCGGTACGGCCAAGCCGGGCCGGGTGGCGTTCACCAGCGGCGCGCTCCCGCTCGACCTGCGCCTGTCCGGCACGCCCACGGCCGACCTGCGGGTCAAGCTCGACAAGCCGGCCGCCAACCTGACCGCCCTGCTCGTCGACTTCGGCGAGGCGAACCGCGTCGACTGGGGGCGCGGCCAGGGCATCACCACGCTCGCCGAGGAGGACTGCCACGGCGACAGCACCGCCGCCGACGACGCCTGCTACCGCAAGGTGACCACGAACACCGTGACGCGGCCCGCCGAGATCGTCGCCCGCGGCTGGATCGACGTGCAGAACCGCGACTCGCTCAGCGCGCCGTCGCCGCTGCCGGTCGGGACGTGGGGCAGGGTCAAGTGGCAGACGCTGCCGCACGACTACACCTTCCGGAAGGGACACCGGATCGCCCTGGTGGTCGCGGGCACCGACACGACCTACACCTCTGAGGCGGGCACGGGCGCGAACGTCACGCTCGACCTGGCCAGGAGCAGTGTGATCGTGCCGTTCACGCAGGGGGCGCCGCTGGTGGACGTGCCGAAGGACACGACCCAGTTCCGCGGACCGGCGCGGATCGACCTGCCGGAGCCGGAGAACTCCTTCTTCTAGCGTTCGCGTTCTAAGTTCGCTCTGTGGTGGCGGGTACGCCCGCCACCACATGGAGGTTCATCCGGAGCCGGGCAGCGGCTGGTGCTGGGCGCCCTCGCCGCCGGTGGCGGGCCAGCCGCAGTTCGTCCAGTAGCCGCTGCCCTTGCCGTCGGACACGTACGATCCCTTGGCGTTGGCCACGGTCCAGGACAGGCGCAGGGTGAGGGTCCCGCTGCCGCGCACGAGGCCCGTGGTGCTCTGGCCGTTGCCGCTGGACGTGCCGGTCCACCGTACGGTGACCTTGCCGAACTCGGTGGCGGGCGGCCCCGGGCAGCCGGGCCGCGACGCGGGCGCCTGGACGCGGAACGCGTGCGCGGAGACCGCGATCCCCTTCGTCCCGGACACCGTGGTGATCTTGCAGCTTCCCGGACAGACCAGCCCGAATGATCCGGTACGGCGGGTGCCCAGGTTGATCGACGACGGCGACAGCCTCGCGACCGGCGGCCTGGGGCCGGGCAGACTCACCTTCTGCGGCCGGACCTCGCCGGTGGCGGTGTCGCTCATCTTGGAGTCCGGGTTGGCCGTCGGGGCCGCAGGCACGTCCGTGGGCGGTGGGACCACTGTGGGGTTGAGCATGAGGTTGGGGGTGCTCCCGCTCCCCGGCGGTACGGCCGGGGCGCTGCCGGGGCCCGACAGCTTGGTCTGCGGCTCGGGCACCTCGGGCTGGTGGCGGCTCTGGATGCCGGACCAGGCGAGGCTCGCCACCAGCATCCCGGCGCCGACGAGCAGCCCCACTGTGGCTATGGACCGGATGGAGAACCGGCCGTCGGACTCGTACTCGCCCGGGCGGTTGCGCCAGAACTCGGTCTGCTGGTCGTCCTGACCGTTACGCCAGAACTCCGACCCCGGACCGTCCGGCCCGTCGTCGTCTGTGTCGCCGTCGGTGCTCTGGGTCGCGACCAGTAGGTCTCGGTGCTCGCCGGTGGCCATGATCAGGGCGTCTCGGAGCGTGGCCGCCGTCGTGAACAGGGCCTCCGCGCGGGCGTCCGCCTGGGTGCCCATGTGGGTGCCCGCGTGGGTGTCCGTCGTGGGGAACGGCGCGTCCCAGCGGGTGCCGGGGGTGGTGATCAGGGCGTCCCGTTGGGCGCCCGCGATCAGGGCGTCCGTAGTCGGGCTCGCGCTCTGGACGCCGGAACGGATGCTTGTCGTGGCGAACTGTCCGTTTCGGCCGGTGTCTGCGCTGGCGAACTGTCCGTTTCGGCTGGTGTCTGCGCTGGCGAGCTGTCCGCTTCGTTGGGCGTCACCGGTGGTGGTCTGGGCGTCCCGATGGGTCTCGGGGGCACCCCGGCGGTTGGCGGGGGCGGCCGCGTCCCGGTGCGGGCTCGTGGTGGTGGCGTCCCGGCGGCTGCCCGGGGCTGACGGGGCAGGGCGGCTCCTGGTGGCGGGGGTGTCCCGGCGGGTGCCGCTGGCCGCGACGAAGACGCCCTGCCGGTCGCGGGCGGTGGCCACCAGGACGTCCCGCTGGCGATCCCCGAAGGGGTGACGACCACGCGGACCGGCACCGGCCGGGCCACGATCGGCCGCGTCGGGCGGCACATGGACGTTCGAGGTGTCGGGCGGTGCTTGGCCGTTCGACCTGTCCGGAGGTGCCTGGCCGTTCGACGCGTCGCGCACGGGCGGGTCGCTGACGGGGGCGCTCAGCACGGGCGGCCCGCCGATGACCAGCCCGGGCAGCCGCAGGACCGGCTCCGACGGAGACGAGACCGGCCCAGCGGCAGGCAACTCGCAGACGGGGGCGGCCAGGAGGCCGGGCGCGGACGGGCCGGTGGCCGGAGTACGTCGCGGGAGGACCCCGGCGGCGGGCTTCCGGGCGAGCGGAATGGTGGTCTCGTGGTCGAGAGCCGCCGCGATCGCATCCGGATCGGACCGCTGGTGCGGAATGGCGGCCGGGGCGTCGCTGCGGGATGGGGCAGCGGCGGGGGAGCCGGATCGGGGCGGGGCGGATGTCGGGGTGCTGGAGCGGGGCGGGGTGGGGGCGCGGTGGCTCCTGTGGGGTTTGCGTTCCTGGCCGGCGGCAGCCGCGCCCGCCGCCGGCCAGGCGCTACCCCTGATCGCCGCCGTGGGGTCGGCGATCGGGGAGATCAACATCGGGGCGGCCTCGACCAGCCCCCGAACCTGCACGGGGAACCCGTCCACCCGCCACAGCTCGCCCGCGTCCGGAAGCGGCTGAGCCCACGTCAGGCGGTCGCGCAGCGTGGGGGGAGCGGTGGCGATGGGCAGCTCGCGCAGCAGTGTGGCCGCCACCACGGCCCGGGGCGCCGCCCGGCACGTGGGGCAGGTGGGGATGTGGCGGCTGATGCGGGCCCGGTTGCGCCGCGTGGGCGTCGTCGCCCAGGCCGTCACCTTGGCCGCGAGCTGGCCACAGCCGTTGGCGGACCGGGCGGCGATGACGGCGGAGAACCAGCGCTCCACCCCGCGGGCCGCCTCGGTCACGATGACATCCACGTCCGGAGGCGTCACATCGAAGATCACGGCGATCTCCTGATGCGCGAGGCCGTGCCGTACGGACAGGTCCAGCAGCTCCCGCTGCGGGCCGTCCAGCGCGCGCAGGGCCTCGGGCAGCAGGTCCGGCATCCGGCCGGAACGCGACCACGAGCCGATGCTCGCCGGACCGGCCACGGCCGCGCGATGCGCCCGGGCCAGCCCATAGAGCCACGGCCGCACCAGGGAGGAGTCGACGACCCGGTGCGTGTGGCCGTACGCCGACAGCAGCGCCCCGGCGACCGCCAGCTCGGCCTCGCTCTGGGCGAGTTCCGTGCGGCAGTAGTCATAGAGGTGGGATCCGTACTCGTCGCACAGCTCGCGGATTTCCTCGCGTACGTCGTCGGTCAGCGTCCGCCACATCACCCGTGCCACCTCCTTAAAGGTCGTACCCGTCACCGAAACAGAAGCCTCAGCCGGGTAACTGCTCCGCGATCTCCGTAGCCCAGTAGGTGATCACGCTCCCGGCGCCGGCCCGGCGGATCGCCATGAGGCTCTCCCGGATGGCCCGGTCGCGCATGAGCCATCCCTGGGCGGCGGCGGCCTCGATCGCCGCGTACTCGCCGGAGGTCTGGTAGGCGGCGACCGGCACGCGGACCGTGTCAGCCACCATGCGGACGATGTCCAGGTAGTGGCCCGCCGGCTTGACCATCACCATGTCGGCCCCCTCCTCGATGTCCAGGAGCACCTCGCGCAGCGCCTCGCGGCTGTTGGCGGGGTCCTGCTGGGCGGTGGAGCGAGTGCCGGTCAGCCGCGATTCGACGGCGTCGCGGAACGGGCCGTAGAAGGCGGAGTCGTACTTGGCGGCGTAGGCCAGGATCGCCACCCGATGGTGACCGGCCTGGTCGAGCGCCTGCCGGACGGCGGCGACCTGGCCGTCCATCATGCCGCTCGGGGCCACCACCTGGGCGCCGGCGTTGGCCTGGGCGATGGCGACCTGGGCGTAGGCGCGCAGGGTGGCGTCGTTGTCGACGTCGCCGGTCGCGTCGAGGATGCCGACCTGGCCGTGTTCGGTGTATTCGTCCAGGTTGATGTCGCTGATCACCACGGTGGCGTCGCCGACCTCGGCGGCGACGTCGGCGATGGCCAGTTGCGCGATGCCGTACGGGTCCCAGGCGCCGTACCCCTCGGGGTCCTTGGCGGCCGGGATACCGAAGATCAGCAGGCCGCCGACGCCGGCGGTGGCCGCGGCCGAGGCGGCCTTGCGCAGGCTGTCGCGGCTGTGCTGGACCTGGCCCGGCATGCTGGGGATCTCCCGGGGTTCCTCCAGTCCTTCGCGGACGAACAAGGGCTGGATCAGGTCGGCCGGGTGCAGCCGGGTTTCGGCGACCAGGCCACGCAGGGCGGAGGTGCGCCGCAGGCGGCGGGGACGGTCTGCGGGGAAGCTCATGGGTTCTAGCCTCCGATTACCTTGCCGAGGAAAACACGTTCCGCGTGCCTGACGGCGTCCGCGGGCGGGAGCCGGAACCAGTAGCCGGAGGTGCTGCGCGCGGTGATGTTGAGCCGGCGCAGCTGGCACAGGTGTTCGGCCGTCTTGACCGCCAGCCCGTCCGGGTCGATCACCGGCAGGCCGTGCAGTTCGTGCACGCCGAGGTGGACGAGGATCTCGTTCGGGATGCCTTCGGCGGGGACCAGCCACTGCGCCCCCGCGTCCGCCGCCCGTTTGGCGGCCTTCGTGTAGGCGGCCAGCAGCGGCCCGAAGTCCTCGGCCAGGGCCCGTTGGACGAGGGTGGTGCCGTCCTCTACCACCTGATAGGAGGCCAGGTCGGCGCCCGCCGCCCGGATGTTGTCGGTGATGGGCTCGGCCAGATGCGGGATGAAGCCGATCAGGCCCAGCCGGTGGCGTTCCATGCGCGCCGCCTGCCAGACGGCGTCGCCGTAGCCGACCACGGGGATCGACACGCGCGAGCGGGCGGCGGCCAGCCCGGGGTCCTGCCCCGCGCCGCTGATCCAGGCCACGCACCCGTCGCGTTCGGCCGCCACGGCCGTCTGCGCGAAGTAGTTGCCGAACAGCAGTCCCAGCTGCCCGTATCCGACCAGGTGCTCGGGCAGGTCGGTGCCGTATGTGTCGGCCGGCAGCGTGTGGATCTCCACCTCGGTGCCGGGTTCGGTGATCTTGGATAAATGCTCGGCGTAGAGCTTGTCCAGCAGCGCGGAACGACCCTCGACGGTGTGTTTCTGGAACCAGATGCGCATGTCAGCCGTGCCTCACGTGATGGGGGGTCGGGCCAGATGGAACGGTGTCGAGCATCGAGGCTTGCGCCAAGTAGGCGCGGGTGGACTCCGGATCGCCGGCGATGGCGCGCAGTCCCGCCATGGCCGCCGCCAGCTTGGTGTTGTCCCGGTCCTGTACGCCGGCCACCCGCGCCTCACTGCGCGGGATCACCCGGTTGACCAGTACGGTGCGCCGCCGCCAGGCCCAGGCGTCCAGCGCGGCGGGTGCGGTGAACCCGCCGAGCACGGCCGCGAGCACCTGGCCGATCTCGACGGCGTCGTGGATGCCGGCGTTCATGTTCAGGCCGCCGGCGGTGGAGGTCAGGTGGGCGGCGTCCCCGGCGAACAGCACCCGCCCGCACCGGTAGTCGCCCAGCACGCCGCGGGCCAGGCTGTAGCGGTCGGCCCCGATCACCCGGATCGGCGCCTGCTCGGTGGGCAGGGCACGGAACAGCAGCTTGGCCACGTTCTGGGGATTGAGCGGGTCGCGGGTGTCGTGCGGGATCCTGATGATGATCCGCCAGTGATCGGGCAGCGCCAGCAGGCTGCACGACTGCCGGGAGTCGCGGATGTAGGTCAGCGGCGCCAGGCCGGGCAGCAGCGCGTCGAGCGGTGAGTCGGTGAAGATCCGCAGTGCCTGCGTCGGATACTCCGAGCGGGGGAACGGCAGGCCGAGCGAGCTGCGGATGGTGCTGTGCGCGCCGTCCGCCGCGACCACGTAGCGGGCCCGCGCCCACGTACGGCCGATGCGCAGCCGGACGCCCGTGCCGCCCTCGGCCACCCCGTCGACCGGGGTGCCGAAGCGCACGTCCGCCTCCGGGTAGGCCGACAGCGCCTCCAGCAGCAGCGCGGTGAGCGTGGACTGCTCGGCGTGCAGCCGAAACGGGTGCTCGGTCAGGCCGTCGAGGCTGCCCATCAGCATCTCGGCCAGCACCCGGCCCGACCGGTCACGCCATTGCACCCGCTCCACCACCCGGCCGCGGGCGATCAGCGGGGTAGCGATCCCGAGCTCCTCCAGCAGGTCGAGTGTGGCCGGGTGGAAGGTCGAGGCGCGCGACTGGTGGTTGAGGCCCGGCTCCCGTTCCAGCACCATCACCGGCACTCCGGCGCGGGCCAGGGTGAGTGCCGCGGTCAGTCCGACCGGGCCCGCGCCGACCACGGTGACGCCGTTCATGACGGCCGGCCCTGTGCCACCGGGCGGTGCGGCACCCGGCTGAGCGTGACCGGCTGACCGGTCGCGTGCGCCAGCGCCCACCAGGCGCTGCACAGGTTCGAGGTGAGCAGGACCCGGTCGTTTCCGGCGCCCAGGGGGCCCAGCGCGGGCAGCGTGGACATCCCGGTGCCGCTGAACAGCACCACTGCGTCGGACGGCAGTCCTGCCTGCTCCACCTGCTCGACCAGCTCGTTCGGCGTGACGTCGTACGGTGAGAAGCCGCCCTGCGCCCTGACCGGTATCACGCGGGAGACGTGCAGACCGGCCGCGGCCCAAAAGCGCTCGGCGAGTTCGGTGAGCCAGGGCTGATACGGCGAGACGAGCACGAACTCCTGCGCCCCGATGTGCTCCAGCGCCTCCCGCGTCGCCAGGGTCGCCGAGGCGAACGGGATGCCCGCCTCACCGCTCAGCTTGTCGCACCTCGCGCGATCTTCCTCGGGTGCGAACAGATATCGCGAGCCGCTGCAGGCCATGACCAGCGCGTCGAGCGGCAGGTTGCCGAACGAGCAGATCATCGCGGGCAGGACCTCGTTGTAGCTCTCCAGCCGCTCCGCCAGGGTGAGGCCGGGGCGTACCGGGAAGCGGCTGACGTACATGTCGGCGCGGGACCCGAACAGGCGCGCCAGTTCGGGCTCCACCGATGGGTTCGCCGGCGGTACGAACACGCCGACCCGGCCCCGGCTCATCCCGCGCTCCCGGCCGGACCGAAGGCGGGCAGTTCCAGGGAGAACAGCTCACGTAAGGCATCCGCGTAGCTCTCTCCCAGAGGGGAGTCGGCGTAGCTGGTCACCCGGTTGATCGGCTCGTACAGGAAGGCGTCGACCACTCGCTGGACGGCGTCCCTGATCTCGGCGCGGGCGGCGGCGTCCAGGCTGGGGGCACGGGAGGCCAGCCGGCCGAGTTCGGCGTCCGCTACGGCGTTCGCCTTGTGCTTCAGTGCTTGTACGACGGGGACGGTAGGCGGCACCGGCACGGGCACCGTGGGGACCCTTCTGGAACCGTAAGGGCAGCGGAACGACACCCCCAGAACGTTTCCGCCCTCGCCGGCGGTCGTCCGGCGGGTAAGGGTGGCCGGCATCAGCAACCCGACCAAGCCGCGGCCCAGAAAGCCGCCTCTCGACGCGCCCGTGCCTCGTCCCAGTCGGTGAGGACGAGCTGTATCTCGCCGCGCTCCACGCCTAGGAGATCCACCGCTGCCCCGATCACGGTATCGGCGAACTCCCGTTGTCTGTCGACTGCCAGTCCTGCTGGGGATTCGACCTGGATGGTGAGCATGAGTTCCTCCTGCGAAGGAGCCTGGGGGGTTCAGGGCACGTGGTGAAGAACCTGGTCGATCACGCTGATCGCCTGGTCCGACACCTGCCGTATGTGACGAAGACGGTGGACGGTGCGGGCCGTCAACTCGGGCGGGGTCTGCGGCGGCACGGAGGCCGCCTGGGTGGGGATGCTCTGCGTAGGTATGGCCTGCGTAGGAATGGCCTGTCGAGGGATCGTCTGTGCTGGGATGCTCTGGCGTGGGATCCTCGCGGGCTGTGTGTCGTCTGTATCGGGCGCCGCACTGGACGGCAGTACCTGCCTGGGCGAACGCACTTCATAGGGGTGCGGGTACGGCCTGCGGGTCTCGTTCGCGAGCATGATCACTCCTGTCAGCGCTGGTCAAGGGCCCGGAACTCGGACGGATCGCGGACTCCGAAGCGGGCCAGCTCGTGCTCGGCCTCGCTGCGGACCTGGACGAAGCTGTCGCGGAGCTCGGCGAGCAGGCCGCGCAACACGACCAGCTCCGCCTCCGCTTCGCGCAGCGAGGGACGGCGTGGCCGGCTGCTGGTGGCCGCGAGGGCTACGCGGATCAGCGCCGCGACGCCGAGCAGCACCGCCACCGCCAGGCAGGCCACCAGCACCGTGGAGAAGCCCGGCATCGGTCCGGCCAGCATGGGATGGTCGACCAGCACCGAGGCGCCGGCCACGCCGATGGCTCCGCCGAGCATGCGCGCGGTGTTGATCGCGCCGACCGCCGAGGCGTACTGGCTGGGGTCGGCGGCCATCGAGCCGACCATGAACGTTCCGGTGGACAGGAAGCCGAACCCGGCGCCCAGCATGACGGCGCCCAGCAGGCACCACAGGTTCGGGGACGGCTGGGCCAGCATCAGCGCGCAGCCCGTTCCGAGGATGAGGGCACCGCTGTAGATGACGGCGTTGACGCCGATGCGCCGGCTGATGGGCGCGGCCATCGGGCTCGACACGATCATGGCGATGGAGATCGGGGTGAGCCAGAGGCCGATGGTGCTGGCGTCGAACTCGGCGTTGCGCAGGTAGAGCGGCCCCATGGCCAGCACGACGAAGGACGCGGCTCCGTACATGCAGGAGGTGGCACCGGCCCACAGGAAGCCGGGACGCCGCCACAGGCTCATGTCGATCGCTCCGGCGCGATGCCGCCACGAGATCGCGATGGCCAGGGCCAGGAGCAGCCCGCCGCCTCCCGCGCACGCCAGCGTGCGCACGGAGGTCCAGCCCCACAGGCTGCCCTGGGAGATGGCCAGCACCGCTCCCGCGACCGCGCCGATCAGCAGGACCGCGCCGAACAGGTCGGGTACGCCCTGCCTGGTGCCGCGGTTGCGGGGCAATGCCGGAGTGAGCATCAGCAGTGCCGCCGCGAGCCCCGCGCCGGGCAGGTACAGGCCGCGCCAGCCGTACTCGGTCAGCAGCCAGCCACCGCCCGCCTGCAGGGCTAAGGCCCCGATGCCGGACGACGCGCTCCACAGCGCGATGGCGCCGGCACGGCGGTTGGCGGGCAGCTCGCCGAGCAGCAGCGCCAGCGAGGCGGGGAACATCAGCGCCGCGCCCACTCCCTGCGCCACCCGTCCGGCCAGGAGCAGGGTCCAGGAGGGGGCGGCGATGACCGTCGTGGCGCCCAGCCCGTACAGGGCCAGGCCGAGCGCGAGCACGCTGCGCCTGCCCAGCAGGTCGGCGAAGCGTCCGGCGGTGGCGAGCAATGCGGCGACGGCGGCGAAGTTGACCGTGCTCACCCAGGTGACCTCGGACAGCGGCATGGCGGCCGCCAGCGGGTCGCGGCTGAGCACGGGGATCGCCAGCGTCGTCGCGGTGCTGTCCGCCATGATCGCGACCACCACCCCGGAGGCGACCAGCCGCAGTACGGCGAATCGCCCCCGGAACCGGCGAGCGGTCGGCATCGCGGGCACCATCGTGGGACCGGCGACGCCCTCGCGGATGGGCGTCAGGGTCATCGCGTCGACTCCGCGTAGCTGAGTTCGGGCTCGACGGGGGCAGGGGCGGGTTCGGCGGGAACCGGCGCCGGACTGTTGTTCGGCACGCTCGCGGCCACGACCCGCTCGGACAGGCCGACGTCGCGGCCGTTCTCGCGGATCCTGGTCGGCACCTCGCCGCCGGCCAGCGTGAGGGCGACCTGCGTGGCCAGGCTCAGGTGCTCGGCACAGCGGCGGGCCACCTTGGCCTCCAGACCGGCGATCTGCGCCAGCCGGAGCCGCAGCGACTCCACGGTCGCGGTGCGTTCGAGGCCGTCGAGATCGGCGAGCCGGTCGGGCCAGCGCAGCGACCTGCTGAGCTGCTCCTCCACCTCGAGGACGATCTCGTCGATGGACAGGTCCCGGTCCTTCAGCGGGTTGGCGATCATGACCGCCATGACCGCGGTCTGGTCGAAGTCGGCCAGCCGGCCCCGCAGCGCCGAGGCGAGCATGCGGGCGCGGTGGTGGAGGCAGTCGGCGCTCCAGCCGAGCACCAGCAGGCGATCGGCGCTCGCCTCCGTGTGCCATCCGGCGAGCCTCAGCTCGCGGGCCATCCGGTGTTGCACGCTCCAGCGGTCAGGGGTGTCCTCCACCCAGACCTGTACGCCGCCGAGTGGCAGCTCTGCTACATGGATCACGTTCCTTTCAGGGGCCGCCCGAGCGCAGACGCGTCTGATCACGCTGGCCTGCGCGGGGGGAGCCGGATTCTTCGAGAACCAGGAACGGACCTTGGAATCGACGGAATCGACGGTCACGTCCGGCCACCTCCTCGCCGGAGACTCTCCAGAACCCTCCGGCTGTCAAGTCTCACTTACCACGATCAGTACGATAGTGGGTGTACCCAGCTCGTTGTGTCAACTGACAGTTTTCGTATATGTTGACCTCCCCCTGCGGAGTTTCGCGCCCCGCAGGGCAGGGGACGGCGAGCCAGGCTTCCTTTACGCTGGAGGCTCCTGGCGGCTGGGAGGTACGAGTGGCGAACTTCGCCGAGCGACTCGGTCTCGCTATGAGCAAGCGCGGGTTCACGGGGGCGCAACTCGCCGCGGCCCTCACCGAAGCCGGCATCCCGATCACCCGCGCCTACGTCAGCCAGTTGCGCACGGGCAAGCAGACCAACCCGACCCTCCAGGTGCTGCGCGCCCTGGCCGCCTGCCTACAGGTGAGCGTGGGCTGGCTGCTGGGCGAGGACGCCACGGACTCGGGCGCGGTCGAGGAGCTCCAGCTGCGGGCCGCCGCCATCGGCGCGTCGGTCTCCGGGCTGTCCGACGGGTCGCTGACCGTACTGCGCGGCGTGATCGAGCTCGCGCGCGCGGCCGAGGGGCTGCCCGACCAGCCCCCCGCTACTGCCGAGATCCCTGAGGCGGCGGCGCCGCTGACCGCGCCGCAGCGTGAGGCGCTCGGCGACCGCCTGCGCAACCTGCGGCTGATCGCGCGCATGTCGCCGGAGGAGGTCGAGACCTCCCTGGGCAGAGGGGCCGCCGCCATCGGCGCGATAGAGGAGGGCCGCGTCGCGCCCGCGCCCGTCACGGTCGAGCGCCTGCTCACCCTCTACGGCGTGAGCGCCCTGCCCACCCGCGAATACGTCCTGTCGCTGGCCCGCGGCGAACGCCCGCCCTCCTGGTACGACGCCGGCTCAGTGCCCGTCTGGATGGCCGCCACCTACGCCCTGGAGCAGCGGGCGTCGCTGATCCGCACGTACCAGACCCAGATCGTCCCCCCGCTGCTGCAGACCGAGGCCTACGCGCGGGCCGCCATCGAGGTGTCGGGCAGCGCCGGTCTCGGCCAGGCGTCGGCCGACGCGGCGGTGCGCCTGATGCGCTCCCGCCAGGCCCTGCTGAACCACGGCGACGGACCCGTGCTGTGGGCGGTGATCGACGAGAGCGTCCTGCTGCGCTCGATCGCCGACCCCGAGACGCAGGCCGCTCAGCTCGACCGGCTGATCGAGTACGCGAAGCGGCCCAACATCTCCTTGCACGTGGTGCCGATCGACGATCCGATCTTCCTGCCCCGTTGCGGTCCGTTCACGATGTGGCGCTTCCCGGAGGCTTTCGAGCCCGATGTGGCCTGCGCCCACGCCATCGAATCGGACGAAGTGATCACCGACGCGACCGCGGTAGAGGCCTACCACCAGGCGTTCACCAAGCTGTCGGTCTCCACCACCATGGGCGACGAGACGCACGAGCTGCTGTACGCGCACCGTGACCGTCTGAGCCATCGGTGATCTGACACTCCCTAGCACGAAAAACGGGAAATGGATATTTCCCAACAAATATTGTTCTTCGTATTGTCAGATCCTGAGGTTGATGGATCATTGGTATTGTTGGGCCAAATTGAGTGGGGTCAGTGGGACCGACTTTCCCGTGAGATACGGCGAGGGGAAAGGGGCAACACTCAAATGCGTCAGCGTGCCATCCGAAATCTGACCAACCTTGACACCACCCGCGCGAGTGTCACCCGAATACTCGACGCCGCCGCGGGAGGGAAGAACCACTTCGAGGTTGACAGTGATGCGGTGCGCCGTTACGACGAGGCGGTTCCGGTCACCGGTTCCGCCGCGCGAGCAGTTCTGCTTTACCTGGCGCGGGTGGTCGCCCACCTGGCCGGCTCCGGCATCGACCAGTTCCTGATCATCGGCAGTGGCGTGCCCAGCGCGCTGCCGCCCGGACGTCAGTTACACGACGTCGCCCGTGGCGCGTCCGCCGCGTCCGATGTGCGCGTCGTCTATGTCGAGAACGACCCTTTGATACTGGCCAGTGCCCGCGTCACCATTGAGCCGCTCAACGACCTCGTACGGGTGGTGGAGGGCGACATACGACAGATCGACGAGATGCTCGCCGACGAGGTCGTGGCCCGGTTCATCGACTGGGAGCGGCCCGTTGGCGTGCTGCTTCTGTCGACCCACAGCCTCACCGACGACGAGCTTGCCTCCTTCGTGATCAAACGCCTGCGCCACGCCGTCGTGGACGGCAGCTACCTGGCGATCCTGCAGACCACCTTCGACGGAATCCCCGCCGAACTGCTGCCCGCCATCAACGACCTGCTCGCGATGACGCTGCCTGGACACGTGATCCGCTCACGTGCGGAGGTGGCGACCCTCCTGGACGGGCTCGAGCTGCTGGAACCGGGCCTGGTGTGGGTCCCGCTCTGGCGGCCCGACGGCGACTCCGTGTGCGCGGACCAGCCGAGCTCGTCGGGCAATTACGGCGCCGTGGCCCGCCTTCCCTGATCCGCCGGCCACGGCGCCCGCGCGGCCGTCACACGGACGCCCGCACCCAAGGGTCCGGCCCGCCAAACCGGCCGGACCCTCGGACCGTTTTCCTCCTCCCCCGCAAGGGCGTCCCTCGCTAGGGATCTCCGCCACCGCAGGCCGTTTCCTTCCGCTCCCCGGAGGGGGTATCCCTCCCTGGGGATCCCAGCCATGACGGACCGGCTCCTTCTTTCCCCTCGGAGGGGTGTCCCTCCCGAAGGACCCTAGCCACCGCAGGCCGTTTCTCTTTCGCTCCCCCGGAGGGGGTTTCCCTCCTAAGGACATCAGCCACCGCAGACCGTCACAGAGATCGAGACGGTCGCGTGACGAACCCCCGCCTAGTCCCACCAGAACGACCAGTAATGCCGCCCGATGATCTGCTCCGCGTAACTCTGGAGATCCCCCGGCCCCTGGACGACGTTGTCCGGGCAGAAGGTCCAGTGCTCGGCCGCCACATGCAGCGCGTGCTCGGGCTCGACCGGCGGCGCGGCGACGCTCAGCTCCAGCGTGTTGAAGCCGACCCCCACCACCCGGATCCCGAACCGGTCCTCCCAGCTGCGCACCACCGCCGCCATCGGCACCATCCACTCGTTGTGGTGCAAAGCCCCCTGCCAGCCCATCACGGCCAGCGCGTCGGCACCCCGATGCGCGGCGACCAGGCCGAGCGGCAGGCCCCTGGCTGACAGCTCACGGGCGTACCAGTCGGCGACGGCCCCCGGATCGGCTATCAGCACGCCCGGCGGGGCAGGACCCGGACAGAGCGCTCCGAACGGCTCCAGCTCCGCCAGGGCGTCCGGCGGCATCTGGGAGACCCACTCCTGCCACACCTCGGCCATGAACCCCTCGGCCGTGAAGTGATCTATCATCAGCGCCTCGTCCGGCACGATCTGCCCGATCGACCAGGGTTGCGCGGACTCGTCCAGCAGAACGGGCCACAGACCGCTGCGCGCGTGGGCGGCCCGGAACCGAGCCCAGTCGTCGCCCGTCACGGCCTCGTCGCTCATCCAGAACGCGGGCCTGGACGCCTCGCCCTGGTGCGTGTAGCCGGGGTCGGGCCACACGACGTCGCCCTCGGGCAGACCGACCGGCAGGAGCCGCCCTCTGCCGCCGTCGGCGAACAGCTGGCACACCTCACGTGGCAGCTGGTGATCGTTCATGCCCACCGTTTCAGTACCGAATCCTGTCTCGGAGATGGTAATGCCGACCGTTGCGTCAGGACTTTTGTCCTGGGCGATCCCGTACAGGCGAATCTTCTGCCGGCGCCCCGGCCTCGAGACCGTGGAGGCATGAAGATTCTGCTAGCGCTGGCCGTACTCCTCACGGGGTGCGCCGAAACGTCCGTCGGCGAACCCGGGCCCGTCGCGGATCCGGCGGTCGTCGAGACCGCGTCGGGAACCGTGCGCGGCACGGTGACCACGACGAACCGCCTGTTCCAGGGCATCAAGTACGCCACGGCGGCGCGCTGGGAGGCGCCGAAGCCCGCGCCCGCGTGGCAGGGAGTGCGGGCGGCCACCAAGCCGGGCGCCATGTGCCCGCAGGTCGGCACCGTCTACGCGCCGACCAGCAGCGACAACGAGGACTGCCTGTTCCTGAACGTCACGACGCCCGCCGTCCCCGGGAAGGGCCGGCCGGTCATGGTGTGGATCCACGGCGACGGCGCGGTCGGCGCGGGCCACTTCTCCGACGCGCGGAAGCTGGCCGCCAAGGGTGTGGTGGTCGTGACGATCAACTACCGGCTCGGCGTGTTCAGCGGGTTCGGCTATCCGGGGCTGCGCGACTCGGGCACGTACGGCCTGCAGGACCAGCAGGAGGCGCTGCGCTGGGTCAAGCGGAACGCGGCGGTCTTCGGCGGCGACCCCGGCAACGTGACCGCCTTCGGCGTCTCCTACGGCGCGCTGTCGATCGGCGGCCAGCTATCCTCGCCGGGCGCGAAGGGCCTGTTCCAGCGCGCGATCATGCAGAGCGGCGAGACCCTGATGGACATGCCCGCCAACAGCATGGTGCCGGGCGTGCCCGCCCTGCCGTCCTTCGCGTGGCGGCCCGCCGCACAGGTGAGCGCTATAGGAGAGGTGTACGCCAAGCAGCTCGGCTGCTCGGACCTGGCGTGCCTGCGCGCGCTGCCGGTCAAGAAGATCCTTGAGGTCCCGCAGATCATGAACGCCTTTCAGTCGTACGCGTACGGCAACGACGTCCTGCCCGAGTCGCCGGCCGACGCGATGCGGAAGGGGCACACCAGCCCGATGCCGGTCCTGGCCGGGACGACGAAGGACGAACACCGGATCTTTGTCGGGATGAATTACGACGTCCAGGGCACCTCTCCGGATTACCGGAAATTGCTAAAAGATGCGTTCGGGGCGAAGGCTGAGAGAATTGCCCGGAAATATCCGGTAAATCGCTATAAGTCGCCAAGTATTGCTTGGGCTACCGTGTTGACCGATCGTATGTGGGCCCGGGCCACCCATGAGCAGAACGCCCTGCTGGCCAAGAAGGCGCCGGTCTACGGCTACGAGTTCGCCGACCGGAAGGCGCCGATGTTCCTGCCGCTGGAGGCGGACTTCGACTGGGGCGCCTACCACGCCGGCGACCTGCCGTACATCTTCCCGGAGACCAAGGCCAAGCTGTCGCCCGCCCAGGAGAAGCTGTCCGGGCAGATGATGAGCTACTGGACGAACTTCGCCCGCACCGGCGACCCGAACGGCCGCGGGCTGCCCGCCTGGCCGCGAGTCTCGTCCGGCACCCTGTCCCTGGCGCCGGGGGCCGTCCGGCCGGTCGACTACGCTGCCGAGCACCAGCTGGCCTTCTGGAAGTAGGCGCGCAGCGCGAGGGGAGGCGTCGTGATCAGGGTCATGATCGCCGAGGATCAGGGGATGATGCGCGACGCCCTGGCGCTGCTGCTCGGGCTGGAGGACGACCTGGAGATCGTCGCCCAGGTCTCCTCCGGCGACGCGATCGTGCCGGCCGCCACGGAGCACCGGCCCGACGTGGCGCTGCTCGACATCGAGCTGCCCGGCCGCAGCGGGCTCGACGTGCTGCCCGTACTGCGTGCCGCGCTGCCGGAGTGCGTGGTGCTGATTCTGACGACGTTCGCCAGGCCGGGCTACCTGCGGCGGGCGATGGAGGCGGGGGCGGCGGGGTTCCTGGTCAAGGACGGGCCGGTTGAGGAGCTGGCCGCGGCGATCCGGCGGGCGGTGGCGGGGGAGCGGATCCTCGATCCTGCCCTGGCCGCCGCCGCGCTGAACGCCGGGCCCAGCCCGCTCACGGATCGCGAGCGCGACGTACTGACCGCGGCGCTCGACGGCTCCACGATCGCGGACGTGGCGGCGCGGCTGCACCTCTCGGAGAGCACGGTACGCAACCACTTGTCGTCCGCCATCGGCAAGACGAACACCCGCAACAGGATCGAGGCCGCCCAGCTGGCACGGCACAATGGGTGGCTGTGACCCCCTTTGACGCGGTTCTCTGTGATCTCGATGGAGTGCTCCGCCATTTCGACCACGCGGTTCAGGCCGACATTGAGGCCCGTTATGGCCTGCCCCTGCGCAAGACCGCCTTCGACCCGGACCTGATCGGCCCCGCCACGCTCGGTCACATCACCGAGGCCCAGTGGGTCGAGTCCATCGCTGTGGCGCTGGGCGGCGACGAGCGCGCCCGCCGGGCCGCCGCCGAGTTCGCGGCGGTGCCGTTCTGGGTGGACGAGGAGGTCAGGGGGCTGCTGGCGCGGACGCAGGGGCGGGTGCCCGTGGTGCTGGTCACCAACGCCATGGACACGCTGGAGGAGCACCTGGAGCGGCTCGGGCTGGCCTACTTCGCGGACGCGGTGGTCAGCAGTGCCCGGGTGGGGGTGGCCAAGCCCGACCGGCGGATCTACGAGCTCGCGGCAGAGCTGGCGGGCGTCGCGCCGGAGCGCTGCCTGTTCGTCGACGACCGGCTGGAGAACGTGGCGGGCGCCACGGCCCTGGGGATGACCGGTGTGCACTACCGGAGCATCGCCGACCTGACTCCCGCGCTCACCGGGCTCTTCGACTAGCGACCGAGGTTCCCCGGGGGGTTCGTCACACGACCGTCTCGATCCCTGTGCCGACCGGTGGTGGCTGGGGTTCTTGCGAGGGATGCCCCCTCCGGGGGAGCGAAAGGGAAACGTCCCGTCGTGGCTGAGGTCTCTTGGAGCGAAACCCCCTTCGGCCGAGTGGAAGGAGACGGTCCGTTGGGAAGAATGATCATAAATGCATATGGACTTGCACGGGATGCGTGTTATCCCGTCCAAGCCGCATAAACGACCTACATAACTCGTACAAAAACAAGAGCTTGTTTCCGGCACGGCTCGCGCCTGCCGTGCCGGAAACGTTCAGCGGGTCCGGTCAGTAACTCCCGTACGGAGACTGACTGGACGTCGTCGACGGCTTGTGCGACGAGTGGTTAGTCGGCGTGGGGCTCGACGAAGGCGTGCTCACCTGCGATCCCGTGCCGGCGGGCCGGAGCACGCCCACCAGGCCGTGCTGGGCCTTGTCGATGCCGGCGGAGAACCACAGGGCGTTCTCGCCGCCGGTGGCGGCGGTGCCCGGCTCGAGGTCCCACAGGCCCGGCAACTGGACCGTCCTGCCGTTGCCATCGCGCAGCGCGCCCAGGTGGCGGTTGCCGCGGTAGGCGTGGATCGTCCCGTCGCCGAAGTTGCCGACCAGGACCGATCCGGCGAACGCGCCGAACTGCTTCGGCGCGGCGGTCACGGCCCAAGGGGCGTTGAGCCCGGTACGCGCGATGCGCCCGACCAGGCGCCCGTTCACGTTATAGCGGCTGACGAAACCCTTGCCGGAGCCCGCGATGGACTTGCCGGTCTGCGAGTCCCGCAGGGCATAGGCGACCCATACGCTGCCGCCGCTGAACGTCACGTTGTACGGGTGGTAGTTGGAGGGGACCGAGGGGTCCCTGAACGCCCTGCGGGACAGGTTGATCTTCTCGAACTCCGAGTTCCACGCGGCGAGGCGCCCGTTGGCGAAGTCGGCGGCCAGCAGGAAGTCGCCGTCGTCGGTGTTCACCATCGCGAGGCCCTTGTAGTCGGCGCCCCGGGTGAAGGCCGCGATGATCGCGTTCTTCGGGTCCACCTCGGCGTTCCAGCCGGTGATCGCGCCACTCGGGCTGGCGAAGATGAACGTGGCGGGCTTGCCCTTGACGGTGAAGCCCTCGCCCGAGTTGAACACCTGGCCGGTCGGAGCGCCACCGGGAATGGCCACCTCGGTCGCCTCCTTCCTGCCCGCTCCGGAGTAGACGGTCGCGGTGCCGGTGCCCGTGTCGGAGACCCACAGGGTCTTGCCCATGGCCAGTCCCCACGGGTTGACCAGTTTAGGATCGTGGACTGCTGCCTTCCCCTGGATGTCGGAAATGAGATTCACGACGTCAAACTTGGTATTCGTCGCTGCCTGTGCGGGGGCGGTGAGGGTCGTGCTCAAGACGACCGCACCAGCGCAGAGTGTGATGATGCGGAGCCGCATCCGTGCCTCCTTGTTAGCGCTTGTGGCCGGAGATACGTGGGGGACGCAAGTGCGGTTCAGTAACGGTCAGAAATATTGGCCTTGGACGTCAATCGGGCGTTTTCCTGGGGAGTTGAGGTACATGGAAGTTTTGGGCATTGACATCGGCGGATCCGGGATCAAGGGCGCCCCCGTGGACACCGCGTCGGGGCGGCTGACGGAGGAGCGCCTGCGCATCCCCACGCCGCAGCCGGCCAAGCCGCGTGAGGTGGCCGAGGTCGTGGTGGAGATCGTCAAGCACTTCGACTGGACGGGCCCGGTCGGCGTCACGTTCCCCGGTGTGGTCGTGGACGGCGTGATCATGACGGCCGCGAACGTCGACCGCTCCTGGATCGGCGTCGACGCGAGGAAGCTCTTCGACGGCGCGACCGTACTCAACGACGCCGACGCGGCCGGCGTCGCGGAGATGAGGTTCGGCGAGGGCCGGGACCGGATGGGGACCGTCATCATGCTGACGTTCGGGACGGGCATCGGCAGCGCGGTGTTCGTCGACGGCGTCCTGGTACCCAACACCGAGCTGGGGCACCTGGAGCTCCACGGCAAGGACGCCGAGCGCCGCGCCTCCGATCACGCCCGTGAGGAGCACGACCTCGGGTGGGAGAAGTGGGCCGGGCGGGTGGAGGAGTACCTGCGGCACGTGGAGATGCTCTTCTCGCCGTCGCTGTTCGTCATCGGCGGCGGGGTGAGCAAGAAGGCGGACAAGTTCCTTCCGTACGTGCACGTGGACACCGCCGTCGTTCCCGCTCGCCTGCGCAACGAAGCGGGCATCATAGGAGCGGCTCTCGCCGTCAAATAGCTATTTTTTACGGCACGGCACGGTGAGCCCCACCCGCCGCCCGTGGCTGGCGTCTGTCCAGGGAGACGCTCCTCCGGTGGAGCAGGCCGGGCGCCGGTACGAGACGGTGAGACCGTCTTCTTCGCAACGCTCCGACCTGGGTGATCAAGAAAGGTTGGTCCGGAGCGCAACCTGATGGGCTTCTCGGGAGTCTCATTAGTGACCGTGGTCGTCCAAGGCGACAACTCTGGGGAGAGTGGGCCCGTCTTGGGCGATCACGGTCAACCAGCGAGCGCGGGCCCTACCTGGGCGATCACCGTCGACGGATATTCGGATGCGGACACCGGCGCCGTCGGGCAGCATGGTGGGTTGGCTCCGGGGACGCGGAGCTCAAATATCCTGATAGCAGTATGGGAACCTCTGCGTTGTCCTCTCCACTCACCGAGCTTCAGTCCCGCCTGCCCGAGTTGATGCCGCGCGACCAGCGGCGATTGCGGCGCAGGCTCGACGGCGTGCGCCGGGTACGCTCCCGCGAGGCCCGGGACAAGATCACCGCGGAGATCCTCGCCGACGTGGAACGCGCCGAGCGACGCCTCGCCCGGCGCCGCGAAGCCGTACCAGAAATTAGCTATCCGGAAAATCTCCCCGTATCCCAGCGCAAGGACGACATCCTCGCGGCCATCCGCGACCACCAGGTCGTGATCATCGCCGGGGAGACCGGATCCGGCAAGACCACCCAGATCCCGAAGATCTGCCTGGAGCTGGGCCGCGGTGTCAGGGGCCTGGTCGGCCACACCCAGCCGCGCCGCATCGCCGCCCGTACGGTGGCCGAGCGCATCGCCGAAGAGCTGGGCACCGAGCTGGGCCAGGCGGTCGGCTACAAGGTGCGCTTCACCGACCAGGCGAGCGACCGCACCCTGGTCAAGCTGATGACCGACGGCATCCTGCTGGCCGAGCTGCAGAACGACCGGCTGCTGGAGCAGTACGACACGCTGATCATCGACGAGGCGCACGAGCGCAGCCTCAACATCGACTTCATCCTCGGCTACCTCAAGCAGCTGCTGCCCAAGCGCCCCGACCTCAAGCTGATCATCACCAGCGCCACGATCGACCCGGAGCGATTCTCCCGCCACTTCGACGACGCCCCGATCGTCGAGGTCTCGGGCCGCACCTACCCCGTCGAGGTGCGCTACCGGCCGCTCGACGAGGACGACGACCAGACGCAGGGCATCGTCGACGCCTGCCGCGAGCTGGTCACCGAGGGTCCCGGCGACATCCTGGTGTTCCTGTCGGGCGAGCGGGAGATCCGCGACGCCGCCGACGCGCTCGACAAGGCCGACTTCCGCAACACCGAGGTGCTGCCGCTGTACGCCCGGCTCAGCGCCGCCGAGCAGCACCGCGTGTTCCAGCGCCACACCGGCCGCCGCATCGTGCTGGCCACCAACGTGGCCGAGACGTCGCTGACCGTCCCGGGCATCAAATACGTCGTCGATCCGGGCTACGCGCGCATCTCCCGCTACAGCCACCGCACCAAGGTGCAGCGCCTGCCGATCGAGGCCATCTCGCAGGCGAGCGCCAACCAACGCAAGGGCCGCTCGGGCCGTACCTCCGACGGCGTCTGCATCCGGCTCTACGAGGAGGAGGACTTCCTCAAGCGGCCGGAGTTCACCGACCCGGAGATCCTGCGCACCAACCTCGCCTCGGTCATCCTGCAGATGACCTCGATCGGGCTGGGCGACATCGAGGCGTTCCCGTTCGTCGAGCCGCCGGACCGCCGCCAGGTACGCGACGGCGTGAGCCTGCTGCACGAGCTGGGCGCCTTCGACGGCCAGGGCGGCATCACGGGCATCGGACGCAAGCTGGCCGGGCTGCCCGTCGACCCGCGCCTGGGCCGGATGGTCCTGGAGGCTGAGAAGAACGGCTGCCTGCGCGAGGTCATGGTCATCGCCGCCGCGCTGTCCATCCAGGACCCGCGCGAGCGGCCCGTCGACAAGCAGCAGCAGGCCGACGAGAAGCACCGCCGCTTCGCCGACCCGGAGTCCGACTTCCTGTCCTATCTCAACCTGTGGAACCACCTGCGGGACAAACAGCGCGAGCTGTCCTCCAGCGCCTTCCGCCGCCTGTGCAAGTCGGAGTTCCTCAACTACCTGCGCGTACGCGAGTGGCAGGACATCTACAGCCAGATCCGCCAGTCCCTCGGCGCCCAGCCGGGGAGCCAGCAGGCCGACCCGCAGCAGGTGCACGCCGCGCTGCTGGTGGGCCTGCTGTCGCACATCGGCGTCAAGGACGTCATGGAGAAGCGGGCCCCCGACGGGCGCCGCCCGATCCAGGAGTACATCGGCGCCCGCAACGCCCGGTTCGCCATCTTCCCCGGCTCCGCGCTGGCCAAGAAGCAGCCCCAGTGGGTGATGTCGGCCGAGCTCGTCGAGACCTCCCGGCTGTGGGCCAGGGTCAACGCCAAGATCGAACCCGACTGGGTCGAGCCGCTCGCCCAGCACCTGGTCAAACGTACCTACTCCGAGCCGCACTGGGAGAAGAACCAGGGCGCGGTGATCGCATTGGAGAAGGTCACCCTGTACGGGGTGCCGCTGGTGACCGGGCGGAAGGTCAACTACGGCCGCATCGACCCTGACCTGTCACGCGAGCTGTTCATCAGGCACGCGCTCGTCGAAGGCGACTGGGACAGTCACCACCGCTTCCTCCAGGACAACCGGAAGCTGCTCGAAGAGGTCGAGGAGCTGGAGAACCGGGCCCGCCGGCGCGACATCATGGTCGACGACGAGGCCCTGTTCGACTTCTACGACCAGCGCGTCCCCGCCGATGTCGTGTCCGCGCGCCACTTCGACTCCTGGTGGAAGAAGGTCAGGACCACCGAGCCCGACCTGCTGACCTACTCGCCCGAGATGCTGGTCAACGAGGGCGCCGACGTCAGCGTCCACGACTACCCCGACGCCTGGCGGCAGCTCGGCCAGCGGATGAAGCTGACCTACCAGTTCGAGCCCGGCGCCGACGCCGACGGCGTCACGGTGCACGTACCGCTGCAGGTGCTCAACCAGGTCAGCTCCGACGGGTTCGACTGGCAGATCCCCGGCCTGCGCGACGAGCTGATCACCGCTCTGATCAGGTCGCTACCCAAGCACCTGCGCCGCAACTTCGTCCCCGCCCCCAACTACGCCAAGCAGGTGCTCGAAGGCGTACGCCAAGGCGGCGAACCCCTGCTGGAGGCCGTGGAGCGGGAGCTGCTGCGGCTGACCGGCGTACGCGTGCCGCACGACGCCTGGCAGCTCGACCAGGTCCCCGACCACCTGCGCATCACCTACCGGGTGATCGACGAGCGCAAGCGCACGATCGCCGAGGACAAGGACCTCGACGCCCTTAAGCGGCGCCTGGCGCCGCGCCTGCGGAAGACGCTCTCGGCCGCCGCCGACGACCTGGAGCAGTCGGGCCTGCACACCTGGAGCTTCGGCACCCTGCCCAAGGTCTTCGAGCAGGGCCGCATGAAGGGCTACCCGGCGCTGGTGGACGACGGCGACTCCGTGTCGATCAAGATCTTCGAGACGGAGGCCGAGCAGCGCCGCTCCCACTGGCCCGGCACCCGCCGCCTGCTCCTGCTCAACGTCACCAACCCGGCCAAGTCACTGCTGGGCGGCCTGTCCAACCAGGCCAAACTGGCCCTCTCGCGCAGCCCGCACGGGGGCGCCGTGGCGCTCTTCGACGACGTGGTCAACGCGGCGATCGACAAGCTGATGCTCGACCTGGGTGGCCCCGCCTGGGACCCGGTCTCGTTCGACCGGCTCTATCAGCACGTACGCGCGCACGTGCACGAGACCTCGGCCGAGGTGCTGGGGCGCACGGAGCAGATCTTGACCGTGTGGCACGCGATCGGCACCCGTCTCGACGCCCTACGGCAGAGCGCCTCCACCTCGGACGTCCGCGACCAACTGGGCAAACTCGTCTTCGCGGGCTTCATCACCGCGACGGGCTATCGCCGCCTACCCGACATACTCCGCTATATCCGAGCCATCGAACGCCGCCTGACCAAGCTCCCCGAGGAGCCGTGGCGGGACGAGGAGTGGATGGACCGGGTGCACAAGGTGGAGGACGCCTATGAGGACCTGCTGGCCCGGCTCCACCCGGCGCGACGCTCAGATCCGGACGTGCTGGAGATCCGCTGGATGATCGAGGAGCTGAGGGTCAGCTTCTTCGCCCAGACGCTGGGCACGCCCACGCCGGTGTCGGAGAAGCGCATCGCCAAGGCGATGGAGAAGCTCACGCTTTGAGATAGATGGAGCGGCTCACGCCTTGAAGATTGAGCGAGCGGCTCACGCCTTGAAGATGGAGGTGTCGAGCTCGACGTCGATCGGGGCCGGCAGCCGGAGCGGGGTCCCGACGGGCACGGTGGCCGTGGTCCGGTAGACGCCGTCGTCGATGCCGCTGTAGACGGTGACGGACGGTGGTTTGGCGATGGTGTCGATCAGCAGGTAGATCGGCACGCCGCCGGTCGCGTAGAGCGGGGGCTTGTCTTCTCGGTCTCTTCGGGCGCTGCTGGTGGAGACGACCTCGGCGACCATGATCAGGCCTGAGGACAGCAGTTCTCTTTCGTCCCAGCGGGGGCAGTCGACTGGAGCCAGGACGAAGTCGGGCTCGACGGGATCTTGTGGCCCCTCGATGCACACATCGACGTTGCCGGTAAATACTTCCCAACCATGCTCGTCCAGGACAGGTATGAGCGTCCGGAAGAGCGCCATCGCGCAGTCGGCGTGCTCGGGAGTCCCAACGCGAGTCAAGATCAGGTTCCCGTCGATGACCTCGGCCCGGAAACCGGGGAGTTCGGGGAGGGCGTCGAACATCTCCCGCGCGGTCGCGGGCATGCGCTGATCGCCGATCCAGTGAAATTTCGCGTGTGGCGTGCGAGAGGCGGTCACCGTTGAGTTCGTCCCTCTGTCTGGAGCGGCTTAGGCCTTGAAGATGGAGGTGTCGAGCTCGAAGTCGATCGGTTTGGGCAGGTGCAGTGGAGCCCCCATGACTGCTCTGGCCGCTTGCTGGTAGACGCCATCCTTGATCTCGCTGAACACGGTGGCGGCTGGTTGAGCGGCGATCGGATCGATCAACAGGTAGACCGGCACTCCGCCTTGTGCATAGATCTGCGGCTTCTCATGGTGATCTCGATGAACGCTGCTCGGCGAGACGACTTCCGCCACCATGAAGAGGTGCTGAGACTGCAGTTCGTAGGTACCCCAGCGCGGGCAATCGCGGGGTGCTAGCACGTAGTCCGGCACAAGAGAGTCTCGTGAACCGTCGATGCAGATGTTCAGGGTGCCCAGAGAGGCTCGCCAGCCGCGTTCATCTCTGAGCGGCAGGAGGGCTACAAAGAGGTCGGAGCCGATCCAGCTGTGTTCAGGGCTGCCTACTGGGCTCACGATCAAGTTCCCTTCGATGACTTCTGCCCGGAGGCCGGGGAGTTCGGGGAGGGCATCGAACAACTCTCGGGCGGTAGACGGCAGAAGGCTGTTGCTGACCTGTTCCTGCTCGGTGTCTTCGTCGTCCCGAATAGCCATGGCGACCATGCGAATCTGTCCCTTCGTATTCGAACGGGCACGCTAAGTATTCCACGTGCCCGACTCGAACACACTCCAAAACCCAGGAAGCTCAAGCCCCTCAGTCCCGAGACGTCCCTGACACGTCGGCGCCCGGTGCTCTTCGAGTTGCCGGTCCTTGGCGTCGCCCGTTTCACGGATGACATGTCCCTTTGCTGGAGATCGATGAGGAATCCGTACAGTTAGGGGGACTATCCAGGAGGCTTGATGATCAAGGCAGTGGTGTTCGACGTCGGTGAGACGCTCATCGACGAGACCCGCATCTGGTCCCGCTGGGCCGACCGGCTCGGCGTGAGCAGTTTTGTGCTGATGGGCGCGCTCGGCGGAATGGCCGCGCTCGACCGCTCCCACAGCGAGGCGTTCCAGCTCGTACGGCCCGGCCTCGACATCGAGGCCGAGATGGCGGCCTGGGAGCGGGACGAGCCCCACAGCCTGCGCAACCACTTCGACGCCGACGATCTCTACCCCGACGTCCGCGCGGCCTTCAAGGCCCTGCGTGAGGCGGGATTCCAGGTGATCGTCGCGGGCAACCAGCCGGCCAGGGCCTATGGCGCGCTGGTCGCCATGGACCTACCCGTGGACTCGGTGCACACCTCTGAGGGCTGGGGGGTGTCCAAGCCCGCTCCCGAGTTCTTCGCCAAGGTGGCGGCCATCGCCGGGCGGGAGCCCGCCGAGATCCTCTATGTGGGGGACCGGCTGGACAACGACGTGCTCCCCGCTTCTCGGGCGGGCATGCGCACGGCGTTGCTGCGCCGGGGCCCTTGGGGGTATCTGCACGCCGAGCGGCCGCAGGCGCGGGCCGCCGACATGATCGTCGACGATCTGCCCGCCCTGCTGCCCGCGTTGGAGCGGCTCGCCTGAGTTCCTCATCCCGCCCGACCACCCGCGCCGGAACGGCTCGCCTGAGTTCGTCACGACGGTCTGCCGTCCGCGCTGGAGCGGCTCACCTCAGCTCGTCATCGGGGTCGACGCGGACCGCGCGTTCCTCGGCGGAGAGGTCGCCGTCGTCCTGCCCCCAATCCTCGCCCCACTCCTCGCTCTCCGTGTCGGGTGCCAGCCCCTCGTCGGGCTGGGTGAGCCGGTGCGAGGGGCGGGGGGCGCGTTCCCGGTCGGGCGCCTCGCGCCGCAGTCGCTCGTCGAGCGTGTCCTCGTGCGCGGGGTCGTCCTCTTCTATGTCGTGGCTGAGGCCGAGGTCGTCAGTCCATTCGTCGACCTCGATCCGCTGCTCGTCGCTCAAGCCGTACCTGTCCGGAGGTTGTTCGGTCATACGCGCTCTCCTACCCAGCGCCACGCCCCGAACCCTGCCCCTGGTAATACCGTTACCGGCCGAGCGCGGCGCCGATGAGTGAGCGTGGATCGGCCGCCCCCGCCAGCATCCCGTCCGGGCGTACGTCGATGACGTGCGCGTGCCCGAACAGGCTCCCGTACGGCCGGGCGGACACCTGATGTCCGAGCGCCGACAGGCCGTCCGCCCAGGTGGCGCCCTCTTCCAGGTCGATGACCGGGTCGGCCGGGGCGGCCCAGGTGTCGAAGCCGGTGTCGCCGGGGCTCAACCGCCATCTGGGCGCGGAGACGGCCTGACCGGGCGTCTCCCCGTACCTGAGCAGCCGGGTGATGATCTGGAGCAGGATCTGCGGCTGCGCGTCGCCGCCCATCGTCCCGACGACCGAGCGGAGTGAGCCGTCCGGGCGGGTGATCAGCGCGGGCGCGAGGGTGTGGGGCGGGCGGCGGCCGGGAGCGTACTCGGCGGGATGGCCGGGCGTGAGCGAGAAGCCGATGCCCCGGTTGTGGAGGTTGATCCCGGTGCGTGGCTCGAACAGCAGGCTGCCGAACCCGGCCGCGTTCGACTGGATCAAGGACACGCCCACGCCGTCGCCGTCCACCGCGCACAGATAGGTCGTGTCGCCGTCGGCGCTCGGGGCCCGCACGCTCAGCGGCGCCGCCGGGTCGATCAGTGAGCGCCGCCGGGCGATCTCATCGGGGGTGAGCAGGTCCTTCGCGCTCTCATGGAGTACGTCGAGACGGTCGTGCCCGGCGATGCGCGCGGCCTCGGCCAGCAGATGGGCCCAGGCGGCGTGGCCCGGTGAGACCGGCAGGCCCAGCCCTTCGACGATGCCGAGCGACATCAGGAGGAGGTAGCCCTGGGAGTTCGGCGGCATCGACCAGACGTCGTGGCCGAAGGCGCGCACCTTCAGCGGCTCGACCCAGTCGGCGAGCGGGCTGGACAGATCGGACTCCGCGTACTCGCCGCCGCCGATTTCGAGCAGCCCCGCGCCGAACTCGCCGCCGTAGAAGCCCTCGCGTCCCGACGCGGCGATGGCCTTGAGCGTACGGGCGACACCGGGTCGCGACACGCGGTCGCCCGCCCTGCGTACGGTCGCGAAGTCGCCACTGCCGGGGCTCTGGGACGCCACGCGCGCGCCCGCGAGCATCAGCGGGGAGGCGGGGAAGCCGTCGCGGGCCAGGCGGATCGCCGGTTCGAGCAGGTCGGCGAGCGGAAGGCGGCCGTGCCTGGCGTGCAGCGCGAGCCAGCCGTCGACGCAGCCGGGCACCGGCACGGAGCGGATGTCGTGCTGGTGCGGCATGCGCCGGTGTCCCTCGGCGCGCAGCCGGTCCGGGTCGGCGCCCGAGCCGGCCCTCCCGGACGCGTTGAGCGCGCTCACCGCGCCCGCCTGCCCAGGGCCGACCGCGCCCGCCTTCCTAGGGCCGACTACGCCCGCCTGCCCGGGGTTGACCGATCCCGAACCATCGTGGATCAGGGCGAACAGGTCCCCGCCGAGCCCGCACATGTGCGGCGCCGTTACGGCCAGGACGGCGTTGGCGGCGATGGCCGCGTCGGCGGCCGACCCGCCGCGCTCCAGCGCCGCCACTCCGGCGGAGGAGGCGAGGTGGTCGACGCTGGACACCATGCCGTTGGGGGCGTATCTGGTGGTGTGCACCTGTCCGAGATTACGGTGTGCCGTCAGGCGTTCTCCAGGGATGGACGCCGGCCGGCCGGAGTTCAGCGGCCAGATGGAGGCGCTGCGGTCCAGCGCGGGCACTGCGGGCGGGTGCCCGGTGAAAGAAGGTCAGACCGGTTCGAGTGGGCGGTCCCGGTCCACCAGGGCCGCGTAGTGGCCCTCCAGCGACATCAGCGTGTCGTGCGTGCCGCGCTCGACGACCCGGCCGCCGTCCAGGACGACGATCTGGTCCGCGTCGCGGACCGTGGAGAGGCGATGCGCGATCATGATCGTGGTACGGCCCTCGGCGAGCGTGTCCAGCGCCTCCTGTACGGCCCGCTCCGTCTGCGTGTCGAGAGCGCTGGTCGCCTCGTCGAGCACGAGCACCGGCGGGTTGCGCAGCAGGGTGCGGGCGATGGCCAGCCGCTGCTTCTCACCCCCGGAGAACCGGTAGCCGCGCTCGCCCACCAGCGTCTCGTAGCCGTCGGGCAGCGAGGCGATGTGGTCGTGGATGCGCGCCGCTCTGGCCGCCTCCGCCAGCTCCTCGTCCGTGGCCGACGGGCGGGCGAAGCGCAGGTTCTCGGCGATCGTGGCGTGGAACAGGTACGTCTCCTGGGAGACCACGCCGACCGTCTCGGCCAGCGTCTCGAAGGTGAGGTCGCGGACGTCCACCCCGTCGATGGTCACCTGGCCGCCCGTCACGTCGTAGAGCCGGGGCAGCAGGTAGCTGAGCGTCGTCTTGCCGGAGCCGGTCTCGCCGACGACGGCCAGGCTGGTGCCCGGCGGCACGGTGATGTCCACGTCGCTGAGCGTGGGCTCCTCGTCGTGGGAGTCGTAGGAGAAGTCGACCCGCTCGTAGCGGACCTCGCCGCGGACGTCGCTCAGCGTACGCGTGCCCGGGTGGATGTCGATCGACAGGTCCAGATACTCGAAGATGCGCCCGAACAGCGCGAGCGAGCTCTGCACCTCGACCCCGAGCCGCAGCAGCGACACCGCCGGCCTGAACAGGCTGACCTGCAACGTCGTGAACGCCACCAGCGTGCCGACGGAGATCACGCCGGTGTAGCCGACCGCCCAGTAGACCAGCGCGGGCATCGCGGCCATGACGATCTGGATCGACGACTGCCGCCAGCGCCCCGCCATGCTGGACCGCACGCCCAGCTCGGCCAGCTCGTCGGAGGCGTCGGCGAAGCGCTCGGTGAGCGCGGGCGAGCGGCCCATCGTACGGCCGAGCAGGATGCCGCTGATCGACAGTGACTCCTGCACCATCGACGAGATCACGGCCAGCTTCCGCTGCCGCTCGGTGGTGATGCGGCGGCGCTCCTCGCCGACCTTGCGGCTGATCCCCACGAACACCGGCAGCAGCAGGAGCGAGATCAGGGTCAGCCGCCAGTCGAGCGCCAGCATGGCCACGACCGTGGCGATCACGGTGGTCAGGTTCGAGATGAGCGAGGTGGCGGTGGAGGTGACCACCGACTGCATGCCGCCGATGTCGTTGGCGATGCGGGACTGGACCTCACCGGTCTTGGTGCGGGTGAAGAAGGCTAGCGACATGCGCTGCAGGTGGCCGTAGACGGCGGTACGCAGGTCGTGCATGACCCGCTGGCCGACCGTGGTGGACACCAGCGTCTGCAGTACGTCGAACACACTGGTGATGATCGCGACCAGGATCATGCCCAGGGCCAGCAGCGCGAGCAGCATGGCGTCGCGGGAGGGGATCGCCACGTCCAGCACCTCGCGCAGCAGGAACGGCGAGGCCAGTGAGACCAGTGACGACAGCAGGATGAGGGCGCCGACCACGGCCAGCCGCCCCCGGTAGGCGCGGAAGAGTTTGATGATGCGCCGCAAGGGCGCGCGTGGTTCCTCGGCCAAGTAGGCCTCCTAATCAGATGCTCCCTCAAACAGAGGTTAACTCATACTTATTCCGGCTAAGCTATCCGGCATGGAGGACGTGGAGCTGTCGGAGCTCCTGCACCGGGTCAGCCGCCGCCTGCGGCACGGTTACGCGCATCGCCTCGCCCCCCTCGGCGTGAACCCGGGGCAGGCGCGGGCGCTGCGCGCGCTCGCCGACGCCGACCGGCCGCTCAGGATGGTGCAGCTCGCCGATGAGCTGAGGATCGTGCCGCGCTCGGTCACGCCGGTCATCGACACCCTGGAGCGGGCGGGCCTGGTGCGCAGGGAGATCGACCCGGCCAACCGGCGCTCCACGCTGGTCGTGATCACGCCGACGGGCCGCGAGATGCAGGAGCGGTCGCGAGAGGCGCGCAGACAGGCGGGTCAGGACCTGTTCGCGGTCCTGTCCGATGACCAGCGCGACCAGCTCAAGGAGCTGCTCGGGGTGGTCGACGGCCAGCCACGCTAGGCGCCACTCAGCTCTCGCCGACCGCGCCGTCTTCGACGGTACCACCGACGACCGCGCCACCGACGACCGCGCCACCGATGACCGCGCCGCCGACGACTGTGGCGAGGCAGGGTGCCCCGCTCAGCAGGGCGGCGTACGGGTAACGGCCGCGGGCGTCGAACACCGCGAAGTCGGCCCGGCTGCCCGGCCCCAGCGCCCCGATCCGGCCCGCCCCACTCGACATGCCGAGCGCCCGCGCCCCACCCAGCGTGGCGGCCTCGACCAGCCTGCGGTCCAGGCCCGGGGATCGCAGCCCGCGCCCCTTGGCGTACTGCCTGATGGATCTGGCCAGGGTGAGCAGATCGGCCACCGGGGCGGGGGCGCGGGTGCCGAAGGCGACGCGGTTGCCCTCGTCCAGGAGCGCCGGCAGGTCGTCGGGCGGCGACGGGCAGAGGGCGACCACGCTCTTGCGCAGCCGCAGCAGCTTGCGCTCGCCGGGATCCAGCGGCCGGTCGCAGGCCACGTGGCAGTGCGGCCCCAGGATGCCCGCCTCGTCGAGCGCCGCGGGCGAATGGCGGTCCAGGTCGGCCAGCAGCCGCAGGCCGAACGTCCTGGCCAGCACCGCCACGTCCTCCAGGACCTGCGGGTCGGGCGTGTAGGCGGCGATGCCCACCGTACGCGGCCGATCGACCTCGCGGATGGCGGTGATGACCGCGTCGCGCCCGGTCTCCTCCCAGACCTGCTCGGACTCGTACGACACCTCGACGTAGGAGACGCCGGGCAGCCGGGCCGGCTCGGCCGGGTCGGCGGCGACGCCGGCTCTCGCGGTCACCCCGGGCGGCGGCACGGCCGCCGTGGCGCAGGCGTCCACCAGCCCCGCCACGATCATCCCCGGCCAGCGTTGCTCCCGGGTGACGGGGAAGTAGGCGAGCAGCTCCTCCCGGAGCCCCACCTGGAGGACGCGTTCGCCCCGGACCGCGATCGCGGCGCCGCGCAGCGGGTCGGCGCCGATCGGCAGCACCAGCGGGGCGGAGTGGAGGACGATGGGCGCGGGCGTGCGCCTGCCGAGTTTCGGCGCTCGGCCAGATGTGGCACGCTTCGCGGACGGCAAGAGGACCTCCCGTCGGATGACCTGCTGGATTTACCCGCTGGGCTTAAACCTTCTGGTCTTTACCTGCGGGGGCTTTCCTTCTGGGCATTAAACGTGAGCTGGGCCGGGCATGCAATCACGTGCCGGGCCGCGCCTCCCTGGGCCGGTAGCTGCCGGAGAGCCGGGCGAGCTTGAGGCTGAGATGCAGGGCCAGCCGCTCGCCGCCGTCCTTCAGATCGGTGCGGGCCAGTTCCTCCAGCCGCTGCAGCCGGTAGTACAGGGAGGTGCGGTGCAGGCGCAGCGCCCGCGACGTGGCCACCGCGCTGCCCGCCAGATCCAGGTACGTCTCCAGCGTCTCCAGCAGCGGCAGATACTGCTCGTCGGCGAGCAGCTCCGCCAGCCCCGGATGCAGCTCGTGGTGCGGAAGATGGGTGAGCATCCGGTAGACGCCGAGCCGGGCCCACTCCACCGATCGCCCGAGATCGGGCACCCGGGCGGCCACCTCGGCCGCGTGCCGCGCCTCCGTGTACGACTCGGCGGCCTCGGCGAGCGCCGGCCTGGCCCGCCCGATCCCGACCACCACCGGGATCGACATCGCCGCGTGCAGCTCGTCGGCCGCCATCGCGCCGCCCGCGGTCAGCAGCACGGCGTGGTCGTAGCGGACCAGGTGCAGGGGGTGGTGCCCGCTCAGCCGCCGCCGCAGCGCGAGCAGGCCCTGCTCCAGCGCGAGCCGCAGCGCCTCGTCCGGCTCGTCCGACAGCGGTCTGGCCACCAGTACGGTCACCGGCTGAGCCTGCGGGAAGGCGCCGGCCTCGATCAGCTGCCTGGCCGAGTCCCGCTCACCGAGCAGCAGGCCGGTGACCGCCTCCAGCTCCCGGTGCGAGGCCAGCCCGGTGGCCAGGCTCTCGTGGTAGAGCGTCAGGGCCAGGGCGGGCGCCGCCGCGGCGGCCTCGGCCATCCGCGCGCCGGACATGGCCGGGCCGGAGTCGATGAACCAGAGGAAGCCCAGCAGCCCGGCCTCGTGCCGCACCGGAACGCAGACCCGGGGGAGCAGGCCCAGGTGCGGCGCGCCCGGGATGCGTAACGGCCCAGTGGCTTCGTGGATCCCAGCCGACCGCACCCACTGGCGCACCTCGGGGGTGGAGTGCCGGCGCAGGATCGACTCGCGGCGGACGTCGTCCATGGCGCCGTTCTGCTCGCTGTAGACGACGACGCGTTGCACGCGGTCCTCCAGCAACAGCGGTCTGTCAAGGCGAGCGGCCAGCTCGTCCACGGTCCGCTGGAGATCCGCCACCACGTCACCTGGATATTTCGTCATTTGTAGGAGGACACGCCACAAGTCTTCCCTACAACTGATCGGTGATCTCCGTCAACTTCGTCTATAACGTCGATCCGTGATTGCCCCCAAGAAGCTGCTGAAAGGTCTGCTGGCGGCCCTCGTGCTGATTCCGATGAGCCTTGTGGCGACCCCGGCTTCCGCAGCACCCCCCACAGACGATCCCGAGTACCCCTGGCGGCAGAACCACTGGCCGCAGACCCAGCCCTGGCAACAGGACGCGCCCTCGGACGCCCAGTCGCTGCGTAGCCGCTCGGTGGGCGGCATCGCGCCCATCGACCCGCAGAACTGGGAGAACCCCGACCACATGACGTGGGCGGACTACAAGAAGGTGCCGGGCACCCGCTGGAACGACCCGGCCGTCAAGGGCTCCAAGCGCACCTTCAAGGGCGCGCTGGTGCTCCTGGACTATCCGAACCAGCCGTTCGTGGTCACCCAGCCCAAGGGCTCGACGATCTTCAAGAACCCGAGCGCCGAGGCCCACGACATCCCGCGTGACCAGGTGGCGAAGTTCTACCAGGACTTCCTCAACACCCCGAACGACCTCAACAAGGGTCACACCATCCACGAGTACTGGATGGAGGACTCCGGTGGGCGTTACGGGGTCGAGCTGACCGGCTTCGGCCCGTACACCATGCCGGGCAAGGACCACGAGTACGCCATGGAGTTCCAGGGCGGCACCGCCTGCCCGGCGGGCGACTCGTGCGACAAGAACCTGCGTACCGACGGTCACGCCGCGTTCATCGGCGCGATCGGCGAAGAGGCGGCCAAGCAGTTCGACTTCATCTTCTACGTGAGCGCCGGCCAGGACGAGTCGTCCACCTGGCAGGAGTTCGGGATGATGAAATTTCCTACCAAGGAGGATGTGACCGACGAGTGGGGTCCGCCCGACCCCGCCCTGCCGAACTGGGCCGAGACCCGCTACGTCGACTGGACCTCCTGGCAGGCCGGCTCCACCTTCTGGCCCAACGCCAACCTCGGCGTCGACTCCGTCCAGGCCGAGAGCTCCGGCATGGCCGTGTACGCCCACGAGTTCAGCCACATCCTCGGTGTAGCGGACAACTACAACAACCCCTACGGCGTCCCGGCCCGCCGCGCCTACACCGGCATCTGGGAGATGCTCAGCCGGGGCAGCTTCAACGGCCCCGGCGGCCCGCACTCCCGCTGGCTGATCCCGCCGACCTCCGGCGCCTCCATGGGCGCCCAGCACATGCTGCGCAACAAGATCAAGCTGGCGATGGTCGACGAGCAGAACGTGCTGCGCCTGTCACGTGAGGCCCTCGACGAGTCGGGCCTGGTCAAGGCCAGGGTCATCGCCCGCGAGGTGCAGCCGGGCCAGAACGAGCTGTCGGGCGTCAACATCTCCTTCGACACCGGCGACAAGGGCCCGGCCTGCAGCACGCAGACCAGCCCGCTCTGCGACGGCGGCGGCTACGAGAACTACACGGTCGAGGTCGTCGACCGGGTCGGCACCGACTCCTTCACCCCCGACTCCGGCGTGCTCGTGGCCAAGACCAAGAACCAGGACCGCTCTCCGTTCGAGTGGGTGATCGACGCCAACCCGCAGGACATCGGGATGACCGACTACGTCATGCCCGACGGGACCAAGGTGCCGATCACGATCGGCGACTACCGCCAGCTGTCCGACGCGCTCTTCCACGCGGGCACCGGCTCCGGCAGCCAGTACGAGTACGTCGACCAGGCCAACCGCCTGCACTTCTACGTGACCGACCTGAAGCGCGACCGCGAGGGCACGCTGTCGTACACGGTCGCGATCCGCTCGCTCGACGGCGCGGGCCCGCAGAAGCGCGGCGTCAAGCTGCTGCCCGCGGCCGGGATCCCGGCCGGCAAGGGCGTGACGACCTGTAAGTTCCCGCTGTTCAACACCGGTAAGGCGGCCTCGGCGCAGGGGCAGCACCCCGAGGACGTCAGCGCCTACCTCAACTCCGACGTCTACCGGCTCAAGGCCGAGGTGCAGGGCAAGGGCTGGACCGCCCAGCTGCCCAACGCCCTGGCCGCAGTCGACTTCGGCAAGCAGGAGGTGGTCACGGTCAACGCCGTGCGCGCCTCGGGTGGTGACCGGCTCGGCAAGGTCAAGCTCACCGCGACGTCGGAGAGCGACCCGGCCAAGACGGTGACGGCCACCTGCCCGGTGATCGGCCTTTAGCTTAAGGACGGGGTACGGCTGGCGCAGGCCGTACCCCATCCGCTTGAATCACCCCCGGAGGTGGTCCTTGACAGGGCAGCTGCCGGAGAAGCCGCGTTCGCGGCGTAGGAGGGTTCCATGGGCCGCGCCGGTCTCGGCCGGCATCGCGGCCGCGGCGGCCAGCGTCCTGGCCGCTTCCGTCGACTGGGACATCCCGCCCGTCGCGAAGGTGGGCGTGACGATGATCGCGGCGCTCCTCGTCGGGCTCACCACCTGGGCCACGACCGAGGCGCGGCCCAAGCGCGAGATCACGGCCGAGCCGTCCTCGCGTCCGCCGGACCAGTGGCCGCCCGTGCCCGAGCACTTCACCGGGCGCGTCGAGTCGCTCGCCGAGCTGCGGACGGTCTTCGGCGAGCGGCGCAAGTCCAAGGCCGGAGATGTCTCACCGCCGCTGGTCGTCTCCGTGTACGGCCGGGGCGGCGTCGGCAAGTCGGCGCTGACGGCCAGGTTCGGGCAGGAGGTCGCCGGCGCGTTCCCCGACGGGCGCCTCTACGCGGACCTGCGGGGCGGCGTCGACGCCCCGGTGCGCCCGGAGGAGGTGCTGATCGGGTTCCTGCGCGCGCTGGGCGTCCGGCTGACCACCGATCCCGGCGGTCTCGACGAGCTGCGCAAGCTCTGGCTGACCTGGACCAAGGACCGCAGGATCCTCATCGGCCTCGACAACGCGCACGGCGCCGACCAGGTCAAGCCGCTGATCCCGGCCGAGCCGGGCTGCGCCGTGCTGGTCACCTCGCGCCAGCCGCTGTTCCTCAACGGCACCCACGACACCCAGCTGGGCGTGTTCAGCGAGGCCCACGGTGTGGAGCTGCTGGCCAGGCTGGCCGGCGGCGACCGGGTGGTCGACGACCTCGCCTCGGCCAAGGAGATCGTCCGGATCTGCGACTACCTGCCGCTGGCGATCAACATCTGCGGCGGCCGGCTGGCCACCCGCGAGCACTGGGCGCTGCGCGAGATGGCCGATCGGCTGGCCGATGAGCGCCGCCGTCTCGACCAGCTCGAACTCGCGCAGACCGTCGACAAGAGCGTGCGCGCCTCCGTGCAGCTCAGCTACGACGACTGCACCGGCATGCAGCGTCGCCTGCTGCGTCTGCTGTCCGCGCTCACCTCGCCAGACGTGCCCGGCTGGGTGGCGGGCGAGCTGCTCGACATCTCCGGGCTCGACGGCGCCGACCAGCTGGAGGCGCTGATCGACGCGCAGCTCGCCGAGAGCTCGGGCGTCGACCAGACCGGCGCCATGCGCTACCGCCTGCACGACCTGGTCCGGCTGTTCGCCACCGAGTTGGCTGAGGAGGACGACCAGGGCCGGCGCCGGGCCGCGATCGAGCGGGTGCTGTACGGCTACCGCCGCCGCGCGGAGGAGGCGGCCCAGGAACGCTGGCCGCAGGACTGGAGCCGCGGCGGGCGCAGCTCCGGCATCGAGGGGCAGACGCACGCGGGCGACTGGCTCAACGCCGAGCGGCTCTCGCTGCTCGCCATGATCAACCTGGCCAGGAATCTGGAGCTGTGGGAGCTGACCTCGGGGCTGGCCAGGGCGTTCTGCTCGCTGTGCCACTCGCTGCGCGCCTACTGGACCGACTGGCACGCCGTGGCCGAGGCGGGCTGCGAGGCCGCGCGGCACACCGGCGACCGGCGCGCCCTGGGCATCGCGTTGCTCGACCGCGCGGCCGTGCAGGGCGGTCTCGGCGGGCACGAGCAGGGCCGGGTGGGCGCCGAGCAGGCGCTGGAGATCTTCACCGACCTGGGCGAGACGTGGTGGGCGGCCCGGGCGATGCGGGCGATCGGCATGGCCCTGTTCAACGACGGCCACCTCGACCGCGCGCAGTCCTACCTGATCGGTGCCATCACCTCCTTCAAGGGTGAGGAGGACTTCTGGTGGATGGCCCGCACCCAGCGCAACCTCGCCGAGATGCGGCTGGCCGAGCGGCGGCCCGAGGAGGCCAGGGAGCTGCTCGAAGACGCCCTTGAGGTGTTCAAGCACGCGGGCAACCGCTACTCCGAGGCCCAGACGCTGCGTGCCTACGGCGAGGTGCTCGCCGCGCAGGCCCGCGGCCGGCACCGCGAAGGCGAGCACCGGGCCGCTCTGGAGGGCTTCACCAAGGCCGGATTCAGCCTCGACCGCGCCGCCGAGATGTTCCGGCAGCGGGGCGAACTGTGGGAGGAGGCCCGCTGCCTGCGTGCCGCCGGCGAGGTCGGCGACCCGTCCAATGGGCTGCGCGAGCTCGACTTCGTCCGGCGGGCGGAGGAGATCCTGGTGGCGCTCGGCGACTCCTGGGGAGTGGCGCGCACCGCGCTGTCGGCCGGGCGGGCGCTGGCCAGGCTGGGCCGGATCGAGGAGTCGGAGGGTGAGCTGCGCCGGGCCGTACACGCCTTCGAGGAGCTCGACGACCGGTGGTGGATGGCACTCAGCCTGCGCTACCTCGGCGAGGCGCACCTCGACTCGGGCGGGCCGCGCGCGGCCGTCGAGCCCCTGACCCAGGCCAGGGACATCTACCGCAGCCTCGGCAACGAGGCCGGCATGCGCAGGACGCTGGAGCTGCTGAGGAAGGTGGAGTCCTGATCAGGGGAGTGGAGCCCTGATCAGCTCACCGGCGGCCTGCCGAGCCTGGAAGATGCTCTCCTCGAACAGCTTGCGCACATGCGCGGCCTGGTCGGACAGCTCCCTGATGTGTGTACGGGCCTGTTCGTCGTGGACGGTCTCGGCGATCAGCTGCTGGTAGTCCGGCGTCCGCGCGGCCAGCGCCTCCAGCCGCCGGTGCGCGTGGAAGACCTTGTCCGCCTTGACCACCTGCTTGGCGTACTTCTCCAGGTGGCGCACCCGCCGCGACAGCGACGTCCAGGCCGCGTCCAGCGCGGTGGTGTACGGCTTGAAGGCGTCCTCCATGCCGGTGGGCAGGTCGCGGGGGATGAGCCGGCCGTGCTCGGCGTGCATGGACGACAGCTTGGCCAGCCGCTGGGCGATCTGCCACACCTCCTCCGGCAACGTCACCCGATTGTCGATGGTGTCGATCAGCCCTGCCCTGTTCACCTGGGAGTTCAGGATCGCGTCCACGGCGTCCTGGGCGCGGCGAAGCAGCATCTGGCAGGGATGGTCGAGATCTTCGGGCAGGACGTAGGCGGCGGCGTACTCGGAGGCGAGCCGGAGACGTTTCTTGGCTGCCCGGTTCGTCGAGTCCACAGCCATCCACCGCAGCAGTCCGATCAGGCTCATCCCGAGCGCGGCCACGATCGCGCCGCTCGTGCCGGTCATGGCCCAGATCATCATCAGGAGCGCCGGAAGGACGAGGAGCAGGACGGGATTGAAGGAGGAGCCCATCTGCCGGCCGGTTCTGGCCATGCGGAGGAGGTGCGGGCTGGATCGCAGCTGGATGGAGATGTCCGGAGGCAGGGATGGGTCGATCACCAGCCTCGGGGGCAGAGCACGCGGATCCATACCGTTCATGCTGCGTTATGAACCTCGAATCCGCTCATTTTTAAGCGACATATAGGGTCTAATCAATGAACGAGATGACGCGATGGATCGATCTGGAAGGCGCCGTCAACGTGCGCGACCTGGGTGGACTCACCACCCATGACGGCGGCGTCACCCGCTACGGACGGATTTTTCGGGCGGACAATCTCCAAGGGCTCACCGACAAGGACGTGTCCCGGCTGGTCGGCGAGCTCAAACTGCGCCACGTCGTGGACCTCCGCTCCAACGCCGAGGTCGCGCTGGAGGGCCCCGGGCCGCTGACCCGGATGCCCGAGGTGACGCATCACCATCTGACGCTGTTCGCCGAGGGAGGCAGGCACACCGACGTCGAGGCCGACACCATCGACGGCGACCGGGTGCTGCCCTGGCAGGAGCGTGAGCTGGACGAGGACCTGCGGATGACCGGTTTCTACTACGGCTACCTGCGGGACCGGCCCGAGGCGGTGGTGGCCGCGCTGCGGGCGATGGCGCTGAACGACGGCGCGGCCGTGGTGCACTGCGCGGCCGGCAAGGACCGCACCGGGGTGCTGTCGGCGTTGGCCCTGGAGGTGACAGGCGTCACCCGGGAGGGCATCATCGCTGACTACGTGGCCACCGGGGAGCGGCTGGAGCAGGTGCTGCGCCGGCTGCGCGGCAGCGCCACGTACCGCGACGACCTGGACTCACGGCCGGCCGACGACCACATGCCGCGGGCGCGGTACATGGAGCAGTTCCTGTCGGTGCTGGACGAACGGTTCGGCGGGCCGGCGGCGTGGCTGGAGTCGAACGGATGGACGGAGGCCGACACGGAGATGATGCGGGCCCGCCTACGCGAGTAGGCCCTCCGGCCGTTCCTCCTTGGGACGCCTGCCACTACGGCCGTCTTCTCCCGCTCCCCCGGAGGGGGACCTCTCCAAGGACCCCAGCCACCACGGACCGTTTTCGTCCGCTCCTCCGGAGGGGTCTCTCCTCCCTGGGACCTCTGCCGCTACGGGCCGTCCCCTCCCGCTCCTCCGGAGGGGTCTCTCCTCCCTGGGACCTCTGCCGCTACGGGCCGTCCCCTCCCGCTCCTCCGGAGGGGGTATCCCTCCTAAAGGACCTCAGCCACCACGGACCGTCACCGGGGATCGAGACGGTCGTGTGACGACGCATCAGGTTCTTTCAGCCGTACCCTGCCGCAGTCGCACGACAACGCGCTCGGCCGCCGACCGGCGGGCCGCCTCGATGACGGTCAGCGCGTCGATCACGCTGTCGGGGCTCACCGGCGGCGCGGTGCCCGCGCGCAGGCAGGTCTCGACGCCGCGGTAGAAGTCGAGATACGCCCCAGCCTCGGTGCGGACCGCAGTTTTGTCGTCTTCCGTCCCGACAAGCCCCCACATCGCCTCGCTCTCCTCGCCGAACCCCGGCGAGTCGGGCGAGATCCCGGCGCGCAGCCGTTCCTCCTGCACGTCCATCCCGTACTTGACGTACGCCCCCCGCGACCCGAGCACCCGGAACCGCGGCCCGCCCTGAGCGGCCAGCGCACCCGCCCACAGGTGTGACCGGGCACCACTGACGTGGGACAGCGCGATGAACGTGTCGTCGTCGGCCGCCACCCCCTCGCGCCGGATGTCGCTCTCCGCGTAGACGTCGCGTACTGGCCCGAGCAGCTGCAGCGCCTGGTCGACAAGGTGGCTTCCCAGGTCGTAGAGCAGACCGCCGACCTCCTCGGGGCCGCCGGCCTCGCGCCAGCCACCCTTGGGCACCGGCCGCCAGCGCTCGAACCGGGACTCCAGGCGCAGCACGTCACCGAAGCGGCCCTCTCCGGTGAGCCGGCTCAGGGTGCGGAAGTCGCCGTCCCAGCGCCGGTTCTGGAAGACGGTCAGCATCAGGTCGCGCTCGGCCGCCAGTCGTACGAGCTCGCGGGCCTCCTCGGCGGTACGGGCGAGAGGCTTGTCGACCACGACCGGCTTGCCGCGGGTGAGGGCTTCGGTGGCCACCGACACGTGGGTCTTGTTCGGTGAGGCGACGACCACGAGGTCGCAGCGGTCCCACAGCCCGGCCAGTTCGGGCACGGGGACCGCGCCGTAGCGGGCGGCCACCTCGTCGGCTCGCGCCGGGTTTCCGGTGACGACGGCGGACAGCCGCAGGCCGGGCGTGGCGTGGATCAGGGGCGCGTGGAAGAACGCGCCCGCCGTGCCGTACCCGACCAGGCCGACCTCGATCTCGCTCATCGGCCCAGCGTAACGCGAGCCCCCACCGCCATCGCCCGGCGCGGTGGGGGGTCTCTCGCCGCGATTGGTCCGGCGGCGGTTGGGGGCCGCTCGCGTCTTCGGCCTGACGGGCGGCCGGGTTCTCTCGCCGTGGTCGGTCCGGCGCGCGGCGGGGATCTCTCGCCGTGGTCCGGCGTGCGGTGGGGTTGGTCGCCGTCGTCGGTCCGGCGTGCGGTTGGAGTGGCCCGCCGTCTTCGTCCTGATGTGCGGTGGGGGCGCGCCGTGGGTGGCTGGCTACTCGTCGTCGCGTTCGGCCAGGAAGCGTTCGAACTGGGCGGCGAGTTCGTCACCCGTGGGCATCGGGGCGGCCTCGGCGATCAGGTTCTCGCGGTCGGTGCCGCCCGCGAACGCGTCGTACTGCTGCTCAAGACCGCTGATCGCCGTGGACAGCTCGGTCGAGGCCTGGATCTGCTCCTCGATCTCGGTCGTGGTGCGCTGGGCCGCCTCGCGCAGCGCGTCCAGCGGGAAGAGCAGGCCGGTGCCCCGCGTGACCGCCTCCAGGGCGGCGACCGCAGCGTGCGGGTATTCGGCCTGTGACAGGTAGTGCGGTACGTGTACCGCGTACCCCAGCGCGTCGTGCCCCTGGGAGCCGAGCCGGAACTCGATCAGGGCGGCCACGCTGGCCGGCACCTGTACCCGGCCGAAGGAGCTGGTCTGGGCATTGATCAGCTCGGGACGGCTGGCGTGCATGGTGATGCCGAGCGGCCGGGTGTGCGGGACCGCCATCGGGATGCCGTGCAACGTGACAATTTTGCTGATCTTCAGCTGGTCGATGAGGGCGCCGACCGCCCGGGTGAACAGCTCCCACTCACGGTCCGGCTCGGGTCCGCTCATCACCAGGAAGGGGGTGCCGGTGGCGTCCTTCGCGGCGTAGACGGCCAGCTCGGGGGACTCGCACTCGACCCATCTGTCGGTGTCGAAGGTCATGATGGGCCGCCGCGAGCGATAGTCGAGGAGGCGGTCCACGTCGAACGTCGCCACGGTCCGGTGCTCCAGCTCAGCCAGCAGGTGGCCCAGCGCGAGGCGCCCGGCACCACCCGCGTCGACGAAGCCGTCGAAGTGGTACAAGAGCACGGGATCGGCCAGCTCGGGCGCATCTTCTGCGAGCTTGTAGAGATCCGTCGGGTCGAACACGGTTGGACAGCCTTTCCCTAGGTACTCTCTCCAGAACCTACGACGAGCCGCAACGATTCCGTGCAAGGCACCCTATCGAGGGAGAATGGTGGACATGGACGAGGATCCGGAGCTCGAAGAGTTCGCGACACGGATGTTCGACCTGGCCAGGGCGGGCGACACGGAGACGTTGCGCGCCTACGTGGACGCCGGGGTTCCGGCAAATCTCACCAATAGCAAAGGTGACACTTTGCTGATGCTGGCGGCTTATCACGGTCACGCCGCGACCGTCCGGATGCTCGCCGAGCTGGGCGCCGACCCGGGAAGAGCGAACGACCGTGGCCAGACACCTCTGGCGGGTGCTGTGTTCAAGAAGGAGTCTGCCGTGGTCAGAGCGCTGCTCGACGCGGGCGCGGATCCGGCGGCCGGAGCCCCCTCGGCGGTGGACACGGCGCGGATGTTCGCGAACGACCAGTTCCTTGAATGGTTCCGGCAAATCAGCACATAGCGTGAAATATGGCGAAATGTCCGGGAAGTTATCGAGTGTGGCCTTTCGAACAGCCCATCGTCATGCTGGGAAGGTGGTTACTTCTGCGCACTCCTTCAGTAGGCGACCGCTTCGCATCCCTCCATTGCCATGCCCGTTCCCGAACGAGATCAACGTGCACGCCACAGAGATCGACTCGGAAAGCCACGCATGGCTGGCCGCCTCGCACATGCTCGCCGGAGCCGACACGATCGAGCACTTCCGGCGCTCAAAGATCGGCCTGCTCGCCGCACGTACCAACCCCATCGTGCCGCGGGACAGTCTCAGGCTGATCAACGACTGGTACAACTGGCTCTTCGCGTTCGACGACGCCTTCTGCGAGGGCGAGCTGATGGGACACCGGGCCTCTGCGCTGGCCCGCGCCCTTCCGCCGCTCCTCGAGATCCTCGACGGCCGCAAGGAGCCGGATGCCACCGACCCGTTCGGGCTCGCTCTGAGCGAGCTGCTCCACCGAATCTCGGACACCGCCACGCCCGCTCAAGTGGACAGATGGCGCATAACGGTAAAGGAGTACCTCTTCGCCCAGATCTGGGAGGCCGCCAACCGCGAGGTCGACCTGATCCCCACGCCCGAGGATTACGTGCTCATGCGCCGCATCACCGGGGCCACGTACACCTGCCTCGCGCTCATCGACGCGTGCGGCGGCTACCGGCTGGAAGCGGAGGAATGGCACCATCCGGACGTGCGCGCGCTCTCCGACCTAGCCTGCGACCTCATCGGCTGGGACAATGACCTGCTGTCGTACGCCAAGGAGCGCGGCAACGACAAGGCCCGGCACAACCTCGTCACGGTGCTGGCCACGCACAAGACCCTCACCCTGCAAGAGGCCCTGCAAGAGGTGGCGAACATGCACAACGAAGCCATCGCCGCCTTCCTCGACCGGCGCGCGGTGCTCGACCGCTGGGCCTCGTTACCGGTGCACAAGTATGTACGCGGCCTCGAACACTGGGTGCGCGGGCACATCGAGTTCTCGCTCGGCAGCGCCCGCTACGTCCAGGCCTGGCCGACCGGCACGTGCTGGCCGCAGGCCGTCTAGTCGACATCTCCTGGGGCGTCCAGCTCGCCGAGCGCGAGCGCGGACGCCTCATCGAGATCGAGCCGCGTGCCCTCCTCGAAGGCGTTCTTGTAGGAGTCCTCGCCCATCACCTTCTGGCACTCCTTGACGCACTGCTCGTGGTCGCTGGTGAGGAACGGCGCGCCGAGCATGGGCAGGCCGGCCGTCTTCCAGTTCTGATGGAGCGCGCCGAGCAGCCGCGCGGCGAGCGGCGCCTGCTCCATGACGGCGAAGATCCGGGCCGTGGTCTCCAGCACCAGCAGCGTGCCGAGCGTGTCGTGGAAGTGGCGCTTGATCCGCAGTCCCTCACGCGCACTCTGCAGCGCGTCCCCGGCCCGGCCCGTCGCCAGCCGGGTGATGGACAGCGACCACTGCGCGTAGGAGCTCAGCCACAGCTCGCCGCGTTCGCGGCACACCTGCAGGCAGTCCTGCAGCAGGGACTCGGCCTCATACAGCTCACCTTGCGCGGACAACACCAGCGACAGCTCGACGATGGCCGGCAGCAGGCCCGGGTTGAGCTCCTTGTTGTCGGTGTTGAACTCGATCGCCACACCCAGCAGCGCGCTGGCCTTCTGCAGGTCGCCCTGCAGCAGGGCCGCAGTCCCCTGCATCTTGGAGGCGAGGATGACCGCCTTGGAGTCGCCGACCCTGACCGCCTCGGTGCTGCACTGCTCGGCCGCCGCCAGCGCACCGGCGCTGTCGCCCTGGCCGCTGCGTACGTAGGACAGCACCCACAGAGCCTTGCAGCGCTGCTTGCTCACTCCCGGGTTGGCCTGCAGGGCGCGTTCCAGGTAGAGCCGGCCTTCGCGTACGAATCCGCAGCAGACCCACATGAACCACAGCGACGACAGCAGGGTCAGCGCCAGAATGGACTCCCCGGGCGACCGCAGCGCGTGCTCAAGGGCCACTCGCACGTTGTCGTGCTCCTGGCGCATGCGGACGAACCAGTAGATCTGCCTCGGCCCCGACCAGGCGTCCTCGCTGCGCTGCGCCAGGCTCAGGTAGTACTCCAGATGCCGGTGCCGCATCTGCTCGGTCTGGCCGAGCTTGTCCAGCCACTCCTCGCCGTACTCCGCCAGCGTGTCGATGAGCTTGTAGCGGACTCCGGCGTGATTGCTCCTGATCAGCAGGATCGACTTCTCCACCAGCCCGGTGACCAGGTCGGTGATGTCCTCGGACGGCAGCCGGTCGTCGGCGCACACGAACCTGGCCGCGTCGAGCTCGAAATCGCCCGCGAACACCGACAGCCGCGCCCACAGCAGTCTCTCCGCCGGTTCGCACAACTCGTGGCTCCATCCGATCGCCGCGCGCAGCGTCTGATGGCGCGGTAGTGCCGTACGACTGGCGCCCGCCAGGAGGCTGAAGCGGTCGGCCAGCAGCCCCAGGATCTGATCGACCGACAGCGCCCGCAGGCGTACGGCCGCCAGCTCGATCGCCAGCGGAATGCCGTCGAGTCGGCGGCACAGCTCGGCCACCGCCCCGATGCTCTGCTCGTCGAGCACGAAATCGGGCATCACCGCGCCGGCCCGAGCCCCGAACAGCTGCACCGACTCATTGGTGAACAGGCTCTCGGTCGGGTCGTCGCCCGGCACCTGCAGCGGCGGAACGGGCACCACGTGCTCATAGGGCAGGTGCAGCGACTGGCGGCTGGTGGCCAGCACCTTCAGGTTGGGAGCGCGCTCCAGCAACTCCTCGACCAGCTCGGCGCAGCCCTGCACCAGATGCTCGCAGGTGTCGATGATGAGCAGCATGTCGCGCTCGCCGACCCACTCCGACAGGGACTCGGACTCGGCCCGCGACGACTGGTCGGCGATGCCCAGCGCCGACGCGATGGTGTGCTTGACCATCCCGGCGTCCTGCAACCGGGCCAGGTCGGCGAACCAGACGCCGTCCTCGTACTGGGAGCGGATCTGGTGCGCCAGCCGAAGCACCGTGCGGGACTTGCCGACACCGCCGATGCCCGTGACCGTCACCAGCCGCGACTCGGCGAGATGTCGCTTGAGGTTGGCGAGCAAGCGGGTCCGCCCCACGAAGCTGGTCAGCTCCGACGGCAGATTGCCTTCTCGCCGCCAGCCGGTCGGGGTGGCCATGGGCGACCTCACGGGGGATAGGCGACACCTGCTTTGGCATCGTACCCTTGAGGCCCTTCGCCGCACGGGATAAGCCGCGCGGGCCGGGAATGGGTTTGTCCCTCTGAGTAGCATGTATACCGTGAGTGAATTCCTCCCGGAGCAGACGGACGACGATACGGACCTCGGCTGGGGCGACTGGCGCGACTCCCAGGACACCGACCCGGACTCCTTCTACCTGGACGACAAGCCACCTCACTGGGGGTGACCGTCCGTTAGGCGCCGTTGGGTGTCATTGGACGCCATTAGGCGCCGTTAGGCAGGCAGGCCAGACACAAAGGGCGTCTCATAGCAGGCCGCCTTCCTCATACGCCAGAAGTCCGTCACCGGCCAGAAACCGGTCGGCGCAGATGTCCTTCACTGAAGGCGTCCGCCGCAGAACGGGCTTGAGCGATCGGGGGCGTTCGCCGCCGAAGGGGCCTGCGCCGCCGAAGAGGCCCATGCCACCGAAGGCGGATGACTCCGGCGGCGTGGGCGGGACCTTCCTGCGGCGGTGGGCGTCTTAGCTGACCACGTCCTTGCGGCGGAAGCGGCGGAAGGCCACCGCGATCAGGATGGCCGCGTACGTCACCGACACCGACGCGCCCTTGGCCATGCCGCTCCAGTCGAGTTCCGGTGCGAGGGCGTCTGTCCAGGCCGTGTTCCAGAAGGTCGGCAGAAACTCCCGCAGCGAGCCCAGCGCCTCCACGGCCTGCAGGATGGTGCTGATGATCCACAGACCCACCGCCCCGCCGACCGCGCCGAGCGGTGAGTCGGTCATCGTGGAGATGAGGAACGCCAGCGCCGCCACCACCAGCTGGCTCACCAGGGCGTAGCCGATCACGATGCCGAAGCGCGGCAGCACGTCGAGCGCCGGGATCGTCTCACCCGTGCCGGGCACCTGGATGTCGTGCCAGCCGAACGCCAGTGTGCCGGCGAGCAGCGCCATCAGGGGCAGGCAGATCACCGCCGCCGCCGAGTAGCCGAGCGCCACGATGATCTTCTGCCGCAGCAGCCGATCACGCGGCACCGGCGCGGCCAGCAGATAACGCAGCGACGACCAGCTGGCCTCGCTCGCCACGGTGTCGCCACAGAACAGGGCGACGGCCACGACCAGCAGGAAGTTGGCCGACACCGACAGGGCGAACGCCGCGAAGTTGAGACCGCTGGCCGTCGCCAGGTCGGAGATGCGCAACGCTGACTGCTGCTGCCCGCTGGACTGCGGGCCGAACTGGAAGGCGATCACCAGGATCCACGGCAGCGCGAGCAGCAGCCCGAACATGACGAGCGTGCGCCGCCGCTTGAACTGCCTGACGATCTCGACCCGCAACGGCAACGTCCGGCGGGGCGCGTAGCCGGCCGCCGACCGGGCCGTGGACCCGGTCACGGAGCCTGTCGCGGTCCCCGACTCGGTCAAGGTCGCGATCCCGTTGGTGGAGCCGTTTGTGGAGCCGTGGGTCACGACTTCTCTCCGATGAGGTCGAGGAACACGTCTTCGAGGCGCGGCCCATGTCCGTTGGTGGAGGTGGCGGCACTGAGCAGCACCGACACCGGACCCGCCGACACCAGACGGCCTCTGTGCATGACCACCACATGGCTGCACGTCTGCTCGACCTCCGCCAGGAGGTGGCTGGAGACGATCACCGTACGGCCGTCGCGGGCATAGCGCTTGAGCACCTCGCGCATCTCCCTGATCTGGGGCGGGTCGAGGCCGTTGGTGGGTTCGTCGAGGACCAGCAGGTCAGGCAGCCCGAGCATGGCCTGGGCGATCGCCAGCCGTTGCCGCATGCCCTGCGAGTAGGTGCGTACGGCCCGCTCCAGCGCCTTGCCCAGATCCGCGATCTCCAGCGCTTCGTCGAACCGGGCGTCGGCGGTGGGGCGGCCGGTGGCGGCCCAATAGAGCTCGATGTTGTCGCGGCCGGACAGGTGCGGCAGGAACCCTGGCCCCTCGACGAACGACCCGAGCCTGGACAGCACGGGAGCACCGGGTGTCACCCGGTCGCCGAAGATGCGGACCTCACCGGCGTCGGGCTGGATGAGGCCCATCATCATGCGCATCGTGGTCGTCTTGCCCGCGCCGTTGGGCCCGAGCAGGCCCAGCACCTGACCACGCTCGACCCGGAACGACAGGTCGTCAACGGCCAGCTCACCATTGCGGTACGCCTTGGTGAGCCCCCTGATCTCCAACGGCACCTCTTCGCCAGGCACGGGTCCCGCACCGGACGGATCGCCGTCCTCCCCGAGCACGTCCGACGAACTGCCGTCCTGCTGGTCGGTGGCGGTTCGGCGCCGGTCTCGTACGCCGGGGATCCGGCGGCGGGACGGGGTCCGGCCGGTGGCCATGATGAGGGCGGCCAGCGCGATGGCGGCGAGCGGCATCGCCCACACCCACCACGCCACCCCGGTCGTGGGTGCGGCCAGCGCGGACACCGTTGGTACGGCGAGGGCGGGCGCCGCCAGGCCGACCCGGTAGGAGGCCGGTTCGACGGGTGTCGCGTAACCCATGTCGGTCGTTGTCACCGCCAGCCGCAGCCGGTGTCCCACCGCGAAGCGGTAGTCGACGGCGGGCAGCGTGACCGTGGCCTCCACGCTGTCGGCGCCTTCCGGAACCGTCACGCGCAACGGCGAGACCAGCCCGGCGGGCAGGTTGGGCGGCTGTACGGTGTCGGCCACGTCATAGACCTTGGCGAACAGCGTCACCTCGCCCTTGCCGTAGACCTTCAGCTTGACCGACGGGCTGCCGGTGAGCTGGAGCGGAGCGGTGAGCGGCGCCGACTCGAAGACGGCCACCTGGCCGGGCATGTCGAGCCCGACGCTGAGGTTGGTCGCGCCGCCGCTCCCGCCGAGCAGGCCGCCGGTGCCGGGCACCGTGGAGATGGAGGCGGGTGAGCCGCCGGGCGGGTTGGCGATGTTCTGCTCGGGGCCGTTGAGCGTGACCGCGGTGGTGGCGGTGCCGCCGAGGCCGGGGTAGGCGGTGGACTCGGGGTGGAGCCTGATGCGCTGGCGGGTGCCGGGGTCGCGGCCGCCGTCACGGGTCACGGTGAACCGCTCCGGGACCGGTGAGCCGTCACCCTTGAGGTAGTGGCCGAACCAGCCGGCCGTCTGGTCGTAGAGCCAGTCGGCCTCGCCGTTGCCGCCGTCGTGGCCGCCGTCGAACCAGGCCAGGCTCACCGGCGTGCCCGCGGCGGCGATCGCCTTGGCGTTGGCGTCGGCCTGGCCGAGCGGGAACAGCGAGTCGCGCTGCCCCTGGATGAGCAGCGTCGGCGCCTTGATGCGGCCGGCCACCGTCACCGGGCTGGACTTGCGCAGCAGCTCGATCGCCTCCGGCGTGGCCCGCCCGGTCTTGGCGACCTGCTGGTACATCTCGCAGACCGCGGGCAGGAACCTGCCGCACCTTGCCTGCTCGGCCGTCAGCAGCACGCTCTGCCGACTGAGCGCGCCCAGTCCCTGAGCGGCGCCGAGCCCCTGAGCCGTGCCGCCGCCCTGGACCGGGGCGCCGCGGCCGAAGAAGTAGCCCGCCCACATGCGCTTGAACACGCCGTTGGCCGGACCCTGGCCACCGCCGTCGGGGAACAGCGAGTCGGCCAGGTCGGCCCAGGTGATCTGCGGCACGATCGCGTCCACGCGACTGTCGTAGGCGGCCGTCATCAGCGCGATGGCCCCGCCGTATGAGCCGCCCGCGATGCCCACCCGCGGGTCGCCGGGTGCGTCGAGCCGGACGTCGGGCCGCTTGGCCAGCCAGTCGATGAGCTGCTTGACGTCCTTGACCTCGTAGTCGGCGGAGTTGAGCGCGATCTCGCCGGTCGAACGGCCGAAACCGCGGGCCGACCAGCTCAGCACCGCGTAGCCGTCCTGCGCCAGCCGCTGAGCCTGCTGACGCACGCTCTGCTTGCTGCCGCCGAACCCGTGCGCGAGCAGCACGACCGGAGCCTTCCCGCCGCCCGCGGCCGGGAAGAACGTCGCGTCGAGCTCGACCCGCTGGTCGCCCGCCGGCCCGTCGACGACGGAGATGCGCTGGTCGAGGCCCTTCGCCTCGGGGGCGGACGGCCACACCAGCCACGTCACCACCCCCGCGAGGGCGAGCACCGCGACCAGCGCGGCCACACGTTTCATGTGGTTGAGCCTACTTTCCGCACCTGAGAAACCCCTGAGACAGTGGATCAGCCCAAGATCGCGTAGACCGTGGACGCCCGCGCGGCCGGCTCGGCCGCCCCGTCGGCCGTCAGCGTCACGTCGGAGAAGGCCAGCGTCCGGCCGAGTTTGGAGATGCGTACGTCGATGAGCACGTCCTTGCCCGTCACCGGCCGCTGGAACGTCGTCGACTGCTGCACCGTCGTCATCGGCACGAACCCGCCCCTGGCCGAGGAGATCGCGATGACCGTGGCCGTGTCGGCGGCGGCCATCATGGCCTGGCCACACAGGCCGCCACCCTCTCTGGCCAGCGCGTCGGACCAGGGCAGGCACACCACCGCGTGGCGCTCACCCAGCTCCCGCACGCGCAGCCCGAGCTGCTGGATCCAGGGCGCGAAGTAGTCGCGCAGAATGGCCTCACCGTCTTCTGGAGTCACCCGCCCATCATGCAGGCTGGCAGGCATGAGCGAGGAGACGCGGCGAGAGCCTGTGGATAACGTTCCGCCACGGACGCGCCCTGTGGAAAAGCCGCCTGTGGAAAAGCCGCCTGTGCCGGTTCCGGACGACTCGCCGCCCGTGAGTGAGGTCTTTCTGCCCGCCACGTACGCGCACGCCGTCCCGTACGACCTCTACGACCGGCTGCGTCGGGAAGCCCCCGTCTGCCGGATTCCGGAACCGGCGGTCGGCCCATGGCGCGAGGGGCCCGGATACTGGGGCGTGTTCCGGCACGCCGACGTCAAACACGTGCTGCGCGCGGCCGACGACTTCTCCTCGCACCTGGGCGCCACGCAGATCCGTGACCCCGACACCCCCGCCGACCTGGCCTTCGTGCAGGCGATGATGCTGAACACCGACCCGCCGGACCACTTCCGGCTGCGCGGGATCGTGGCGGCCGCGTTCACGCCGCGCGCGGTGCGGGCGCTGGAGCGGACGATCGCGGAGCGGGCCGCGTCGCTGTTCGCCGCGGGCGCGTGCGACTTCGTGGAGGTCGCCGCCGACCTGCCCGTCTGGACGCTCGCGCACGTCATGGGCGTGCCGGACGAGGACAGGCGGCTGCTGTACGACTGGGCGTCCCGGGTGATCGGCTACCAGGACGCCGACTACGCGGGGCTGTCCACGGCCGACGCCGAGTCGCTCAGCCCGATCGGCCGCCTCGCCACCGCCTCCCGCCCGCGGCTCGGGCCGGGGGTGAACCCCCGCTCCCGGGCGGCATTGGCGGACATGTTCGCGTACGCGCACGCCCTGGCCAAGACCACCCACGGCGAGTCGGTCATGTCGGCCATGAGGGACGGCGGCCTGACCGAGGCGGAGTTCGAGAACATGTTCTTCCTGTTCGCCGTCGCCGGCAACGAGACGCTGCGCAACGGCATCCCCGGCGGCCTGCTCACCCTCCTCGAACACCCCGCCCAGCTGGCCCGGCTGCGCGCCGACCCGACTCTGCTCGGTTCGGCGGTGGAGGAGATGCTGCGGTTCTGGCCGCCGGTCATGGACTTCCGCCGTACGGCCACCCGCGACCTCACACTCGGCGGCCGGAGCATCCGCGCGGGCGAGAAGGTCGTCGTCTACCACGCCTCCGCCAACCGCGATCCGTCCGTCTTCACCGACCCCGACCGGTTCGACATCGCCCGCACCCCGAACGACCACGTCAGCTTCGGCTTCGGCCCGCACTTCTGCCTCGGCGCCCACCTGGCGCGCGTGCAGTTCCGGGCGGTCTTCGCCGAGCTGCTCGCCTGGGACGTCGAGCTCGCGGGGGCGCCCGTCCGCCTCACGTCGAACTTCCAGAACGGGCTCAAACACCTGCCTGTACAGCTGAGACACCGAGGAAAGCCGTTGACCTCCGCCTGACCATGCGCGCCGGTCTCGATGCCTTCGGCGGCAGAACAACAGCACGAGGGAGATGCACGTATTGCTCCGGAAGAAGGCATCGTAAGATTTCCGCCGTGAAGGCTCCCGCAATCATCAAGACCGCCGCCGAGTGGGCTCTGCCGCATTGGACCCGCGGGCAGGCGGGGCGCGAGACGCCGCCCGACCTGTTCAGGGTTCTCTACTACGGCTGGCTGGTGGCGTTCACGTTCAAGGTGCTCGGCGCGACCTGGGACGTCTCCTGGCACTTCAAGTGGCTGCGCGACGACCTGGCGCCGCCGCACCTGCTCAACTCCGTCGGCACGGCCCTGGCCCTCGCGCTGACCGTGATCCACGGCTACACCGGCTTCGGCGTGGACAAGGCGGCGCTCCGGCTGATCCAGTGGGGCACCGGCATATTCCTCGTCGCGGTGCCGCTGGACCTGATCAACCACCGGGTCAACGGCCTGGACATCACCTCGTGGAGCCCGTCCCACCTCATGCTGTACGGCGGCTCGTTCTTCATGATCGCCGGGGTGATCCGCGGCTGGTTCATGGGCGCGCCGCCCGGCAGGGAACGCACGGTCATGCTGGGCGCGTTCTTCGCGTTCTTCCTGGAGAACGTGCACTTCCCCGAACAGCACCAGGAATACGGCATCCTGTCGAGCGGCGCCTGGGACAACGGCGTCAAATACGCCGAGCCCATCCTGCTGCGGTTCGCCGCCGACCAGATGGGCCGTCCGGTCGACCGGGTGATGATGACCAACTTCACCCTTCCCGTGCCGGACTTCCTCTATCCGGTGTACGCGGTGGTCGTCGGCGTGACCGTGCTGGTCGTGGCCCGGATGATGATCGGCAGGTTCGGGGCGGCGACACTGGTGGCCGGCTCCTACCTGGCCTTCAGGACGGTGGCCTGGCCGTTGCTCACGTTCACCAACTTCCCGCCGTCCGCGCTGCCGTACTTCCTGGTGATCGCCGGTATCTGCGTGGACCTCGCGTTCGCCGTACGGTTGCCCATGCGGGGTCTGGCGCCGGTGCGCGCGGTGCTCGGGGCGGCCGTGGCGACGGCCGCCGTCTACGGCGCGCTGACCGCGCAGAGCTCGATCATGGGAGCGGTGTACGGCGCGCTGAAGAGGCAGACCGGCCTGCTCGGCGCGCCGCCCCTGGTCCCGTCGTCGGCCGTCTGGGCCGGGGCGGGGCTGATGATCGCCTGGCTGGTCTGCGAGTGGCTCGCGACGCGGCGTCAGCCGATCGAGGCCCGGGTGATCGCGACCGCCACGCCGTAGGCCATCCCCATCAGGGCCACCTCGGCGGCCACCCAGCCGACCACGGCCGTGGGCTCGGCGCGGCGGATCAGCGGCAACAGCCGGAACCTGATGTGCCCGGCCAGCGGCACCAGCAGCGCGGTGAGCGTCAGCTTCACCACCACGAGCACCCCGTAGTGACTGGTCACGATGGCGCCCGGCAGCTCCACGCCGGGCGTCAGCGCCATCGTGCCGAGCCCGGTGATCAGCCCGGACAGGCCGACCAGCAGCAGGCAGACGGTCGCCATCCTGGAGAAGCGCAGCAGCGCGGCGGCCAGCAGCGACGGGTGCGGCGCGACGAACACCGCCACCGCCACCAGCCCGCCCGCCCACGCCGCCGCGCCCATCACATGCGTCTCCATCGCGATCATGATGGGGTCGTGCCAGACGGAGTTGACCGCGTGACCGGTCACCGGAATCGGCAGCAGGCCGAACAGCGCCACGATGATCCGCAGCTCGGCGGGAACCTTCTCGCCGAACCGCACGGCCATCAGCCCGATGCCCGCCGCCACCAGCGCGCACGCGGCGCTGAACAGCAAGCCTTGCCCGGTGCCGACACCGTCGACGTAGGCGGCGATCATGCCGACCGTGGGCAGGCCGCCCGGGTTCAGCTCGGCGGTCTGGAACACGATCGTCAGCAGCGCGCAGACCGCCCACGCCCACGCGGCGGTGACGGTGAGTGGCCGCGTCCTGCGCAGGACCGGCTCGGTCAGGTCCGGCGCGTCGAAGCCGAGCAGCTTGGGCACCAGGCTCAGCCCCACCACGGCCACGGCCGCCAGATCGAGCAGCACCCGTACGATCGGCAGCCCGTACGCCACGACCGGCCCCGGCATCGGGATGCCCGGCACCGCCTCCTGGGCGGTGAACGTGCTGGCCGCCACGGCGGCGACGATCGCGCACACCGTGAACGCCCCGACCACCCACCGCCCGCCGACCCGCTGCCTGGGGGGCGCGGTGATCGTCACGCGCCCGCCCTCTCGCCGTCGCGCGCCTCACCATCACGCGCCTCACCCTCGGATGTCAGGCTGTCGGCGGGGGCCGGGGTGCGGGCGCGGCGCAGCGACACGGCCGTGCCGGCGGCCAGCACCAGCAGCGCCCCCACGATCCAGACCACGGCCATCCCCGCCCCGCCGTTCGCCGCCGCCTCGGCGGCCTCGGCTCCGGCGTCCCCGGTGCCGCCCTTGACGGCGTCCTGCGTCGCGGCGCCCTCCTGTACGGCCGTGGCGCCCGCCGCGAGGGTAAAGCCGATCTTGCCGGTGACCGGATGCCCGTCGGCCGACAGGATCCGGTAGCCCACCACGTAGGCCCCGGCCGTCCGCAGCGCCTTGACCTTGATCGACACCTTCTCGGCGGCGACCTCGGCCGTCCCGTCGGCCCACGCCGTGCCGTCGGCCCCGGTCACGCCCACCTGCGCGTATCCCTGGCGTACCGCCTGGTCGAACACGAGCGTGATCCGCCCGGGCGCGGCGCTCAGTGTCGCCCCGTCCTTGGGGTCGCTGCCGACCAGCACGTTGTGCGCTCGCGCCGGGAGGGCGACGCCCACCCCGGCGAAGGCGAGCAGCAGGATCACGACCAGCCGTCTCACCGAACTCGTCAAGTCTCGTCGCCGGGTGAGCCGGTGAACCGTGCCCCTCAACGCGACCTCCTCTTTACCGTCGAACTCATCACCCTCGAACGAGAGCGGACGCCAACAGAAACCCGAATATCGTCTCACCATGACGAACCTGTTCGGCGGTGCCGCCCCCTTCTACGCCAAGTACCGGGCCGGACACGGGGAGGAGGCGATCGGTTGCCTGGCACGGGCGTTCGGCCCCGGCAGCGGGGTGCTCGACCTCGGCTGCGGCCCCGGTACGGTGGCGATCCCGCTGGCGGAGGCCGTGCGCGAGGTGATCGCCGTGGACCCGGACGAGGGCATGCTGGCCGAGGGCAGGCGCCTCGCCGCCGGTGCGCCGAACATCCGCTGGTTGTCCGGTGACTCCACGACATTGGCCGCCTTGCCGCCGTTCGACGACGTCGTCATGGGCCGATCGTTCCACTGGATGGACCGCAGGGCCGTACTCGCCGAGCTGGACCTGCTGCTGCCGCCGGACGGGGCGGTGGCTCTGATCGGCCCCTCCCGCGACCCCGGCGAGCACGCGTGGGAGCCGGTCGTGCGGGAGGTGCGCGCCGAGTTCGCGATGAACGAGTTCATGGCGGGCAACTCCTTCCAGGCCAGCGGGGAGCACCATGACGACGTGCTCGCGACTCGCCGTTCGACCGGCTGGAGTCGAGCGTCTTGAATTCCCTGTGGTTCCCTGAAGGAATCAGGCAACTCGGACAGGCGTAGCCTGCTTTGGGCTGCCCCCGTGCTCGGTAAGAGTGAGCACGGGGGTGGCTTTGGCGTGGTGGAAGCCGGTCCGATGGTGAGAGTTCCTGACATGCCCTGTCCGGTACGGCTGGTGCCGTCCCGGCTTGGGTGCATGGCCCGCCGGACGCTGTCCACCGCTGGTGGGCGGTGGGGCGGGCACCGTGCGCCGGTCGGGCACACGGCTGAAAGTCATCGGGTTGTCTGGCGAGCTGTTTCGTGAGTTGGCTGACGTGGTGCGGGTGGGCCGTTTCGGGGTGGGGCGGTTCTTGGCTCTGTCGCGATCGCAAGCGGGCAGACTCAGCGACACCGCAGGCAACGATGCGGCGAGCACCCCACCGACCCATGACACGCCCTCGGGCCGATCATGCTCGGCCCGGCCGAACCGCCGCCAACCAAGAGGAAACCTTGACAGATCACGGCGGATGTTCAGGCTTTCATAGCGAATATGAGCAGCAGTTCATAGCCTGTTCGAAAGGCGGTTGACCTGGGACCTCGACGCCGTGATCGGGCTGCAGCTGTCGTACTCGTACACCACTCCCGACAGGTTCGGCGCCAGGGTGACGGAGTTCACCGAAGCGGTCCGGCGGGTGCTCCTGGTCGCCAACCCGTCGGGCGTGTGGGAAGAGCGGGCGACCACCGAAGTGCTGGTCGCCCGCCGCTCCTAAAGCTCGTCGCGCCCGAAGCCCCTCAGGCCCAGATGCCCATGACCTGCCAGATCGGCCGGGTGAGTGCGTTCACCAGGCCGATCTCGGTGCACAGCTCGCGCGTCTTGCCCACCGAGTCGCGGATCTCCCGCTTGGCCGCCGGGTTGCGCAGGTACACCTCGGTCACCACGTCACGCGGGATGGCGAACCGTCTGATCATCGGCCCCGGTGGCGCCAGCATGATCCTGGCCATGATCCCCAGGATGATCGGCGAGGCGACACCCAGCATGAGGCGCCGGTAGCGCGGCATCCTCGGCACCCGGTTGCGCAGGTAGTGCCGGGCGAAGGAGATGTGCCTGGCCTCCTCCGCGATGTGGATGCGCATGATCGTCTCTTCGAGCGGGTGGTGGACCCGGTCGTCCTTGAGCACCTTGCGCTGGACGTGGTCGATCGGGTCCTCGCCGCCGAGCACGAACACGAAGAACAGCTCGGTCGAGATCAGCGGGATCCAGGGGGCGACCTGGGCGAGCAGGCTGAGCGGCCCCGGCATGCCGCGCACCGGGAGCTTCGTCCGGTTGACGAACTCCTGGAACATCATCCCGTGATGTCCCTCTTCGATGGTCTCGTGGTAGACGTAGCGGAATTCGGGTGACCCGTTCGGCAGCCGGTAGGCGTAGTTGAGCAGGCCGCGCTTGAGCAGGTTCTCGAACTGCAGCCCGATCTTCATCGCCGTGGCCAGCCGCCACAGCCCGATCCTGGCCCGCGTCTCGGGGGAGCGGCTTTGGTACCACGGGTGGGCGCCGAGCTTGTCCACCTGCGGCAGTTCCCAGCGAGGATCGGTCTGGTCGACGAGGAACTCCGGATCCTCCCAGGGGATGTCCTTGTACGGCTCCCAGTGCTTGTCGACCGACGCCTTCGACAGGCGCTGGATGACCGCCTCGTAGGCGCTCCGGTCGGCGACCCGCTCGTCGGTCTCCCTGGCGGTGGTAGAGCTCGGTGCGCGTGTCATCGCCTGCTCCTCTCCTCGCCCGGTAATTGTACGAAGCATCCAATAAGAGGGGAAGAGTGACGCCAGTCACAGGTCGTCCGGGTTCAGGCCGACCTCGGCGGCGGCCGTCGCACGGAGGAGCCGGGTGGCCCAGCGGCGCGACACGACCTTGGGGTGCACGTGGATCTGGATGGCCAGCCCGTCGAGCAACGCGAAGATCCGCCAGGTGGACTCCTCGGGATCGGGGCAGACGAAGTCGCCCGACGCCACACCGGCTTCGATGATCCCGCGTAGCATCGTCCTGCCCCGCAGGTCGAGCCGTCGCGCGGTCTGTTCGAGCTCCTTGTTGCGCATGGACTCCGACCAGGCGTCGATCCACAGCCGCCAGCCATCGGAGGAGCCCGCGGGGGAGGAGCGGCGCAACAGCGCGCGCAGCCGCTCGCGCGGTGTGCCCGGCGAGTGCTCGATGGCGTCCAGGGTGTCGAGATGCATCCGGGCGGCAAAGGCGAACGCCTGCGCGAACAGCTCGTCCTTGGTCTCGAAGTGGTAGAACAGCAGGGCCTGGCTCACGCCGGCGGCTCTGGCTATGTCGATCGTCCTGGTATGCCCGAACCCCTGCTCGGCGATCACTTCGCAGGCCGTCTTCAGTAAATCTTCGCGCCGTAATCGGCTGAAACCCCGTGTCACAGCGGGCCACTTTAACTACTAGCCCGGGGGATTTGTAGGACAAACCGGGCGCCGATGTCGGAATCTTCGACCGTGAGAGTACCACCGTGCGCCGTGGCGATCTCGCGGGCGATGGGCAGCCCGAGCCCCGTGCCCCCCGCGTCGCGGTTGCGTGAGGCGTCCAGTCGGGTGAACCGGCGGAAGACGTTCTCGCGCTGATCCGGCGCGATCCCCGCGCCGTCGTCCAGGACCTCCAGTACGCCCCAGTCGTCCCGCTCGCCGACGGTCACGGTGATCGTGGACTCGGCGTGCCGCTCGGCGTTGTCGAGCAGGTTCGCCAGCAGGCGGGTCAGGCGCAGCGGGTCACCGGTCACCACCACCGGACTCAGCTCCAGCTCCACGCGCTTGCCGGGCGGCCGGCGGGCCAGCTCCTCCTCGACCAGCTCGGCCAGGTTCACGTCGGCGCCCAGGCCGGGCGCGCCCGCGTCGAGCTTGGCCAGCGTCAGCAGGTCGGTGACGATGGCCTGCAGCCGGTCGAGGCTCGACAGCAGGGCCACGGCGGTGCGCGGCCAGTCGGCCTCGTCCGGATGGAGCATGGCCTCCTCGATCTGGGTGCGCATCGCGGTGAGCGGGGTACGCAGGTCGTGCGAGGCGTCGGCGGCGAACCTGCGCTCCTGCTGGACCGCGTGCTCCAGCCGGTCCAGGGTCTGGTTCACGGTCCGGGCGAGGTCGTCGAGCTCGTCGCGGTGCGGCAAGGGCGGCACCCGGCGGCCCAGGTCCGTGGCGGTGATCTCGGCCAGCTCGGTCTTGATGTCCGTGACGGGCCGCAGCGCCTTGACCACCGTCATCCTGGCTACGTACGCCGAGATCGCGGAGAGCAGCAGCACGGCGAGCAGCACGCCCACCACATAGAGCGGGCTGATGTACCAGGGGACGGCCGGGATGTAGGCGCAGACCGTCCAGAACGCCGACCCGACCGGCACCCGGTACCCCACGACGATCAGGCACTTCACGCCCGGCACCCGGTTGGTGCAGACCGTGGCGTCCAGGCGGTTGTCGTCGCCCGTGGAGGTGTCGCTGATGAGCGGCGGATAACCCAGCAGCCTCGGGCTGGCCTGCCGTACCGTGCCGTGGTCGTCGATCACCTGGAGGAGATCGACGTCCTCGGTGCTCGCCACGGGCCTCATCCGCTCGGGCGCGGACCGCTGAACGCTGACCGCGACCCGGCGGGCCGCGCTGGCCGCGTGGTCGATCTGGTACCCGGTGAGCACGCTGTGCGCGAGCGGTGTGATGAGCACCGCGGTGACGAAGTAGCCGACCAGCGTCGACAGCAGGGCGGCCATCGTCATCCGGCGCCGCACCGACCATCTGGCGAACACCGCTCAGCCTTCCACGATGGGGGTCCGAGGGAGCCGCACCACGAAACGGGCGCCGCGGTCGGAGTCCTCCAGGGTCAGGGTGCCGCCGTGGGCCAGCGCGATCTCGCGGGCGATGGCCAGCCCCAGCCCGGTGCCGCAGGCGTCGCGCTCGCGCGCGGCGCTCAGCCGGGTGAAGCGCTGGAACACCACCTCCCGCTGGTCCGGCGCGATGCCCGCGCCGTCGTCCACGATCTCGATCACGGCCGTCTCATCGTCGTGCCGTACGGTCACCGCGACCTGGGACTCGGCATGGCGCTCCGCGTTGTCCAGCAGATTGGTGAGCAGGCGGGCCAGCCGGACCGGGTCGCCCATGACGGTCACGCCCGGCTCCAGCGTGGTGATCACCGGCTTGGACCGCCGCCCGGCTGTCTCGGCGCCGACCAGCTCGGCCAGGTCGACGGGCTCGCGGACGGCGGGGGCGCCCGCGTCGAGCTGGGCCAGCGTCAGCAGGTCGCCGACGATGGCCTGGAGGCGATCCAGGCTGCCCAGCAGCGCCACCCCGGTCCGCTGCCAGTCGGCGTCGCCGGGGTACAGCATGGCCTCTTCGACCTGCGCGCGCATGGCGGTGATGGGGCTGCGCAGGTCGTGCGAGACGTCGGCGACGAACCTGCGCTGCCGCTCGGCCGCGTACTCCAGCCGGTCGACCGGCCGGAGCGTCCTGGCCACCACCCGGGACACGCCGAACCAGGTCAGCGCCACCAGCGCGAGAGAGTCGCCGCCCAGGAACCCCAGCATGGCCGGATGGACGTACCGCGGCACCGTGGCCCCGGCCGCGTAGATCAGCCAGTCGCCGCCCCGCTCGTAGACGCGCAGGACGGTCAGGATCTCGCACCGGCCGGGGAAGTCGGGCAGGTCGCACGCGACCCGGGTGCGGTTGGCGTTGTCGGCGTCGGGTGTCCACTCGCTCATGCGCGGGCGGCCGGTCAGGTTCGCCGTCGTGGACACCACGCGTCCGGCCGAGTCGACGACCTGGATCCCGTCCACCTCGCCGCTGATGACCGGAGGCAGCTCATGGCGCTTGACCAGGTGCACCACGCGCAGGGCGGCGGTGAGCACCTCGTTGGTGCGGCGCCCGACCGCTGTGGTGTGCACCGCGTGCAGCGCGAGCGCGCTGACCACGACGCACAGCAGCGCCATGGCGACGCTCGCGAACAGCGTCAGCCGCGCACGCACGGACCGCCCGAACCGTGTGACCACGCCTTTCCCCCCGGCGATCAGCCGATCACACCTAGTAGCCCCCATCCTAATTAACGGAGATTCGGCGACAAATCCGGATAAAACGCCAACCGAATGGCGCTCTATGCGTGCCGCATTCGGCTGGTTAGAGTAAGTGAGCACTGATGTCAGGGAGACGATGTGAACCTTGATGAGTATCGGCATGCCGCCAGGGCCTGGCTCCTCGAAAACGCTCCGGCCGGTGACTCCCCGGAGGCCGACCCGGTCGCCAGGGCCAAGGACTTCATGGCCCGGCTCTACGACGCCGGATACTCCGGCATCACCTGGCCGGCCCGCTGGGGCGGTCAGGGGCTGACGCAGGCGGAGGAGCGCGCGTTCGCCGCCGCGGCCCGTGACTTCACCTTGCCCACCTACGTCTTCTCGATCGGCCTGGGCATGACGGGCCCGACGCTGGTCGACCGGGGCACCGACGAGCAGCGCGAACGCTTCGTCCGGCCGCTGCTGCGCGGCGAGGAGATCTGGTGCCAGCTCTTCTCGGAGCCCGGCGCGGGCAGCGACGTGGCCAGCTTGCAGACCAGGGCCGTACGCGACGGCGACGACTGGATCGTCAACGGCCAGAAGGTCTGGACCTCGGTCGCCCACCACGCCGACTGGGGGCTGCTGCTGGCCCGCACCGACGTCGAGGTGCCCAAGCACAAGGGCCTGACCATGTTCGTGGTCGACATGCGCCATCCGGGCGTCACGATCCGGCCGCTCAAAGACATGACCGGCCGGGCCAACTTCAACGAGATCTTCTTCGACGACGTCCCCATCCCCGACGCGCACCGCGTCGGCGAGGTCAACGACGGCTGGAGCGTGGCCGTCACGACGCTCCTGCACGAGCGGCTGTCGATCTCGGCGGGCGTCGGCATGGGCCAGGGCAAGGACGACCCCACCTCCCTGGCGGCGCTGCGCCAGGTGGTCGACACCACCGACCCGCTGGTCAGGGACGAGCTGGTCGAGCTGCACATCCGCTCGCGGGCGCTCGCCCTGTTCAACCAGCGCCTCTCCCAGGAGACCAAGGCGGGCATCTTCCCCGGTGCCCGCGGCAGCGCCGCCAAGCTGCTGCTGGCCGAGCTGTACCTGTACCAGGCCGACCTCGCGACCCGGCTCGTCGGGCCCGAGGCGGTCGTCGGCGGCCACCCGCTGGCGCAGGCGATCTCCATGGCGCCCGGCATGTCGCTGGGCGGCGGCACCAACGAGATCATGCGCAACATCATCGGCGACCGCGTGCTGAACCTGCCGCCCGAGCCGCGGGTGGACAAGACCGTGCCGTTCAAGGACCTGAAGGTGGGGACGCAGGGGTGAAGCTCGTACTCAGCCAGGAGCAGCAGGAGCTCCGCGCCGCCGTCCGCTCGTTCCTGGCCGCCGCCTCGCCGCTGACCAAGGTCCGCGAGGGTTACGACCGGGAGGTGTACGCGCGGCTGAACGGCGAGCTCGGCTTGTCCGGGCTGATCATCCCGGAGGAGTACGGCGGGGCGGGCGCGGGCTTCGCGGAGCTGGCCGTGGCGCTGGAGGAGACGGGCGCCGCGCTGCTGCCCGGACCCTTCCTGGCCACGGCGTTCGCCACGATCGCGCTGTCCCGGGTGCCGGACAAGGAGCTGCTGACCGCCATCGCCGAAGGCCGGATCGCCGCCACACTCGCCACCGGCCCGCTCGACCGGGTGCTCAACGGGATGGAGGCCGACGTCCTGCTGCTGCGCGAGGGCGGGGTCCTGACGGCCGTCGACCTCACCGCGCCCGGCGTCACCAGGACCGCCCTGGAGACGCTCGACCTGACCCGCGGCCAGGCCCGCGTGGAGCCGGCCGGCGTGCCCCGCCGTGAGCTCGGCCCGCTGCCGGACGGCGTCGACGACCTGCTCGCCGTGGCGCTGGCGGCCGAGCAGCTGGGCGTGCTGCGCGCCGCGCTGGCCGCCATCGTCGCCTACGCCAAGATCAGGGTCGCCTTCGGCCGCTACATCGGCTCCTACCAGGGGGTCAAGCACAAGCTCGCCGACATGCACTGCAAGCTGGAGCAGGCCGAGTCCATCGTCCGCTTCGCCGCCTGGGCCGCCGACGAGTCGCCGGAGGAGCTGCCCGCCGCCGCCGCGCTCGCCCAGGCGTACGTGGGGCGGGCCTGTTTCGAGGTGGCTCGCGACCACCTGCTGCTGTACGGCGGCATCGGCTACACCTGGGAGCACGACGCGCACCTGTTCTACAAACGGGCCAAGGCCGACGAAGTGCTGCTCGGCCCGCCCCGAATCCACCGGGCCCGCCTCGCCGAGCTGCTGGAGCTGTGATGGACATCAGCGGACTTCCCGGCTTCTACGCGATCGCCGCCGCCGACCCGGACCGGCTCGCGGTCATCGACGTGGACGGGTCCCGGACCACGTACGGCGAGCTGCTCGCCCGGGTCAACCAGGTGTCGCACGGCCTGCGCGCCCGTGGGCTGACCGACCGTGACGTGGTGGCCGGCGTGCTGCCGAACGGCCTCGACGCGGTGATCATGATCATGGCGACCGGGCAGATCGGCCTCTACTACGTGCCGATCAACTGGCATCTCACCGAGGCGGAGGTGGCCTACATCCTGGCGGACTGCGACGCGAAGATCGTGGTCACCGCCGACGGCCACGTACCCGGGAGCGAGATCGGCACGGCCGGGCTGGCCGAGGGGCAGCCCACGGACGCGCCCGGCGGGCGGGCCGGCGGGGCCGTCATGTGGTACACCTCCGGCACCACCGGCTTCCCCAAAGGCGTGCAGCGGCCGCTGTCCGGCGCCGAGCCCGAGGCGGTCGTCCCGCTCTATGCCTGGTTTCTCGGCGAGATCGTCGACCTGGTGCCGGGGGAGGCCGTGCACCTGGTCACCTCGCCGATGTACCACTCGGCGCCGTGCGCCCACACGCAGTTCGCGCTGCATCTCGGCCACACCGTGGTGATCACGCCGCGCTTCGAGCCGGAGAACATCCTGGAGCTGGTCGAGCGCCACCAGGTGACGAACGCGATGATGGTCCCGACCATGTTCCACCGGATGCTGCGGCTGTCGGAGGAGGTCAAAGCGCGCTACGACGTGTCGAGCCTGCGGCAGGTCATCCACACCGGAGCGGCCTGCCCGGTCGCGGTCAAGCAGGGGATCATGGACTGGTGGGGGCCGGTGCTCTACGAGTACTACGGCTCGACCGAGTCGACGATCGCCTTCTCGGTCAAGCCGCACGACTGGCTGGCCCGGCCTGGCACCGTGGGCAAGCCGGCGCCCACCTTCGAGGTCAGGATCCTCGACGAGGCCGGCCAGGAGCTGCCGACCGGCGAGCCCGGCATGATCTACGTCAAGTCCAGCCTGGGCACCTTCGAATACCGCAAGGACCCGGCGAAGACGGCCGCCAGCATGCGCGGCGAGTGGTACACCCCCGGCGACATCGGCTACCTCGACAAGGACGGCTTCCTGTTCCTGTGCGACCGGCGCACCGACCTGATCGTCTCCGGCGGGGTCAACATTTACCCGGCCGAGATCGAGGCCGCGCTGCTGGAGCACCCCCTCGTGGCGGACGTGGCCGTCATCGGGGTGCCCGACGAGGAGTGGGGGCACAGCGTGGTCGCCCTCGTCCAGCCGGTGGCGGGCGTCACGGGCGACCCCGAGCTCACCGCCGAGCTGCTGCGGCACTGCGAGCCGCGCATCGCCCGGTTCAAGCACCCGAAGGTGATCCAATACCGGGACGCGCTGCCCCGCACGCCGACGGGGAAGCTGTCACGGTCCAAGGTCAGGCAGGAGTACCTCGACTCGCGGTGAAGACCAGCTCGTCGGTGTACCCCTTCTCGTCGCCCAGGTAGAACCGGGTCGACAGCGTGCGGTCGGCCGGGGCGAAGACCGTGCTCCAGACCGTGCGGAACGGCAGCGCCGGGTCCGGCCGCACCGCCAGCAGGCTCGCGCGCAGGTCCTCGGGTGACATCAGCGCGCCCTTGCTCCGCTCGTACAGCGAACGCAGCCGCCCGTACGTCTGGAAGCTCGACTCGGTGTCCTCGGGCAGGTTCATCGGGTCGGGGTTGCGGTGCAGGAGGTGGTTGGTGACGCAGAGCGGCGCGTCGCCGAACTCGATGATGTGCTCCGCGCCGTCCCGGCCGCGCTCCCACACGAACGCCCGGCCCTGCGCGTCGGCGACGAGGTAGTGCAGCGGCACGCCGTGGTCGTACTGCTTGGCGCCGAGGAGCGCCTGCTTGGCCTGCTCCACGTTCTCGCAGGTGTCGACGACGAACCGGGGCAACTGCGTGCTGCCCACCCCCACCTGCGGCGAGACGCTCTGCGGCGGCTCGGCGGTGGAGAAGTCGGCGATGAGCAGCATGACGACCAGACCGGCCTCGTTGACGCCCTCCATGCAGCCGTCGAGTTCGGACATCGTGATGACGGTGGAGGCCAGGCCGGTGTCGGGCACCGTGGTGATCACGTACGGCCTGGACGACATCGGCAGCTCGCCGGGCCGGGCGGCCTGACCCATGATCTCGCTGGTGGTCGTGGTGAAGAAGTCGTAGTTGCGGCCCACCCTGCCGTGGCCGTCGGTGCCGGCGGACGGCGGGCACCACAGCGCCGAGCAGCCCGAGCCCGCGGGGATGTAACCCAGCCCGTCGAGGGCCAGCTCGTCCTGGTCGGGGTCGAGCCCGAGTGCCGCGGCGGCGCCGTCCATGCGGGCGTGGTGCTGGGGCCAGTGCCGCTCGAACCAGGTCCGGCGGGCCCGGTTGACGGCGGGGTCGGCGGGCGTCGGCGCCCAGCCGAGCCTGAGGGCCTCCTCGGTGAGCGCCCGGCCGATCTCGACCTGGCTGCCGTGGAGGGTCAGGTGGCGGACGAGCTGGAAGTCGTTCCGGCCGCCCGCGATCTGCGTCATGTTCTTCATGACCGCCAGGCTGCCGCCGGGCGCTGACCGTTCTCCTACCGCCCGCTGACCGTCTCCATCAGCGACTCTCCTACCGCCCGCTGACGGTCTCCATCAGCGACGTACGGCGCGTCGGTAGCGATCCGCCAGGAGCAGTACGTGCTCGGCCAGCTCCGGCGGGTCGAGCACCTCGAAGTCCACCCCGATGAACCCGATCCACACGGCCATCCCCGGCAGGTCGTCGCCGCTCAGCCTGACCAGGCAGGTGGCCTCGTCGACCGGCTCGATGTCCAGCTTCAGCGGCGACCGGCGCATCACCTCGGCCGGGCTGTGCAGCAGCACCGTCGCGTGATAGCGCCACATCGCGGTGGTCACGCCCTTCTCCACCCACGCGGCCACGTCACCGTCGCCGGGCAGCTCGCGGGGCGTGAACCGGGGTCCCGTGGCCGGTGTTCGCAGCAGGAGGCGGTCTACCCGGAACGTCCGCCAATCCCGCCGCTCGACGTCATAGCCGACCAGGTACCACCGGCCGCGCCGGTGCACGAGCCGGTGCGGCTCGGCGTCGCGCATGGCCGAGGAGCCGTCGTGGCCGGTGTAGTCGAAGCGGAGCCGCTCGTGGTCGCGGGCGGCGTTGGCGATCGTGGTCAGCACCTCGGGCGCCACCGACGGGGCGTCGCCGGGGACCTGCACCGTGTAGGTGTTCAGGGCGTTGACCCGGCGCCGCAGCCGCGACGGCAGCACCTGCTCCAGCTTGGCCAGGGCGCGTACCGAGGTCTCCTCGATGCCCTGGACGCCGCCGCCCGCCGCGCGGCCGAGACCGACGGCCACCGCGACGGCCTCCTCGTCGTCGAGCAGCAGCGGCGGCAGCGCGGCCCCGGCGCCGAGCCGGTAGCCGCCCGCGACACCCGGCGTGGCGTGCACGGGGTAGCCGAGGCTGCGCAGCCGCTCGACGTCGTTGCGGATCGTCCTGGTGGAGACCCCGAGCCGCGTGGACAGCTCGGGGCCCGACCAGTCCTTGTGCGCCTGGAGCAGGGACAGCAGCTTGAGCAGGCGGGCCGAGGTGTCGAGCATGCCTGCCAGTCTGCCCGCCATCGCGGAAAGCCTGGTTCCGCGATGGGGGGATTCAGCCGAACAGTTTGTTCGCCTGCTGGATCACCGTCAGCACCGTGAGTGTGCCGAAGAAGGCGATCGACCAGACGAGCGCGCCCAGCCGGTACGACCTGACCTTGAGGGCTTCCGGCAGCGACCGGCGGTTCAGCACGATCAGCAGGATCGAGTACACGAACATCATCACCGCCGCGAAACTGGCTGAGAACACCAGCAGGATCAGCGGCTGGTCGAACCCGAGCAGCAGGATCACGACGCCGAGCAGCGCCATCGCCCACACGATGAAGAAGTACACGCGGTTCTCGGAAATGGCCCTGTCCCGCAGGTAAATGGTCTTCAGCGCGTCGGAGGCCAGCCGGGAGGTGTAGTCGACGATGCCCATGGCCGAGGCGAACAGCGACAGCGCCCCGATCACCCAGAACAGCACGCCGAACCACGGCCCCACCGACGCCTTCAGCGCCTCGCCCTCGACCTGCAGGAACCCGATGCCGTTGGCCAGCCCCGGCTTACCGAACACCGTGGAGTAGGCGAGCATCGACATCAGCGCGATCGTCAGGAACGACACCAGCGCGAACGTGGCCGCCTGCTCGATGTTCGCGAAGCGCCACCACTGCTGCCATCGGGCCAGGTTCTCCCTGGTCGGGGCGAACTGGAAGCCCGTCGACGCGGCCGCCTCCTCCTGGCCGGTGACCGGGCTGACCAGGCGCGGCACGTACAGGCCCATGCCGAAGCCCTTGTCGCGGATCCAGTTGCTCTGGCACAGGTTCTGGCCGCCGCCCGCGCCCGCGTACGCGATCGCGCCCATCAGCACCGCGAACTCCAGCGGCGGCACCGGGAACTCCGCCCCGACGCTCAGGCCCTTGCCCAGCTCGATCCAGCTCTCGGCGTTGATGGCGAACAGGATCGCGACAATGGCGAGCGTCGCCACCAGGGCGATCTTCACGAAGATCACCCGTTCCAGCATGGTGTAGATGACGGGCGCCATCGTCAGGCCGATCGCGATCACCAGCAGCATGCCGATCGCGATCCAGCGCACGCTGCCGGCGCCCGTGCCGGTCAGGTAGGTCATCATCGTGGCCGACGTGGTCACCCAGCCGGGCCACAGGTTCGAGCAGAGCGTCATCACGACGAAGACGAGGCTCCAGTGCTTCCACATCCTGCTGAAACCGGTCAGCGCGGTCTCGCCGGTGGCCAGCGTGTAGCGCTCGATCTCCATGTTGAGGAACCACTGGGTGATGATGCCGATCGCGGCGCCCCAGATGAAGACCAGGCCGACCTGGGAGGCGATGTACGGCCAGAGGATGAACTCGCCGGACGCCAGCCCGACCCCCGCGCCGACCAGGCCGGGGCCGATGATGCGCCAACTCGATCGGGGAGGCTCCGGAAGGTCTCGGACGGAGACGGGGGGTAGGACTCGCGCAGGAACGGTCGGGGTGAATTCCGCCATGCGGATCTCCTTGTTCGACGTGCGTAAGCGCCACATTACAGAGATCCGAAAGCCGAGTGGAATAGGTAGTCAGTCCATTTCGATCACATATTCCCCGTCGTCGGTGAACCCGGTGACACGCTCGCCCGACCCCATCAGCCCGCCGAGCACTTCCCGCAGCGCCAGCCGCCACGCGCGGGCCGCCTCAGGGTCCTCACGGCGCAGCGTCTCGATGTCGTACGGCGTCGCCACCAGCACCACCGGTCCGTCGGCCAGGCCGATCACCGGCCGATTCCCGGCCACTTCCACCCCCCGCGTGTACGGCCCGGCGGACGGCTCCGGCGGCGACTCCCTCAACCGCCAGACGGCGAGCAGCCGGTCGGAGGCGTCCCCCTCGTTGATCGCGTCGGCCATGACGCCGTAGAAGTCCTCCAGGTACCGCTCCGGCCGGGCGCCCAGCTTGGTCAGGTTGAAGCGGGCGTTCCTGCGTACGAGCGGGTCGAAGGTCCAGGTGACCTTCTCCAGCCCGCGCTCCAGGCACCAGGCCCGCTGGTGCAGCTTGAGCGCGTAGCCGATGCCGCGCCCGATCACCGCCCCGGTCACGTGCGAGTGCAATGTCCGGTCCGCCGCGAGGAAGCCCACCGAGGCCCCGACCAGCCGGTCGCCCTCGTAGGCTCCGGCTACGTAACCGCCCGTGTGGGCGAAGCCGATCATCAGCTCCACCGGCACGGGCGCGTTGCGCGGGTCGGGGTGCCAGATGTCGTCGTACAGCCGGTAGACCTCCTGGAAATCGTGGATCTCGCGCAGCTCGCGGATCGTCACACCGGTCTTCTCGGCCGCTTCGCGGGCGGCGGCCGCTTCCGCACTCGTCATTGCGGATTTCTACCCGCCGCAGGTCAGACCAGCCATCCTGAGCGGTGTCTCTACGCGGAGCCGGTCGGACGGTGTCTCTACGCGGAGCCGGTCGGGCGGTAGGCGGTGTGCGGCGGCCGGGCCGTCAAGCGGCGGTAGAGCGTCGTGGGGCCGGGCCAGTTGTTGGTGACGCGGCCTTCGGCCGTTTTGTACCAGCTCTGGCAGCCGTTGCCCCACACCATCCGCGCCATCGCCGCGTCGAGCTGCCTGCTCCACGCCGCCATCGCCTCGGGCCGCACCTCGATCGGTCCTCGCTCCGAGAGGTACGGCAGGCAGGACATGATGTGGTTCACCTGGCATTCGATCATGAAGATGATCGAGTTGTGGCCCAGGTTCGTGTTCGGCCCGTACAGCAGAAACAGGTTCGGGAAGTCCGGCACCGAGATGCCCAGGTACGCCTCCGCCCCGCGCTTCCACCGCTCCCGCAGCGACTGGCCGCCCCGCCCCGAGACCTCCATCGGCGCGAGGAACTCCGTGCTCCTGAATCCGGTGGCATACACGATCGTGTCCACCTCGTACGGCCGATCGGTGGTCTCGATGCCCTTCGGCGTGATCCGTACGATCCGCTCTGTCGCCACGTCCACGTTCGGCCTGGTCAGGGCCGGATAGAAGGAGCTGTCGATGACGACCCGCTTGCAGCCCGGCGGGTAGCCGGGGGTGAGCTTGGCGCGCAGCGCCGGGTCGGGGACCTGGTCGCGGAGGTGGTCCAGAGCCCGCTTCTTGAGCAGGCCGACGCTCCAGCCCTGCGCCAGGGCGGGGTAGAGGGTGTTCTCGGCGTACCGGTAGAGCCACTCGCGGTAGGCGCGCTGGAGGCCGGGGACGAAGTGGAACGCCAGCCTGGTCAAGGGGCCGAAGGTGGCGTCGGGCTTGGGGATCACCCAGTTCGGGGTGCGCTGGAACACCGTCAGGTGGTCGGCCTCGGCGGCGACGCGCGGGATGAGCTGGGCGGCCGAGGAGCCGTTGCCGATCACCGCGACCCGCCTGCCGGTGAGATCGTGGTCGTGGTTCCAGCGGGCGGAGTGGAAGGATGTGCCCTCGAAGTCTGATATTCCGGTTATGTCGGGGAGCTGGGGGCGGTTGAGCTGGCCGACGCTCATGACGACGACATCGAAGGTCTCAGTGGTGCCGGCGGCCTCGGTGGTGCCGGCCGTACTGACCTGCCAGTGGGAGCCGTCGAAGACGGCTGCTTCGACCTCGCTGCCGAAGCGGATTTTTCGCCTGACACCGTATTTATCAGCGCAATGCTCTAGATAGGCCAGAATTTCGGGCTGTTCTGGGTAGCGGCGGGTCCAGCTCGCATATTTCTCGAAAGAGTAGGAGTAAAGGTGCGACGGGATGTCGCAGCCCGCACCCGGATAGCTGTTGTCGCGCCAGGTGCCGCCCAGGCCGTCCGCCTTCTCGAAGACCGTGTAGGAGCCGATCCCGGCCCGTTCGAGCTGGATCGCCATGCACAATCCGCCGAACCCCGCTCCGATGATCGCGACCCTCGGCGCCATGCCAGCCTCCACATGTCAGGATCCACTTACGTTACGCCGAGCGTCGCGCGGACGACACCCCTCGCCGATCACGTACCGGGGCCGGGCGGCCGGTAGTCTGCGCTGGTGGCTGGAGTGACGCTGGCGGATGTGATCAAGGAGCTCGAGGCGGCCTACCCGCCCGCCCGAGCCGAGTCCTGGGACGCGGTGGGCCTGGTCTGCGGAGACCCGGCGCAGGAGGTGCGGCGGGTGCTGTTCGCGGTCGACCCGGTCGCGGCCGTCGCCACCGAGGCCGTCGAGTGGGGCGCCGACCTGATCGTCACCCACCATCCCCTCTACCTGCGCGGCACGACGAGCGTCGCCGCGACCACGCCCAAGGGCCGCCTGCTCCACAACCTGATAAAGAACGACATCGCCCTCTACACCGCCCACACCAACGCCGACGTGGCGAACCCCGGCGTCTCCGACGCCCTGGCCCGCGCCGTCGGCCTGACCGGTGACCTGGTCCCGCTGCGGCCCTTCCCCGACGATCCCTGGCGCGGGCTCGGCCGCATCGGCGACCTGGAGTCGGCGATGACGCTGGGGGAGTTCGCCGAGCGGGCGGTCGCGGGGCTGCCGGAGACCGCGCAGGGCATCCGCGTCGCGGGCGAGCTGTCCCGCCGCGTCACACGCGTGGCCGTCAGTGGAGGAGCGGGCGATTCGCTCCTCGGTACGGTCCGCGCCGCGGGAGTGGACGTGTTCCTCACGGCGGACCTGAGACACCATCCCACCAGCGAATTCATCGAGGAGGGCGGCCCCGCGCTGATCGACGCCGGGCACTGGGCCACCGAGTGGCCATGGCTTGACAGTGCTGCGTCCATCCTGGGTTCGAGTGGCGTTACCGTTGAGACGCGTGTCTCCGCCACGGTCACCGATGCTTGGACAAGAGGATATTGATCATGAAAGCAGCCCCCGAGGCCCAGAAACGACTGCTCGACCTGGCTGACGTTGACTCCGTGGTCGACCGGCTGGCGCACCGCCGCCGTACGATGCCGGAGCTGGCGGAGATCGACGAGCAGTCGAAGCGCTACGCCAAGCTCGCCACCGACGTGATCGGCGCCGAGACCGAGGCCGGCGACCTGGCCCGCGAGCAGGCCAAGGCCGAGAACGACGTCGACGCCGTCCGCACCCGCGCCGACCGCGACCAGAAGCGGCTCGACTCCGGCGCGGTCAGCTCGCCCAAGGACCTGGCGAGCCTCCAGTCCGAGATCGCCTCCCTGCACAAGCGCCAGGGCGACCTCGAAGAGGTCGTGCTGGAGATCATGGAACGCCGCGAGGCCGCCGACAGCAAGGTCCTCGACCTGATCGCGCAGCGCGACGAGATCGCCGCCACGCGCGCCGCCGCCGAGGACCGCCGCGACGCCCTGCTCGTCGACCTCGACAAGGAGGCGGGCGAGGCCCAGACCAGCCGCGCCGCCGTCGCCGCCGAGATCCCCGCCGACCTGCTCGCGCTCTACACCAAGCTCAAGGACCAGTACGGCGTGGGCGCCGCCATGCTCAGGGGCGGCCGGTGCCAGGGCTGCAAGGTGGCTTTGTCGATCGCCGAGATGAACCGCATCAAGGCCGCGCCGCACGACGAGGTGCTGCGTTGCGAGGAGTGCCGCCGCATCCTCGTACGTACTCCAGAGTCAGGGCTATGACCTCCTACACCGTACGTACATCAGAGTCAGGGCTATGAGCTCCTACATCATCGAAGCGGACGGCGGCTCGCGCGGTAACCCCGGGCCCGCCGGCTACGGCGCCGTGGTCATGGACGCCACCGACCGCCAGGTGCTGGCGGAGGCGGCGGAGGCGATCGGCGTCACGACCAACAACGTGGCCGAATACCGGGGGCTGATCGCCGGGCTGACGTCGGTGCTCGCGGTGGGAGGCGAGGGCGCCCAGGTCGCGGTACGCATGGACTCCAAACTGGTCATCGAGCAGATGGCCGGCCGCTGGAAGATCAAGAACGAGGGCCTGCGCCCGCTCGCCATGGAGGCCGGCAAACTGGCCAGACGGCTGCGGGTGACGGCGTGGACCTGGATCCCGCGCGACCAGAACCGGCACGCGGACCGCCTGGCCAACGAGGCGATGGACGCCGCGGCCAAGGGCCTGACCTGGAAGGCGGGCCGCGCGGCCTTCACGGTCTCGCCGCCCACCTCCACATCCGCCCAACAGACGGATCTCCTGGACGTGGCGGCGGCGGACATTTCCGACTTGTCAGCCCCCACCGCCTCCCTGGCCACCAACCAGCAGCGCAATCGCGGCACCGGCTGGGCCCCACCGACCCGAGTGGCGACCTCCCTGCTTCTGCTGCGCCACGGCGAGACCCCACTGTCCGTCGACCGCCGCTTCTCCGGCCTGGGCGACGCCGAACTCACCCCCAATGGCCTGGCCCAGGCATCGGCCGCCGCCGAGCGACTGTCCCGCGAGCCGTACCACCTGGACGTGATCGTCAGCTCCCCCCTCAAGCGCGCCCGGCAGACTGCGGAGGCGGTCGCCCAGCGCACAGGGCTCACCGTGGAGGCGGACGATGACCTCAGGGAGGTCGATTTCGGCGCCTGGGAGGGCCACACGTTCACGGAGATCCAGCGCGGCTGGCCCGCCGAACTGGCCGCCTGGCTCGCCGACCCGACTGTCGCACCTCCGGACGGCGAGAGCTTCGAGGCCGTGGCGGAGCGCGTCAAGCGAGCGGAGGAGCGCCTGGTCGAGCGGTATGAGGGCCGGACGGTCCTGATCGTGTCGCACGTGACGCCCATCAAAACGCTGCTGCGGTTCGCACTGATGGCACCTCCGGCCGCGCTGTACCGCATGCACCTGGACCTGGCCTGCCTGTCGCTGATCGAGCACTACGCAGACGGCCAGTCCGTGGTGAAGTCCTTCAACGACACCTCCCATCTACACTGACATCCCGCGCTGCCATCCTGCCAACCGACTGTAGATCTACCGAGATGCGGGCCGGTGCTTCCGTCTTAAGGCGGGATGGTGTGGGCCCGCGTGTGAGTGCCCGTTGGGACGTGATCGTGCAGCGATCGGAACTGGTTGCGACGACTCAATTGCGTACGGTAAGGTTTCTGTGATCGAACTGGCAAGCGATAACCAAGCTCGCTGTGAGATCACTTCCTGGATTCATCGGTACGACGAGGCCGCCGGACGGGCGGTGACAGGACGTGGAGACTTGCCGGTAGGCGGGTCGGTGAAGCGTCAAGCATCCTGTTCCATAGTTCATGCTGCTTACGTGGCATGGACTGCTGCGTAAGCAGTACGGGAATCTTCGCCTCTATAGGGCGGGGAGCGCGTCAAGGAGCTTTGATAAACTTCCAGCTAGACGAGTCGGCCGGGCGGCCGCGTCGGGCCCTTCGCGGGCCCGCCGAGGAAGGTCCGGGCTCCACAGGGCAGGGTGGTCGGTAACGCCGACCCGGGGCGATCCGCGGGACAGTGCCACAGAAAGCAAACCGCCTCCAGATTTTTCTGGAGGTAAGGGTGAAACGGTGGTGTAAGAGACCACCAGCGCCCACGGTGACGTGGGCGGCTAGGTAAACCCCACCCGGAGCAAGGTCAAGAAGGGACGCTCTCCGGAGCGTCCCGCGCGCGACGTTCGAGGGCTGCCCGCCCGAGCCGCGCGGGTAGACCGCTTGAGGCCGCCGGCAACGACGGCCCTAGATGGATGGTCGCCCCTTCGTTCCGACGAAGGACAGAACCCGGCCTACAGGCCGACTCGTCTTCTCATCTCACTCTGACCAGGGCTGGGATGAGGCATGCCCATGATCAGGGCATTCTCAGGGCACATCCAGCGACGAGCGGAACGCCTTGTCGAGCGCTTCCCGAGCCCGCGCGGAGGCTTCCGGAATGAGATGGCCGTACAGATCCACGGTGGTAGTGATCGACTCGTGCCCGAGCCACTTGGACACCTCAGAGATCGGCACGCCCTCAGCGAGAGCCGTACTGGCGAAAGTGTGCCGCAGGTCGTGGAACGTCGTGTCCGCGAACAACCCAGCGGCCTTGATCGCGGGCTTCCAGATCCGGTCATTGAAGTAATGGCGCGGATCAGGTTGCCTCGCAGCGCTGTACGGAACACGACGTCAGGCGGGTCGTAGATCGTGATGTGCTTTGTCAGAGCGTCAGCGAGAAACGTCGGCATGGGCACCTCGCGCACCGATGCAGGGCTCTTTGGCGTCCCGAGGATAGGCCGGCTCTTCACCACGACTACCTGTTGATCGACTGTGATCACGCCCGTGTTGAAGTCGAGCCGACCTCTGGCCAGTCCGAACGCTTCACCTTGACGAAGTCCTGAGCCAGCGCCGACCAGAACGAGTGTGCGGTACTCCGAGATCATTACCCGGTGCAGCGCGACAACTTGATCGGTGGTCAAGAGTCGGATCGTGGTCTTGCTCGCATATGGCAAGCGGATGTCCACACACGGCGTCTTGCGGATAAGATCGTCTCGGACAGCTCCGCGCATGATGCTCGCGAAGATCGTATACACGGTCTCGATCGTTCGAGGCGCGAGGCCCTTGGACTGAAGGCTTTTGACCCATGCCTCTACGGCGGTCGGTCGAATACTGCCTACGCCGACGCTGCCGAAGGTCGGGCTGATGTGATTCCTGATGACGATGGCGTAGCGCTCAGCCGTGCCCGGTTTGTGCAGGCGTGAGGCCATCCATGTCGGGGCGTAGTCAGCAAACCGGGTTTGCCCCAAGCGTGGGTCAATCCATTCACCACGCGATTCGTCGGCCTTACGCGTGGCGTCGAATCGCTCGGCGTCGGCACGCCAAGCAAAGTTCCGCTTGCGCTGATCACTGTTCTCATCACGGTAACGGACTTACCAGCGGTCACCGACGCCGTGATCTGTTGTCGGCACTTTGCGATGGTCAGGACAAGTTTTCTCGCCTACCTTGGGGTGCGATTTGTGCCAGCGGTCGTAGACCGTCATGGCTGCTCCTGGAACCAGGTACGCACGTCAGCGGGCAGATAGGGCACGTACTTCCCGACGCGTCTGCCGCGTGGCCCGATCCGACGAGCACGCCACTGGTACAGCGTGCCGACAGGAATACCAAGAAACTCGGAAACCTCCTCGAGCGTCCACAACCGTTCATCCTTAGTCACTGGTACGTACTCCGTTCGCGTTCTGAGGGATGGTCAGGCGGCGAGCGGTGTGGACGAACTGCATGCCTGTTCGTAGGCGAGTTCTTCGCGTCCTGCTCGGTTGTATTCGCGGGCTTGTGCCGCTGCTCCCCACAGGCCACTCTTGGCCCGAACCTCAAGCCAGCCGAGCACTTCCGGCAGCTCCGTCGTGTCCTCATTGACAACGGCAACCTTTTGGGACCGCTACGAGTTATCCCCACAGTAGAAGGCCAGATCGATGCCATCAGGCAGTTGCGCCAGGTCTACCAGGGTGTCGACGCAGCAGAGCTCCTCTACGTCCAGACTCAATTCGCTGAACTGTGCGGTTGGTTGTACCAGGACGCTGGCGACTTCCGTTCTGCCCAGTTCTGGACGGACAGAGCGTTGGAGTGGTCGCACGCAACAGGTGTCCCCGACCTGACCACGTTCGTCCTGGCCCAGAAGAGCCAACTGGCCGGCGACATGCGCGACGGGGGCACCGCGGTTGACCGCGCTCAAGCCGCAACGGCTCAGGCTCGTCCTGAAACCCGGCTCGGTGCGATCGCAGCCACAAAGGCCGCGTACGGCTTCGCGTTGATGGGTGACAAAGCCAACGCCGATCGAACGCTTGACCAAGCTCACGAACTACTCAGCAGCCACAACGTATACTTCTCTGTCGCGTCTCTGGTCTGTGAGAACTTTCTGTACGTCTTTAAAGGTGCGCCGTGCGGCGCACCGATTCGTGAGGAGGTGAAAGACCTTCTCCTGCGTCCTGTCGCAGCAGGGAGCAGAAGCTGAGGGCAGCCTGATCC
>NZ_JBFANB010000013.1:0-309677 GCF_040659625.1 Nonomuraea sp. NPDC049750
GGGTGCGGGCCTTGATCGCAGAGTCCTTGGCGACTTTTACCATGCGGATCATTTCGACGGCGCCGTCACCGGTCTTGGCGATGGCGGTGGCATCCTTCGACAGCACAGCTCGAGCCGCGTTCTCGGCGTCGACGGCATCGGTCTTGCCGCGCCGCCGCCGACGGGCTCGATCCGGCCGGTTGACCTCCAGAACCTGAAGGCTGTGGCGGCGTAGGTAGCGATTCAGCGCTGTGCCGTGCGAGCTGGTGCCTTCGACCCCGGCCCGCCGCAGCTGGCCGTGTCCGCGCGCCCAGTCCAGCAGCGCCGCGTAACCGTCGGCGGTGGCCGGGAACGCCTGGGTACCTATGAGCACACCCATGACGGTGATCACCGCTGCGACGTGCATCTCGGCATGGGTATCCACACCGAGCACGATCTCCTCTTGCGCATCGGTGGCGGCGGTGTGGTCGTCGGCGGGGCGAGTCACGGCTCTCCTCAAAGGCTCGGGACGTGGTGGTCACCGGCCGAGCGAGGAGGTCAGGACTGTGATGATGCACATGGCGAGGCCCCTATCGGGACACATCCGCGCCTGGTCCGGCGGCACCGCCCGGGCCAGGGCGACAGGTCATCACCAAGGCACGCCGGCCAGTCTCAAACTGGGTCAGACCCTGGCTTGTCGGGCGGTGCCTCTTCAGTCTCACAGTCCTCAAGCGTTCAGTGGTCTTGTGGGTCAAAGAGGCGATGGGCCGGTGAGCGTGGCGGCCTTCATCAGCTCCCAGAAGACCGACTTCGGTATCGACCACGTCACCGCGTGCCGCGCGTTAGGGGTGTCGCAGTCGTGGTTCTACAAGTGGAACAAGCGCGTGCCGACGGCCCGAGAGCAGCGACGGATCAGGCTGGATGAGGAGATCAAGCGGCATTTCGAAGCGTCGGGCGGCACCTACGGCTCGCCTCGGATCACTCAAGATCTGCATGCGGAGGGCTGGAAGGTATCGGAGAACACGGTGGCCAAGCGGATGGCCGAGCTGGGCCTGGCCGGCCGCAAGCCGAGGAAGCCGCGCTCGCTAACCCGGCAGGGCAGGCGTCCGGCCGCGCCGGATCTGGTCGGCCGGAAGTTCACCGCGGTCGCTGCGGACGTGCTGTGGGTCGGCGACGGCACCATGATCGATACCGATGAGGGGCCGCTGTACCTGGCCACCGTCGAGGATCTGTTCTCCCGCCGCCTGCTCGGCTTCGCCATGTCGGAGCATCACGATGCGGCATTGACCGTCGCCTCGCTGCAGATGGCGGTCACCATCCGCGGCGGCGACGTGGATGGAGTGATCTTCCACTCCGATCGCGGGTCGGAGTACACCGCCGCCCGCTACCAGGCTACCAGGCTGAATGTCGCCGGCATGGGGTGATCCAGTCGATGGGCCGGGTCGGCTGCGCGCTCGACAACGCAGCCTCAGAGGCGTTCAACAGCACACTCAAGGTCGAGTACGTCCACCGGCAGCGCTTCCGCACCCGAGCCGAGGCGCGCCTGAAGATCGCTACCTGGATCACCGATTTCTACAACACCACCCGGCGGCACAGCGCCAACGACGGCCTGCCGCCCAACACATTCGAGCGTCAGATGATCGAGAAGAGGCAAGCATCAACGGCCCTGCTGAGGGCCGCTGTGGCATAAGACCGTCTCCACGCTTTGATTTTGAGGGGATTGACACTTGGGCTGCAGCGGAGCTTTCACAGGATGTGCCAGCTCTTGAGCTGGGCGTTCGCTCGCTAATCAGGTCCGCGAAGGGGCGTGGGAGCGGTTGCCTGTTTCTGAATGCCCAGCATTTCAGCACCGACGATGCCAGCAGAGGCACCCATGCCTGAGTAGAGGATCAGGCACCAGGCGGCGTCGCCGATCAGGGCTACTCGGCCCTGGTGCCAATGCGGTAGGAGGACAGCAGGCTGGGCTCGTGATCGGCGATGGGAAGGCCCACGCGGAGCGGCCCGGCTCGCCAGCATCAGCCCGTCGGACAGGCCGAAGCCGTCGACCGGGCGACCCAGGACGGCAGCACTGATCAGGTAATGCAGCGGGTGCAGGTACTCCTGCGGCCCAAAAGTGCCGCCGTGGTCGCCGAGCTGCGTCAGCACGCCGCGTCGCCGGGCGGAGGCGAACGTTCCGAGGCCTTAGCCGCAGGCCCCGGAATCGGCTGCCTTCATCGAACCCCGACCCCGCCGTACTGCGGGCGCAGTAGAGCCGATGGGTACCACGGGATGAGGGAATTCGCCCAGGTCAGACCTACTGTTTAGAGGTGCGTACCGTGACCTGGCTGCGACGGGAGCTCCTTTCCCGACCCTATGTGGCCGACACGATCCTGGCCGTGTGCGTCTATGCGATGACCCTGCTGGCGCCGGGCGCGCCCCCACCGCCGGGGGCCGAGTGGCACGGTGGGATACGGTCCCTCACCGCGTACGACATCGCGCTGGCTTCTGTCATCTGCGGTGCTCTGATCTTTCGGCGGCGGTGGCCGCGCAGCGTTCTCGGCGTCACGGTTGCCGGGTTTGTCGCCTCCGCTGCGGTCGACGATGGTCGGGGCCTGTTGAACCTGGGGGCGGCGATCGCGGTGTACACCGTGGCCTCGCGAGTCCCGCGCCGGCATGCGTGGGCCTACGGAGGGCTTGCCGCGCTTGTGGTTACCGTGGCCAGGGTGGTGTTCGGTGGAAGTGCGTTGCTGACGCCCGAGATGCTGGCGCCCATCGCGTCGATCGGCATGGCCACCGCAGTCGGGGACTCGCTGCGCAGCCGCCGGGCTTATGTGGCCGCTATCGAGGAGCGGGCGCGCAGGGCCGAGGAGACGCGTGAGGAGGAGGCCGAACGGCGGGTGATGGAGGAGCGGCTGTACATCGCGCGGGAGTTGCATGACGTTCTTGCCCATCACATCGCGCTGATCAACGTACAAGCGCAGGTTGCCGCGCATTTGCTGGCGACCGAGCCCGAGCAGGCCCGTACGGCGCTGGGCCATGTCCGTGAAGCGGGCAAGGAAGCGCTGGATGAGCTGCGGACGACAGTGGGCTTGCTGCGCCGTCCGGGTAGCCGTGATGAGCTGCTGACCGAGCCTGCGCCGGGGCTGGATCGGCTGCCCGAACTGGTCGACTCCTTCACCGCGGCCGGGTTGAACCTGGGTTGGCTCATCTACGGCGACCCAAGGCCATTGCCTGCTCCTGTGGATCTCGCCGCGTTCCGGATCGTTCAGGAGGCGCTGACCAACGTGAGCAAGCACGCGCCGCAGGCGACCGCGACCGTGCGGATCGACTACACGGCCGACGAGGTGATCGTCGACGTGGCCGACGATGGTCGGAGTGATGCGGGTGGGGTCTCCTCCGGGGCCGGTTCCGGTCACGGGCTGATCGGTATGCGGGAGCGGGCCTTGTCGGTCGACGGGACCTTCGTCGCTGGGCCCGTGGACGGTGGTGGGTTTCGGGTGCATGCCGTGCTCCCCGTCTCAAGGAAGAACAGGTCATGACCGTCAAAGTGCTGCTGGCGGACGACCAGGCGCTGGTCCGTGCCGGGTTTCGGGTGCTGATCGACTCGGCCCCGGACCTAGAGGTGGTCGGCGAGGCTGCCAACGGTCATGACGCCGTACGGCTGGCGCGGGAGACCATGGCCGACGTGGTGCTGATGGACGTTCGCATGCCCGGAATGGATGGTCTGGCTGCGACAAGGGAGATCACCTGCGATGAGGCCACGGCCGGAGTACGGGTGCTGGTCTTGACCACGTTCGAGATCGACGAGTACGTCTTCGCCGCGCTGCAGGCGGGTGCCAGTGGGTTCCTCGGCAAGAGTGTGGAGGCCGGCGAACTGCAGGAGGCCATCAGGGTGGTGGCCAGGGGTGAGGCGCTGCTGTCGCCGTTGGCGACCCGACGTCTGATTACCCGCTTCCTGGACGGGCGCGGGGTCTCGGCCCAGCATGTGCCTGAAGACCTGGCTGTGCTCACCGAGCGCGAGCGTGAGGTGATGATTCTCGTGGCTCACGGGCGTACCAACGACGAGATCGCCGATCTGCTGGGGATCAGCCGGGTGACCGCCAAGACGCACGTCAACCGGGCCATGACCAAGCTGAAGGCGCACGACCGCGCCCAGCTGGTGATCATCGCGTACGAGACCGGTCTGGTCCGTCCCCAGACCCGCTGATCGCCACCGCGCACACAAAAGCCACTGCGCCCCCTGATCGTCCGCGAACCGCGGGCGGGGGCCACGGCGCCCACTGACCGCCCGAGAACCGCGGGCTAGCTGATCCCCTGGGAACCGCGATCGCAGTAGCCCGCACCCCCATCTACTGCGATCGCCGCAGATCAGAACCCTCCTCCAGGCGGACGTCCGCTCAAGGCCGCGCCCCGAGGCTTGAAGTGGTGACCCAAGTGGTCCGGCTCGCCCGTTCCCCGCCGCACCGTGCGATCTGACACCCATGCGAAGAGAAGTGGAAAGATGTCGTTTCTGGCTAGATTGAGCCTTGCCCAACGGGGGCTCATAGCGCTCATCACGGTCGTGGTGCTCGCGTTCGGCGTTTACGTCACCCCGGCGTTGCAGCAACAGCTCCTGCCCTCGCTGTCGTTCCCCCAGGTCTCGGTCATGGCGACATACGCCGGCGCCGCTCCGGAGATCGTCGAGGACCGGGTCACGGTGCCGCTGGAGGAGGGGGTACGCGGGGTCACGGGCGTCACCGGGGTGAACTCGACGTCTCGGGAGTCCAGCGCGACGGTCCAGGTGGCCTTTGACTTCGGCACCGACATTGACGACGCGCAGAGCAAGATCCAGCAGGTGGTCAGCGGGCTGGCCGACCGGCTGCCGGACGGCGTGGAGCCGAAGGTGGTCGTGGGGAGTACCGACGACCTTCCGGTCATCCAGCTCGCCGCCGCTTCTGACAAGTCGCAGCAGCGACTCGCCGAGCAGTTGACCACCCACGTGGTCCCGACGCTCACCGGCATCGAGGGGGTCAAGGAAGCCTCCGTTACGGGCACAAGGGATCAGGTCATCACGATCACCCCCGACACCGACAAACTGAAGAAGAAGGGGCTGGACACCAGCGCGATCTCCACCGCCATCCAGGGTGCGGGCCAGCCGATTCCCGCCGGATCCCTCACTCACGCGGACACGACGCTGAGCGTCCAGGTCGGCGGCAGGTTCGAGTCGATCAAGGATCTCAAGGATCTGTACCTCGCCCCCGCCGCGCAGGCATCCCAACCCCAGGTCCAGGCCCAACCCGTAGGCCAGGATCAGCGGCCAGGCTCGCCGCAGGCCACCCCGACCGCTGCAAAAACCGCAAAAGCCGAGAAAGCCGAGAAGCCGAAGCCCGTACGGCTGGGCGACGTGGCCACCGTGAAGCTGGGCCTGGCCGAATCGACCACGCTCACCCGAACAGACGGCAAGCCCAGCCTGGGCGTCTCCATCACTATGAAGCCAGGCGGCAACGCGGTGTCGATCTCCGAGGACGTACGCGCCAAGCTGCCCGCCCTCGCCACCGCCCTAGGCACGGACGCCGCCCTCACTATCGTCTACGACCAGGCGCCCCAGGTGGAGAAGTCGATCGAGAGCCTGACCACCGAGGGCCTGTTGGGCCTGGCCATGGCCGTGCTGATCATCCTGGTCTTCCTGTTCTCGCTGCGCTCCACCCTGGTCACCGCAGTCTCCATCCCCCTGTCGGTGCTGATCGCCTTGATCGCCCTGTGGGCCTGGGACTACTCGCTCAACATGCTCACCCTCGGCGCGCTCACCATCGCGGTCGGCCGCGTTGTCGACGACTCGATCGTGGTCCTGGAGAACATCAAACGCCACCTCTCCTACGGCGAGCCCAAACGGCAGGCGATCGAGAACGGCGTACGCGAGGTCGCGGGCGCGGTGACCGCCTCCACCCTCACCACCGTCGCAGTCTTCCTGCCGATCGCCTTCGTCGGCGGTTTCGTCGGCGAGCTGTTCGGCCCGTTCTCCATCACGGTCACAGTGGCCCTGCTCGCGTCGCTGCTGGTGTCGCTGACCGTCGTACCGGTGCTGAGCTACTGGTTCCTCAAGCCGCCCAAGAACGGTGACCGGCTCAAGGCGGAGGAGAAGGAACGCCGCAGCCTGCTCCAGCGCGCCTACGTCCCGGTGATCCGGTTCGCCACCCGGCACCGGCTCACGACGGTCGCCGGCGCTCTGGCGATCCTCATCGGCACACTCGCCCTGGTGCCCCGGCTGGAGACCAGCTTCATCGACAACGCGGGGCAGGACACGGTCAACATCACCCAGAACCTGCCCGTCGGTACGTCCCTGGCCGCGGCCGACACGAAGGCCAAGGAGGTCGAGAAGGTTCTGACCGGCCTCGACGCGGTCAAGTCGTACCAGGTCACCGTGGGTGGCGCGAGCGGCGTCGGGTTCGCGGGCGCCGGTCCAGGCGGAGGGGGTGGCGGGGGTACGGCTCGCGCCAGCTACTCGCTCACCCTGCGCGAGAACAGTGACACCGCAGCCGTGGAGAACACCCTGCGCGACCAGCTGGGCAAGCTGCCCGACGCCGGAGAGATCAGCATCGGCGAGACGGGCGGCTTCGGCGGCGACGGGCTCGAAGTCCTGGTCCACGCCAGTGAGCAGGACACATTGAGCGACGCGGCGCGAGTCGTACAGCAGACCATGTCGGCCATCCCCGGCGTCACCGAGGTGACCAGCGGTCTGGCCGAGACCGCGCCGCGCATCGACGTCACCGTCGATCGCAAGGAGGCCGCGGAGCGCGGCCTGACCGAGGCCGCCGTCGGACAGCTGGTCGCCCAGGCGTTCCGTGGCAGTACCGTGACCCAGCTGACCTTCGACGGCACCACCGCCGATGTCGTCGTGGACACCGGCGACGCGCCCGTCTCGCTCGGTGAGCTGCGCAAGCTCGACCTGCCCGGGAAGGGGGACCTCTCCGACGTGGCCGAGGTCAAGCAGGTCAACGGGCCCGTTTCGGTCAGCCGGGTCGACGGGGAGCGTACCGTCACCGTCTCCGGCAAGAGCACCGGCGCCGATCTCGGCGCCATCAGCGCGGACCTGGACAGCCGGCTCGCCAAGCTGACCCTGCCCGCCGGTGCCACCTACTCCGTCGGGGGTGCCAGCGCCGATCAGGACGAAGCCTTCGGCAGCCTCGGACTGGCTCTGGTGGCGGCCATCGCGCTGGTGTTCTTCGTCATGGTCGCCACCTTCCGCAGCCTCATTCAGCCGTTGCTGCTCCTGGTGTCGATCCCGTTCGCCGCCACGGGCGCGATCGGTCTGCTGCTCATCACCGGTACGTCGCTCGGGCTGGCGGCGTTGATCGGGCTGCTGATGCTGGTCGGCATCGTGGTCACCAACGCCATCGTGCTGCTCGACCTGATCAACCAGTACCGCGGTCAAGGGATGCCGCTGCATGAGGCCGTCGTGGAGGGCGGGCGCAACAGGCTCCGGCCCATCCTGATGACCGCGCTGGCAACGATCTTCGCCCTGCTGCCGATGGCTCTGGGGATCACCGGTGGCGGCGGGTTCATCTCCAAGCCGCTCGCCATCGTGGTCATCGGCGGGCTGATCAGCTCGACGCTGCTCACGCTGATCCTGGTCCCAACCCTGTACACCATGGTCGAAAGCCGGAAGGAGAAGATCCGGGCCAGACGCGCGCCGCGATCCGCCGTACCGCCCATTGCCGAGACCCCCGGGGAGCCGGCAGTTGTTTCCGGAGGGCATCGATGACCAGCACAAGCCGGAGCGTCCTCCGGGATTTCCAGCCCTCGAAGCTACCGAATCCCACGGTCGAGATCGTCATCCCCGTCTACAACGAGGAGCGGGCGCTCCCAGGATGTCTGCGTACCCTTCACGCACACCTCAGTGAGTGGATGCCCTTCCCCTGGCGGCTCACCGTGGCGGACAACGCGAGCGTTGACCGGACGCTGGAGGTGGCCCGGGAACTGGCCGCCGAACTGCCCGGCACGAACGTGGTCCACCTCGACAGGAAAGGGCGCGGGCTCGCACTGCGTACGGTGTGGGGCGCGAGCGAGGCCGACATCGTCGTCTACATGGATGTCGACCTGTCCACGCGCCTGGACGCGCTGATGCCGCTGATCGCCCCGCTCGCCAGCGGCCACTCCGATCTCGCCATCGGCAGTCGACTGGCTCCCGGGGCGCGTACCGTGCGCGGACCGCGCCGCGAGCTGATCTCCCGCTGCTACAACGCGATCATCCGGCTCACTCACGGAGCCCGGTTCAGTGACGCGCAGTGCGGCTTCAAGGCGGCGCGTACGGACGTGCTCGGCCCGCTGCTCGAACGAACGCAGGACGACGCCTGGTTCTTCGACACCGAGCTGCTGCTGCTCGCCGAACACAACGGGCTGCGCATCCACGAGGTCCCGGTCGACTGGGTCGAGGATGTGGACACGCGGGTCGACGTCGTCAGCACCGCCACGGACGATCTACGCGGACTGTGGCGGGTGGCCCGCATGAAGGCGTCCGGCGCCGCGCGTGCCCCATTGCCGAGTCGCCCCACCCCGGCCGCCGAACACCCCGACGCCGTACTGGCCCCCAGCAGGGCACGCTCCCGGATCACCTGGGAGGTCGGCTGCTTCGTGGCCATCGGCGTGCTCTCGACGGCCGGTCAGGCCCTGCTGTATTGGCTGCTGCGCGCGTGGTGGCCGCCCGTGTTCGCGAACCTGGTGTCGCTGCTCGTCCTCACCGTGCTCAACACCGAGGCCAACCGCCGCCTCACCTTCCGCTGGTCCGGTACGGGGGCCGGCCGGGCGCACCTGGGAGCCGGCGCCCTGTTCCTGCTCGGGTACGTCGTCACCTCCGCCGCCGTGCTGCTGTTCCGCGAGGTACAGCCCGAGGCGTCGGCCGCGGCCGAGACGCTGGTGCTCACCGCCTCGTCCGTGCTGGTCACCGTCGTCCGCTTCCTGGTGCTGCGGCTGGCCGTCTTCCGCCGCAGCACCCCCTGATCCTTTCCAGAGAGTGACGTACGAGATGACTCCGCCATCCACCCCCCGCCCGCTCCCCAGACGGGCGGCGCTCGCGGTGATCCTGATCCTGGCCGCCGGACTGTACGGCTGGGCGCTGGGTTCGCTCGGCTGGGGCAACAGCTACTACTCCGCCGCTGTGAAGTCGATGGGCCAGAGCTGGACGAACTTCCTGTTCGGCTCGTACGACCCGGCGGGTGTGATCACCGTCGACAAGCCGCCGGCGGCGCTGTGGCCGCAGGTGCTCAGCACCAAGATCTTCGGTCTGCACGGCTGGGCGATGATTCTGCCTCAGGTGTTGGAGGGCATTGGCACGGTGTTCCTCCTGCACCGGACTGTACGGCTGTGGGCGGGCGAGGCGGCGGGGCTGTTGGCCGCGCTGGTTCTGACGCTGACCCCGATCACGGTGGCGATCAACCGCGACAACAACCCTGACACGCTGCTGGTGCTGACGCTGGTGGCGGCGGCATACTTTTTGACCCGCGCCTTGCAGACGGCTTCCGGTCGGGCCGGCCTGCGGTGGTTGTGCGCCGCCGGGTTCCTGATCGGCCTCGGCTTCATGACCAAGATGCTCGCCGCTTGGATGGTGATCCCGGCGTTCGCGGTGGCCTGGTTGGTCGGCGCGCGCGGCCCTTTGCTCGGGCGGCTCGGCAAGCTGCTGATCGGCGGCGTCGTTCTTGTGGTGTCCTCTCTGTGGTGGGTCGCCGTGGTCGCGTTCTGGCCGGGGAATCGGCCGTACATCGGCGGCAGCACTGACGGCAGCGCCTGGGACCTGGTCGTCGGCTACAACGGCCTCGGCCGGATCTTCGGCGGCGAGGGTGGGTTCAGCATCTCCTTCGGTGGAGCGGCTGGTCTGGGACGGCTCTTCAACGACCAGGTCGGTGGGCAGATCAGCTGGCTGCTGCCGTTGTGCGGGGTGGCGCTGGTGTTGGCCCTGGCTGTCGCCGTACTGCGCTGGCGCGGGATCACGATGCCCGGTGAGCCGCTCGCCGCGGCTGGGTGGGTGCTGTGGGGTACCTGGCTGGTGGTCTGCGGTCTGGTGTTCGCCACTCAGAAGGGGACCTTTCACCCGTACTACACGACTCAGCTGACCCCGGCGGTCGCCGCCGTCACCGCCGGCTACGCCACGACGCTGGCCCGCGCTCACCGGGCGGGGGCTCGCTGGGCGCTCCCGCTGGGAGCTGGGACCGTGGCGGTGACCACGGCCTGGGCCTATGTCGTGATCGGGCGAGTGCCGTCCTGGAACGGCTGGGTGGCGTGGCTTGTGGGCGCGGCCGGGGTGACGGCGATCGTCCTGCTCCTGCTGTCTGCTCGGCGACGACTGCTGCCCGCCGGGCGGCCACAGCTGCTGCCCGCCGCCGTCGGCGTCGCGGTCCTGGCGGTGCTTTCGGGGCCTGCGGCCTGGGCGATCAGCGTCCCCGGCTCCACGTCGGCGATGGGCGGCGCCAACCCCACCGCAGGGCCGCCGACCATGCCCTTCGGTCGCGGGGCAGGCGGGGGCGGCCCGGCTCCGGGCGGGTTCGAACTCCCGGAAGGAATGCAACTCCCACCAGGCACGAAGCTCCCGGAAGGCATGGAGCTCCCCCAAGGATTTCCTGCCGGGTTCTCCGGAGGCTTCCCTGGCTCTGGCGCCGAGCTCACCCCCGACCAGCGCAAGATCCTGGACTATGCCGTCAAGCAGTCCGGCCCCGCCCGCATCAAACTCGCCACCGAAGGCGGCGCCATGTCCGCCTCCACTTTCATCCTGAACAGTGACGCCAACGTCATCGGCATGGGCGGCTTCATCGGCATCGACGACGCCCCGACCGTCCAGCAACTGAAGGACTGGACGAGTTCGGGGCAACTACGCTTCGTCCTGGGATCCGGTTTCGGCGGCTTCGGCGCCATGATGGGCGGGGCGAGCACACACCGCTCGCAATGGCTGAAAGAGAACTGCACCGAAGTCCCCGCCGCCGCGTATGGGGGAACTCCCTCCAAACCGAGCAGCAGCCCAACGATGGGAGGCGGCACCACCCTCTACGACTGCGCCACCAAGCACTGACGCACAGCGCCGCCCGTACAGCAAGGGCTCAGAAAATGGGCCCACGGGGCGGGCTGGCGCAGCGCGGCGACCAGGCGAAACGCGGTGCTACATGGCCTTTCGCCTGGGGCGCATGTCGAACATGTAGAAGACGAGCAGCAATACGTAGAACACGAGCGCGCCTACCGCGCTGAACGCGCCGATGACGGTCGCGACGAGATAGAGCACCGGCCCCATTCCCCAGCGAAATCGCAGCGAGCGGGCCTCCGCCGGGGAGATGTGCGCGCCGAGGTGGCGGTGTCCTAAGGAGGAGTACCACCACACGGCGTTGTAGAAAATGCCGCCGATCACCAGCACGATGCCATAGAAGACGGCGGCCATCTGGGTGCCGTGTTCGGAGCGCAACGCCTCGGCCAGCACGTGCGTGGGAAACGGCAGAAAGGCGACATCCATCAGGAGAAGCACATTGAGGGTGAGCAGTATGCCGTCAGTCCTGTAGATGAAGTGGAACATCCGATGGTGGTTCATCCAGACCAACCCCACCAACAGGAACGTCACCACGTAGGCGAGGTAGGACGGCCACAGCCCTATCAGCGCGCCCCCGAGGTCCTCTTCCCAGCCTTCGGGCAGCCGGATCTCGAGCACCAGCAGGGTGATCGCGATGGCGAACACGCCGTCGCTGAACGCCTCCAGGCGCCCGGTGCTCATTGCAGAAGGGTCATCGCTCACGCCGGGCATAGTAGCGAGAGGACCGAGTTCACGCTGATGAGGTCCAGAGTTGTGGGGAAGGGCCGAGACCCCATGGTGCCGGCACCTGCTTCTCAAGGAGATCAATGACCTCGACCAGGCCTCACGCCCGGAACGTGCGCCGGTAGGCATCCGGCGGTACGCCGATCGCGCGGTGGAAGTGGCGGCGCAGTGTCGTCGCCGTGCCCATGCCCGCCGCCGAGGCGATGGTGTCGACGCTGTCGTCCGTGATCTCCAGCAGCTCCTGCGCGCGGCGGATCCGCTGCGTCAGCAGCCACTGCAGCGGCGTGGTTCCGGTTACTGAGCGGAAGTGGCGGGCCAGGTGGCGCGAGCTCATGTTCGCCTGGCGAGCCAGGTCCTCCACGGTGAGGGGCTGGTCCAGCCGCTGCATCACCCAGGTGAGCAGCTCGGCCAGGGGATGGCCGTCCTGGTCGGGCACGGGTGTGGTGACGAACTGGGCCTGGCCACCGGCCCGGTGGGGCGGCACGACCAGGCGGCGGGCGACCACGTTGGCGATCACCGAACCGTGGTCGCGGCGGACCAGATGCAGGCACAGGTCCATCGCTGCGGCCTTGCCCGCGGACGTGAGCACGCTGCCGTTGTCGACGTAGAGCACGTCCGGGTCGACCTCCACCCGGGGATAGCGGGCCGCCAGTACGTCGGTGTGGGCCCAGTGCGTGGTCGCGCGCAGCCCGTCCAGCAGGCCGGCGGCGGCCAGCACGAACACGCCCGTACACAGGGAGACCACCCGCGCGCCCGCCTCGTGGGCCGCGCGTACCGCCTCGACCAGGTCGGCCGGCGGGTCCTCGTCGACGTCCGCCAAGGCGGGAACGATCACGGTGTCGGCGTGCGCCAGCCGGTCGAGCCCGCAGTCCGGCTCCACCGAGAACCGGCCGACCCGGACGGCGTGCGTGCCGCAGATCCGGACGTCGTACCAGGGACCCGGTACGGCGTCCGGGGCGGAGCCGAAGACCTCGTAGGCCAGGGCCAGCTCGAAGTGCAGCATCCCGTCGGTAGCGGCGACCGCGACGGAGCGCGGGAAAGAGCTCATGTCGGGAATTGTACGGGTCGTGTCGTTTCGGACGCTGGCACCAATGGGGCAACCCAGACAGGATTTCCGCAGCGGATCACTTCGAGCACGAAGGAACAGATATGGGATCGGGTCGGAATGTGGCGGTGTACGGCGCCTATGGGCATACCGGGCGGTTCGTGGTCGCGGAGTTGCGCGAGCGCGGATACGTTCCGCTGCTCCTCGGCCGCGACCAGGACAAGCTGCAGGCTCTGGTACAGGACCAACCGGGGCTTGAGGCGCGGCAGGCGTCGGTCGACGATCCGGCCTCGCTCGACCGCGCGCTGAACGGCGCCGACATCGTGATCAACTGCGCCGGGCCCTTCGCCACGACCGCCGCCCCGCTGGTCGAGGCGGCGCTGCGCGCGGGCATCCCGTATGTCGACGTGGCGGCCGAGATCGAGGCGAACGCCGACACGTTCGCGCACTTCGCGGAGCGTGCCCGCGAGGCGGGCGCCGTGGTGGTCCCGGCGATGGCCTTCTACGGCGGCCTCGGCGACCTGTTGGTCACCACCGCTATGGGCGACTGGACGGCGGCGGACGAGGTACACGTCGCCTACGGCCTGAGCAGCTGGCACCCCACTGCCGGAACGCTCGCCGCAGGCGTGGTCTCGGGGCAGCGGCGGAGTGGCCGCCGTGTCCGCTTCACCGGCGGACAGCTGGAGTACCACGAGGACGCTCTGCCGACCCTGGAGTGGACCTTCCCGGCTCCGCTCGGCTCCCAGAGCGTCATTGGAGAGTTCACCATGGCCGACGTCGTCACCGTTCCTAGTCACCTGTCCGTACCGGAGGTGCGTACCTACATGACCGCCAAGGCGGCCGCGGACCTGTCCGCTCCTGACGCCTCGGCACCGACCGCCGTCGACGAGCGCGGCCGCTCCGCGCAGACCTTCGTCGTCGACGTCCTCGTCCGCTCCGGAGGTACGGAACGCCGCGTGGTCGTCTCCGGCCAGGACATCTACGCCATCACCGCGCCGCTCGCGGTGGAGGCCGTCGACCGTATCCTCACCGGCCGGACCAGGACCACCGGCGTCGTCTCCGCGGGCGCGGTCTTCGACGCCCCGGACTTCCTCCGCGCCCTGTCGGCGCATCTCTCGCTGCATGTCCCGCTCGACGCACGCGGCTGACCGTGCTGGGGATCCGGACCGTGGTCAGGCAGGTGCCGTCAGCGGGTCACGGGGCGAGGGCGGTTCCACCAGAGGGAGAGGGGCGGTGTCGACTCGCTGGTGGATGACGGTGAAGCTGCTGGGAAGGGCGTTGAGGGCGGTTTGGAGTTGGTCGGCGTTCTCGGCGCCGTGGTAGGAGCCGCCGGTGGTCTGGGCTATCTGCTTGAGCGCGGGCTCGTCGATGGTGCGGGGGTTACGGCCTCTGTCGAATCCGCCGCGGCCGCCGAAGCCGCCGCCCCAGCCGCCGAAGCCGCCGTCGAACTGTGTGTTGTCGCAGACCATCGGGGTCGGGTTCGTGGTGCCGAAACCGATGGGGAAGGCCCGGACGCGGCGCACGGCCGCCTCCTGCGCGGCGATCTGCGGGTCTCACCCCGCGGCTGGGACAGCTGTTTCGCTGCGGACGGCAAATCCATCACATGCAGTAGTTCTCGAGCGTCGACGAAGCACTGGACGCCGAGAAACGGGTGCGCGAGGACGGGCTCCAAGCCCTCGTCGGCAATGACAACATCCAGGTCTCAGCTGTTGTGAGCGCGCTCGAACTCGACGCAGCGACATCATAAGGCGTTAGTTCAGAGAAGGCACGTAAGGCAAGTGTCCCTTAATCTGCGGGCGGTCGTCGTAGGACGGGTCGTGTGTGGTTTGGCCGCCGATTTCCGTCTCAGCGAGCCGAGATCGTTGCGTCCTCGGCTCGCTGAGACGGGAGGTTTAGTGGCTGCCGGTGAGTGGTGGGTGGCCTGCTCGGGCGGGTCGTCGCCCGTCACGCTGCCCATCATCTCGTGGTTGTGAACGAGTTCGGCGGGTCCAGGTCAGGGTGCGTTGGGGCAGCCCGCCGCTACAGGTACTGGCCCGCTTCGGTTCTGTCTGTCTTCGACACCCGCACCGACACCACGTTGGCGAGGTTGATGACCACGCCGTTCACGTCGGTCTCACGGTCATATCTTGCCCGCATCAGCACCAGGCTGCGCCGCTCGTCCAGAGCACGAGCGATCGCCGCCACCGCCTCTTCCTCCCCGTCGAAGTCTCCGCTCATCACGGAGACGTCTTCGCCGCCCATCAGGTGGAATCGAAGGATAATTGCGACTTTTTCAGGCACGGCCGGCTCCTTCGGAGAGAATCCGCAAAGGGTATCTGCCCAGCCTCGAACGCTGTAGGCAACTGCCCTGCACGTTCGCCTCCGCGCGGGCGCACGCGACGCCCTCCAAGCTGGATACAGGCAGTAACAATCGTGCCATCCGTCCCGAACCGGATTTGTGGTCAATGGTCGGTGATGAGGGCGTCCAGAGCAGCGGCCTTGTCGGCTTCGGTGGGCAGGGCGTAACGGCGGGTGGTGTCCAACGAGCCGTGACCGAGGAGTTCGGCGACCAGGATGGGGTCTTTGCCGTCGCGGATGAGCTGCGTGGCGAAAGTGTGGCGCAGGACGTGCGGGCTGAAGGGCTCGGTGGGGTCGTCATTAAGGCCAACGGCGTCGCCGAAGCGGGTGATGATGTCGCGGGCGGCGCGGTCGCTCAGGCGGCCGCCGCGGTGGTTGAGGAACACCGCGGCGTGGGCGCCGGCCGCCTTCCAATCGGCGCGGGCTTCCAGCCAGTCGGTCAGGGCCTGGCGCAGGTCCGCATGGACGGGCAGGAGGCGGATCTTGCCGCCGTCGCGGCCCTTGCCGCGGATGCGTAGTTCGCCCTTGCGGGCTGATAGGCGGACGTCGGCCAACTCGAGGCCGACGACTTCGGAGATGCGCAGGCCGGCGTAGTAGGGCAGCAGGGCGATGGCCTTGTCGCGCGGGGATGCGGTGAGTTGGACGTGGCGGATGTAACGGCGGGTGCGCCGGGCCTCCAGGGCGCGGGGGGCGGTGCGGCGCGAGTCGCGTTCCCGCTGAACTGTGGGCTTGCCGAGGCCGCGGCGGGCGTAGAAGTCGTCGATGGCCGACAGGTAGGTGTCGATGGTGTTGGGGGCGCGGCGGCCGTTCTTCAGATGCCGGCGGAAGTCGCGCACGGCGCCGGTGGCGGCGATGGGGTCGGTGAGCGGGTCGCCGTCCAGGGCGCCGGCGTCGGCTTGGTCGGCCAGCCAGGCCAGGTAGCCGCGCAGCCGGGAGACGTACTTGGTCTTGGTGGAGCCGGCCAGCGGGGCGTGCGCGAGCGCGTCGGTGTAGTCGGCCAGGACAGTGGCATGGGGGGCGGGGAGCGGCACGGTCCGCGACCGGCTTGTGTTTCCGGAAGCTGATCCGGCCGGTTGCATGATCTCTGAGGGCGTGTTTCCGGAAGTCACCCGCTCAGTCTACTTCCGGAATTGGGCAATTCCGGAAGTCATGCCGTACACTGAAGGTACCGAGGCCTTTTCGAGCGTTGGCATTCAGGTCTGCGTCGCCCCCGGCGAACCACCACCGGCCTCTTCGGGGGCCTGGACAGGTCAGGCGACCATGACGCCGACGCTTCTTTCTCAACCCGCACCGCTCAGCTCCGCCTCGTCCGCGATCCCGCGGGTCGATTCCGGGCTACGGCTCAGCCTCCGCCCGGTGCCGAATCGGCGAGCGGTGGTGGACGGGGCCTGGTGGCCCTCCTCCCGTGACGCGGCCGTCGAACTGCCCGGCCTCATCGCCGCCGTGGACCGGCTGCTGGATCGGGTCACGCTCCGCATCGGCCTGCATGGCGATGCGTGGCAGAACATTCCGCGCCGCATCTCGGCACGCGGGCGTCAGGTCCGCGTCGGCTGGTTCCGCTACACCGACCCGCGTGTGATCACTCTCAGCTTCGCCGCCGGCGAGCCGGTCGTCCTGCTGATCATCCCTTCGGGTACCGCCGCCGGCGCCGCCGGGGCCACGCTCAAGCTCACCGCCCAGGACATCGCCGGCTTGAGCATCGAGGCCATCCTCACCCTCGCGCATCTGCCGGCCGGCCCCGCTCCGCGTGCCACGGCCGACGGCTCGGCCCGCTGGGAGGACGAGGGAGGGTCGGTCATCGGGCAGGTGGCGCAGCCGTCCATGTGACGGCCGACAACGCCCCGTGTGCCGCTTGCCGGCCGGATCGAGCGGTCCTGGCACCGCCCGTACTGGCGGCGGGCCGATCTTCGGCCGGCAGGCATCTCATCACCTTTCAGCTTCTCCCGTGAGGAGGACTTCCATGACCGTCATCGACGCCGCCCCGCTCGCCGGGGTGAGCGCCTCGGCGCCGACCCTGGTGCATCTGTCGGGGGACATCGACATCTTCACCACAGCTCGGCTGCGCCAGAGGTTGATCAACACCCTCGACCACAGCACCGATTTGCTCATCCTGGATCTGTCCCAGGTCACCTTCTGTGGGGCAGGCGGGTTGGGCGTGCTGATCGGCGTGCAAGGCCGTGCCCGGACACGCGGCATCACGCTGGCCCTGACCGGCGTTCCGCCGCGCGTGGCCCGGCTGCTGCGCATCACCGGCCTGGACCGCCGCTTCCCGGTCATGGCGTGAGCGGCATGCCGACCGCCACCCGCACCGCCGCCGGGGCGGGCTATGACGGCAATGCGCCGTTCCCCCGGCCCGCTGCGCCCGCGCGGGCCGGTATCGTCCCGCTGACGCTGACCGCGGCGATCGTCATCGCGCCGTTCCTCGCGCTGGGTGCCGGCATCTGGCTGGCGTGGGGAAGCGGGATCTCCCTCACCGACCTGCTGCTGGCCGCCGTCTTCTACGTGGTGACCGGGCTGGGGGTGACGGTCGGCTTCCACCGGCTGCTGACCCACCGCTCCGACCCGCACTCCCCCCACAAATAAGGCGAAAGAGCTATAAAGCCCGCCTTAGAACTCCCTGAGAAACGGTCCTGGTTGGACACCCGGCGTCTTGGATACTTGGCGCATGTCCATGATTTCCAAGGTCTTATTAGGGGTGACGGTCCTCGGCGGCCTGCTCACAGGCTGCAGTGGTGGCAGCCCTGCCGCCCCCTCAGGGTCCTCCACGCCGGCCACATCGAGCGCGCCGCCCACCTTGACCGCGACGACCGCACTGGCGCGGCCGTTCGCTCTGCCGAAGAGCTGCGACGATCCCCGGATGGTCGCGGCCATGGGCGCGTTGATCAAGGGGAAGAAGTTCAGCAAGCGGTACGACGCCAGCGGTGCGCTGACCTGCTCGTGGGGGAAGAAGATTCCCGCGGCCTCGGTGACGGTCGCCCTTCCGTCGGCGCCGCCCAAGTACAAGGACTTCCCTCAGGTCGAGGTCCCCGAACTGACCACGCTCGGCGTCGAAGCGCAGTCCGGCGGCACCGAGATCGCCCTTGGCAGCCGGTCCCTGTACAACCAGGTGTTCGTGGTCACGGCCCCGCAGTTCCGGCTCACCGTCGACCAGTTGAGCGAGAAGCGCCGCGACGACGACCTACGCGAGGCGGCCGTCGCCCTCACCACGTGGCTGATGTCGTAGCTACTGTTCGTTTGAGGCGTACCCTCCTGTCGGTCGCCCAGACGGCCAGCGCGCAGGCCGCGAACCCGGCCCCGAGGAGACTGGAGCCCGCCCAGCCATGGGCGGTGAAGATGGCGGTGGTCGCGGCCGCACCGAGGGCGGAGCCGAGCGAGTAGAAGACCATGTAGCCGCCGATGACGCTGCTGGTGCGCTCCGGATGCGCGGCGGCGAGCAGGTGCTGGTTGCTCACATGTACGGCCTGGACCGCGAAGTCGAGAACCACGATTCCGACGATGAGGAGCCACAACGACCACGGCAGCCGCGCGATCGCCGCCCACGAGAGGATGAGCAGGGTCAGCGCGAGACCAGTGACCGGGGCCGCCCGTCCCGCATCCGCCCACCGTCCCGCGCGTGCCGCACCGAGTGCGCCGGCGAGTCCGGCGATGCCGAACAGTCCGATCTGGCTCTCACTCAGCTGCCATGGCGGGTCCGCCAGCGGCAGGGACAGTCCGCTCCACAGGGTTCCGAACGATGCGAACAAGAAGAACGCGATGAGCCCGCGCGTCAGGAAGACCCGCTGCCCGAACAGTCCGCCGAGTGAGACGACGGCCCGTCCGTACCCCGTAGGTCGGTTGGGGCGCTCCTCTGACGGCAGTACGGCGAGGACGACGGCCGCCAGCCCGAGTGACAGCACCGCGAGCAGGGCATAGACACTCCGCCAGCCCCACACCTCGGCGAGCGTGCCGGTGACGACCCGCGCGCCCAGGATGCCGACCACAACGCCCAAGGTCACGACGCCGATGTTCCGTCCGCGTTCGGCAGGCGGCGAGACCGAAGCGGCGTAGGCCACCGTGGTCTGCACCACGACCGCGAACACCCCAGCCATCGCCAGCCCCAGGAACGCCACCCATGCGGCTGACGCCGAGGCCGTCAGGATCATGCCCACTGCGGTGAGCGCCAGGTGCGCGGCGATGAGTCGGCGTCTGTCGACCACATCGCCAAGCGGCACCAGCAGCACCAGCCCTGCCAGATAACCGAACTGGCCGACCGCGACGATCCACCCAGTGAGCTCCGCCGACACACCGAGATCGCGTCCCATCGGCTCCAGAACCGGCTGCGCGGCATAGATGCTCGCCACCGCGACACCACACACCACCGCGAGCAGCAACCGCCGCCACATGTCCATCGCACCCCAAACCCAATCAGTAGCAGATTGCAACCAATTTGACCGTACGGCATAATGGTTTCAATTCGCAACCGATTGGGAGATGCCGTGCCGAACACGGACTGGACCGACCCCGAGTGCCCCGTCGCCCGCACGCTCGACCTCGTCGGCGACAGGTGGAGCCTGCTCGTCATCCGCGACGCGATGGACGGGGCACGATCGTTCACCGAGTTCCAGCGGCGGACCGGCATCGCCCGCAATATCCTCACCGACCGCCTCCGCAAGCTCATCGCTCACGGGCTCCTCGCCCAGCGCACCGCGCCATCGGGCCGCCGCCAGGAATACGTGCTCACCGACGTCGGCCGCGACCTCTTCCCGGTCATCCTCACCCTGCGGCAGTGGGGAGAACGCCACGCCTTCGCCCCCGGCGAGACCCGCTCCACCCTTGTCGACCAGCACGGCGTCCCTGTGCCGGAGATCGCGCCGACCAGCGCCGACGGCACCCTCCTCGGCACCGACACCACTTACGTTCATAAGCCCCGCTAAAAGCAACGGCTCAGGACGCGCCAAGCTCCCGGCTGCTCTCGACCCGGAAAGAGCTGCCGTCGGGGACCAGGTTGAGCCTGGACACGGTCCCGTCCGTGCCGAGGCGGAACACCCGTGCGCCTGCCGCGGTGAGCGCTTCCAGGGCGATGGCGCGCGTACCGTTGCCCGACGGGGCCGAAAGCAGCGTCGTCGTCCGGCCGGACGGCCACTCCCCCGTCGTCATCTCGGCCGAATCCGGCTGCGGGCTCGGCGGCCAGACGTGGTCCAGCTTCCACACGGTTCCGACGCTGCGCATCTCCATGACCACGCCGCCGAGATGGTAGTCGGAGGTGGAACCCTTGGTCGTGTTGATCTGGCCCCAGACCAATACGACGACCCGGTCAGCCCGCGCGGCGACGATTCCGCTCTCAGATGCCACCGCCCGCTGCACGATCTTCTCGTCGCGGATCTGTCGCGCCTGGTCCTGGAGGCGGCCGGTGTACTCCACGCCCGCACGTCCCGTGGTCGCGTCATCCACTGCCCGGAAGTCCTTGTCGAGCGTCTTGTAGTCGAAGCTGTTGATGATCGTGTAGGCGGTCCGGGCCGTTGCCCCGGCCTCCAGGGCGTAGAGCGGTGGCGGTGCAAGGACACCATCGCTCTTCCCCAGGCTCGCCGGTCTGCCAACGTCGGCGGGCAATCCTCTCCATATCGCCGCACCGAGTCCACCAGCGAGCAGTACGGCTGCCGCCACAGCGACGATCCATCCCCGCCTCCAGCCACGCGCCCGGACCGGCGCCGGTACCTGGGCAGGCTTCAGTGGGGTGCGGTCGACAAGGTGATAGAGGAGGTCCTGGGCTGACGGGCGGAGGGCTGGGTCCTTGGCCAGGCATGTCTGGAGGATCGCGCGCAGGAAGCCGTCCAGTTCCGTGTCCGGGCCCAGGTCGGGTTCCTGGTGGAGTACGCGGTAGACGACGGTCGGCACCGCGTCGTCACCGAAAGGAGGACGGCCTGTCGCGGCATAGGCGAGCGTCGCGGCCCATGAGAAGACGTCGGCGCTGGGAGCCGGTGGATGTCCGGCCAGCTGTTCGGGCGCGATGAAGGCGGGCGTGCCGGTGATGAGGGCGTTCGTGGTGGGGCCGCCGACGGCGCGGGCTAGGCCGAAGTCGACGACGCGGGGGCCGTCCGGGCCGATGATCACGTTGCGGGGGGACAGGTCCAGGTGGGCGACGCCCGCGCGATGGATCGCGGTCAGCGCGGTGGCGGTGGCGACGGCCAGTCGTTCCAGTGCTCCGCCGCGCAGGGGGCCCTCCTGCCGGACGAGTTCGGCCAGAGATGGGCCGGGGACGTACTCGGTGACGATGTGCGGCGGGTCGGCGGTCAGATCGGCGTCGAGCACCTGGGCCGTACAGAACCCGGAGACCCTGCGCAGCAGGTCCAGCTCGGCCGCCATGCGATGCCGGGCGGCCTCGTCGGAGATCCGGGGCAGCGCTTTCACGGCGACCTGCCGTCCGTCGGCCCCCGTGGCGAGGAAGACGACGCCCTGGCCGCCCGCGCCGAGTCGGCCGAGCACCCGGTAGCGTCCGATGCGTTCCGGGTCGCCTGGGCGGAGGGGCAGGCTCATTTGGTACGCCGCTCGAACATGGATCGATTGTCCTTCGGCGAAGTGACGTCCTCCAGCTTCCATCGCCCGTCGACCCGGCGCAGGTACAGCCGGTACGCCACCACCTCGTGGTCAGGGGCCTTGGCCGAGTCGCCGAGGTGGATCAAGGTCGCGACGTCGGGCCCGTCGAAGCGTTCGAAGGCCGTACCGATCTCCCGGTATTGCCAGGTCCACCAGGCGGGAACCTGAGCGTCGGGGACCGCGGCCAGCTCTCGCCACCACTGCTCGGCCCGTCCCGTGGTGCAACGATCGAAGAAGTCCGGACGCTCTTCCAGGCGGGGCCCATTGATGAACGCCTCGGTCTGGCAGTGGGCGGCGTCGGTGACCATCTGCCGTACCTGCGCGGTGGGCCAAGCGGCGTCGGCCGGAGCCGGAGAGCCGGACGGTGTGGTTCGCGCGTAGTCCATCTTCCAGCCCGCGCCTGAGGGGACCATCTCGGCGAACAGCAGCGGATCCTCCGACTTCGTCGGGGTTCCGTTGCGGGTGATGGCGCTGAGTCCGGTGACGATGACCGACACCCGCTGCGGCGACGCCCACACGATGCCCACGGCGGTCGCCCGCGCCGTCTGCTTCGCCTTCGCGGCTACCACCGCGTTCTTGGAGTTGGCGACCAGATGCTGGTAGTCCTGCGCCGCCGTCCCGGAGAGCAGTGCCAGCGTACGGCGCTCGCCGGCGTCGTAGTCGGTGTAGTCGAGGCTGTACCAGGCCTCGAAGGCCGTTCGTGCCGCCCCTGCCGCGGCTTGGGAGTATCCCGGAGGCTCGTTGGTCGTCGCGGACTTCGTGACCGTCGCGGGCTCCGTGACCGTCGTCGTTGTCTCGTTTGTTCTCGCCCACCAGAGCGCGCCGCCCGCCAGGATGAGGGCCGTGGCGATCGCGCTCGACGCTAATATCGTGCGCCGCGCCCGTCTCGTTGGTTTTCGTACGGCAGGACGCGGCTCGGCTGGGGAGCCGACGCCGAGATCCATGATGGACAGCGGGAGTTCGGCTGCCGTGGGACGGTCGGTGGGCTCCTTGGAGAGGCAGCGTCCTACCAGAGGGCGGAGATGACCTGGCAGGGAGCCGAGGTCGGGCGGCTCGTTGAGCACGCGATACAGGACGGCGGGCAGCGAGCCGGCCTCGAACGGGGAGCGGCCGGTGGCGGCGTACACCATGGTGGCGCCCCAGGCGAAGATGTCGGCGGCCGGGCCGAACTCCTCGCCCCGGATCTGCTCGGGGGCCATGTAGCGGGGAGTGCCCACTTGGGCGCTGGCGAGGGCGGCACCGTCCTGGAGTACGCGGGCGATGCCGAAGTCGATGACGCGTGGACCGTCGCGCCCCAGGAGGACGTTCTGCGGTTTGAAGTCGCGATGGACGATACCCGCCCGGTGAATCGCGATGAGGGCCGTGGCCGTCGCCACCGCGAGCCGGTCGAGCTCGGCTCCGGCGAGAGGCCCGTGTTCGGCGACGAAGGCGTGCAGGGATTGGCCGGCGACGTACTCGCTGACGATGTACGGCGGGTCGGCCGTCACATCGGCGTCGAGGACCTGCGCCGTACAGAAGCTGGAGACGCGCCGCAGAATGGCGAACTCGCGCTCGAACAGGCGGCGGGCATCGGAACCCACCTCGGCGTTGATCACCTTCAACGCCACCTGGGCGCCGTCTGGCGCGCTGGCCAGGTAGACGATGCCTTGGCCGCCGGCCCCGAGCCGTCCCGTCAACGCGTAGCGTCCGACGTGCTTCGGGTCGCCTGCGAGCAGCCCTTCAACGCTCATCACCGCACAGGCTAATGGTCGTTCAACCTACCGGCCAGAGTGGCGCCGTCATGCGGACAAAGGCCCAGCTCACCCCCTGGCGCTCATGGCGCCCGCAGGCTCCAGAACCGCGAGCGCGTTTGTCAGCGGGGGCCGACGAGCGCCGAGCCGAAGACCCATGAGGACGTCTGGTCGATGAAGTCCCCCGGGAATCCCAGCGCGAAGCCGGTGGCCTGTTCCAGACTGTCGATGCTTTCGGGCGGCAGGGTGAGGTCGGCGGCGGCGAGGTTGTCGCGGAGTTGGTCGGTGCTGCGCGCCCCGACGATGGGGTGGACGGCGTGGGAGCGGCTCGCCGTCCAGGCGATGGCCACCTGCGAGGGCGTGGCACCGAGGTCGTCGGCGACGTCCTGCACCACGCGGGCGACGGCGTGGTCACGAGCCGAGAGCGATTCGGCGCTGAGCCGGCCACCGGTCGCGGGTCCATCGGGGCGGGTGTACTTGCCGGACAGCACGCCGCCGCCCAGCGGGCTCCACGCGGTGACGCCCAGTCCGAGCGACTCGGCCATGGGCAGCAGCTCGCGTTCGATGTCACGCTGGAGCAGGTTGTACGGCACCTGGAGACCGATGAACGGACTCCAGCCGTGCCACTGCGCCAGAGTGTTCGCCCGGGACACGATCCAGGCGGGGGCGTCGGAGATCCCCACGTACAGCACTTTGCCCGCCCGGACCGCGTCGTCCAGCGCACGCATGGTCTCCTCGATCGGCGTGGCGCGGTCCCACATGTGCACCCAGAAGACGTCCACATAGTCCGTGCGCAGCCGGCGCAGGCTGGTCTCCAGCGACGCCCGCAGGTTCTTGCGATGGTTCCCGGCCGCGTTGGGGTCGGCGCGGTCGCGTGAGACGGTGTACTTCGTGCCGAGCACGAACGACTCGCGCCGGCCCTCCAGCAGCTCGCCGAGTATCTGCTCGCTCGCCCCGTCGCGGTAGTTGACGGCGGTGTCGATCATGTTGCCGCCGGCTTCGGCGTACAGGTCGAGCATTCGCCGGCACTCCGGCAAAGGCGCGCCGACGCCTCCCTGCTCGCCGAAGGTCATGGCGCCCAGGATCAGCTCGGAGACCCGCAGACCGCTCGCGCCCAGCGTGCGGTACCTCACGCCGTCGCCGATCCGCTGAACAGCTCCGCGGCACGGGAGGTGATCTCGTCGTGCGGCACGTCCCGGATGTGCTGGTCCAGCGCCCAGCGATGCCCGAACGGGTCGAGCACCTGGCCGGTGCGCTCACCCCAGAAGGCGTCGTGCACCGGCTCGAAGACCGTGGCTCCCGCCTTCAGCGCTCGTGCCCAGGCCGCGTCGACATCCGAGACAGGAAGGTGAAAGGCGGCGGAGGTGCCACCGAGGGCGGCCGGGGAACGCATGCCCAGCGCGGGCATCTCCGCGGCTACCGCGAGGACGGTGTCGCCGATCAGGAGGTCGACGGTCAGCGTGCGGCCGCCGGGAAGAGTGATGCGATTGGTCTCGCGCGCGCCCAGAGCCTCGGCGTACCAGGCTGCGGCGTGGTCGGGGTCGGTGACGACCAGGTGGATTGCTATGTGTGCCATAACCGGGACCATACACAGTGTCTGGACATGCCGTCTAGACGCATCGTCCGTACAAGGCGGTCATAAGCTGGGTCGCATGTCCGCCAAGCGCACCGCACACTCCGCCCGCCGATCTGGAGCCGCGCCGGCCGCCGCGGAGCTTCGGGAGCGCATCATGTCGGCGACGCGCGAGCTGCTGAGCGAGCGGCGCTTCGACGCCCTGAGCGTGGCCGACATCCTGACCGCCGCCGAGGTCTCCCGGGCCAGCTTCTACTTCTACTTCCCGAGCAAGCAGGCCGTACTCGGCGAGCTGGTGCGCGCAGCCGTGACGCAGGGGCAGCAGGCGGCGCAGCCCTGGATCGACGGGCAGCAGGACCCGGCGGCCGCGCTCCGGGCCGGGGTGAGCGACGGCGCCCGGCTGTGGCGCGCCAACGCGGGCGTCCTCATGGCGATCGTGGAGAGCTGGGGCTCCGACGAGGGCCTGCGGGCCCTGTGGCTTGAACAGATGGACCTGTTCACCGAGGCCGCCGCAGCCCGCATCCGATCCGACCCGGAGGCGCTCCGGCAGCTCGGCGACGCCGATGTACGCGCCGTGGCCGCCTCACTGACCTGGCTGGGAGAACGCCTCTACTACCTCGCCGCGGCCGGGGTGCCGCCCTTCGACAACGAGGAGGTTCTCATCGACGTCCTCACCAATGCCTGGACCGCGATGCTCTACGGCCGGTCGGCCCCGGAGCGGTGAGCGCCCAGGGAACCGACGTCGGCTGCTGAGCGGCTTGACGTCACACTGACCACGATCTGGAGATCGTCATCGGCCGCCAGTGAAAACCGGGTGACATTTCGCATCACTCACCGGAATGCTGGGGCGGGGGCGATGAGTTTTGTCGGTGGTGCCGGTCAGTCTTTGCGTGACCACAACATCGTGTGAGCCCGATGACCACATCATGTCCGACAACCCAGATAGAGGTGCCGTGTTCAGCCCAGAGCTCGACTCACCCGCCAAAACCGCGACCGCCGTTTCGGGTCGCACCCCGGCCGTGATCCGGCTGCTGGTGCTCGCCACCTTCGTGGTGATTCTCAACGAGACGATCATGATCAATGCGATCCCTCGGTTGATCGACGCGCTGCACATCACCGAGCAGACCGCGCAGTGGCTCTCGACCGCCTTCATGCTGACCATGGCCGCGGTGATCCCGATCACCGGATGGTTCCTGCAGCGGGTGTCCACACGCAGTGCGTACACCACCGCTATGGGCCTGTTTCTGGCCGGCACGGCGTTGGCCGCCGTCGCGCCGTCGTTCGAGGTGCTGCTCGGCGCCCGCATCATCCAGGCGTCCGGGACCGCGGTGATGATGCCGCTGCTGATGACCACGTTGATGCAGGTGGTGCCCGAGGAGGAGCGGGGCCGGGTCATGGGGAACGTCACCCTGGCCATCTCCGTCGCGCCGGCGATGGGTCCGGCGGTCTCTGGGGTGATCCTGCAATTCGGGTCCTGGCGGCTGCTGTTCGCCGTGGTGCTGCCCATCGCCGCCTTGATCACTTGGGGTGGCCTGAAGCAGCTCAAGAACGTCGGAGAGACCGAGTTCAGCACCATCGACTGGTTGAGCGTCGTGACCGCGGCGGCCGGCTTCGGCGGGCTTGTCTTCGGGCTCAGTCGGTTCGAGGGTGGTGACGTCGGCGTCGCCGCCGCGATCGTGGCGGCCGGCCTGCTCGCCATCGCCGTCTTCGTCGTGCGCCAGCTGTCGTTGCAGAAGCGCGGCACGCCGCTGCTGGACCTGCGTACCCTGCGCCACCGCACCTACACGGTCGCGCTGATCATGATGTCCGTGGCCTTCATGGCGATGCTCGGCTCGATGATCCTGCTGCCGCTGTACCTGCAGAACATCCGCTTGCTCACCCCCCTGCAGACCGGGCTCCTCGTGATGCCGGGCGGCCTCGCGATGGGGCTGCTCGGTCCGATCGTCGGCCGCCTGTTCGACAAGTACGGCGGCCGGGTTCTGGTCGTCCCCGGCGCGATCGGCATCACGCTCGCGCTCGCCGGCTTCACCCAGATCACGATGACCATGCCGTTCTGGCAGCTCCTCGGCCTGCACGCGCTGCTGATGGTGGGCCTGGCCGCGACCTTCACCCCGGTGTTCACCATCGGGCTCGGCGCGGTTCCCCCGCCGCTCTACTCCCACGCCAGCTCCATACTGAGCACGCTGCAGCAGGTCTCCGCGGCCATCGGCACCGCGCTCGTGGTCACCGTGATGAGCGCGCGAGCCGAAAGCCTGAGATCCGAGGGAGTCACGCAGGTGCTCGCCACCCTCGACGGCATGCGGCTGGCCTTCATCATCGGCGCGGTGCTGTCCGTGGCCGTGATCGTCACCGCTGTGCTTCTCCCGGCCCGCGCGGACGGCGCCGGTGAGCACGGGGAGCGGCCGATGCACGCGTGACGGCGGTAGCGAACTCAAGGACGGGGGTCAGAGCAGGCGCCTGATCTCGCCGTACGCTCGGTAAAAGCCGCCCTGCCCGGCCGAGCGTACGCCGTCGACCAGGTAACGGGCCCCCGACGAATGCGGCCAGGTGGCGAGCTCCTCGCTGGACGGTCACGCGTCACTCGCCTTCGACGCCGTCAGGCTCTACGTCAACGCCGTCAAACAGCTGCGGGAGGAGGCTCCTGGCATGCCCCTGACCTCGGCGGCTGTCTGGCACGCCATCAGCGGCGTGCACGGCGACAAGGCGCTCGACGGGGAGAGCGGCATGATCGACTTTGGCGGCGACGTCGATCGTCAGGTTCCGCTGGACAAGCTCATCTCCGTCCAGCACGTGGATGGGCTCGGCCAGCCGTCGCAGGTGGGGTTCTGCGGCCGGGTCGGCGCCCGGGAACAGGCGCTGTGGTGCCCCGCCCTGGAGGTCGGCCGCGGTTAGGAGCGGCAGCATCGTCTGAGCGAATCGGCGGGGGTTGTGGGTAATTTTGCGCAGACACCCGCGGCGTGTAAGGGTGAGGCTGTTGGCTACATGCGAACGCCCAAGGCGGGGAAGCGGGCCGGGCAACGCGATCGGACGACGAGCAGGCCCGCCGCCTGATCATGAACAGACCCATCGCACGGCGACTTACGACCAGCCGACCACGTCTCACAGTGAGATGGCCGGCGGCGTCAGGAAATCTCTCGCCTGTCGGTGATCGGCCGTCGCGGATGGGTAGATCGACGACTTCGCGAGACCGGCGGGCCGCCGAAAGGCGTTGACCGTTCCGACGCGCTCGCCGAGTGGTCCCGAACCGCTTCGCAGGAGATCACAGGGTACGGGCGTGATCATTTCCGGTATCGGCACATTGATCGCCATCGCCCGCCGCATGGAGGCGCGCGACCCGAAGACGGCGTGGACCACCAGGCTCCACCGTGCCCACGGCCGCCCTTGGCCGCACACCCGCTGATCTACATCAAGAGCGTCCTCGAACTCGCCAGGTCGCTCGATGCTCCATGGAATCGACGAAAGGACCATCTCCATGCGCCGCACCATCGGCGTGACCGCAGCCGTGACCATCACCGCGGGCCTCATCGCGACGCCATCCGCCGCCGCCTCGGCCTCGGACTCGGCTATTACCGCCCCACCCACGAACGCGTCCGCGCTGGGCATTCACCGGAAGTCCCGCAAGTGCGCCAAGCCGACGGGAAACACGTTCAACATCTCCTGGCGTGACGGGCCCTCGTCCACCACCTTCTACTTCAACAACCACTGCAAGGAAAAGAACCGCATCAGGGTGTGGTACGCCTCGCTCGGCATGAAATGTAAGGCCATCACCGTCAATCCTGGAACCAAGGGGAGGAAGAAGCTGCACAGAATCTACTACCAGAACCTCATGAAGGTGGACTTCGGCAAGTGCCCGTACTGGCCGTGAGTCTCTCAACGCCCCACGAATGACTGAGAATACGAAAGGAATATCGCCTATGCGCCGCGTCACCGGTGTGACAGCCGCCGTGGCAGTCGCCGCGGGCCTCATCACGACGAGCCCCGCCAGCGCCTCCTCCTCGGCTCCGAGCGAGACGACCACCGCCACGAACGCGTCTCAGGTGGCCGCTCGCGAGAAGTCCCACAAGTGCGACAAGCCCAAGGGGAAGAGGTTCAACATCTCCTGGTCTCCTGGAATGGAGTCCACCACCTTCTACTTCAACAATCATTGCAGGGAAAAGAACCGCATCAAGGTGTGGACGACGGACTCCGTCACACACGTCACTTCGTGCACGAATATCGGAGTCAAGCCCGGGGTGAAAGGCAAGAAGAAGGTCTGGGGCGCCATAAAGGGCAACATCGACATGGTCACCTTCGGCACCTGTCCCTGGTAGCAGCGGTATGAACACCGCGCTGTCGTGGGCCATGCCGACGGATCTGCCATCGCGATCGTCTGGCTTCACGGATTGCCGGTGCGGCCCGCGCCCAGGTCATCCTGTGCTGCCCACACCGTCATAGTTCGGGCGGGTCCGCCGATGCGGCGCCAGGCGCCGGTGTCGCGGGACCAGCGGAGGATCTCCGAGCGGTCTTGGGTCAGGACGTACACCTCCTGCCGGCCGACCCGCACCTCCGCGCCCGCTGGGCCGATGTCCTGCCAGTTCTGGTTCTTGGCGTCGGTCCCCGGCTCAGTGAGGACCCGCAGCCGCTCGCGCGACGGATCGGTGGAGAAGAGGCCGGCGGCGCCTCCGTACAGGTCGTCGGCCGGGCCCGCCGCGTAGGCCCAGAGTGGTCGCGCTCCCGCGAGCCGGCGGTTGACCGTGGTCCGTTCCGGGGTGAGGCCGTACAGGTGCCGGTCGGTGAGTGCGAACGCCGCGCCCGCCGTCCCGACGAAATCCCATTGGCCGGGGCGGCCCAGGTAGGTGAAGATCCGGCCGTCGTTCGGGTCGGTCGCGAACAGGCCCGGCTCACCGCCGTACAACCGCGCCGCCGGGCCGCCTATCTGGGTCCATGACGTGCCGTGTCCGTCCCAGATGTGTACGGCCTGACGGTCCGCGGCCAGCCGGTAGACATGTGTGCCGCTGACCGCGAGGTCGCCGCCTGGTTCGCCGATGGGGAACCAGAAACCGGGACGCCCGCCGTACGCGTAGAGCAGGTTGTCCATCCCGGTCGCGAACAGGCCCGCGGGCCCGGACCAGAGCTGCTTCGCGGCGGCGCCGATCCTGGTCCACCGGGTCGCGTCCCATTGGAAGATGCCACGGCCACCTGGTCCGATGGCGAACACGCCGGTCCCCGTGAGCGGCGCGGCCGTCGGGGCGTCGCCGGCCTCAAGGGTGCCCGGCGCGCTCGCGGCGGTGTCCATGCTGCTCGCCGGGGCTAATCCGAGCAGCAGCATGAGCACCGCGAGGACCACGATTCCGGCTCCACCGCTGTTGAGCATGTTGCGTGTCAGGGGGCGTGAGCGCTCTGGGGCCTTTATGGGCTCCGGGGCGTTTGCGGGCTCTGGCGCCGCCGAGGGTCCGGTGATCGACGGCGAGGCCGCTGGAGCGGGCGTCTGGAGTGGTCCCTCAAGGGCCGCCTGGTGCAGCCGCGCGGCCGTCTCCATGCGTGCCTGGCGGGTGCGTTCGTCCGGTGTGCGGTCCTCTACCAGCCGGCGCAGCAGTTCCAGCGGGATGATCTTCTGGCCAGAGCGGTACTCGCCCCAGAGCGTCTTGCCCACGTGGTAGCGCCCGGCGAGCTCGCGGACGGTCATCCCGCTGGTCAGCGTCAGCAGGAACTGCGCCAGCGCGTTCGCCTGCTCCGTGCTCCCTCTCGGCCTGCCCTGGGGCCTGCCCACCCGGCCGCTCATCGCGGTCGCCTCCCTCCCGCTCCCCTCCCTCTCTGATGATCAGTTGAACAGAACGATTGTCCGCGGACAACTCATTGTCCGGACTTCACCAGCGATTTCACGCCGAACCGGTTCCGGACAACTGCCGCGTCCGCCAGCCTCCGAAATACCGCACCTTTTGCCAAGGATTCCGGCCGACCGTACCCAAGGAGATACTGAGCATGAGCTTCATCGACAACGAGCAGATGAGCAGGCTCACGGCACGATTCGCCGCAGCGGCCCTGCTCGCGACCGCCCTCAGCGCGTTGCCGGCCTCTGCCTCCACCGCGGAGAGCGGGTACACGCCTGAGCGGGTGTGCGGCAGCGGCTTCGGGAAGGTGGTGGGCGGCACCCAGACGGTGACCGACCAGGGGCGCATCGTCCGGGGCTATGTCTACCTGCTCTACAACGCGCGTACCGGGGAGAACTGCGTCGTCACCATCAAGTCGAGTTTCGTGGGGCAGCCCACCCTGACCAGGGCGACCCTGTTCGTCAAGGTCCCCGGCAGCAGCGCCGCAGACAAGTTCGAGGAAGAGGACGCCTACAAGTACTACGCGGGTCCGGTGAAAGCGCAGGCCAAGGATGTCTGCGTCGCCTTCAATGGGTATGTCAGCAACCTACGCGTCAACGAAAAGTCGTCAGCTTCCAGTGTCCAGGCCACCGGCGGTTCGACGAGCTTCGGCAACTGCGGCACACAACGTATGCGTCAAAGGGGGATCCGCTAGGTCAAGCCGCTGTCGGCCCGAACAGGCGGTCCAAGTGGTAGCCGATGATCTCGATGGCGGCCTCGCGGCTGCGCTGCCCGCTGAGGACGCTGGAGGTCAAGCCGTTGACGAGGGCCAGCAGGCCGGCGACTTCGGTACGCGGGTCACGATCGGGGGTGATCTCCCCTGCCTGCTGCGCGGCGGTCAACCGTACGGTGAGGAAGTTCTCCAGTGCGTTGGGCAGGGTGACCCCGACCGCGGCGAGCGCCGGGTCAGTGAGGGCGGCCGTGTAATACGCGGTCCAGGCCATGGAGTCCAGGCGGCTCTGCTCGTCGGAGGGCAGAGCCGCGCCGAGGACCGCGTCGAAAACGCCTCGCGGTGTCAGCTCGCCCGCGGCAGCGGTGGCCCGCTGCTTGACCCGGCGGTCCATGCGGGCACCCAACTCGGTGAGGCCGGACTCGAGCAGGGCCTGCTTGTTGGTGAAGTAGTACTGGACGACGCGCAGCGAAACCCCGGCTTCGGCGGCGATCTCACGCATCGACACTGCCTGCAAGCCACGGGTGCCGGCGATGCGCAGCAGCGCCTCGGTCAACTGGCGCCGTCGCGCATCATGGTCTACCTGTTTGGGCATGTCGATTTCCTAGCTGTGCTTCGATGTCGCGATGCCGAGCCGTACCTGGCCGGGAAAAGCAAGAATCCGCTCGACGACCAGGTCCGGAGCTTCGACGGGCAGCGCGTGTCCGGTGCCGGGCACGATCTCCACCCGCCACGACGGCGCGACCTCGGCCAGCCGCGCGGCCATCGCCTGCGCGTCGTGCATCGCGCTGCGGGCGCCCAGCAGCACCTGTATGGGCACGGACAGCTCGCGCACCTGCTCATCGGTGTAGACGGGCGGGATGGGCAGGCGCCGGCGGAAAGACCGGCCGGCCGCCACCAGCTTCATCAGCGCGTCCTCGCGTAGCGTGCCGTTGCCCACCGCGTCAGCGACACGATGTCGCGGCGCACGAGGAAGCAGGGCGGCCATACCGCCGACGATGAGCCACCGGAGAAACCGCCCGGTCATCGGCGCGAAGCCGGCCGGGTCCACCAGGGTCAGCGCCGCGACCCGGCCGCCCCCGCCGAGCTGCTGTTCCACCGCGATCCAGCCACCGTAAGAGGCACCCACCACATGTGCGCGCTCAGCACCGGTCGCGACCAGAACGTCGGTGAGCCAGCCGCCGACCTCGGCACCGGTCGCGAGCGGGTGCCTCTGGACCGAGCGGCCGGGCTCGCCGAGCGGGTCGACGGCAAAGACCGGACGCATGCGTGCCAGCGGTTCTATGTAGCGGTACCAGGCCAGTGCGTTCCCGCCGGAGCCGGCCACGAGGACGATGGGGTTTCCCGTGGCGGGCCCGGCCCGGTGGATCCGCACGCTGCCGGCACGGGTCTCCACATCGATGGCGTCTACCGGCACCGGCCACAGCTCGCCGAGCATCCGGTCGTAAGCGGCGTAGTACTTGTCACGGGCAGAGTCGCTGGCAAAGGCGGATGGCCGGTCTGGAATGCGCATGGTGACCTCATCTCCCGAATGGATACAGTCGTATCCTAAACGGCCCCCGCGAGGCGGCGCCGCGTCGTTAGAAGTCGTCGTTCAGCAGTTTGAAGAACGTGTCGCCGCGGACGATCTCAAAGGGGTCGGTGAGCAGGGTGCCGAGCTCGGCGACGTCGGCCGGCGCCCAGTTCCAGGCGTTGATCGCGCCCGCGATGAACAGCGGTGATTTCCCGTCCCAGCCCTCGATGTGCTTCAGCAGCGTGTCGCGATATTCCTGGGCCTTTCCCTGGGGGGAGAAATTGCCGATCAGCGGGATGCCGGCCGGGCGGATCCGCAGGTCGCCGCTTTCCCAGGATTGGATGATGCCGCGCACCGGGGTGTTCTTTCGGTACGAGCCGGCGATGCGCTCGTCGAACGCCACCCAGCCGGTGTTCTCCGGGTTGCGATAGTTGTAGGCGTAGACCAGGTCCATGCCGGTGTCGCGCAGGAAGCGGCCGCTGAGTTCGGTGTAGGCGTCCAGGTCCTTGGCCGGCCAGGATCCCGGGTATGTGTAGCCGGCACCTGAGGGGCCCGAGATCAGCAGGTCGTTGGCGGTGGCCGTGCGCTGGTAGTACGCCAGGAGCGCGGGGCCGATGTCGGCCAGCAGGGGGCTGACGGTCCAGTTCACCGGCACGGCGCCGCGTTTCGGGTCGTCCCAGAGTTCGCGCATTCTGCGCTGGCAGTACTGGATGTTGTCGCCCTCGCCGAATGTGAGGGTGAGGTAGACGCGGTTGCGTAACGTGGCCGCCGGTCTCGGTCGTACGCGATCGGAGACCTTCGCGGCGACGCCCGCGTGCACGGTGGCGTTCATGTAGTAGTCGGCGGGGACCACTTCGACGGCGTGCTGCGAGGTGCGGTCCACGCCGCCCCATTCGCCCGCCACGTCATTGGAGAACCAGCCCGCGTAAGGGGTGGTGGGCTTCACCTTGCTGAGAATCTCGTCGAGTAACTTGCCCGCCTCCCCCGAGGGCGGCAGCCAGAACACCATCGCGCGCATCGCCGCCGCGTAGTCGCGGAAATACGGGAAGGGCTCCACCCGGGTGGGCGCGGTGGTGGCGGCCGTGACCAGGTATTGGTTCCACAGGTCGACCTCGACCAGGAGTTGCTGGGTCCCGGCCGGTGCGACGAATCGGTAGATGAAGTAGCCGCCGCCGTCGGAGAAACGGTTGGCGTCGCCGCCGATGGAAGAATTGAGGCCGTCGAACAGGTACGGGGCCTCGGCCTCCGTACCCGGGATGAAGGACACGATCTCCTTGCCGTCGGCCTTCACTTTCACCGAGCCGACCGAGGCGCCCCAGCCGTCGTCGCCGAGGGAATCCTGGAAACGCAGATACACGCCGTCCTGGCCGGAAAGCTCCTGGCTCAGGTCGAAGGTGCGGACCGCCCTGTTGGAGGAGTCACGGACGCGCTCGCTCTCGCGGGCGATCTCGCGCCACTGAACGCCGTCCACGCGTACCGTCCTGGTCGGCGGAAGTCCGGTGAGCAGCGCGTGCGTGCAGCGGGGGAAAAGGTGGTCGAGCTGCCATCGGTACGTCCCCAGAATGTCGTCGGCTTTGAAACGGCCGCGCAGGTCGGTGATGATTCTGAGGCCGTACTGGCTCGCCTGCTCGGCGGTGGCAGCGACGGCGTTCTCCAGCCCGGCCAGCGTGGTGGCGACATTCACGGAATCGGGCACCGCGGGGTCGTGCACGATCGCTCCGCGTACCTCGTTCTTGTAGCGGGCGACGAGGTCGAGCGGCTGGTCATGGCGCGTTACGGCGGCGCCGGTGCTGGACAGCCAGCGCAGGTCGTAATTGGCGCTGTCGTAGTTGAAGTAGAGACGCGGCTGCCGCCGGTTGACGATTCCCTGGAGGGTGGTCAGCAGCAGCTGGTCGTTTCCGTGGAGTGTGCTGACGTCGGCGACATCGAGCCGGGTGGGACGGCCGAAGTTCGGCAGAAGGGGGACTCGAGTTGTGGCGGCGGCCGGGCTGGGGAGGGTGATTCCGAGGCCGCCGGCCGCGAGGACCACGCCATTGGCCCACAGGAAAGTACGTCGTGACACCATCAGCGATCGCTGCTCCTTACTGGAGGGACCGGGACTGACATCGTTGTCATCTCGCAGCGAACTTAACCGGCTGACGAAATGTTGTCCATGGTGTAAATACGGCAGGCAACGAGCAAACGCTTGGTAGAGTCGACCCGTGCTGCTGGAGGGCAAGATCGCGGTCGTCACCGGGGCGGGTCCAGGGCTGGGCCGGACGCTGGCGGGGCTGTTGAGCGAGGAGGGCGCCAGGGTCGTCGTGGCCGCCCGTACCGCCGCGACCGTGGCGAAGACGGCCGACGAAGTGCCGGGCGCGCTGGCCGTACCCGCCGACGTGACCCGGATCGACGACGTACGGCGGCTGGCCGACACGGTGATCGAGCGGTTCGGCCGAGTGGACGTGCTGGTCAACGCCGCCTTCCCCGGCTCGCACCGCAGGAACGTACTGGACATGTCCGTCGACGACCTGGAGACCTGGCGCGGGGCCGTCGAGACCGGCGGTTACGGCACGCTGCTGGCCTGCCGGTTCATCGCGCCGCACATGGTGGCCCAGGGCTCCGGCTCGATCGTGAACATCACCTCTATGTCGTCCCGTACGGGCTACGCGGGGCGCAGCGACTACGCCGCGGGCAAGGCCGCCGCGCACCTGCTGTCACACTGCCTGGCCGACGAGCTCGGGCCGCATGGCGTACGCGTGAACTGCGTCGCGCCCGGTTGGATCGCCAGCGAGCTGCTTGACGACTGGATGCGCACCCGGGCGGCGGCGGAAGGTGTCACGTTCGAGGAGATCCTCGCGCGGGACGTCTCGGCGATGGCGCTGCGCCGCATCGCCACGGAGGAGGACGTGGCCCGCGCCGTCCTCTACCTTGCCTCCGACCACGCCAAGGCCATCACGGGCGCGACCATCGATGTCAACGGCGGCCAGCTGTTCACGTGACAGCCTCCGACGATATATGGCGCTTTATCGTACTGAGATCCACTCTTTTCGCTACTGTCACATCCGCCCCTTATGAGAGGAACACCACGGATGCGACGCTTACCCGCCGTTCTCACCGCCGCGCTCGCCGCGACCTCGCTCCTTTCCGCCCCGGCCCCCGCCCTCGCGCAACCAGCGCAGGCGGCCAAGGGGCAGGCGACCTTGTATGAGCTCCAATCGGGGGGCGGCAACTGCTCGTATCCGTCACGTCCCGCCGGCGACCTCTATGTCGCGCTCTCCCCCAGTGAGTACGCCGCCGCCGCTGCCTGCGGCGGCTACCTGGACGTCACCGGTCCGAAGGGGACCGTCCGGGTCAAGGTTGTCGACCAGTGCCCGGAGTGCCAGGCGGGGCACATCGACCTGAGCCGTACGGCCTTCGCCCGCGTCGCGGACCCCGCCAAGGGCCTGGTGGGCGTCACCTACCGCCCGGTCGCCAACCCGAAGGTCGGCCGACCGCTCTCCTTCCGCGTCAAGGAGGGGTCGTCGCAGTGGTGGCTGGCGCTGCTGGTCATCGACCACGGCAACCCGCTCACCTCGGTCGAGGTGAAGTCCACCGGCGGCACCTGGCGCAAGCTGGCCCGCGCCAACTTCAACTACTGGATCGCCGAGTCCGGCGCGGGCCAGGGCCCCTTCTCCGTACGGGTCACCGACACCCGCGGCCACCGGGTCACGGCCAACGGCGTTCGCCTGTCCCCCGCCGCCGTCCAGCGCAGCACCACAAAAATGTACTGACAATTCTTTCTGGCATACAGTGAATGGTCATGCGGACCTCGGCCATGGCAGTCGCGGGATTAGTGATCGTCGCGGTCGCGGTCGCGATTTCCGCTGTCGTGCTCGTCCTGTCAGCGCCAGCCGGCAGGGCCGTCCCCTCGGCACCCACAACCTCCCAGCAGGTCGCCGAAGAGGACGAGGAAGACGGGGAACGAGTAGCTCCCGGGACCGCTTGGTCACTGCAGCTCGACGGGGAGACCCGCCAGAGTCTCGTCGACGTCACACAAAACGCGGGTGCGCGGGCAGCGCTGAGTGGATCCGTATATTACGGCGCCGTATACGGGCAGAGCGAAGCCGAGGACGATTACTACGCGATCGCCATGACCGACAGGATCCACTTCTGGAGCAAACATGGCGGCGATGCCTGGCGTTATAGGGGCGATTTCGAAAAGGCCGGCTGCATAGCCCCGGTGCCGTTCAGGCTGTACACCGCATGGGGCCTGAGCCTTTCGACGGCTCGGCCGGACGGCCAACCTCCTTGCCCTCAATAGGCAGTCATCAGAGCGTCTTGAATTCCCTGTGGTTCCCTGAAGGAATCAGGCAACTCGGACGGGCGTGGCCTGGCCCGGGCTGTTCCCGTGCTCGATGTGTATGAGCACGGGGGTGGCTTTGGCGTGGTGGAAGCCGGTCCGATGGTGAGAATTCCTGACATGCCCTGTCCGGTACGGCTGGTGCCGTCCCGGCTTGGGTGCATGGCCCGCCGGACGCTGTCCACCGCCGGTGGGCGGTGGGGCGGGCACCGTGCGCCGGTCGGGCACACGGCTGGACGTCATCGAGTTGTTTCGTGAGTTGGCCGGGGTACGGGTGGGCCGTTTCGGGGTGGGGCGCCTCTTGGCTCTGTCGCGTGCTGCCGGGCGGGGGTGCAGATCGGTTCGGGTGCGGCGGGCGCGGCGGGCCGCCCGGGTGAGCCTGCGCGTTCGGCGGGCGCGGGCGACATTCCTCTCCACGACGGCGTGGATGGTGCGCACCCCGGTGGAACGGTGGGTGCGGGTAGCGTGCTGGCCGAGCAGGCCGCGGGAGACGATCCGCTCGGCCGCTGCCCAGTCCCGATCACAGGACAGGCCGCAGGCCGGGCAGTAAGCCCACCTCCAGCCCTTGTCGGCGAGCCGGTCGGGGGCCGGGCAATGCCGGAGCACCGACGTGCCGTCCCCGCATCGGGGGCAGTACCGGGAAGTGCCACGCGCCGCGACCGTGACCACCGCGATGGCGTACTTGGCCGCCAGATGCCGGATCGCCTCGACGATCTGCCCGCGTACCTGCCCCGACAGTCGCGTGTTCGCGCTGCCTCGGCGTCCGCGTGCTTCCAGGGTGGCCAGGTCTTCCAGGTAGATGACCGTCGTCCCGGCGGCCACGGCCTGGTCGACTGCCCAGCGGGCGGCTGACCAGGCCAGCGCCTTGTTCAGGTTGCGGATGCGCGCGCACAGCCGCTCATGTTCGACACCGATGACCTGGCAGGCCGCGCTCAACGCGGCGTAGCGGGGATCGGCGCCAGTCATGCCGGCCAGGAGTCGTTGCTGGTGCTTTATCTTGGCGGCCAGGTGCTCACGCTCGGCCCGCAGTCGGTGCAGCTTGGCCGACACACCGCTCGCATCGTAGAGCAGCGGCCGCCCATCGCCGATCACCCGGCTGCCGGAGATCACCCGCCCATCGGCCACAAGACGTCCCACCACACCGGTCAGCAGCCCGTTGAGGCCCCAGTCGAAACCGCACCCGATCACATGACCGGTAGCGGGTACGAAGCCGATCGGGATCTGGAACGGCAGATCGACGCGCACCCGACCCTCGGTCACCCGCAAGGTGGGGGCGCACAACCTCGCCTCCGACGGCACGGTCGGCGGCAAGACGACAGGCAGCACATGCCAGGCCCAGTCCCTGGCGGACGCGGGCGATTCGACCAGGGGAAGCCGCACCCGCAGCCGGGCGCCGCGGTGGCCGATGCGCTCCAGGGTGAGCAGTTGCCGGTCGGCCGCCGCCAGCACCACCTGCGCCGCAACGTTCGGCGGCTCCTCCAGTTCGGTCAGATCTGCCGGGAACACCTCATGCTCGTCGTGATAGGCGCGGATTTGCCGGGTCCGGTTACGGATCTCCGCCGCCGTCACCCCGTCGGGTAGCAGGGCGCGCAACGCGTCCCATTCGGCGTCGGTGCGCGCACCCGGGTTGTGCGGCCAGGTGGTTACGATCGCCTCCACCAGGCGGCGCCGGTGCAGCGCCAGCCGCAACAGGCGGGCGGCCTGCTCCTGCGCGCACCGCAACACCCGATCGCAGACGTACACGCCGGGCTCCGGGCCCACACCCCAGCCCAGCCGTCGAACAGCCATAGCCCTTCGACGGCAACACCCGCCCGTCCAGCCCCACCCCGCCAGCCAGCCCATCCAGATCGGCTGGATTCCACCGGAGCGCGACCAAGCAGCCGGTCAGATCCCGCGCCAGAGCGGTCAGCCAAGCCACCCGCCGTGCCAGCAGCGCCTGAGGGACGACCTCGCCCGTTTTCTCCACCATGGCGGCGTGGGCGGTGCACGGAGCGGTCGCGGTGAGCTTACTCACGCACCGCCCCCGTCAGGTGATGGGCTCCCAGGCGGCATCGACGCATCTGCAGTCCACCCTGCGGCCCAACCTGCACCCTGCCCACCCCATCTCTACGATGTGTGACTTTAACGCTACCAAGAGTTGGCATCTTTGGATAGAACATGTGAGCGATATGCATCCGCCGGATACCAACACCGGCCCCCTCGCTCACCGCGCCAATGTCGGCACGCGCGATCAGGCCATACGCCAAAGAAGCACCTACGGGCACCGCGCCACCATCCGCACCGAGATCCGCCGCCCCCGCCTCCGCACCCAAGGCTTGGCCGGAAACCCCACACTCGCCACCGCCTCCGAAGACGAGACCGAACCCGTGCCCCAGACCACGTCCCACCGGCACAATACGGACTACGAGCCCATAGCAGAACCTGAGGTTCTCATAGCGAATATGAGGAACGGTTCATACCCTTGAGTGTGGCCGTGCCGCCGGGGTCGCGGTCCGTGCTCACCGGCACCAGGGCGACCTCCTCCACCCCGGCCGCCGCATAGGCCGACAACCGCGCACCGACCGCGTCCACGTCGCCGAGCAGCGAAACCGAGGCGACCAGCTCGTCAGGCACCGCGGCGAACAGCTCCCGGGGATGTGGCCGGGTACGGGCGAAGGCGACAACGTCGGCGAAGCCCGCCTCGGCGAACATCTCGCCGTACCCGGGAGCGGGTAAGTACCCGACCACAGCCCGCCGGATGCGATCGATGGCCTCGCGGTCGGGGTCCACGGCGGCGGTGACCCAGGCGACCACGGACGTGGCCGGATTGACGGCACGCAACTGGGCGGCCAGCCGTCCGGCCGAGGCCGGCGTGATCAGGTTGAGCACCATGCGGTCGGCCAGGGCGGCGGTCCGGACGGCCGACGGCCCGAAGGCCGCGACCGACAGTCGCGAGTGCGGGGCGGGCAACCGGAGGCGATAGCCGCTGCTCGACACGCACGTTCCGGTGAAGTCGGAGCGCTCGCCGGCCAGCAGCGGCCGGAGCGCCTCGACGGCTTCTCGCAGCGCGGTCGCGGATCGGGCGCGCGAACGCCCGTGCCAGCCCTCCACGACGAGCGGGCTGGAGGTGCCCACAGCGACGTCTACCTGCCGCCCGGTCATCGCGGCGACCGAGGCGGCCCCCATGGCGATCATCATCGGATCGCGTACGGCCACCGCCAGCGGGCCGATGGTGAGACCGATCCGCGTGGTGGCCAACCCGACGGCGGTGGCCAGGGCGAAGGCGTCATACGTGGCCATCTCGCCGATCCAGAGCGACGGATAGCCGAGCTCGTCAGCGGCGCGGGCCGTCAGCAGGGCCTCCTCCGCGGGCCGATCCTGCCACAACCCGAGGGAGACCGTCAGCGAAGGATTCACGGCAGCTGCTCTGCCCGTACCCAGGTGGCGTGGAAGCCGAGCGGGACCCGCCGCGGCAGCAGCACGCGGGCGATCGGGCCCTCGGAGATCTGGGCGGCGTGCAGGATCTGCACCTCGGAGCGGCCCTCCCGCTCGTCGGTGACGAAGCTGACCAGGTAACCGTCGTCCTCGCCGGTCGAGCCGTCGCGGGGGGCGAAGGGCGCCTCGCTGCCGTACCGGCCGGGGCCGTAGGAGTAGGTCTCCTTGGCGCCGGTGACGTTGTCATAGCGGACCAAGCCGTCGAAGAGGTTGGTCTCGGCGTCGGCCACGGTGACGTTGTAGGCGTAGCGCGTGGGGTGGCCGGTGGAGCGCGTGTCGATCGAGGGGAACTCGGTGTTGTGGTCGGCGTCCACGTACTCCTCCGAGGTGCGGCCGGTCCGCAGGTCGAAGCGGTAGCGGTACATCCGCGCGTCGAGCTTCAGATAGGAGATCATCCGCGCCAGCGGCGAGCCGTTCGTGGAAGGCGTCGGGCGTGAGACCCGGCAGACGTCCAGGACGATCTCGTCGCCCTCTTCCCAGGCGTTGACGACGTGGTAGATGTAGCACGGCTTGGCCTCGAACCAGCGGATCTCGTCCGCCTGACCCCGTCGCGGGAGCACGCCGAAGCGGGCGGGCAGCTCCCGGTCGAAGGTCAGCTTGTGGCGGCCCTGCCGAGCGGCGTCGAGGTCCTGGTAGAGCGGCAGATCCATGAGGATCGCGTGGTTGCGTGTGATCGCCATGTCGTGCGGCAGCCGCGCCCCAGGCAGGTCCAGCTCCACGCAATGCTCGACGCCGCCGCCGGGTCCGACCACGCCATAGCGCAGGTACGGCGGGCGCGGCCCGTAGTCGAACCAGAACAGCTCTCCGGTGCGCTCGTCCACCTTGGGATGCGCCATGAAGTCACCGTTGAGCGTGTCGAGGAAGGTGTCGACGCCGAGGGTCTCCAGCGAGAGCGGGTCCAGACTGTACGGCGCGCCGCACAGATACCACGAGGCCAGCACCCTGCCCCGATGGAAGATCACATCGGTGTTGGCCGTGTCCTTGAAGGGCAGGCCGCGCGCGTTGCCGAAGGGATTGCCCTTCGGATTCTCCATCACGCCGGTCCAGAGCGAGCGGCCGGCGGCCGACTCCGCCTCGAAGGCCCTGGTACGCACCCAGCGGTTGCGGTAGCGGGCCCGGCCGTTCTCGAAGTGCACGGCGTGCACCATGCCGTCGCCGTCGAACCAGTGGTATCGGCCCGCCACCGGAAAGCGGGCGTTGGGGCCGTTGCGGAGGTAGACGCCGTTGAGGTCAGCGGGGATCCGCCCGATCACCGTGAGCTCGTCCGCGGTGATCTCGTCCTGGACCGGGGCGTAGACGCCCAGCAGGTACGGGTTTGGCTCGCCCGATTCATCCGCCATCACGACAATGTCGGCCATGCCCTGGAAGCTATGAAAAGCGAATTCAGGCGTCAATATCCGGGCGTTGACGGCCTCATTTCCGCTTCCTAGTGTTGCGGCCACCACCCCACGGACGGGAGTCGTGATGACGCATTCCGCCGACCGGATCGCCCGCTACACCGCCAAGGGCTGGTGGACCGGTGACACGATCGACCAGCTCCTCAGGACGCGGGTGGCGGCCCGGCCCGACGACATGGCGATCGTGGACCCGCTCAACAAAATGCTTGAGGGTCCGGTGAAACGGCTGACCTGGGGACAGCTCGGCGCGGAGGTCGACCGGGTGGCCGGCATACTGCGCGCGCAGGGGGTCGGTCCCGGCCACGTGGTGGCCGTTCAGCTGCCCAACAGCGTCGAGCTGGCGGTGAGCTTCCTCGCGACGGTCCGGCTCGGCGCGACCGTCACGCCGTTCCCGGTGCAGTACCGCGCGTACGAGCTGGCTCAGCTGCTGCCCTTGTCCGGTGCCGGGCTGCTGATCACCGGCTGGGAGTCCAGAGCGCCGGAGGGCACCCCGACACTGTCGTGGCCAGGCGACCTGGAGGACGCGACCGGCACCGAGGTGCCGCGGCGGACGGCCGACCCCGCCGAGCGGGTGACGATCTGCTGGACCTCCGGCACCGAGGCCACCCCCAAGGGCGTGCCGAGGTGCCACTACGACTGGCTCGCGGTCGAGGCGATCTGTACGGCCGCGCCCGCGCTCACCGGCCAGGACGTGATCCTCAACCCCTTCCCGATGGTGAACATGGCCGGCATCGGCGGCGTCTTCCTGCCATGGCTGCGGGTCGGCGCGCTGCTCGTCCAGCACCACCCCTTCGATCTGCCTACCTTCCTGGCCCAGATCGCGGCCGAGCGGGTCACCTACACCCTGGCTCCACCCGCGCTGCTCACCCTGCTACTGCGCGAGAAAGCGATCCTGGCCAAGGCCGACATCTCCTCGCTCACCCGGATCGGCTCGGGCGCGGCCCCGTTGCCGCCGCCGATGGTGCGCGGCTGGCAGGACGAGCACGGCATCGCGATCATCAACTTCTTCGGCTCGAACGAGGGCATCGCCCTGCTGTCGGACCCCGCCCACATGCCTGACCCGGAGGTCCGCGCCCGTTTCTTCCCGCGCCCCGGAGCGCCGGGGGCACCCGAGCTGCTCGATCGCGTGCGTACCAAGCTGGTCGCGCCCGACGGGAAGGAGATCACCGAACCGGGAGTCCCCGGCGAGCTGTACCTCAGCGGTCCCACGGTCTTCGCGGGCTACCTGCCGGGCACGGCCTCGGTGGACCCGTTCGACGAGGACGGCTACCTCAAGACGGGAGACCTCTTCGAGATCGCCGGCGACCGGGGGCAATACCTGCGCTACGTCGACCGCGCTAAGGACATCATCATCCGGGGAGGCATGAACATCGCCCCCGCCGAGCTCGAAGCCCTGTTCGCCGGACACCCTTCGGTAGCCGAGGCAGCGGTCGTCGGCTACCCCGACGACGTGCTCGGCGAGAAGGTCTGCGCGGTCGTGGTGCCCAAGGGCGAGATCGACCTCGAGTCGGTCGTCAACTTCCTCAGGGACCAGGGCATCGCCTCCTACAAGCTCCCCGAACGGCTGGAGATCGTCGAGGCGCTGCCGCGCAATCCCGTCGGCAAGATCCTCAAGAGGGAGCTGAAACTGTGATCCGTGTCCTGGGCGACGGAAACCGTCCCTCGGGGACGGCGAAATGCACCTCGGTACGGCTGAGCTCCCCACCGCACGACCGGCACCGCGGGCACGGGCGGAACGGCTGACCGCACGCGCGATGGGTGACGCGCACGTCGGTGTCCGGCGGGCCGGTGTACCACCGCTGCGCCCAGTCGACGACGTAGGCGAAGATGCCGAAGAAGTCCAAGCCCTTGTCGGTCAGCTGATACCCGGGCTCTTCCACCGCGAGCACGCCCAGCTCCCTGAACTGACGCAGCCGGTTGGACAGCACCGACGGGGCCACGTCGAGCTCCGACCGGAAGTCGGCGAAGCGCCGGGTGCCGAGGAAGGCGGCCGCGATTATCACCGTGCTCCAGCGGTCGCCCAGCAGGTCGAAGGTCTCGGGGAAGTACGACAGCGGGTCGGCGGCGGCCTTGCCGCGCAGGGTCCTGCGGTGATGGCGCGGCACCGCCACCTGGGCGAAGGTGGCCGCGCCCCGCACGATCTCGGTGTCATGGGCGGCGACCGGCGCCCGGCCGCAGCCCGCGCAGCCCAGCTCCACGTCGATACGGTTGCCGCAGACATCGTGCACCAGCTCCGACAGCCCCTGGCGGTCCGGCACCCACCTGCGCTCCCATGACCAGATCTCCACCAGCGTCGGCCACAGCTCGATCGCGCGCTCGGTCAGCCGGTATTCGGTGCGGGTACGCCCTTGCTCCCGGTAAGGGGCCGGACGCAGCAACTCCCCCGCGACCAGCTCCTTCAGCCGGTTCGCCAGCACCGACTCGGACATCCCCAGTTCGTCCCGCCAGTCGGCGAAGCGCCGGATGCGCAGGAGGAAGGCCCGCTGAAGGATCAGCAAGTTCCACTGATCGCTGATCGCCAGCAGCGCCTGCCCGATCGCGCTGGGCCGCTCCGCTTCCGTCACCCGCTCCGCCCCCGTTCCGTGCCGACCTGCCACTTCGGTGACGGCCGCTCTCTCTGAAAAAGCCATCCGAGCGTCTCGGCACGGCGCTCCCTGACCGGCGCCCCCGCCGGACGGTCCAGGGCCTGCGCCGAGACGCTCAACCGCAATGCACGTTGTTCAGTCGGAGGACCATATGAGGCCGCTCTTCCGCTTTTCTTCCGTTCTGATTCCGAAGCTGACGGACTGTGGAGATCGCTAGGCGTAACATGGGGTGCACAGGGGGCAGGAGTGCAGCACTATCGGATACTGGGGCCGGTCTCGGTAGACGGGCCCGGCGGTCCGATCGAGTTGGGCTCGCCGAAGCAGCGCACCGTGCTGGCCGCGCTGTTGTTGAACGCGAACCGCACGGTGTCGGACGACCGGCTGATGTTCCTGGTGTGGGGCGAACAGGCCCCGCGCACCGCCATCGGCCGATTACAGGTCTATGTCCATGAGTTGCGGGCGCTGCTGGGCAGAGGGCTGATCAGCCGCGTCGGCACCGGTTACCGCATCCACACCGGTGGCGGCGAGGTCGACCTCGAGGTGTTCGAGCAGCTCAGGGCTGCCGCCTGGGAGGATCTGGCCGGCGGTCGCCCCGAGGCCGCGGCGCGGCGGTTGCGTGCGGCGGTGGCGCTGTGGCGCGGGTCCGCGCTCGGCGGCGCCGGCGAGCTGCTGGTCGAGCAGGAACGCCCCGGACTGGAAGATCGCCGGGTCGGCGCGCTGGAGGAGCTGTTCGAGGCCGAGCTGGTGCTGGGCCGCCACAGCGAGATCGTGGCCGAACTCCGTACGGCGGCGGCCGAGCACCCCCTGCGCGAACGCCTGCAGGGGCAGCTCATGCTGGCGCTGCACCGGTGCGAACGCCGATCCGAGGCGCTGGCGGTCTTCAGGGACACCCGGAATCGGCTGGTCGACGAGCTGGGCATCGAGCCGGGTCAGACGCTGCGGGAGCTGCACCAGCAGCTCCTGACCGACCAGGCAGGACAGGACGAAGCAGGGCAGACGATCCAGGCCGTACGTCCCGCGCGTCCCGCCGAGCTGCCCCGCGACATCCGTGGCTTCGCCGGACGCGAGCGCGAGCTGGCGTGGCTGGACGACGCGTTGGACGCCAGCGGCGCGGTGTGCGTGCTCACGGGAACGGCCGGTTCGGGCAAGACGGCGCTCGCCCTGCACTGGGCCCACCGCGCGAAGAGCCGTTTCCCCTCCGGCCAGCTCTATGTCGACCTGCGCGGCTACGACGCCGAACACGAACCCCTGACCACGGCCGCGGCCCTGGCCCGGCTCCTGCTCTCCCTCGGTGTCGAGCCCTCGCAGGCGCCCGGCGGCTTCGACGCCCAGCTCGGCCTCTACCGTTCGCTGCTCGCCGAGCGTACGGTCCTGCTGGTCCTGGACAATGCCCGCTCGGCGGAGCAGATCGACCCGCTGCTGCCGCCGTCGGGAGCCGCGCTGGTGACCAGCCGTCAGCACCTGGGCGAGCTGGTGGCGCAGGCGGGGGCCGAGCAGCGCTCACTCGGCGCTCTACCGGAACGGGACGCTCTCACCCTGGTCGGCGGCATGCTCGGCCCCGCGGACAGCCCGTCGGAAGCGGCGGCCCGCGCCGACCTCGTCCGGCTCTGCGGCGGCCTGCCGCTCGCGCTGCGCATCGCCGCGGCCAACGCCGCCACCCCATGGAGCGGGACCGCGGCCGTGGTGAACGAGCTGACCGCCGGAGACCCGCTGACCGGCCTCACCGTCGACGGAACCGACCACAACCCCGTCACCCTCGCCTTCTCCGTGTCCTACCGCGCGCTCTCGGCGACCGACCAGCGGGTCTTCCGCGTGCTGGGGCTCGTACCGGGGCCGGACTTCACCGTCGAGGCGGTGGCGTCGGCCGCCGGCGTGCCGCCCGCCGAGGCGCGTACGGCGGTCAAGGTCCTGGCCGCGGCCCACCTCGTCGAGCACCATCGCGCCGACCGGTTCAGGCTCCATGACCTGGTACGGCTCTACGCAGGCGTAGAAGTCGGCGGCGACCCGGATCGCGACGCCGCCTGGAGCCGGTTGTTCGATCACTATCTGCGCCTTGGCGACGCCATCGCCGCCTGGTGCGCCCCTGACGAGATCCGGCTGCCGGGGCACGCCTCACCGGTGGCCGGTTCGCCGGTACCGCCCAGCGCCGAAGAGATCTCCAACCTGGTGGCCGCGCTCGCGCAGGCGGCCCGCCGCGATCCCGATCCCGGGACCTGGCGGCTGGCGGAGCAGGTGTCGATCATCTGCAACAGCACCGGCCGCCACGGCGAATGGCTGGAGATCGCACCGACCCTGCTCGCCGCCGCCGAGCGGGGCGCGCAGCCAGATATGCCCGCTATGCGAGCCATGTTGCATTACGCGATAGGCAAGAGCCTGTTCCGTGCGGTTCGCAGCGAGGAGGCCGTCCACCATCTCGAACAGGCCGCCAATATCGCCACCGCGTGCGGCTGGCGGGAAGGTATGGCCGAGTCCTGGGCGAGCCTGAGCTGGGCCCTGGAATGGACGGGCCACCTTGAGCAGGCGATCGTCTACAACCGCCGTGCGGCTGACCTCTTCACGGAGCTCGGCTCGGTCGTCGGACGCAACCGCACCCTCAACAGGCTCGGCATGCAGTACCACCACCTGGGTCAGCTGAAGAGCGCGGAGCGCTGCCGACAAGAGGCGCTCAGCCTGAGCCGCAGGCACGGACTGGCCTACGCGGAGGCGAATGATCTGCGCGATCTAGGCTCCACCCTGGTAGACCAGGGCCGCTACGACGAAGCCGAATCCGCCCTGACGGAGGCAGCGACCCTGTCCGGCGCCTTGGGCGCGGGCAGCGTGGCCTACATACAGACCTGGCTCAGCCGGCTGTATTGGGAAACCGGGCGGTGGTCGGCCGGCCGCACGGCGGCGCTTCGCGCCCTCGGCCTCGCCCGCGACCAGGGAGACCGGCTCATCGAGGCGGCGGCCCTGATCGCGCTGGCCGATACCGAGATCCCCCTCGGACTGCTCGACGAGGCGGGCGACCACCTCGACCTGGCCGACAAGTTCAGCGGCGCCGCGAATCTGCGGTGGCACCAGAGTTACGCCGCGGTCGCCCGCGCTCGTCTCTTCGCCGCCCGCGGCGACTTGACGGGCGCCATCCGGGTCGCCCTGCTCGCTCGCGACACCGCGCACCGCAACTCCTACCGCCTGCCCGAGCTCGCGGCCCTGACCGAACTCGCCGCTCTCTACAGCGACCAGGGCGACCGCGCCGAGGCCGGGCAGGCGGCCGAGCAGGCTCTCCGGCTGTGCCGCACGATCGGCCACACACCCTGCGCCGACCGGCTGGAACCGTTGCTCAAGTGAGCTCCGGGAACCGGCTGCGGGGGTTGGTTCGCCGCGCGACTTCGCGATGAAGTGAGGGCGAGCTCAGCGCAGGGTGGCGGTGAAGGAGCGGCCGTGGGCGTGGCGGGTCGACGCCTGGATCAGGGTGCCGCCCGGCACCCGCCGTACCGTCACCCCTTCGTCGGCCGTGTCCATCCTGAGGGGCGCGCCGGCCAGGACGACCGTGACGCGGTCGCGTTTCATCGTCGGGTCGGACAGAGCGACGACCGTGCGCTTGCCGGACCGGACGATGACCGAGGCGGGGCCGTCGATGAGCAGGCGCTCGGCGTGGCGCGGCCCGTCGGTGAAGACGTTGGCGGCGACGAGGCCGAGGGTCTTGTGCTTGATCGCCTGCACGTGCCGGTCGTTGGCCAGGACGGTCAGCGGGCCGTTCGCGTAGCCGCGCAGGCGGGCCTCCGTCGCGTTCGGGACCAGGGCGTAGGCGAGGGCGGTGACGCCGCCGGTGGCGGGGTGGGTGACCGAGGCGGTGAAGACGTTCTTGGTCACGTTGGTGTCGGGGTTGGACGTCCGCACGACCCGGCGGCTGCGGGTCACCGTCTCCAACCCGGCCGCGACAGGCTGCCGGGTGAGGAAGGCGTAGCCGATCGCCGTACGACGGGTGCCGTTGGCGTAGCGCAGCCAGCGCGGCGGCGTGGTGTCGCCCGTCTGCCAGGGCGTGCCGTTCCAGCCCTGGCCGGTGAGCGCGACCGCGTCGCCGGGAGCGGCGATGCGGCTGTCCACGGTGGTCACCGCCGCGCGGCCACCCTGGCCGGAGATGCCCGCGGCCAGCACCACGATCTCGTCGTCGAGCAGGAACCAGGACTTGGTCGCGCGGGCGTTCTGGTAGGCGACGAAGTCGTCCGGCAGGATGCCCGCCTGCTTGGCGGTGTACGCGGCGTCGTCGGACTGGACCATGCCGGACACGCCGTACGCGCCGAGTGTCGCGCCGCCGGAGAAGGCGTTCTCGGCGCGCGGGAAGTACACGTAGGTGTTCTGGGACTCCGAGGAGGAGGTGAAGTTCAGCGGGTGGCCCGGGTTCTCGTACCAGAGCCGGCCGTACAACTCGGGCACCGTCCGCCGGTCCTCCACCGGCGCGGTGACCCCGGCCAGCCGGTACGGCGAGACGGCCGTGTAGTAGTCGACGCCGAAGGCCTCGCGCTGGTCCTCGCCCGCGAGGTAGAGGTAGTGCGCGCCGTCGCCCTGGAACCACGGCATGAGGTTCTCGCCGCTCATGTACTCGTATTTGCTGATCCGGTCGGAGCTGCGGGCCAGGGCGAAGGCGTAGCCGGGGCGCCGGTGGACGGTCCTGTCCATGGCGTTGAAGGCCACGCAGCGCTCGGGCGCGTTCAGGTCGGCGGCCGGGATGGCGGCGTCGGCGCGGATGGCCGCGTAGCGGGCGATGCTGACCGGGGAGGCGAAGGCGGCCGTGTCGGCGGCCGGCAGGAACTTGACGTACTTCTTCAGCGCGAGCGCGTCGGCGGCGGTGACGTGGTCGGCCAGGTCGGCGATGGCCTCCACGATCACCCCGACGTCGGCGTAGCCGGTGCCGGTGCGCGAGACCGCCCGCCCCTTGACGATCTCCATCAGCCACCCCTCGAAGATCAGCGGGGCGAAGCCGTCGTTGACCCAGCGGTACACCACGCCGGGCAGGTCGAGGACGCCGGCGCTCGCCGCGCCTTCGAGCGTCTTGAGGGTCTGTACGACCCTGGTCAGCAGACTGCGCCCGTAGGAGCCGGTGTAGGCGACCGAGTCGTGCTGGATGAAGGAGCCGTCGGCGTAGTAGCCGTCGGTGACCCCGTGCTGGAGGTTGTAGGGGTCGACCGTGGCGAAGACGGTGGCCAGGTCGGTGATGGCCTTGCCGACACGGGCGTCGTCGCTGATGAGCGCGCCCTGCAGGATGCGGTTGGCGGTGATGTCGGCCAGGTTCGCCCCGGTGTGGAAGCGGGAATCGAGGTCGACGTCGCCGTTCTTGCCGTTGCGCAGGTAGGCGTCCATCGAGGCGATGTAGGTCGCCGTCAGGTCGGGCCGTTCCTCCCGCACCCGGTCGGCCAGCAGGGCCAGCGTCCGGCTCACCTGGATGGAGATCCCGATCTCCCAGTTGAACCAGTTGCCGTAGTAGCCCTTCGACTGATCGCCGTAGTAGCGCTCATGCAGCCACCGCAGACCGTCGATGACCCGCCGCTGGGCGGCGGCGTCCTCGTTGAGCCCGCCGCCGGGGGTGCGGGTCGCCAGCGCGATCTCGTACAGGTACTGGAAGGCCAGCCGCAGGTTGGCGTCGTCGGTGCCGAGGCTCAGCCCGGCGAACAACTCGCCGTCGGCCGCCTTGTCCATGGCCGTCAGCCGCTGCCTGGCGGTGTTGAGGATCGACGCGAGCTTGGCGGCCACCTCGGGCCGGGCGTTGACCTCCGGGGTCCCCGCGAACATCGCCACCGTGTTGGCGAGCAGCCGCGCGTGATCGACTCCCGCTGCGGCGTACGAAGGGGAGACTGCGGCAAGCAGACCGGCGGCGGGGAGCAGGGAGAGAACCTGGCGACGAGACATGTGCGGCACAGCGGGCTCCAGGCCGTCGGAGGATACGCCGGGCTCACCCTACATGATCTACGTTTGTCGGCCCAGGCCCGTGATGAGCGGCCCGGCAACCGTGGGCTGCCGGGCCGGACACCGGTACGTCAGGGCTGGGCCACACCGAGGTTGGCGGGCAGGAACAGCGGGCCGATCGTGAAGAACGACGGGGAGTAGGGGATGTCGTCGGGGTCGATCGCGAGGCTGAGGTCCGGGAACCGCCGGTACAGCGTCTCCAGCGCCACCCGGCTCTCCAGGCGGGCCAGCCCCGCCCCGATGCAGTAGCGCGGGCCGTGGCCGAAGCCGAGGTTCCCGGTCGACTCGCGGGTGATGTCGAACTGGTTCGCGCTCGGGCCGTGCTCCGACGGGTCGACGCCGGTGGCCTGGAAGACCACGCCCACCGCGTTGCCCTTGGGGATGGGCACCCCCGCGATGATCACATCCTCCGCCGTGAAGCGGAAGCTGGTCATCATCACCGAGTGGCGGTAGCGCACGGTCTCCTCGACCACGTCGGCCCACCGGTCCTCAGCCTTGGCCAAGGCGAGCTGGTCGGGGTTCTGGGCCAGCGCCACGATGGCGTACCCGAGCAGGTGCACGGTGGTCTCGTGGCCGGCCACGAGCATGATCCACAGCACGCCGACCAGTTCGTCGGTGGTGAGCTTGTCATCCTCGTCGTGGGTCTGGACCAGGCCGGAGGTGAGGTCGTCACCCGGCTCGCGCCGCTTGCGCTCCACCAGGGCGTGCAGGAACGCCATGAGGTCGTTCTGGGTCGCGAACGCCACCTCCGGCGGAGTGGTGTGCGCCAGCAGCGTGGAGGTCCAGTTCCGCAGCCGCAGCCGATCCTCGGGCGCCACGCCGAACAGCTCGCAGATCACCCACATAGGCAGCGCCTCGGTGAAGGCGGGGACCAGGTCCACACCGTCGCCGGCGGCCACCACCTCATCGAGTAACTCATCGACCATCTGCTGGATCCGCCCCTCCATGGCCTGCACCCGGGCCGGCGTGAAGGCGCTCATGATCAGCCCGCGCAGCCGCCGGTGGTCGCCGCCGTCCATGGTGGACAGGTGACCGCCCTGGATGATGGCGCGCAGCGGCCAGTCCTCGGGGATCGATCCGTCGTGGAGAGCGGGCCAGTGCTTGGGGTCTCTGAGGAAGGTCTTGTTGTCTCCGGCGAGGATCTCCCGTACGGCCTTGTGGGTCAGGGCCAGGTAGGCGGGCACGCCTCCTGGGAATTCCACCTCCACCACGGGAGCGATCTCCCGGAACCGGATGCAGGTGTCGAGCGGGTTCTCGTCCACGACAGGGAAGGAGGGGAGGTTCGTTGCCATTTGACCCCTTGGGTGAGGAGATCGTTAAGTGCGCAGTGATCCCATCACATATGCCGGACGATCTCCAAACAACCGAAGTCAGCAAGCAGTAACGTGAAGGCTACCTTCCGTTCCGCTCGCTCACGGCTGCCGGACAGGGCGGCCGAGGAGGACCCAGACGGCGTTGCCCAGGGCGAGCAGGACCGAGGACTCGTGCTGCCAGTTGCCGCATGAGCGCACTGCCACGCGAGGGCGATCTTCAGGGCACAGTAGATGATCATCTCGCCCGGGTCCGTTCCATTGAATATTTCACTAGAAAAGGCCAACTGGCGACGTTGATTTCCCGTCAGGCTTCGTATCTAGTGAAGAAGGCGCTCTAGCGACAGGGGCAGGGCTGCAGTCGAGGTTTCCGAATACCCGCCCGCGTAAGAAGCTCGTCTATGGAATCGCTTAGTGGGAGGCGATGACCGTGCGCGTGGCGTTCATCATGGCCAGGGCCTCATCCGCGCCTATCGGTGCGCTCAAGACGGTCTACTCCTATGCCTCCCGCCTCGGGGAAATGGGTCATGACATTCTGCTCGTCCACCCGCGGCGGCCCGTACGCCACCCGCTCGGGCCGCCGACCAGGGCGGTCGCGCCGATAATGCCGGCGGACGCCCATCCGCACCCGTGGTTCTCCGCCGGGCCGCGGACCCGCAGCGTTTTGGTATCCGACCCGGCCGACTTTCTCCATACGCTTTCCGGACGGCATGATCCCTTCGACGTCGTACTGGCGACGACCTGGCAGGTCGTGCCGCTTGTGGCCGCCCTTCCCGCGTATCTGGGCCTTAAGGCATTGTTCTTGCAGGACTACGAAAGCTATTTGCGGCCCGACGGAGCGGCGCGGGAGGCGATGGAAGCGGCCATGCGTACCGGCTGGCCCATCGCCGTGGGCGCACGGCGGCTGCGGTCCATCGTCGAGAGCGTTTCCGGCGCGCCGTGCGCTCTGGTGGAATGCGCCGTCGACAGCTCGACCTTCTTCCTGCGGACCCCGATCGACTCGGCAGAGCGGGTCCTGGTCGGGTTTCCGGCGCGCCGCGAATGGTCGAAACGGACCGGCGACGCGATCACCGCGTTGGAGCTGGCGCGGGAGGCGCGCCCCGGGGTGGTGCGGGCGTGGTGCTTCGGCGCGTACGACGCCGACCGGCTGCCCTTCTGGATCGAGCACCATCCGGGGCCGAGCGACGCCCGGTTGCGCGGCCTGTACAACCGGTCGGCCGTGTTCGCGGTGCCGTCGGAGTACGAGGGATTCGGCTTTCCCGGCGCCGAGGCCATGGCCTGTGGGGCCGCGCTGGTCACGACGCGGAACCACGGCATGGAGAGCTACGCGGAGCATGACCGCACGGCGCTGCTGTGCCCGCCGCGAGATCCGGAGGCTCTGGCCGAGGGCATCGTCCGGCTGCTCGACGACGCCGCGCTACGGCACAGGCTGGCCAGGACCGCGGTCAAAGAGGTGGTTCAGCGGACGATGGACGACGCGGTCTCGGACTTCGAGACCTGGCTCCTGACGATCCGGGAAGCCTCGCCACGCTGAAGGTTTTGTCGGTGGCGCGGCCTAGTGTGGCCAGCTTGGCATGTCCGGCCGACAGAGGAGATCAACGTGAGGAGATCGTGGTGACCACGCTGTCAGATCGACCCAACACCGCCTTGCTGGTGATCGACGTCCAGGTAGGCATCGTGGCGGACACGCACCAGCGTGACGTGGTCGTCGCCAACATCGGCACGCTCGTCGACCGGGCTCGCGAAGAGGGTGTCCCGATCGTCTGGGTCCAGCACTCGAGCGAGCAGTTGGCGAAGGGGAGTGACGCCTGGCAGTACGTCCCGGAGCTGGTCCGCCGGGAGGCGGAGCCGCTGGTGCACAAGACGTTCGCCGACTCCTTCGAGGACACCGACCTGGAGGAGGTGCTGGCCGGGGCCGGAATCGGACGTCTGATCGTGGCCGGGGCGCAGACGGACGAATGCATCCGGTCCACGATCCACGGCGCCTTCGTGCGTGGCTACGACGTGACGCTCGTCGGTGACGCGCACACGACGGAGGACCAGAGCGCGTGGGGCGCCCCGCCGCCGGACAAGGTCATCGCGCACACCAACCTCTATTGGCGCTACCACACGGCGCCCGGCCGCACGGCCGCGGTGGTGGAGACGAAGGATGTGACGTTCGGCGACTGAGCCGACGGCATCCTCCGTCTCCACCGGTTTCAGGCGTCGGCGTTCTGGGCGTTCCGTTCGGCGTCCCGCTTGACCCGCTGGATCTGGTCGTCGGTGACGACGAGGTCGCCCAGCTGCCGGACCGCCTGGTAATACGTCCAGGCGAGGCCGTCACAGGTGGCCTTGGAGACTCCCGAGTATCCGGCGCACACCTGCTTCAGATCGAAATAGAAGGCGCTGTCGATACGGTCCTTGTTGGCCGGGAATTGGCTTACGGCCTTGTAGTTTCGGTAGCCGAAATCGTGTCGCCGGCACGGCATCCGGAAATCGAAACCGAGGGGCTGGTCGGGGCTGCTGGAGCACAGGTCGGTGGACCAGTCGAAGGCGTAGTCGGCCCACGCCGCCTGGTTCTGCCAGGCGGCCCGCCAGGAGGCGGCGCTGGCGGCGGTGGGCTGGCTGAATCCGGAGAGGGCGGCGAGTTTCTGCTCCAGAGTCACAGCGTGGGCTGGTAGGGCGAACGCGAGGACGGCGATCAGGGAGGTGACGACGGCGGCTAACGTGGCGAGGGATCGTCTGACCATGAGGACCTGCTTCTCTTGCCCGGGGGGTGAATGGTCATGGCAAGGTTCACCTGACGGTCTAACGATGAAGCGAAATCCCGGGCAATGCAGAAGCAGATCTTGCTTAATTTCCGCCGAGAAGTTCGAGCAAAACGGACATTTACCTCTAGTCGGTGGGCTGAGTCAGATTCACCGGCGAAGGGCGTTCGCAGGTGCTCGTGATGGTCACCGCCGCGCCGGAGTGCGCCGAGGCCAGCAGCGACTCCATGACGTCGAGCACGTGGAAGGCCAGCGAGCCGCTCGTACGAGGCTCCTCGCCCGCCGGGGTCGCGGCGAAGTCGGCCAGGCCCACCCCGCGCCCGCCCTCGACGTAGCCGGCCCCCACGGGGAGAGTCCGCCATTCGCCCTCACCGACCCCTGAGACCAGGACGGATCCGTCGAAGTAGTTCGGGTCGGGCACGACGAGCGAGCCCGTCTCGCCGTGCACTTCGATGTTGGGCGCCTTGGTCGCCGCCCCGTCGAAGCTCATCACCAGCGTGGACAGCGCTCCCGAGGTGTGGACGAGCACTCCGGTGACGTGTGTGTCCACCGTCACCGGGATCTCCTCGCCCTGGCGGGGCCCGGAGCCGATCGTGCGCTTGGCCCGCGTACGGCTGGCCGCGCCGACTACCGACGCCACCGGGCCGAGCAGCGTCACCAGGCTGGTCACGTAGTAGGGCCCCATGTCCAGGAGCGGGCCGCCGCCGGGGACGTAGTAGAAGTCGGGGTTAGGGTGCCAGCGTTCGTGACCGGGCGTCATCATCGTCGCGGTCGCCGCGATGGGCCTGCCGATCAGGCCGTCGTCGATCGCCTTGCGCGCCGTCTGCGTACCCGTGCCCAACACGGTGTCCGGCGCGCACCCCACGCGCACCTGAGCGGCGCCGGCCGCCCGCAGCATCCCGGCGGCCTGCTCGGCGGTCGCGGCAAGGGGCTTCTCGCAATAGACGTCCTTGCCGGCCGCTATGGCCTGGAGCGCGATCTCGGCGTGGGCGGCCGGAATGGTGAGGTTGAGCACGATGTCGATGCGCGAGTCGGCCAGCAGCTCCGCCACGCTCAGCACGTCGACACCCGCATAGGGCCGCACCGCCTCCCGCGCCCGGTCAAGGTCCAGATCGGCCACCGCGACGAGCCGCAGCTGCGGCAGCCGGTCGATGGTCTGGAAATACTGCGCCGAGATGGCGCCGCACCCCACGACGCCCACGTTCACCGGCTGGCCCACAGCATGCCCCTCTCAATGATGGTGCGTACGTTCTCGTCCTCCAGGACGTCGAGGCTGTGCCCCGGGGTCGCGACGAAGATCCGCCCGCTCCCCCACCGCCGGGTCCAGATCGCCGGCGAGGTGACCTCCCGATGCCAGGGGTCCCACGGACGGACCTGCTGCGTCGTCGTGGCGAGCACGTCGATGTAGTCGTCCGTCAGCACCCAGTACTGCTCGGTCACGAGGCCGAAGTCCGTGATGCCCTCCGTGATGGGGTGATCGGCCGCTTCGGGCAGCATGTTCACGGTGTACGGGACGAAGTTGTCCGCCGCCGTGCCCTGCCGCTCGGCCGGCTCCTTGCCCGGATGGCAGGCGAACTGCCCGCCGATCAGGTGCAGATAGTCGGAGGAGTTGCGGTAGGAGTCGGCGATGCCACCGTGCCAGCCCGCCATCCCCGTGCCCGACTCGATGGCGGCCCGCAGGCCGTTGAGCTCGGCCTGTTCGATAGTGCCCATCGTGTAGCACTGCACGATGAGATCGATCCCGGCCATGAACGCGGAGTCCGCGTACGGCGCCGGGGAGTCCGCCCGGCTCACCTCGAACCCCTGCTTCTCCAGATAGGGGATAAAGAGCTCGGTGGCCGCGACCGGGGCGTGCCCTTCCCAGCCGCCCCGTACCACCAGCGCCTTCCGACGATGATCACCCGACATGCTTTCACCCATCCCGCTCGGCAGTCGACGCCTCCGATCATCGCATTGACCACCAAAGCGGGCAAAAGGTTAGATGCCGTTCGATTTGGCGGTGAGCTGGCGATTCGGCGATCCGAGCGAGTTCACGACGCCGATTCGGCGATTCGGCGCGCCAGGGCCCGGCCTGCCGGCAGATCGGCGACGAACGTTCGGAGGAAAGCGGTGATCTGATCGAGGTCACGCCCCTCGGCTGCGGCGTCGATGGATCGGTAGAGATCATCTTCGATCGTGGTGATCTGCCGGGCGAGGCGCCTGCCCTCTTCGGTGAGGGACAGCTCGATGTGGCGGCGGTCGTGCGCGGACACCTGACGGTCGATGAGACCCATCGTGGTAAGCCGATCGACCAGGCGGCTGGGGCTGTTGCCGCTCTCGCAGACCAGCAGCTCGCCGAGCCCGTTGAGCGTAAGGGGCCGGCGATCGGCGAGGATGCGGAGCACCTCGGCCTGGGAGGGCGTGACTCCGAGCGGCTTGAGCGCCTGGCCGAGCAGCCGGTTGCCTTCGCGCTGCGCGGCCAGGATCAGGTAGCGGAGTTCTTCAGCGGGTCGCATGTGAGCCAGCTTGTCGTGTCTTGGCGAGAGCTGCCGCCACGGGTCTTGGCGATAGCCGCTGTCATCGGCGTCCGCCGGACTTGGCGAGAGCCGCCATCACGGGCGTCCGCCGGTCTTGGCGAGAGCCCCCGTCACGGATGCCAGCCGGGCCGCCGCTCTCGGATCGTGGGCCGGCAGGATCACCAGGCCCGGGTTGTTCTCCCGCAGCGTGTTGATCGCCTTGGTGGTGTCGTCCAGTTGCCGCCTGTCCCCTACTCCCGGCACATGGCCCTCGTGCAGGAGATGGGCGTCGTAGGTCAGGTCGCCGACCATGAGCAGCGGCGCGTGCCCGGCGCCACGGACCAGCAGTGACAGTGATCCGGGAGTGTGACCGGGGGTGGGCAGCAGCACGAGGCTCCCGTCGCCGAACAGGTCGTGGCCGGCCGCGAAGGGCGCGAGCCCCGGATCCTGGATCTCGCCGAACTCGATGTGCCGCCAGCGCAGCCCGGGGATGTCGATGTGGGACCGCAGGAGCCCCCGCAGCTCGGGCAGGGCTCCATCGAGCGTCCGCCATTCCGAGCCGCTGACCACGATCTCGGCGCCGGTCAGCTCCCGCAGTCCCCCGATGTGGTCCTGGTGCAGGTGGGAGATCACCACCGTGTGTACGTCCGCGATGTCGTAGCCGGCGGCGGCCAACTGGGCGGTGAGGGTGTCGCCGGGGCCGATGTCGAAACGGGCCAGCCGGTCGTACATCACTCCTGTGATGCCGCCGGGGAAGTAGCCGGCGTCGGTCACCGACGCCCGATCCTGGCCCGCGTCGAACAGCACCAGCCCACGCTCGTGCTCGATCACATAGACGTTGATCGGCAGCGGAGGCGTCCACCGGCGCGAGGTGAACAGCCACCAGTACATCGGCTTGCGGGTGGCGGCCACGTGCTCCGGGTGGATCGACACCGTCCCGGTGCTGACCACGGATACCTGCTTGATCGGGTTGATCATCTCGTGTCTCATAGGAATTAGATTACACGACATATATGTCGTGTCAACTATCTCTGAGGCGCCCCGGCTGAGAGCGCGTATCACGGCGCTGTCAGGCCCGTATCAGCGACGGCGGCCATCGTCCTACCTGCACGCCAGAACGTACGAGATCTCGCCGGGAACGGTCGGGAGAAGAGGAGAGACACGATGTCGCAGGAGAAGCTGTCCGAGTTCGTCGCGGCGACGGCCAAGGAGTTCGGCATTCCCGGTGTTGCCGTAGGAGTGCTGGCCGGCGGTCAGGAGCTCGTCGCCTCTCACGGGGTGACGAGCCTCGAGAACCCGCTGCCGGTCGATGACAAGACGCTGTTCCCCTTGGCCTCGGTGACCAAGTCCTTCACGGCGACCGCGCTGATGCGGCTGGTCGCCGAAGGCAAGGTGGAGTTGGACGCGCCGGTACGACGTTACGTACCCGAGCTCAGGCTCGCCGACGAGGCCGCCGCCGCGCAGATCACCGTGCTGAACCTGCTCAACCACACCGCCGGGCTGGACTGGAACCTGATCGACACCGATGAGGGGGCCGGTTCCCTGGCCGCGTTCGTGGCGAAGCTGGACGAGCTGACGTTGATCGCGCCGCCCGGCGCCCGGGCCTCCTACAGCCAGGCCGGCTACAACCTGGCCGGGCGGGTCATCGAGAAGGTCACCGGCCTGCCCTTCGAGAAGGCCGTGGCCGCGCTGGTCCTGGAGCCGGTGGGGCTGTCGAACACCTTCTTCGATCACGACGACGTCATGATCCGGCGGTTCGCCGTGGGCTACAACCGGGGCGAGGACGGCACGATGCGCGCCGCGCGGCCGTGGACGTCGTGGCGGGCCGGCTCGCAGGCCAACTACCCCGGCGGGGGCAGCGTGTCCTCCGTGAGTGACCTGCTGCGCTGGGCCCGGTTCCACCTCGGCACCGGTGACGGTGTGCTGCCCGCCGAGGCGCTGCGCCGCATGCAGGAGCCGACGGTCGAGCTGCGGGCCAGCACGCTCGGCGACGCCTTCGGCATCTGCTGGTTCCTGCGTGAGGTGGACGGAGTCCGCACCTTCGGGCACGGCGGATCGGGCAACGGTCAGTTCGCCGAGCTGATCATCGTGCCCGAACACGACTTCGCCGTCGTATCCCTGGCCAACGGCGGCCCTGATGGCTACCCCTTCAACCAGGCCGTCGTCCGCTGGGCGCTGGAGAACTACCTCGGCGTGGTCGACCGGGACCCCGAGCCGATCCCCTACGACGAAGCTCGGGCGCGACAGGTCGTCGGCCGCTACGAGATCGACGCCATGAACCTCGACATCGCCACCGATGGGCTTCAGCTCACCCTCGAGGTCGGGATCAAGCCGGAGATCCGCCAGGCATCGGATGCCGACATGCCCCCGGACTACGCGCCGGCCGCCTTCGGGTTCCTGCCCGGCGACGGTGACGAGTACATCATCACCGAGGGCGGGCTGAAGGGGCAGCGCGGTTACTTCAGCCGCGACGACAACGGCACGGTCGTGGGCGTCGACCTCGCCGGCCGGCTGTTCGGCCGGGCCACGGCCTCATCGTGATCGACCGGACGAGCAGGGGCGGTCCCTGGATGTGCTGCGAGCGGCGCGCGGCGCGCCGCTCGCAGTGGAGACCGGACCTGCTGCGAGCGGCGGGCGTTACACCGCTCGCAGTGGAGACCGCGTCGTCAGGACGCCGTCTTGGCGAGCATGCCGTGCGGGTCGAGCACGTACTTGCGCGCGGCCCCCTCGTCGAACTCGTGGTAGCCCCGCGGCGCGTCGTCCAGCGAGATGGGCGTCGCGTTGACATTCTTCGCGATCTGCACCCGGTCGTTGAGGATCGCCATCATGAGCTGGCGGTTGTACCTCATGACCGGGCACTGGCCGGTGACGAAGGAGTGCGACTTGGCCCAGCCGAGGCCGATCCGGATGGACAGCGAACCGTGCTTGGCCGCCTCGTCCTGCGCACCGGGGTCACCGGTGACGTACAGGCCGGGAATGCCGAGCGCGCCACCCGCCCGGGTGATGTCCATCAGCGTGTTGAGCACGGTGGCAGGACGCTCCACGTCCGACTCCCCGCCGTGGCCGCGGGCCTCGAAGCCGACGGCGTCGACGGCGCAGTCCACGACCGGCTCGCCCAGGATGTGCTCGATCTGGTCCTTCGGCTCGCCCAGGGCCACGTTGATCGTCTCGCAGCCGAAGGTGTGGGCCTGGTCCAGCCGTTCCTTGTTCAGGTCGGCGACGATGACCACGGCGGCTCCGAGCAGGAACGCCGAGGTCGCCGCGGCCAGGCCGACCGGGCCGGCACCGGCGACGTAGACGGTCGATCCTGGCTTCACCCCCGCGCTCACGCAGCCGTGGAACCCGGTCGGGAAGATGTCCGAGAGCATGGCCAGGTCGAGGATCTTCTCCATGGCCCGTTCCTTGTCGGGGAACTTGAGCAGGTTCCAGTCCGCGTACGGCACCAGGACGTACTCGGCCTGCCCGCCTACCCAGCCGCCCATGTCGACGTAGCCGTACGCCGAGCCGGGCCGGTCGGGGTTGACGTTCTCGCAGACGCCTGTCTTGCCCTCCTTGCAGTTGCGGCAGCGGCCGCAAGCGATGTTGAACGGTACGGACACGAGGTCGCCGACCTTGATGTACTCCACGTCGGAACCGGTTTCTATCACCTCACCGGTGATCTCGTGGCCGAGGATGAGGCCCGGCGGGGCCGTGGTGCGGCCGCGGACCATGTGCTGGTCGCTGCCGCAGATGTTCGTCGCCACCGCTTTGAGAATGGCGGCGTGCGGTAGTTTGCGCCCTACGTTGGCCGGGTTCACTCCCGGGCCGTCCTTGAGCTCGAATTCGGGATAGTCGGTCTCGCGTACCTGGACGTTGCCTGGCCCCTCGTACGAAACTCCCCTATTGCCGGGCATGACTCCCCCTTGCCCGATAGGTGGCGGATGTTCGTTCGCTCACGTGGTCACGGATCACCCCCCATGGCCGGGGCGCCAACGGCGGCGGCCGATGTGCCCCACTCGGTCACGGATCCGGTCGTCGTGCGGGCGCCGGGCCGTCGGGATGTCACCCGCGGTGCCCTGAGCCGCCTCGGGCAGATCCTGTCCCCGCGCGCCGATGATCTCTCCGGCGGTGCCCTGCTCGGCCGACACGGGCAGCTCGCGCATCGGGCGCGCCACCAGGTCGTACACCACGACGGCCAGCACCGCGCCGATGATCGGGCCGGCGATGTAGACGCCGTACTGCCACCATGGCGCGCTACCGCCGAACACCGTGGTCGTCAGGTACGGCCCGAACGTACGGGCCGGGTTGACGGAGCCACCCGTCAGCGGGCCGAGCACGAAGATCTCGCACGCCACGGCCAATCCGATCATCCACCCGGCCCAGCCGCTCGGCGCCCGCCGATCGACCGCCAGCGCCATGATCGTGAGCAGCAGCAGGAACGTCCCCAGTGCCTCCAGCAGGATGCCCTGCCCATAATTCACGCCCTGGCCCAGCGCGGTGAGCCCGACGCCGTTGTCCACCGCCCGCCGACCGAACCCGCCCACGATCAACAGCCCGCCGGCGAACGCGCCGACGAGCTGGGCAACGATGTAGAACGGCACCTCCGACCACGGAAACCTGCGCCCCGCGGCCAGGGCGATGGTGACCGCCGGGTTGATGTGCGCGCCGGACGTACTGCCGAAGGCGTAGATGACGAGCGCGACCACCACGGCGAACGAGAACGAGATGATGCCCAGTGCGGCGTAGTCGAGTCGGCCGTTCTGCATGACCAGCGCGGACACCACGGACCCGGCACCGAAGAGAACCAGCAACATCGTTCCGATGGCTTCCGCGACAAGACGTCGCGGCAGATCTCCAACCATCGCAACCCCCCGATGACGATGGTTTATCCCCAAACTCGAATATATACCCGCCCTCCAGCAGAAACCCAGGTCAGGGTGGCTGCCACGGTGGTTGGCGGGGTGGCTGTTGGGGTGGCGCTGGGGTGGTTGGCAGGGTGACTGTTGGAGTGGTTGCCGGGGTGGCTGGCGGGGTGATCAGAGACAGCGGCGATGAACCTCGTCCACTCGCTGCGTCAGCCCGCTCCGGTCGAGGTGTTCGAGCAGCGGCACCGCGACCCGCCGGCTGGTGTCGAGGGCCCGCCTGGCCTGGCTGACCGTGAAGGGCTGCGGCAGTCGGCGCAGCAGCTCCGCCGCCCGTACCTCCGCGCCGGGCAGCAACACGATCCCCTCGGCCACGCGCAACAGACGCCCGGCCCGTACGGCCGCTGCCAGCTCCCGCGACCCCAGCCCCAGCTCGGCCAATCGCCCGGCCTCCGGCGCCTGGAAGGGGTGTGCCACCAGCTCCCCCCTGAGCCGCTCGACCGCCCGCGCCACCGGCTCGGGCAGCCCGGCAGGCCGGGTCACGATCCGCCCCTCGGCAAGCGTGAACGGCGCCCGCACCAGCGCGGCGACCAACTGCCGGTCGGGCAGCCCGAGCGCGTGGCGGGCCGCCTCGATCGGCATGCCGGGCTCCAGAGGGTGCTCGACGGCGTAGCGCCGCGCCGTGTCAGCCAGCCGCTCGCCCAGCTCGGCCCAGTACTCGGGGTCGGCGTACCAGTCCCCGCAAACCGGGCCGCCGCCCAGACCACCGGCCTCGACCGTCGGGTCCGCGTGGAGCACGCCAGCTGTGGCGCCCGTGGTGGAGCGGGCCGCGCCGGAATCGCTCGTGGTGGGGTCGGCCGAGCCCAGGCCGAACGTGCCAAGCATGGCGGTCAGCTCAGCCACGCGCAGCAGCCGATGGATGCGCACGGCCGAGGCGGCGTCCGGGGCGGCCGACTCCAGCCGGGCGGCGTGCGCACGCGCCGCGCCCCGGCGGCCGAGCGCGGGCGGGCGCACGTCGAGCACGCTCGCCCCCGCCACCACCCGCACCTCGGCCCGGTCCCGGCCGGGGTCGCGCAGCAGCAGCACGTCTCCGAGGTGGAGCGGGAGCGGGCGGGCCAGGCGCAACCGTACGACGCGCCCGCCAAGCGTCCGCACCTCGCACGTCACCGCCGCCGACCCGATGTGCACGGTCAGCCGCCGAGGCAGCCGCCACTCATCCTCCCTTCCCCGACCGCGCACCCGAACGCCACCGCGGCTTCCTTCCGGAACGCCAGCGCCGCTTCCTCTCGAAACGTCAGCCGCTTCGGGACCGGGACCGGAGCCGTAGCCGGTGTCACGGAGGGTCCCGAGGGTCCCGACGGGGGTGATCCGGACGTCGACCAGGTCCGTAAACGTCCACCGGCCGGGCGTGACCAGCGCCCGGCCCCGCTCGGGCAGACCATGGCCGCGCTCCGGCAGGCCGTGACCGCGCAGATTGACCGCCACCCTGGCGACGCCGGTCACCGAGGACAGCGGCTCCTTCAGGGACTCCAGCGCCCGCACCCGTACGGGCTCGCCGTCCAGCGCCAGCTCGTCACCCACCGAGATGACGCCCTCGGGCAGGGTCCCGGTCACGACCGTCCCGCTGCCCGTCACGCTGAACGCCCGGTCGATCCACAGCCGGACCGGCGCCTCCGGATCGGGCGCGGGCAGCGCGGTGACCAGCCGGTCCAGCGCCTCCCGCAGCTCATCGAGCCCCTGCCCGGTCCGCCCACTCACCACCACCGCCTCAACCGCACCACAGCCACCACCACTGCCCAACCGGGCCACATCCGGGCTCTCTCCGCGCAACCGGGCCGCTTCCAGACGCGCGCCCTCCAACCCGGCCGCATCCGTCCGCATGCCTCCCAGAACAGCCGTATCCGGACGCACGCCACCCAACCCGGCCGAGGTCAGGCGAGTGCGTGCCTGGTCGAGGGCCGGAGCCGGGTCGGCGAGGTCGGCCCGGGTCACCGCGAGCAGGCAGTGCCGTACGCCGAGCGCCTCCAGCGCCACCGCATGCTCCTCGGACTGCGGCATCCAGCCCTCGTCCGCCGCCACCACGAAGAGCACCGCCGGCACCGGACCGACCCCCGCCAGCATTGTGCTGAGAAACCGCTCATGCCCCGGTACGTCGACAAAGGCGAGGCGCCGTCCCGAAGGCAGCGTGGTCCACGCGTACCCCAGCTCGATCGTCAGCCCCCGCCGCCGCTCCTCCTCCAGCCGATCGGGCTCCATCCCGGTGAGAGCCCGCACCAGCGTGGACTTACCGTGATCGACGTGACCCGCCGTGGCCACGACGTACATCAGCCACCCGCCCCGAAGCCACTCACCCCGAAGTCGCTTGGCCCGAGACCACTCACCCCGAAGCCACTCCCCTCGCAGCGTGCCATGAGGCCGCTCGCCCCCAGGATCGCGCGGGCCACGTCGCCGTCGCGATCACCGGGAACGGTGCGCAGGTCCAGCAGCAGCCGCCCACCCTCGATCCGGCCGACCACCGGGGGATCACCAACGCGCAACGGTGCGGCGAGCCGTTCGGGCAGGCTGACGGCGGCGCTCGGCAGCGTCACCCCGGGCGCCCCGCCGCCCCCGACAGCGGCCTGGCTCGGCACCGCCCGCGCGTCGACCCCCGCCTCGGCGAGCCGCCCGGCGAGGGCCGCGGCACGGTCGCCCAGCACCGCTGGGTCGGCATGCAGCGCCAGCCGGACGGGCACAACAGGACCCCGGAGCGTGGCCTCCAGCGCGGCCAGCGTCAGCTTGTCGACCCGCAGGGCGCGGGCGAGCGGATGCCGCCTGCAGCGTTCGACCAGGTCACGGCGTCCGAGAAGGAGACCCGCCTGTGGTCCGCCGAGCAGCTTGTCGCCGCTGGCCGTCACCAGGTCCGCCCCGGCCGCCAGTACGGTCGCCGCGTCCGGCTCCTCGGGCAGCAGCGGCTCGCGCGCCAGCAGCCCCGAGCCGATGTCGGCTACGACGGGCACGCCGAGCCCGGTCAGCTCGCGTACCTCGACGGAGCCGGTGAAGCCCTCGATCCGGAAGTTCGACGGGTGCACCTTGAGCACGCATCCGGTCTCCGGCCCCACGGCCGCCGCGTAGTCGCGGTAGGAGGTGCGGTTGGTCGTACCGATCTCGCGCAGCCGCGCCCCGGTGGAGACGAGCAGGTCGGGGATGCGGAACCCGTCGCCGATCTCCACGAGCTCGCCCCGGCTGATCACGATCTCCCGACCGGCGGCGAGCACGGTCGCCACCAGGACGAGCGCGGCGGCGTTGTTGTTGACGACATGCACGTCCTCGGCGGCCGGCACGGCACGGGCGAGCGCGTCCAGCGCCCCCCGCCCGCGCCGGGCCCGGGCGCCGGTCTCCAGATCGAACTCCACGTCGGCGGCACCCGCCGCGGCGGCCATCGCCTCGATCGCGGCGGGCGACAGGGGCGCCCGGCCCAGGTTGGTGTGGACCAGTACGCCGGTCGCGTTGATCACCGCACGCAGGCTCGCGGCCCGCGGCGGGAGCGCCGCCACCGCCGCGTCGGCGACCTCCTCGGGACCGATCTCACCGCTCCGCGCCCGCTGCTGCGCCCGCGCCACCGCGTCCTTGACGACCGACCGACCCAGCCGCCCACCCGCCGCGACCAGCCGCGGATCGGCGAGTACGGCATCCGTACGGGGTACGTGCCTGCGTGGGTCCACTCTTCGAAAATAGAACGGAGGCGGACGGGAATCGAACCCGCCAGGCCGAGGACCTCGGCCTCGTCGGTTTTGAAGACCGCGGGGGCCACCAGGCGCCCAGACGCCTCCAACGCAAAACCTACCCGTCACAGCGGGTATGACCTCAAACGCCACACCCGTCGCGAGCCACCCGAGGGCGCCATGACACGCACCACCGAGACGGTCCGGCTGACGCAGTACGCGCACGGAGGCGGCTGCGCCTGCAAGATCCCGCCGGGCGAGCTGGAGGCCGTGGTGGCGGAGCTGCGCATACGGGACGGCGGCGCCGCCGAAGAGCGTCACGCCGCAGGTGGGCGCGACACCGCAGACGGGGATGGCGCTGACGGGGAGCTGATCGTCGGGCTGGACGACGGGGACGACGCCGCCGTGGTCCGCATCGACGGCGACCGGGCGATCGTGGCCACCGCCGACTTCTTCACCCCGGTGGTCGACGACCCCTACGACTGGGGCCGCATCGCGGCGGCCAACGCCCTGTCGGACGTCTACGCGGTCGGCGGGGAGCCCTTGGTGGCGGTCAATCTGCTCGGCTGGCCAAGGGAGAAGCTGCCCATGGAGCTGGCGAAGGAGGTCCTGCGCGGCGGCCTGGACGTGGCCCGGGCGGCGGCTTGCCACGTCGCGGGCGGCCACAGCGTCGACGACCCGGAGCCGAAGTACGGGATGGCCGTCACCGGCCTGGCAGACCCCGCCCGGCTGCTGCGCATCGACGGCGGCCGGCCCAGGCTGCCGATCTCCCTCACCAAGCCGCTCGGCATCGGCGTGCTCAACACCCGGCACAAGGCGACCGGCGAGGTGTTCCCGCAGGCGGTAGCGGCGATGACCGCCCTGAACCGCGACGCCTCCCGGACCGCGCTGGCCGCCGGAGCCAGGTGCGCGACGGACGTGACCGGGTTCGGCCTGCTGGGCCACCTCTACAAGCTGGCTCGAGCGAGCGGCGTCACGGCCGTGGTGGACGTGGCGGCCGTACCGTACCTGGAAGGGGCCCGGGAGGCGGTACGCGACGGCTACGTCAGCGGCGGCACCCGCCGCAACCTCGACTGGGTCCGCCCCTGGCTCGATCCCGGCGGCTACAGCGAGGACGACCTGCTGCTACTAGCCGACGCCCAGACCTCCGGCGGCCTGCTGGTGGCCGGCGAGATCCCGGGCGCGCCGATCATCGGCGAACTGGTCCCTCTGGACGGCCCTCAGCTGCGGCTCCGCTGACCGTATCTCGTGTGGACCCCGCCTCGGCAGTGTGGACCTTGGTCGGCTCCGGATAACGAGCCGTGGTCCGCGTGGCAGCCGAACCTCGACCATGGAGTACTCACCGGACCCTGCCTCCTGCCGGTTAGGTGGAGGAGACGACATCGGCCGGTCGAGTGTCGGTGCTGATCAAGGGCGGGCACCTCTACGAGTTGTCGTATCACCAGACCGCAGGCTGACGCCCCCTAGAGAGCATCTTCCGGCGGTGTTGGGCCGGCGTGCAGCACTTCCCGCTGCCATCGGTGTCGTGGCTGTGTGTGCAACTGCCAATAGTGCTCGGCGATGCCGTCCGGGTCGAAGTCGGTGCCAGGGGCGACCCGGCCGGCCACGGTGACGCTCGCCACGTGTACGCCCGAGGGTCCGTACTCCTCGTCGAGCAGCGTGACCAGGGCTCGGACGCCTGCCTTGCCCAGGGAGAGGCTCACGTACTGAGGCTTGGGCTCGGGCATGCCGCCCGTGATGAGGAACGTACCGCTGCCGCGTGCCGCCATGGCGGGCGCGACATGGGCCGCGGCGTTGATCGCGCCGACCACGTTCACCGCCCATGCCTCCATGTGGCCGCGTACGGACAGCTCGCCCGGCGCGTCCGCCTGGATGATCGCGGCGTTGTACACGACGACGTCCGGCACGCCATGCTCACTGACAGCCTGATCGAGTGCGGCGTTCAGCCCGGCCTGGTCGGTGCTGTCGGCTGCCAGCGTGACAACCGGGACACCGCTGGGAGTGAGCGCCTCGGCCGCGGTGCGCAGCGTCTGCTCGTTGCGGGCGATCAGCGTCAGCGGCAGGCCCTCCCTGGCGAACCGGCGGGCCACCGCCTGCCCGATCCCCGGACCCGCGCCAATGATCACTGCGCCTGACATCGGCATCTCCTCGTTTTTCGTGATCAGTAATATTTGCGACGGTAAGGGTTCACATCCATGTGAAGGTCAAGGGGAGCAGGCGGATGCGGATCGGTGGCCTGGCTCACGTGACCGGGTGAACACGCGACATCAACGCGGCTGCCCTTGCCGCTGCCGCTGGGGAACGATCGTGTACTTCGGGTCGGCGGCCGACGCCCTGCCCGCCTCCAGGACGCCGAACCGGGTGCACAAAGCACCCGCCGTAAGGGCGAGACCAGACAGGGCGGTGAGGGTACGGCTACGCCCGGCGATCGAGGCGAGCAGCCCGCCGCCGACCGCCAGTACGCGGGCCGCGCGCATCCGGCCCCCCGCCTTTCCCAGCCGGTACGGCTCGCCCACCAGGCCGAGCCGCCGTTCCATCACCACGCCCGCGACGCTCTCCACGACGGCACCCATCACCGCCATCACGCGAGCCGGCCCCGCCTGCGCCCTCGGGGTGGCCAGCATGCCCACCGCCCCGGCGCTGGCCAGCGCGCTCCCGGCGAACAGGAACGGCAGTTCCCGGTAGGCCTCGTGCCAGGCCGGTACGGCGGTGTCGGCGACCACGACGGCTGTGTAGGTGGCGGTCAGCGGGCCGGTCAGGCCCGTGGCGAGGGCCGCCGCGTCTCCCACGGCGGGCAGGATCCTGGTCAGCTCGGTCGTGGCAGCGACCGCCGACAGCCCGCCCTGTGCGGCCAGGAGCCAGGAGCCCATGCTCATCGGCGATGTGGGCTTGAACACGCGGAACATGTTGAGGAAGCGTTCGGGCCTGCCCAGTTCGGCGATGAGGAACCCGGTTCCGATGGCGGCGCCGATCGCCGCCGCGACCCGGGCGGTGCGCTCCAGCCGGTCGTTCCCGGTGAACCCGGCCATGATCGCCATAGCCGACGAAACCCCCGACAGACCTCCAGCGTAGAGATATGCCGGCATATGGGGTTCGTGCCAGACAGGGGCCTTGATCACTGGCCGCCCGTAGTAGGACCGGAACTCCCCCTCCGGCACCATCGACCGCTCCCCCTTCGGCGCCGTCGACCGCTCCCGCGTCACCGCCGTCTTCCCTTCCGTGGACCAGTGAAGGCGCCCGAGCCCGCGAATGCCGCCACCACCGCCCCGGCCACGGACAGCGCCGCCGCCCCCGCCCAGCGCCACATCGACGGCAGGTCGCGAGTGGTCACCACGGGATCCGGCGGCAGCCCGTACACCTCCGGCTCGTCCAGCAGCAGGAAGAACGCCCCCGCCCCGCCCACCCCGTCGTCCGGGCTCTCGCCGTACAGGCGGGCCTCGGCCTGACCGTCGGCGTGCAGCCGCTCCACCCGCTCCTCAGCCCGCTCCCGGAGCTCGTCCAGCGGGCCGAACTGGATCGAGTCGGTCGGGCACGCCTTGGCGCACGCCGGTTCGAGGCCGCCGCGTTGCCGGTCGTAGCACATCGTGCACTTCCACGCCCGCCCGTCATCCTCGCGCCGCTCGATCACGCCGTAAGGACAAGCCGACACGCAGTAGCCGCAGCCGTTGCAGATGTCCTCCTGGATCACCACCGTGCCGAACTCGGTACGGAACAGCGCGCCGGTCGGGCAGACGTCCAGGCAGGCGGCGTGCGTGCAGTGCTTGCACACGTCCGACGACATCAGCCACCGCTCGACGCCGTCGTCAGGAGAGCCGTCGTCAGGAGAGCCGTCGTCAGCGGAAACGGGCATCGGCACCGGGCGGGACTGTTCGATGAAGGCCACGTGCCGCCAGGTGTTCGCCCCGAGCGCCCCGGTGTTGTCGTAGGAGTTCGCCTCGAACACGAAGCCGTCGTCGGGCAGCTGGTTCCACTCCTTGCACGCCACCTGGCACGCCTTGCAGCCGATGCAGACGCTCGTGTCGGTGAAGAAGCCCATCCGCTCAGCCATCGCGGTACACCTCCAGCAGGTCGAGCATCGCCTGCCCCCTCGGCCGTCTACCGGGCCGTAGGTCGCAGGTCACGGCCTTGCTCTCCTGAATGTAGACATTCGGGTCGAGCACCAGCGGAAGCAGGTCGTTGGCGACGTCGCCGGTCACCAGGCCGCCGCCGCCCCACCCCCAGTGGTACGGCAGGCCGATCTGATGGATCACCCTGCCCTGGATCCGCAGCGGCCGTACCCGGCCGGTGACCAGCACCCGGGCCTCGATCACGGTGCGACTGGTCACGATCGTGGCCCAGCCGCCGTTGACCAGCCCCACCTCGGCGGCCAGCTGCGGCGAGACTTCGCAGAACAGCTCCGGCTGCAGCTCGGCGAGGTAGGCCAGCGGCCTGCTCATGCCACCCGCCGTGTGGTGCTCGGTGAGCCGGTACGTGGTCAGCACGTACGGGTAGCGCGGCGACTCCGGCGGGTTGTAGGGGCTCTCCGGTCGCGAGTACATCTTGCGCGCGGGGTTGGCCTGCTGGGCGTACAACGGGTTGCCGACCGGCGACTCATGCGGCTCGTAGTGCGCGGGCAACGGCCCGTCGGCCAGTCCGGCGGGCACGTACAGCCAGCCCTTCCCGTCAGACTGCATGATGAACGCGTCGGTCCCGGAGAGCGCGTCCTCGGCCCGGGCGCCTTCGGGCGGCAGGTAGTCCGGCGGCTTGTTCGGCTCGAAGTCGGGCACGTCCCGCCCGGTCCACTTCCCCTGCTCCGCGTCCCACCAGACGTACGCCTTGCGCTCGCTCCACGGGCGGCCCTCAGGGTCGGCGGAGGCCCGGTTGTAGAGGATGCGCCTGTTGGCCGGCCAGGCCCAGCCCCATTCGGGCGCCACGGGCGACTGCTCCTGCCCCGGCCTGCGCCGGGCCGCCTGGTTGACCTCGTCGGCGTAGACGCCGCAGTAGATCCAGCAGCCACAACTGGTGGATCCGTCCGGCTTGAGCTGGGTGTAGGCCGACAGCGCCCGCCCGTCCGGGCCGACCCCGTTGATCTCGCGGAGCACGGCCGACGCCGACGGGTCCCGATGCTCGCCCAGCTCGGGGTAGTCCCAGGTCAGCTCGCGCAGCGGCCGGTCGATCTCGTCGTCGCTCAGCCGTCGCCTGACCAGTTTGCCCAGGTGGTAGTAGAACCACAGGTCGCTGCGGCAGTCGCCGGGCGGGTCGAGCGCCTTCTCCCGCCACTGGAGCAGCCGCTGGGTGTTGGTGAACGTGCCTTCCTTCTCCACGTGACTCGCGGCGGGCAGGAAGAACACCTCGGTGGCGATGTCCTCGGTACGCATCTCCCCGGTCTCAAGCTCCGGGCCGTCCTTCCAGAACGTGGCCGTCTCCACCAGCGTCAGGTCGCGTACCACCAGCCAGTCGAGGTTGGCCAGGCCGAGGCGCTGCGCCCGGCCGCCGGAGGAGCCGACCGCGGGGTTCTCGCCCGCCACGAAGTAGCCCTTCACCGTCCCGTCGATCTGGCCCATCACGGTGGTGTAGTGGCTGTGGTCGCCGGTCAGGCGGGGCAGGTGGTCGAAGCAGAAGTCGTTCCGCTCGGTGGCCGCGTTCCCCCACCACGCCTTGAGCAGGCTGACCAGGTAGGCGCGCCGGTGGCCCCAGAAGCCGACGTCGCCGCCCTCCCGGGCGAGGTAGTCCTCCAGCCCCTCGTGCCGGTGGGCGTGGGGCATGGTCAGATAACCGGGCAGGAGGCTGAACAGCGTCGGGATGTCGGTGGAGCCCTGGATGCTGGCGTGCCCGCGCAACGCCAGGATGCCGCCTCCGGGGCGGCCCATGTTGCCCAGCAGCAGCTGGAGGATCGAGGCAGTGCGGATATACTGCGCGCCGACGGTGTGCTGGGTCCAGCCGACGGAGTACACCCAGGCAGTGGTGCGCTCCCGGCCGGAGTTGGCGGTGATCGCGTCGGCGAGCTCGGCGAAGTGCGCCCGCGAGATGCCGCACAGCTGCTCGACCAGCTCCGGGGTGTAGCGGGCGAAGTGCCGCCGGAGGATCTGGTAGACGCAGCGCGGGTGGCGCAGCGTCGGATCCGTCGCCGGGGTGGGATGCGCGGCGGCGCCCCCGGAGCCGTAGGTGTCCGCCCCCGCGGCCTCGGCGTGGACCCGTCCGCCCTCCAGCCGCTCGCCCGGCGCCTGCTCGCCCTCCAAGTCCTCGCCCGGCGGCTGCGCGCCAGGCGCCCGCGCGCTCGGCGTCTCCTTGTCCGTCCCCTCGCCCGTCGCCTCGTACGCCCAACTGCCCGGATCGTACGAGCCCGTCTCCGCATCGAACCCGGAGAACAGCCCGTCAAGATCCTCGGTGTCCCGGAAGTCCTCGGACACGATCACGGCGGCGTTGGTGTAGGCCAGCACGTACTCACGGAAGTCCAGCTCGTTGGCCAGCACATGGTTGATCAGCGCCCCGAGCAGCACGATGTCGCTGCCCGCGCGGATCGGCAGGTGCCGGTCGGCCAGCGCGCTGGTCCGGGTGAAGCGCGGATCCACGTGGAACACCTTCGCGCCCCGCGCCTTGGCCTCGACCACCCACTGGAAGCCCACCGGGTGGCATTCGGCCATGTTGGAGCCCTGGATGACGATGCAGTCCGCACCCGCCAGGTCCTGCTGGAAGGTGGTCGCGCCACCGCGTCCGAAGCTGGTCCCCAGACCGGGGACGGTGGAGGAGTGTCAAATACGGGCCTGGTTCTCCACCTGGATCGCGCCGAGGGCGGTGTACAGCTTCTTCATCAGGTAGTTCTCTTCGTCGTCGAGCGTCGCCCCGCCCAGTCCGGCGATGCCCATGGTGCGGCGCACGACCTTGCCCTCATAGGTCTGCTGCCAGGTCTCCCGCCGGGTCCGTATGACCCGCTCTGCGATCATCTCCATCGCGGTGTCGAGGTCGAGCCGCTCCCATTCGGTGCCGTGCGGTCTCCGGTACAGCACCTTGGTCTGGCGGCCGGGGTGGGTCACGAGCTGCTTGCTCGCCGAGCCCTTGGGACACAGCCGCCCGCGCGAGATGGGCGAGTCCGGGTCGCCCTCGATCTGCGTGACCTTGCCGTCCTTGACGTAGACGAGCTGGCCGCAGCCGACCGCGCAGTAGGGGCAGATCGAGCGCGCGACCGTGTCGGCCTCCTCGGTGCGCGGGGCGAGCGCGTCCGTACGGGCGGAGCGCACAGCGTCGCTCCGACCGTCTTCTCCCTTGAACTGCCGGATCACCGGCCACCGGGAGAACCACCCCTTACCGGACACAATGCAGGCCCTGCCCCAATCGGTGCGAGCTAACCACCCCGGCGGTCGAAGGTCAGGTAGAGCTCGGAAGGGCTGCCGAAGGGCTCGCCGACCTGGCGCGGGATGTCGGCGCCCGCTTCGAGGCGGAAGTTCGTCGCCTGCTTGAGCAACTCCTCGAAGGCGATCACGAGCTGGATCCGGGCGAAGTTCTGGCCTATGCAGCGGTGCACCCCGGCGCCGAACGCCAGGTGCGGGTTGATCCGCCGGTCGAAGACCAGCTCGTCGGGCCGGTCGAAGCGCTCGGCATCGCGATTGGCCGAGTAGAACTGCAGGACGACCCGGTCCCCCGCCTTCAACGGGGTGCCCGCCAGCTCGGTGTCCTGAGTCACCGTACGGGCCATGAACGCCACGGTCGTCTCAAAGCGCAGGAACTCATCCATCGGGCCGCGCCACCAGTCCGGGCTGCGCAGGATCGGCTCGATGTCCGCGCGGGTGGCCAGATGGTAGGCGATGTTGACGATCACGCCGCGCGTGGTGTCCAGGCCGCCGAGCAGCAGCGTGGTGACGATCGCCACCTGCTCCTCTTTCGTCAGGGGCCGCCCGTCGACGCTCGCCCTGGCCAGGGCGCTGAGGACGTTCTCGTGCTCGGCCGAGGCCGGTGGGTCACCGGCCTCGGCGATCGCCTCCATCGCGAGCAGGGCGACCGCTTCGAACGTCTCGGGCGTGCTTTCTATGGCGCACCGCTTGACCGCCGCCACCCCCCGGCGCATCAGCTCCATGTTGTCGGTGGCGAAGACGACCCGGGCCAGCGACCCGGCGCTGAAGGGCACGGAGTAGTCACGGACCATCTCCACGCGGCCCTTGTCGATGAACCCCGCGATGGCGTCCCGGGCGATCTCCCGCATCTGCTCGGCGTACCGGAGCAGGAACGAGCGGGAGAAGTACGCCTCGAGGAACTTGCGGTATTGACGGTGGTCCGGCGGGTCGACGTCCAGCGGGATGAGCCGGACCGGCACGCCGCGCACGCCCGGCTGCGCCGAACTGAAGATCGCCGGTCGCATGCACACCGTGCGGACGTCCTCGTAGCGGGTGACCATGTAGTAGCCGCCGTCGGTGCGCGTGTGCACGACCGGGCATTCCCTGCGTGCGATGGCCAGCGCGTCGAGCAGGTGTTCGCGCTGGTCGTCGGCGAACAAGTCGACGTTCGCCAGGATGTCCGCGGCCGGTGTGTCCATCTGTCCTCCATTCCGAGAAGACCTCACAACCGTCATTTGACCTCGCCGCGGCTGTTTGCCCAAAGGACCGACCAAAGGGACACAAAGGACAGAGGGCGCACGTCACAGTTCGACAGCCCGAAGTATCAGCGGTGACGGGCGGGCGGCCCCATTCCCTGTAGGGAATCGTAAAGTCGCAGGCCGCGCTGGACACTACTCACATGAACCAACTTGATGTGAAGCAGTGGGCCGACCGTTATATCGCCCAGTGGAACGAGCCCGATCCGGCGACGCGGAGCGCCCTCATCCGCGAGCTGTGGGCGCCCGACGGCATTCAGGTACTGGTCGACCCGCCCCAGGAGATCCGCGACGCCGCCACGGCGCTCGCCTTTCCCGTGCCGCCCCTGGAGGTCCGGGGTTACGACGCCTTGGACGCCAGGGTGAGTCGTGCCTACGAGATGTTCGTCGAACCGGGCGAGCACGTCTTCGAGGCCGCCGAGGAGGCGTACCCCCTCATGCCCAACGTGCTCGCCATCCGGTGGTCTATGGTGTCGACCCGGACGGGCGAGGCCGTCGGCGGCGGCCTGGACATCCTGGCTCTGGACGGCGATGGCCGGCTGCGTACCGACCACCAGTTCATCGGAGCGAGCTGATGCGCTTCACCCGGATCGCCCGCACGGAGGACGGCGGATCGACGTTCGAGGACGGCGAGATCACGCTCGCTCACCGACAGGTCGCCGAAGGGGTGCCGGCCATGGCGGTCGGCGGGCTGCCGTCGAAGGGTGGCGTGCAGTTCGTCCGCAGCGCCGCGTTCGACAGCGCCGCTCATCCGGCGCCGCGCGAGCAGTGGGTGATGATGCTGCGCGGCACGATCGAGGTGACGGTCACGGACGGCAGCCGGCGCCGCTTCGGCGCGGGCGACCTGGTGCTCGCCGCCGACACGACGGGGCTGGGACACATCACCACCGGCGTCGGCGAACCACCGTTCGAGGCCCTGTTCATTCCGCTCTGACCGCCGGTCGGACGTGCGCCTCACCGGCTCGCGTCCGGCCGGTGTGAGGCTCACTGGCCGGGGGCCTCCGGGCAGGTCTCCCGGTACGCGACGTCACCCAGGTACCGGCTCCACTCCGCCTCGGTGAGCCGGCGGCCCGCGCGCCCGCACACCAGCGCGGCGACCCGCTCGGTCCCCACTGGCATCTCCAGGATGTCGCCGTCGGCCGAGAAGTACAGCGTGCCGCCGTCAGCGCTGAAGGTCAGCGAGTCGACGTCCTGGATCGTCCGGGCGTCGAAGGAGCCCCCGAGCCGGCGCCTGTTGACCGGGTCCCAGAGCTGAACGAGACCGCCGATGGCCGCCGTCGCGAGCACGTCCCCGCGCGGTGAGAACGTCAGGGCGTCCACGGGGCCCGCCGCTTTCGGCAGCATGGGACGTAGCGCCGTCGGCCCGGACGGGTCATAGAGCGTGACGTGTCCCATGTCGCCGTGGGCGACAGCCATGAGGCCGCGGCTGCTCAGGGCGACGCCCGCCCAGCCGCCAGAGGAAACGTCGTATCCCTCTCCGACCGGTTTGCCGGTGGCGACGTCCATGAACCTGCCGGAGCCGGTGGCGAGTCTCTTGCCGTCGGGCAGATACGGGCCGCCGGCGCTGGTGGTGGAACTGTCGTGCAGGACCCGGCCCGTGGCCGCGTCGAGCACGGTCAGCCAGTACTCCAGCGTCTGCCCGTACGGGCCGAGGACGAGCGCGATCGTCCTGCCGTCCGGGCTGAAGGCGGCCTGTGACGGTGGGAAGCCGTCGACGGCGTGCCGGGACCGGATCGACCAGATCCGTTTGCGGGTACTGACATCGACCAGCTCGACCTGGCCGGATTCCGACGCGATGAACAGCCGTCTGGCTGGCTGGTCGAACGCCGACAAAGCCGACAAGTCAGGTTCGACGGGGAAGCGGGCTACCTCCTGGTGTTGGTGCACATTCCAGAGCCGGACATACTTGCTCTCAAGACTGGAGATCGCCGCCCACTGACCGCCGGGGCTGAGGACAGCGTCGTCGCCCCCCGCCCTGATCGAGGTGGCGCGCGGGGACAGGTCCACGCTGACCACCGAATCGTCCATCAGGTAGCGCAGCGTGGAACCGTCGAAACCGACGCCGGACAGGTTGCCCTCGGCCTGGTACGTCAGCAGCTCGATGTCGTGGTCGGCGACCTTCCATACCCGGAGCTTCCGGCCCTTGAACGCGGCGAGGTAGCGGCCGTCAGGGCTGAAGCGCAGCCGCGGTGAGAAGCCCTCGCAGACGTCACAGGTCCAGTCACGCTTGTCGCGGCGGGACCCGGTGGCAGCGTCCAGGAGCACCACGTCGCTGCCCGCGCAGGCCAGGGTGGCGCCGTCGGGCGAGAACGCGGCGACCGAGTGCGACCCGCGGCAGCCGGGGTAGCGGTGCTCGGGGGTCCAGCCGGGCAGGGCACGCTCGGCGAAGCTGTCGCCGGTGAGCAGCAGGTGCCTGCCTGTCGGGTCGATCACCGGCCCCCACCCGTGCGTGGCTGCCTTATTGCCGAACTTCCTGCCGGTACGCAGGTCCACCAGGTGGTCGAGGTCGTTGTCGAAACTTACGGCGAGGGTGGCCTCGTCCTCGCCGATGTCGATCTGGATCGTCATGTCGCCCGGCGGGAAGCTCTCCTTGAACAGCCGCTTGCCGTCGGCGAGGCTCCAGACACCGAGCTCGTCGTGGGTGTACACCGCCAGCAGCCGTCCGGTCCTGCTCAGCACCGGATCGGAGAGCTCCTGACCTTTCAGCCCCAACCCCTTCCAACCGCCCGTCCGCTTGTGCGTGCGGACGTCGTACACATTCACGCCACCGCCCTCGCTGACGCTGACCAGCGTCCGGCCGTCGCCGCTGAGCGTCCGCGTAGCCAGCCCCCTGACCTGCGGATCGTGGAAGACGGCGGTCTCCTGCTGCTGGGCCGAGGCCATCAGCGCGGAGTGAGCCTCGACCTGCGGGGAGACGCGCCAGGCCGCCACGCTGAGCAGCATCGCCAGGACCGGGTCGGTGGTACGCAGCCGGTCCGCCTCGGCCGCCACCTGCTTGGCCGTGACCACGTCACGCTGGTCGGACGCCTGCTGGCGCTGCCACAGCGCCAGGCCGCTCGCCACGAGCGAGACCACCAGCAGCCCGGCCAACCCGGTGGTGGTCAAGGTCCTGCGCCTGGCGCGCTTCTTGGTCAGCGCGGTGCCCGCCTGGAGGAAGTCGCGCTCGCGGGGAGTCAGCGTCACGTGGCGGCGCCCGGTGGCCGCCCAGCTCAGCGCCTGCTCCAGGCGGCTGCCCTGGAGCAGGTCGGCGTCGCGCCTGCCGTTGCCGGTCCAGTGCCGCGCCGCGCTGGTGATCTGGCTCAGGACGGCGAGACCCTCACGGTCGGCGTCAACCCACATGCGCAGCCTGGGCCAGGCCCGCAGCAGCCCGGGACGCGACAGCGCGACCGACTCGTCATCGGCGGCGACGACGTACGAGAACGTCCGCAGAATGCGCCGGATGGCGGCGGCCTCGTGCTCGGGACGCCCGCCAAGCAGCTCCTCCTGGGAGACCGTCCGGCCGCTCTCCCGACCGTCCTCGTCCACGACGACCAGCCGCAGGAACACCTCGGCGGCCAGCTCACGCTCCTCCGGCCCGAGCGCGCCATAAGCGTCCTCGGCGATGGCGCCGAGCGCCGGATCGGCCCCACCCTCCCCCCGCACCCCCTGGGCGGCCCGACTCCCCTCCGCCAGCAGCCCCCGGGTGTCGGCGCGATTGCCGCTGACCAGCGCGAGCAACAGCTCGTGGGAGGTCGGCCTGCCAGCGGGATCCTTGCTCATCGCGGCCGAGATCAGCCCACCCAACTGCGGCGGCAACGCGCTCAGATCGGGCTGGTACGACAACACCCGATGCATCACACCGCCGAGGTTGTCGGCGTCGAACGGTTCCTGCCCGGTGGCGGCGTACACCATGATCGCTCCCCAGGCGAACACGTCCGCCCGAGCCCCCGCCCGCTGCCCGGTGAACACCTCGGGCGCCATGTAACTGGGCGTGCCCGACACCTCTCCGGTCTTGGTGAGCGACATGTCGAGAGTCCGCGCGATACCGAAGTCGATCACCCGCGGCCCATCCGGACCGAGCAGCACGTTGTCGGGCTTCAGATCACGGTGGATGACCCCCGCCTCGTGGATCGCCGTCAGCGCCGTCGCGACCGCCGTGGCCAGCCGGTGCAGGTCGTCACCGGTGAACCTGCGCCCCTCGCGCACGGCCTGCCGCAGGCTCGGCCCCGGCACGTACTCGGAGACGATGTACGGCCTGGGCCCCTCCAGATCCGCAGTCAGCACCCTGGCCGTACAGAACGAGGCCACCCGGCCCGCGGCGGTGGCCTCCTTGGCGAACCGGTCGCGGCTGCCGTCGTGGCCGGCCGCGTGCAGCATCTTGAGCGCCACCCGGCGCCCATCCGCGTCGTACGCCTCGTAGACGACACCCTGCCCCCCGGAGCCGAGCCGCCCGGCCAGCCAGTAGCCCCCGATGTGCTGCGGATCTCCCCCGCTGAGCGATTCCACGGCGAATTAGACGCAAATGGTCACCCGCGAGTTGTACTGCTTCGCCCCTCTATGCACGTACCACCTGGCTTCCTATGCACGTACCACCTGGCTTCGTCACCGTGGAGGACTACCAGCGTTTTCAGGTCAGGGCTGGATGTTCTCCAGGTCCTCCAGAAGGCGCGGGTGCTTCGGCTCCCAGCCGAGCGCCTGCCGGGTGTGGGTGCTGGAGGAGGGCTGGTCGCTCGCGAAGATCGGGCCGAGCGGGCCGTAGGTCTCCGATGGCACTGACTCGACCGGCAGGCCCAGCCGTCGGCCGATGACCGCGGCGATGTCACGCACCTTGTCTCCCTCATCGTCCACGGCGTGCCAGGAGCTACCGGCCGACGCCGACTCCAGAGCGAGCCGGAAGAGGACTGCCGCGTCGAGCGCGTGCACGGCCGGCCAACGCTGTGCGCCGTCGCCCGGGTAGCCGGACAATCCGGTCCGGCGTGCGATGTCGGTCAGCAAACCGGCGAACCCGCCCGCGCCCTGGTTGTGAACCGTGCGCGGCAGGCGTACGGCCGTGCTCCGGACCCCGCGCGAGGCCAGGCCCAGGACCGCCGTGACCGCGCGACCGCGACCACCGACCGGCCCGTCGGTCGGCAGCGGGTCGGCCTCGGTGGAGAGGCGGCCCGGCACATAGGGCGTACCCGCGACGGTGACGAAGGGGCGGTCGCTGCCGACGAGTTCCCCGCCGAGGGTCGCGAGGGCGGCACTTTCCTCGACGACCGACTTCGCGAGGGCGTCGGGGCTGCTGAAGTCGTTGCCGAATGCCAGATGGATCACCCCATCGGCCTGAGCGACGCCGGCGCGAAGGATGTCCAGATCGGCGAGACCTCCCCGGAGCGGCTCGGCGCCGGCTGCCTCGGCGACCAGCGCGGACGCGTCGGAGCGGGCGAGGGCGAGGACGGTGTGGCCGTTGCCGAGCAGTTCCGTGACCACGGCGGAACCGATCAGACCAGTGCCACCAGTGACAAAGACGCGCATGGATCTCTCCCGAAAGTGATGGGACTCTTGTCCCGTCACTTTAACAGGGCGACGGGACAAAAGTCCCATCACGCTAGGATGGACCCATGGGCCGGTGGGAACCAGGGGCGCGCGAACGCCTCGTCGTGGCTGCCGTCGACCTGTTCGCCGAGCAGGGGTACGACGCCACGACGGTCGCGCAGATCGCCGAACGCGCCGGAGTCACCAAAAGCACTTTCTTCCGGCATTTCCCGGATAAGCGCGAGCTGCTGGTGGCCGGACAGGAGACGCTGAGCCGGCTGCTGGTCGAGGGGATCGCCGAGGCGCCCCGTGACGCCAGCCCGCTCGAAGCGGTCGCCGCCGGTCTCGAGCGCGCGTCCAGCGCGATGGGCCCCATGAATCGCGAGCTCGCCCCTCGCCTGAAGGCGGCCGTCGCCGCCAGCGCCGAACTTCAAGAGCGTGACGCCCTCAAAAGCGTCAGCCTCGCGACCGCGATGACAACCGCTCTGGTCGCCCGCGGCGTACCCGATCCGGCCGCGGCTCTCGCGGGCGAGCTCGGCGTCCTCGCCTTCAAACGGGGGTACGCCCAATGGTCCGAGGGCGACCGTGACGCCAAGGACGAGCTCGCCGGATACACGCTGGCGGCCCTGAACGAGCTGCGCGCGGCGAGCGCATCACTGGGCTGACCGGCGGGCCAGCCGCGTAGATAATCTGCATGCATTGACCTAGAATCGATCCTGAGCATGGATTAGAGGGTGTTCAGTGCTGCTTAGATTCAGAGGCGCCAACCATAGATCGTTCCGTGACGAGTTCGAGGTCTGGCTGGCGGCGAGCAAGTTCAACCAGGGGGCAAGCCGCCCTGCCTGCCTCGCTGACGACCCCGACTTGGCCTATCTACCGGCGACCGCGATCTATGGTTCGAACGCGTCTGGCAAGTCGAACGTCCTGCATGCCATCCGCTGGATGCGACAGGCCGTCCTCAACTCCGTTCACGGCTGGTCCACCCTTGACGGCATTCCGCGCGAGCCGTACGAACTCGACCCGGCCGCCCGAACGGACGCTTCCCTCTTCGAGGTCGACATCGTCCTCGGCGGCGACCGGTACATCTATGGCTTCGAGGTCTCCGACCAACGGGTCGAGACCGAATGGCTGCATACGTACCCCGGCGGACAGGCCCGTCGGCAGGTCTGGTTCGAACGCGACGCCGACACCGACGAGCCCTTCACCTTTCCCGGCGAAGGGCTGAAGGGGCCGAAGGAAAGCCTTGTCTCCCAGACTCGACCCGACGCGCTGTTCCTGACCGTCGCCGCGGCCTTCAATCAGCCCTATCTCAAGCCGATCCACGACTGGTTCCGGCACAACCTCTGGTGGATCAGCCCAGGTCGCGACTTCGAAGATCGACAGAGCTGCACGCGCAAGATGCTCGACGACCCACGGCAGCGGGATCGCATCATCGCGCTTCTCAAGGTCGCGGACCTGGGGGTCGTGGGAACCGAGATCGACAGCCTGACCGGCGAACTCCGACTCGTGCACCAAGGGCCCCACAGCCCTGTCGCACTGAGCTACGAACGCCAGGAATCGATGGGCACCCGATCCTGGTTCGCCTTCCTGGGCCCCCTCCTCACCACCCTGGACCACGGGGCGGCCCTCCTTGTCGACGAACTCGACACCAGCCTGCATCCCCTCTTCGCCGCCGAAATCCTCCGACTCTTCCAGGATCCCGCGGCCAACCCCAACAACGCGCAATTGGTATGCACGGTCCACGACGCGACCTTGTTGGGCCGCACGCACCTCTTCCAGCCATTGGAGCGGGACCAGGTGCGCATCACCGTCAAGAACCGGGACGGCGCCTCCGAGATCTATCCGCTGACCGACGCCCGTCCCCGAAAGTCCGAAGCCCTCGACCGCAACTACCTGGCCGGTACGTACGGCGGCGTACCGAGGCTGACCGTAGGCGAGATCGCAGAAACGCTCGCCGGCCCACTCGCGGAGCCGACAACAGAGGTGCCGACCTGATGGCCGAACGCGGGCCGCTGCGGTAACCCTCGGCTCCACGCAGCTCACCATCGACGTTTGACGCCGTCCTCGCGCTGAGGCAGGATCTCTCCACCGAGATCATCCAGAGGATCCGAGGGACCTGGCCCGCCGACGGTCCGGCAACCTGCCCAAGGGCAAGGTGCCAACGCCAGGAACGATGAGGAGGGTCCCATGCTCGTGGGCACCCGGCGAAGCGGGGAGGTTGCGAGATTCGGCCATGTTCTCTGTGGTCGCCGCTGAATGGCCGGCCGTGAAGTCGGCACTACGTGCTCGCCTCACCACCGTGAGCGCCGGATAGCTTCGGGCTTGCGCCTTGAGCGTACGGCGGTCCGCGTCGGCCGCCAGGCAAGCCGACTTCAAGACCGCGACGACGGTCGATCTGGACCACCTCGTATAAGCCTTACGGGCCCAACTTCCCGAGCGCGGACGGCCGGACCGGGCCATCCCGGCTCCGCCCCGCGTCGAAGAGGTAGAAGAGAGGAAATCCGCCAACCGACAGCTGAAGGGAACTCGCATGCGTACTGCCCTCAGATTTGTGATCATGCTCGCAGTAGCGCTGGTCACCGTCGCAGCCGTACAGGCCGCGGCCTCCGCCGCCACGGCCATCGAGTACGGGCTCATGCTCTAGGCGGATCGAGACCAGTCCGGTGCGTGCGTCCCTGTTGGTTCGCCGACGTGTTCGGCCGCTACGTCGAGCAGGCCGAGGACTGGGCCTGGTGCCCGACTCCCCGCTAAGGATCAGTAGGTAAGGAGCAGAAGGCCGGTGGACACCCACCGGCCTTCTTTTCTCGCCGTCATAAGACGGGCGGGCGCGTCCAGTCGCGGGGCAACCGGCCCGATCTCGCGGCATTTACCGAAAAGCATTTCGCAAGCCGCACTGGCGTACCTAGTGCCGTCGCCCCCGTGACCTGCTGTCCTCGTCGCTCTCTCTGTAACGTTCACAAGATCTTGCCGAAAACCTTTTCGCGCGTCATCGTATCCACAGGCCTGCCCTCGCTCTCAGGACTCGGAGGACGCGTGTCGATGAAACGATTAGCCGCCGCCCTTACCTCGCTGACCACCGCCCTGGTCTTCGTGATCACGATGGTCGGCGCCGCACCCGCCAACGCCGCCACGACATTCACCTCGACAGCCGTCAACCAGAACGGCGCCAACTGCCTGACCCTCCCCAACAGCTCCACCACCAACGGCGTCCAGCTCACGCAGGCGTCCTGTAACGGTGGCGGCAACCAGAACTTCACCTTCACCCCGGTGAGCGGCACCACCGACCAGTACACCGTCGGCACGTCGACCAGCGGCAGATGCGTGGACGTCTACGGCGCGTCCACCGCCGACAACGCCACGGTCATCCAGTGGAACTGCTCAGGCGCCAACAACCAGAAGTTCCGCCTGGTAACGGTCAGCGCCACCGACAAGACCTTCAGGCTCCAGGCCGTGCACTCCAGCAAGTGCGTCGTCCCCGCGGGCGGTTCGTCGGCCGCCAACACCGGGCTCGTGCAGTTGTCCTGCGACGCGGTGTCCTCACGGACCTGGCGGTTGCCGAACTACACCAGCGGTGGCGGCAACCCCACCACACCCCCGGAGAAGACAATCCGGGTGTACTGGCTGAAGCCATCCGACGTGGCCTTCGACCAGCGGTGGCCGGACGGCATCGCCAATGTCCTGCGGGAGGCGCAGCGCTACTACAAGCAGGAGCTGGGCAAGACCTTCACCCTCAACAACCCCGTGGTGGAGGTCGTCAACGGCGACCACGTGAAGAACTGGTACGAGACCACCCCCAACGGGAGCGACCCGTACTGGTGGACCGTCTTCAACATGCAGCAAGAACTCCTCAGGAAGCTGAACCTGAGGGCACCCGACCCGCGCTGGATCAACGTGGGTGAGATCAGCGCGGAAGGCAACGGCGCGGGCGGCGGTGGCGGAGGTGGCTGGGTGATCCTGAACCAGCACGACGCCGATGGCGCCGCGGGCGTCAACGGCCCGATGAACCGCTGGTACGGCGGTATGGTCCACGAACTCGGCCATGCCTTCGGCCTGCCCGACTCATCGTCCACCGACGGGACACCGATGTCCGCGTCGTTCTACGACTACCCGAACACGCATTTCAACCAGAGCCAGAAGAACCAGATCCTGTCCGGTCCGTACGGCAGCTTCCTGAGCTGACCTCGGCCAGACGTACGACCGGCCCGTCCCCGCTCGATCGGGAACGGGCCGGCCCAACGATCACGGGCAGCTCTCCCGGTACGGCACGCCGGGCAGATACCGCTGCCAGTCGGCCCGCGTCAGTCCCCGCCCGGCGCGGGCGCAGATCGTGGCGGCCGTCGCCTCGGGCCCGACGGACATGTCGCGCAGCACGCCTGTGCCGTCGAGGGTGTGCAGCATCACGCCACCTGATCCGAACGCGGCTGACACGAAGCGGTCCTCGTCCACCGCCATCGACGGCCCGAGCTTGCGTGGCGTGGCGACGTCCCAGAGCTGAACCTGTCCTGCGCCGATGGACGCGGCCACGTCGCCCTTGGGGGAGAAGACGATCTGGGTGATCCCGACGCCGTCGTTGGGATTCGCCCGGAAAGTCGGGCCGCGCTTGCCGCCCGTGGCCACGTCCCAGAACGCGAGCCTGCCCGACTCGTCCCCGGTGGCGAGGATCGCTCCGTCAGGGCTGAAGGCCATCGTCCGCAGCCTGCCGTTCAGGCCTCCCGGGCCGAACGCGGGGCCCATCGGCTGGCCGGTGGAGAGGTCGATCAGGTGGTTCCCCGAGTTGGTCACCGGGATCATCATCGGGCGACCCGGCCGAAACACGACCTCCGACAGGTTCCCGGTCTCGACGGAGCGCATCCATGTGTGGTGCGGCACGTCCCAGACGAACACGCGGCTGTGCCCCGTGCCCTCGGCGTCGTCGGTGGTGTCGCTGGCGCCGACCGCGACGAGCGTCCCGTTCGCGTTCACCGCCACCGTGGAAGCCATCCAGCGGCCCCGCAGCCGGGCCTCGGACACGTGCGACGGCTGCGATATATCCCGCATCTCCGCCGCCTAATTCGACCATGAGCCGCACGTTCTGTTTGGCAGTACGTGATTATCGCGGTTGGCGATATGAGCCCGGCTGACGTCGCAGGACATTAAAGTACCGCTCTTCCGTTTTTCTTCCGCCCGCCTTCCGTCGCAGGTGAGCGATGTGATAGCCACCCGAAAAGCCGCTTTCCGCCGCCGATCGAACGGAGCGGATTGCTATCGCGATCGGTTCGAGAATTCGCCGTCACTCTCAGAGACCGGGCGAATCTGCTATACCTCTCAGGGCCGTTCGAAATGCGCGCGGCATTAACGATCGCGGAGTGCCTGACACAGGTCGGCAATCACCGCGTCGTCAAGACGCACAACGTTCCTGAAAGAGGTCCGCATGGCCATGTACGAACACCAGGCACCCGCCGACTTCGAAGCCCGGCGCGCCGCCAAGGCCCCCGAGAGGCCGGCGAACTTAACCCGGGCGGTGTACGCGGCCATCGCCGCCGCGGCGCTCAACGTGATCAGCGCCATCGGACTCCTCGTCTCCGGCGCAGCGGCGATCAAAGAACAGATCGCCGCGAATTCGGACGGGGGCTCTGCCCCCGTGAGCCTCGACGAGGTCGACATCCACAGCGACCGGTTCGAGTCGCTCCAGATGATCTACTCCGGGCTCGCCTACAGCACGATCTTCTGGTCGCTCGTGCTCGTCCTGCTCGCCTGGCTGGCGCTGCGCGGCGGCGGCGCCGTCCGGATCTTCGCCACCATCATCCTCATCGTCTCTGTCCTGTTCAAGCTGGTGGGCCTGTTCATCACCCTGCCCACTCTCACGCTGGTCGCCGACGTGCTCGTCGTCGTGCTGGGTCTGGCCGCGACCGTCTTGTTCTTCGGCGCCGGTGGCAAGGCCGCCCGCCAGGGAAGGTGACGAGGTCCCACCCCCCGCATGAGAAAACCGCCGGACCGCGGCGTGTGCCGTGGTCCGGCGGCTCTGCGTTTATCTACCAGTGCTGTTTGTCCGTGGGCCACGTCTTCTGTGGCGACTGCTGCTGCTTGCGCAGGCTCTCCTCAGGCGTGCCCACGGCGCAGCGGGTGCCGGGCGGAGGCACGGTCAGAGCGATCAGGTACTGGTCGATGATGTCCGTCTGGCACTTGTCCTTGCCGTAGATGCGGTGCCCCCAGCCCTCGTAGGTGAGCAGCACCGCCTTCGGACCGAGTTGCCGCGCCGCGTTGGCGGACCACATGTACGGCGTCGCGGGATCATGCAGCGAGTTCCCCAGCAGGATCGGCGCGTCGCCCGTGTACTTCAGCCGGTGCGGCGGGTTGGTCGGCGTGGAGTTGAGGCAGATGGGCAGGTCGTCGATCGGGTACGGGTGGTACCGCACGTCGGGCGCCAACCGCTTGGAAATGCCCATGTAGAAGGCGTACTCGGCATAGTTCCGCACCCGGAGGTTGTAGTCCTGGCAGAGGATCCGGGTGGGCAGCTCGGCGGTGTCGCCCTCCACGGGACCCCGGCCCGGCAGCGGCGGCACCCACGACGGCTCTGGGCCGCCGCTCAGCCAGTTGATGACCTCGCTCAGCAGGCGCCAGTCGGGCCCCTCGGTGCCGAGCGCCGCGTTGTAGATGACCTGCAGCTCGGTCATCGGGCGGTCCGGGGCGCTCGGGTAGTACAGCTCGCCGCGCCGGGCCTTGGCCCGCAGGTCACTCCACATCTTTCGGACGTCACGCCCGTGCAGGATGCAGCTGGTGTCGGCCTCGCACCAGCCCACGAACTGGTCGAAGGCGTCCTCGATGGCGATCGCCTCGGTGCTGAGGAAGCCCGCGACGCCGAGACTGTGGTCCATGTTGCTGTCGAGCGCGAGGGCCCTGATCCGGTTCGGGAACATCTCGGCGTACATCTGGCCGATCAGCGTCCCGTACGAGATGCCGTAGTAGGTCAGCTTCTCCTCGCCGAGGGCGGCGCGCAGGGCGTCCATGTCGCGCGCGACGTTGCGCGAGTCGACGTGGTCGTACAAGGGGCCGGTGCGTGCCCGGCAGTCCTGGTGCAGCTTCTTGGTGAAGGCGTCCCAGGCGTTGTAGTCGGCCTGGCTCGACATGACGGTGTGCGGCATCTGGTTGTACACCGAGGCCGAGCAGATCACCGGGTGACTGCGGCCCACGCCCCGGGGGTCGAAGCCGACGATGTCGAAGCGCTTCTGCAGCTCCTCGGTGTAGGAGTCGGGAGCGCCGTACACGGCCTCGACGCCCGACCCGCCCGGGCCGCCGGGATTGATCACCAGGGAGCCGACCCGAGCCGCCTGGTCGGTGGCCTTGCGCCGGGCGATGGCCAGGTCGATGCTCTCGCCGTTCGGCTTGGACCAGTCGATGGGGACGGTCAGCTTGCCGCACTCGGCACTGGGTTCCTCCTCACAGGGCGCCCAGGTGATGCTGCTCTGTCCTACGGCTTCCGGCTCGGTCGCCGCGCCGGCCGCGGGAACAGGCAGAAGCGCCGCCAGTGCTAAAAGCGCGGTAGCGAGCAGAGTCGTCTTTCTTCGCACGTTGCTCCAATCGTGGTCGACCTGCACGCCCCCCGTTTAACGAGCGTGCGGCCAGCCTCGATCATGGCGCGTGCGGGACTTTGTTGGGACTTGCACTCATAAATTGGCACAAAGTCGGCCCTAGGCACCCGCGGCGGGCCCTTGTCGCGGCCAGTCGGGGGCGGGGTCCTCGGCGAGCAGCGGCCGGAGGGCGCCGAGAACCGCGCCGACGCAGACATCGCGCAGCTGGGTGCGAGTACAGGTCTCATGGGTGAGCCAGTCGACGCAGAGCACCTGGACGAAAACCAGCCAGCTCTTCAGGACGCCGGACACAGCCTCGCGGGCGCTCTCGTCCGCGAGCGGGAGTACGGCCAGCAGCCGCGCACGGAGCGCGTCCAGCTCGTTCGTCATGATCGTCTGGATCACCGGGTCGCCCGCGAGGACCCGGTTCGCGGCGAGGACGGCGTGGCGGTTCGCCACGAAGTAGTCGAGATGGACGTCCATGCCCTGGATGAGCTGCTCCGCCAGGGAGTCGGCGGGGTCGAGCCGCGTCTCGGCGAGCAGCTGGTCGGCCGCCTGCTGGTAGATGGCCGCGAAGAGGGCGTGCTTGCTGGGGAAGTGACGGTAGAGCAGGGCCCGGGAGACGCCGGCCTCTTCGGCGACCTCCTCCATCAGCACGTCGGCGTACGGGTGCGCGGCGAAGAGCCGGACGCCGACGGCGAGAAGTTGGGCGCGGCGGTCGGCAGGGGTGAGTCGCTGGCGGGGTGGCACACGAGAAGCTTAGTTGACATGAGTCTACTAGCGCGCTCAATCTAGTAGACACATGTCAACTAAGCTTGGAGGGATCATGGCCAGGGTTCTCCGCGTACTCACACAGCTGATGGGCTGGACCAGCGTCGCGATCGGCCTGTTCCACGTGGCGCTCGGCAACACGGCGATCCCCGGCGCCGGTTCCGCCGGCCCGACGATCGACAGCTGGGGCCGGTTCATGGGGGCCAGCTTCGCCGGCTACGGGCTGGCCTGGCTCTGGGCCGCGCGACAGCGTCCGATCCCGGCTCGGGCGGTGCGGTGGCTGGCCGGCGTCTTCCTACTGGGCGGCGTGGGCCGGCTGCTCTCGCTCGCCGTGTACGGATGGCCGCAGTGGTTCCAGATCGCGCTGACGGTGATCGAGCTCAGCCTGCCGCCGGTCTTCTTCTGGCTGGCCGACGCGGAGGAGCGGGTGCCGCCACACCGGGCCCACACCCTCGCTTCGTAGGTTCAAGAGCGGCAAGTGATCCAACGTACGAAGGGAAACAGCATGCCGACTCAGACCGTGGAATTGCCGCAGTTCCCGCTGGCAGACAACACCGCCCCCAGCGTGGCCACCGACGCCGTGCACGAGCGCGCGTGGTACCCGCCGTTCTCCTCGCCCCGCGCCCAGTAACGGAGAGCTAGCCGACCGGCGGCGGGACATCCGGCCGCCGGTCCCCCACCAGTGAATGGAGGCGACGTCTTGGACACCGATCTCACGGCCCGCATCGACCTGACACTCGGCTCGGATCCCCGGTTCGGCAGCGCCGAGGCGATCGAGGTCAGGAACCTGGCTCGCTACCGCCTGGGTCTCGGCGTACTGGCCCGCCACCACCCACACGCCGCCGACCGGCTGGAGCGGTTGTGCCAGGCAGAGGACGCCGAGCTCCGGCCGGTCTTCGTCCATGGCCCGGCAATGCCGTCTCATGGGTGTGGACCGACCTCGAACCGCACTCCGAGCCGGAACGGGTGCTGGCCGCCCGCCTGGAAGAACTGCTCGCCGGTACGCTCTCGAAAAACGGCTCCGGCGTTCGAGTACGTCCCGACGCCGACATGCTGGCCGGGCTCAGCCGGGGCGCCGAACTGCTCGCCGAGCTGCTGCCTCACGCAGGCGCCGGCGTGACGCTGTTCCACGAGGGCCTGCACTTGAAGTTGTTCGACATCCTGCGCACCGGGTCCATGGCCGCCGATCCGGACCAGCTGATCCCGATCCCCTGGCGGGTGAAGTCGTGGACGCTGACGCGGGTGCTGTTCGCCATGCACGTCTACGCTCACCTGCTGCTGTTCCGCGCGGCCGCGACCGGCGCCGGCCCGGACCTGTGCGCCAGGTACGGAGAGCCGCCCGCGACCGACTTCGTCGATCAGGCCACGCCCGGCAGTCAGGCGGCCGGGAGCGGTGAGTACACCACCACGGTCGAACGCGTAACCTATCTCGCCCAGCAGGCCTCGCAAACGTACGGCGGGATGCTGACGGCGAGCGGCAGGCGGTTCGTCGACTGGCTGATCGGCGCCGTGGCCCCCCTCGCGCCGGGAATCCTGCCCGAATCGCCGCCCGTCGAGGCCCGCCCACGCACGGAGGTGGAGTTGGCGGTACGGGGCTACCGCCAGGCACAGCCGGTTCAGGTCTGCCCGATCCCTGAGCAGCGTGAGCTGGTGGCCGTCACACCCGGCGCGCCGAGCTTCCAATGGCTGAACGAACACGCATGGCTGATCTACGCCCTGTGCGACGGCAGGGACCTGTCGTCGCTGCGCGACCGGTACCGCCAGGCGGCCGAACCCGGTACAGACGACCAGCTGGGGCTCGGTGTGGCCGATCTCCTCTCGGTCGGGCTCATCGTCCCGGTGTGATCACGCCCAGCTCCTCGAAGAGCTGCGGCGACCAGATGGTGGTCGGCGGTGGCGTCGCCCTGGTCGGCGAGGGCCTCGCCGAGATCCCGGTGGGTTTCGGCGAGGCCCCTGCGGTCGCCGATGCCGGAGCGGATGCGCAGCGCCGCGGCGAAATGCGTGCGCGCCTCCTCCTCCCGCCCGAGACGGCGGCCCAGGTGCTCCAGGACGGCGCCGGGGTTGTGGTGGGCGACGGCGGCCGCCACGTGCCGGCCGGCCCGCTCGGCGGCGGTGGCGGCCAGGGTGTGCAGTTCGGCGGTGTCGGTCAGGCAGTGGCGCAGTCGCAGTGGCTGGGCGAGCGCCGCGGGCAGCCCGCCAGGCGGCGTCCATGCCGTGCTCCGCGGCGTGGCGGGTGCCCGTCATCATGTTCTCGTGCTCGTCCTGCAGCACGAGCGGGTCGTCGATGGTGAGGTACCACTCCAGCAACCGGCGTACGGACTCCTCGCGGATCGGGACGGCAGGCCGAAGCCCTGTCGGTGTACACCGGGTTGCGCGCGGCGCTGATCTCCGAACAGGGACTGGAGCCGGGGACGACCATCCGGGAGCTCCACCACCGAATCCTCACCACCGATCCCGCTGCCTAGGCTCAATCCGTTACCGCTTGACTGACTGGCCACTCATTTATAACCTTCAGCCATGGCCCGGCCGAAGAGCAAAGACAAGAGGGACGCGCTGATGGCAGCGGCGACTCGCGTCATTGTCGCGCAGGGCCTCAGCGCGCCGACGGCGGTCATCGCGCGGGAAGCAGGCATCTCGAACGGCTCGCTGTTCACCTACTTCTCGACAAAAACCGAGCTCTTCAACCACCTCTACCTTGAGCTGAAAACCGGGATGGCCAACGCCTCGCTCGCCGGATTCTCGGCAGAGGCCCCGCCGCGCGAGCAGCTTTCTCGTATGTGGTCGAACTGGACGCGCTGGGCAACGTCGAACCCCGACAAGAGGCGGGCTCTCGCCCTGCTGGGCGTCTCCGACGACATCACCCAGGAGACCCGTGCCGCCTCTCATCAGGCGATGGCAGAAGTCGCGGGAATTCTCGAACGGGTGCGCGCCCACGGGCCAATGCGGGACGCGTCGATGGATTTCACCGGCGCGATCATGGACTCGCTCGCCGAAGCGACGATGGACTTCATGGTCAACGACCCCGACAACGCCGACGAACACCGCAGGATCGGGTTCGACGCCCTGTGCCGGATGTTGGGCTGCTGATTTTTTTTGAAGACAAATGACTGACTAGACAGACAATTAAGGAGGGCACATGACGAGGACAGAGCGCAAGGCGTACATCATCACCGGCCCGACCTCGGGCATCGGCCACCGCACGGCTCTCGAGCTGGCGAAGCACGGCACGGTCGTCCTGGTGGGCCGCGACCAAGGAAAGCTCGGCAAGGTGCGGGAGACGATCGAGCGCGCGGGCCGGCACGCGGTGGCGGTCGTGTGCGACCTGTCGGATCTCACGAGCGTACGGCGCGCGGCCGCGGAGATCATCGCGCTCGATCTTCCGATCGCGGGCCTGGTCAACAACGCGGGCATCCATGAGATGCGCGCCACGAAGAACGCTCAGGGCTGGGACACGACGTTCGCCACGAACCACCTCGGCCCGTTCGTGTTGACCGAGGCGCTCATGCCGCATCTCCCCGACGGCGCGAACGTGGTGTTCCTCTGCTCCGGCGTCGAAGATCCCGAGCGGAGACCCGCCGTGATCGCCGGGTTCCGAGGTGGTCGCTATATCTCCGCCGAGGCGAGCGCGCGGGGCGAATGGAAGCCCGGTGGTTCCACCCTTCCCGGCGGCGACGCCTACGCGACATCGAAGCAGAGCAACCTGGCGACGGTGATGGCGTTCGCGCGCGAGACTCCGCGACTGCGTTTCAACGCCGTCGAACCGGGCTTCAGTCCGGCCACGAGCCTCTCGCGCGACGCGAACGTTTTCCTGCGCCTGCTCGGGAAGTACGTCCTGGGGTCGCTCGCCCCGTTCATCAGGTACTGGAGCACTCCGGCGCGGGCCGCGAAGGTCACCACGAACGCCCTGCTGAACGAGTCGCGAGAGACCGGCGTCTACTACGACGAGCGGGGCAAGCCGATGCTCGGCTCGACGCAGGTGCGTGACCCGCGGTTTCAGGACCGCGTCGTCGCAGAGACGCGCGCTCTGCTCTCGACGGCGTTGACCTGAAGCCGGCGGGTCAGCTCGCCGTACCGTACGCGACGGCGAGTACCGCGAACAGGAACGCGGCGGTCGCCGCAGTCGATCGAAGCACGTCGATCCACGCCCAGCGGTCTATCACGGCCTTCCAGTCGGCCGGTGGAGCATCCACCCGCCAGTCGTTGACCTTGATGTTGATCGGCACCGTACCCAGGAACGACAACAGCAGGAACACCACCATCGCGATCAGGGTCGCCCACCGCAGCGCCAGACCGGGACCGGTGACGGTGGCCAGCCCGACCAGGGCGAGCGCCGCTGCCGGGAGCATCACGATCGGCACCATCACCCGCAGACGGCGTATGAGGGCTTGCCGCGCGAGCAGATGCGCACGGTCGTCGAGGCTGGACAGTACGGGATGGATGCCGTAGCGGACGATCAGCTCCTCGCCCGCGAGAACACCGAGCAGGAACAGGCCGACGTACTGCACCACGCCACCGCTCATGCCGCACCGTCAGAGGTGAGCGGTTCGACGCGGCAGCTGTCCGGGGCCAGTTGTTTCCACTCCGCCACGGTCTCCGCGAACAGTTCGTCCGACGCCGTCACGAGTGCGCATCCGAAGAGGCGGTCGGATCCGGCGTCACATGCGCGACCGAATACAGCGTCGGGTGCGCGGACACCGCGTCCCAACCGCCGTCCACCCGCCCGGCGTCGTCGCTCCGGCCGGGGCCGGAGAAGTACTTGTCGAACGCGGCCTGCCAGTCCTCGACGCTGTCCCATCGGGCGATGTTGACCACGGGATATGGGGCGTCGGGGTCGAGGGACCGGTGCAGGCGGGTGCCGCGGAAGCCTGGGGCGTTCTTCGCCGCGGCGATGCTCGCCTCCCACCCGCCGACGAAGTCGTCGACCATCTCGGCGGGCATCGAGAAGAGGTTGATCAGGACGAGGGGTTCACTCACGAGACAACTCCAAAAGTCTTCGGCCGCGATTCTACTGACGCTGAAAGATTACGGTGACTGAAGTTATAGCCGCAAGGCTGTAGCCGGAACTACTTTCGGCGACTGGAAGATTGCAGTCGCAGTAACTAAAGTTCGAGGCATGAGCTCAACCACCGTGGACTGGCAGGCGCCCGACAGGTCCGGCGTGGTGGAGGGGCTGCGGGAGCGTAAGAAGCGGCTCATGCGCCAGCAGCTGACCGACACCGCCACCGCGATGTTCCTGGAGCGCGGATTCGACGCGGTGCGCGTCACCGAGATCGCCGAGGCGTGCGGGGTGTCCGAGAAGACCGTCTTCAACTACTTCCCCAGCAAGGAGGCGTTGATCCTCGATCTCCCCGAAGCGACGATGGCCGCGCTGCGCACCGGGCTGGCACGAACCGACCGAACCCCCACCGACGCGGCGCTGGACATCCTGGCCGGCGAACTGGACGCCCTGGTGTCCTGGCTGGGCGGGCAACCAGACCTGGCTCAGGCCAGCGCGAGAATCCAGGATTTCAACGCGCTGATCCTTTCCACGCCTTCACTGCGCGCGTACCACCGGGAAATGACCGAGCAACTCGTCACGGTCGCGGCGGAGGCGCTGGCCGCCCGAACCGGGCGCGGCAGTGACGATCCGCTGTGCCAGATCGCCGCCACCGCTCTGCTCGGGCTCTGGCGCGTCCAGTTCAACGCGTTGCGCCGGAACCTCAACGGCGAACACCCGCCCGAAGAAGTCCGCCACGCCGTCATCGCCGACGTGCACAGCGCGGCCCGACTCATCGACACCGGACTGGCAGGGTTGGGCAACGCGACGGAGGGCGGCTCTGCCGTTCGTTCCCGGTAAGAATGGTCGCGTCCGTCAGCAGACCTTGATCGATATGGTCCTGGAGCGCCGCGTGCCCGGCCTGAGAAGCCAGAAGGTGGCCGTGTGGGTGCCGGGTTCGGTGAAACCTTCCCGGGTGACGACCTCGAAGGGCCCCTTGGGGCTGTAGCTGGTGGTCATGCCCATCTCACGACCGTCGAGCACCCAGCGGTGCCCTATCGGTTCGACGTCGTCGAGGATCCTCCCTCGGAACCGGACGCGGACGCCGCTCTCGTAGCAGGTTCCGCGCTTGCTGCCCTGCGCGACCAGGCTGCCGAACACGATGGCCTCCGGCGTCGAATTGGCCGGGGGCGGCGTGGACTCGGTGGGGGACCTTGTGGGATTCGTAGGAGAAGGCCTTGTGGGGGAACTCTTGGAAGACTTCTTGGGGGTACTCGTCGAGGGATCCTGTGCCTGTTTCCCCTGAGACTCGGAGGCTTCGGCGACCGGTGAGCTCGTGGCGCCGTCCGCGGCTCGGTTCGAGCCTCCCCCCGGAAGACCGAGCAGCAGGGTCACCGTGACGGTGACGGAGGTGACGACGACGGCGGTGCCGCCGACGAGCAGGCCGGTGCGCAGGGGCGTCGAACGGACCGTGGGCCTGGTGTCCGCGACCAGTTCGGAGGGGGCGATCGGCCGTACGCGCTGCTGCCCCAGCAGCTGGAGCAGCACGTCCTGCATAGTGGGGCGGCGGGACGGTTCCTTCGCCAGGCAGCTGGTGACGATGGAGCGCAGGGGTTCGGCCATGTCACCGAGGTCGGGGGCGGCGTACAGGATGCGCGAGATGACGGCGGGCAGGTGGTCGACACCGAAGGGCGGGCGGCCGGTGGCGGCGTAGACCATCACCGAACCCCAGGCGAACACGTCGGTGGCGGGTCCGGTGTAGTGGCCGCCGAGTTGTTCCGGCGCCATGTAGGAGGGGGTGCCGACGATGCTGCTGGTGACGGTGAGGGATGCCTCGGTGTCGCGGGCGATGCCGAAATCGATGACGCGGGGCCCGTCCTTGGCGAGCAGCACGTTGGCCGGTTTGAAGTCGCGGTGCACGATTCCGGCCCGGTGAACGGCGGCGAGCGCCGTCGCGGTGGACACCGCCATCCGGTGGAGCGCGGGGCCGTGGTGCACGCCGGCCTGCTGCAGCGAGAGTCCTTCGACGAACTCAGTGACGATGTACGGCCGCCGGCCCTCGAAGGAGGCGTCAAGCACCTGGGCGACGCAGAACGGCTCGACCCGCCGGGCGGCGGCCACTTCCTTGGCGAACCGCTCGAGCACCTGGTCGGAGACCGCGTCATGCAGCACCTTGACCGCCACATACCGCCCATCCCTGGCCTGGCCCAGGTAAACGACACCCTGCCCGCCGGCTCCCAGGCGGCCAATCAGCCGATATGGGCCGATTGCTGGTGGGTCATCCGGATAGAGAGGCTCGGGCATGATCCAGGACCTTATTACAGGCTTTGTCAGACCGAAGGTCGTTCTAGGTGTTGGAGGAGGCTACTCAGCGGGAAAAGGGGCTGTGCCAGGCAGAGGTCGGAAGTGCGCTCGTGCTCGCCCAGTTCTCCCAGCCTGGACCGCCGGGTAGGCAGCACGCGAGCCTGTGGTGGTGAATGATGACGGGATGTCGAGCCCTCCGTTCGTCCAGAGTGACGGCAATTCCCGCGCCAAACGGCCATCGCAAGCGGATGAGCGTACGACGTTGGTGGCATTCCTGCGCTGGCATCGGGAAACCCTGACACACAAGTGCGCCGGCCTGGAGCCGAAGCAACTCGCGGAGCGGGCAGTAGGCCGATCCGCGTTGTCGCTCCTGGGCCTCGTGCGGCACGCGGCCGAGTCCGAGCGCTTCTGGTTCCGCCGGGTGATGACTGGACAGGAGCTCCCACCCCTGTTCGCCCCCGACGACGCATTTGCTGTGGCGAACGCGGACGCGCAAATGGTTGCCGAGGCGTGGCAAGCGTGGCAGGCGGAGATCGCGTTCGCGGACCGTTTCGTCGACGCGGCGCCGGATCTCGAAGTCGCCGGGGATGAACCTGGAGAAGGACCCGTGTCATTGCGCTGGGTACTGATGCACATGGTCGAGGAGTACGCGCGACACAATGGCCACGCGGACCTGCTTCGGGAACAGATCGACGGAGCAGTAGGACTCTGACCGCGCCGCCACCTGCTGCCTTTCCCACTCACCACGACCACCGGCCACCAGGATCGGCCTTTTGGGGCGAGGCCCCTGGCTGGCCGACATCCCCGCCAGCCCGATGATCCAGGCGCACGCCGACCGGCTGGAGGAGGCGCGGAGAGGAAGTCCTGCACGGCCTGCTCAGGGACACGAAAGCTGCGTAGTCGCACGAGAGCCGGCGCGATCTGCTTGGTGGTGTTCGGCCGGGCATCAACCGCGGCGGCGACCGAGGCGTTCTCGACTCCTCAGGGTTTCTGCGCCGACCTGAAATTCTGCCGACGCTCGCGGACACGTAGAGAACGAAACCCAAAAGCGTTCGGAGGGTCGGATGAGGATGACGCGTGGATGAAACGAGTAGCCGGCACCGGTTCGAAGCCATGTACCGGCAAACGCATGAACAGATCCTTGGTTACGCCATGCGGCGATGTTCCAATCCCGAGGACGCGGCCGATGTCGTGGCCGAGACCTACGTGGTCGCGTGGCGGCGGATAACGGAACTTCCGCGTGGCGAGGCCGGCAGGCTCTGGCTGTACGGCGTGGCCCGGCGGGTCCTGGCCAATCACCGTCGTGGCGAACGGCGCAGAGCCACCCGGCACACCGAACTCACGGCCGAGGTTGAAGTCCTCTACGCCCTGCCCTCTCCTCAGACGGGGACTGACGAAGTGGGCGAGGCCATGAACATGCTCTCCAACGATGATCGCGAGCTGCTGGCCTTATCCGTCTGGGAGGAACTCGACCCCGCGGAGATCGCCGCAGTGCTGGGCTGCTCACGCAATGCCGCCCGCATACGCCTGCACCGGGCCCGCAAGCGCTTCGCCAAGGCGCTGGAGAAGACCCGCCCATCCATGCCCCGCCTCGAAGCGCGGCCCCTCATCGAGAAGGAGTCACGGTGAACAACGACCAGATCTTCAAGAACCGGGCCAGGGTGCTGGACGAGGACCTGGCCGGCCGCGCGTCCACCGCGGGGGCGGACGCGCTGCTGGCGGAGATCGTCCTGCTGGAGCAGGAGCCGGCCCGGCGGCGCCTCACGCCGTCACCCCGGCGCGCGTTGCTGGGCCTGGCCGCCGCGGTTGTCCTGGCTGGAGGCTTTGTCGTCGTGCCCTCCCTCTTCAAGGGGGCCGAGCAGGTGTACGCCAGCCAGGCCGTGACCATTGACCGCGACGGTGACTGGTACAACTTCTACATCACTGACGGCGATCCCGATCCAGCCGAGTTGGAGAAGGCCTTCCGAAAGGCCGGACTGGACAACATCACGGTCAAGCTGATCCCCGTCTCGCCGCAGCAGCGCGAGCCCGTCGTCGGGTTCGACAAGACCGATCCCGACGCCCGCATGTCGTCCACTCTGTCCAACTGTGGCGAGCGTGTCGAAGGGTGCCTGACGGCCTTCGGCGTCACCGCTGACATCAAGGGGTCCGCGGAGTTCCACCTAGGCCGCCCGGCGAAGCCCGGCGAGAAGTACGCCTACCCTGCCGATGCGAGCTGGCCAGGTGAAGCGCTGGCCGGAGTGAAGCTTCAGGGACGTTCGGTGGCCGAGGCGGTTCAGGTCGTACGCGAGCACGACCTGAAGGTGGCTTACGAGCTCGACTGGCCGCTCCGGGGCGGGGACAAGGGCGTCCGCTTCGAGCAGGGCGTGCCCGCTTCCCGTATCGATTCGAGTTGGAAAGTGGCGACAGCCGAAACCTACAACGACGGCGTGATCACGCTGCACGTCGAGCCAGGGGCAGGCGCGACTCCACCGCCCGGATTCTGAAGTTACGAACCGGTGAGCGCTCGCTAGTACGAAACGGCTGGTCACCCGCCACTCAACGCGAGCTGCGGTTGCGGCGGGTGGCGCCGGAGAAGCCGCGGTTGATGTAGATCCGGTCCTGGGATCCCCTAACGGACAGCGTCGGCGAAGTCGGAATGGAACGCTGCGGAAATGCCGAGCCCGCTGGTAAGAATCGCACCACACGGCCCTGAAGCCGAAGCAGCTCGCGGAGCGGGCGGTAGGTCGATCCGCGCTGTCGACCACCCCTCAACAAACGGTGTCGCGAGTGTCGATTTTCGAAGTCATCTGCACGGATGTCTGAAGTCCTGCGCACAGGGTGTCACACCAGGCGTAGAGGGTCGGCCCGCAGGTGCGCAATGTCCGGTAAATGTCCGGCGAGTGCCCTCGTCGACCCCTAGACGGGAATGCGACCCTTATTCAAGGGTGCCGCCTACCGACCCGAGTTGCTGATGCCCGGAGAGGGTAACAGGCTTCGCCCTCAGACACCCGGGCCTCGAGCGGCAGCCTCGATCGCGGCCGGGGAGAGTCGATGGTGACACCGCGTTTTCACGGATCGATCACACATTGACCTGCGACTCTGGGAGCAGACATGCAAATCCGTCGAACGATCACCTGCCTCGTAATGACGCTGATGGGCATCGCGATGATGACCCTACCTGCATCCTCGTCGGCGACTGCCACTTCGCGAGCGACCTCCTCCTCCATAGGGCAGTCAGCGATCATGGCAGACGGATGTAGTAACTACGTATGCATCGAAGCGGGGCCCAACAGCGCGACGACCGGCATGGTCAAGGCATCATGGCGCTGGAATTACTGCTGGATTCAGTCCCACTTCCATTTCTGGGGCCCTGGATTCGATTTCAACACACCTGAATTGCCAAACTGTTCTGGTACACCGCCAACGGAAACTAAATGGTACGGACCATTTCAGCGAGGGACGTATTGCGTAGAAGGATGGTATAGAGACAATTTCGGCGTCTGGCACACCATAGGGCTCCCTTGCGTCACCATTTAGACCCCTGGATGCCGGGTCGTCGAGACCGGCTCGGCCTCGACGTAGCCGAAGCCTGGGAGTATGCGCACGCCCTCGTACTGCCAGGCTTCGGCAAGCGCCTGCTGAGTGCGCGCGACGATCTACCGGAGGTGGCAGACCGACGAGTGGTGATGAACTCGGTCAGGAAGCGAGCAAGGGGATCATTGATCGCTGATCTCGGGACAGCCCGGCGGCTCCACGATCTCAACGCCGAAGGGTGCCTCAGCCCCTGCCTTCACATCAGGCATGTAGCCGCCGGACTCCACTGCTGACGGATCCGCGCTGGGCAGGAGCTCTTCCTCTTTCGGTATTTCCCCCAGGAACGGCTTCTGCACAGCGAGGTTCTCGGCCTCGGCATCTGTGAGTGGCTGCACCTGGCAGCTTGGTGGAGCGGAGGTGCTGAGCGTCGGCACGGCCGCCAATGCCACCGTCAAAAGGAAGGCTATGCTCCGCCTCTTCACGCCCCATCACCCCAACTGCCCATCACCACCGCTTGGCAAGGTCAACAGCATGGAGCATCTTGATCACAAAGGGGAAAACCGACCACGTCCTCACCCACTCTCGCCGATGCCGGTGGTCAGAGGGCAAGCGAGGCGTTGCTGGAGGGTGGCGTGCCGGAACTGGTACATCGCGCCCGCCTGCCGCAGCACGCCCAACCGATGGGCATCCGCCAGGAACGCCTGAAGCCGCCAGGGAAGCCGCCCGCTCACGGCGAAGCGCAGCCGAGCGAGCGAGTAGTACGGCCAGCAGGTAGCGGACAGGGCGATCAGCGCACCAGTCGGCCCGAAGATCGTCAACCAGTCGGTGAGCAGCATCCTGGTGATGTCCTGGGCGTCGAGGTGGGCGGCCATCGGAGTAGGCAGCAGGATCGTCGCGGCACCGTCCAGGTTGATCAGCAGCGAGCCCGCCAGCGCGGATCCGAGCCCAAGCGTTCTGTCGGTACGGATCGACCGGCGCGGGCTCGAGACCGGAGGGCCACCCGCCCGCTCGTACCACCAGGCCGCAGCGGCGAGCAGCCCCGCCACGACGCCCGCGATCAGCGGCACCATGGCCACGCTCCTGGCGCAGGACGTACTGAGCTGGACTTCCGCACGGGCCTGAACGCAGTACACCGCCATCGAGCCAAGCTGGATGGCCACAGCCACAAGCACACCCGCGGAGACGAAGCGCGCACAGGCGCCACCCAGCCGCCGTCTCCACTCCCGGAAGGAGAAGCGCCCGCGCCGCGGCTCCGTCGGCATGACCGGAAGCCCGACGACCACCACGACGGGCAGCGCGAGGCCCACGTAGTAGGCCAGAATGCCCGTCTCGGAGAGGATCATCACGAGCGGCGACAGCCCCATGAACAGCAGGTGCTCCACCAACACAATGGCCACGGGCACCAGGGACGCGACGCCGACCGCCGGCAGCATCGTCCGCAGCGCCCCGGACCGCGACGGGCACCGCCGCGTGAACCACTCGGACGTGGTCAGCAGCGCCGGCAGGAACAGCACGGCCGCCAGCACCTTGGCCGCCGCGATGTGCCGCCAGTCATCGCCGTCGATGTCGGCGAATTGCCGACTCGTCCGCATCACCGTAGGCAGGATCGCCAGGCCGGTGATCGCGCCGGCCAGGGCCCGTACGGCTAAGCGTGACCGGGTCAGCCGCGTCCAGTCGCGCAGGTGCCACCAGGCGAAGTCGGTCGTCCCGCGTTGCTGGAGCTGCTCGCTCAGGAAGCGCAGGTACCGTTCGGCGCGTTCGGCGTCACGATGGCGCATGCGCGGCGCCTGTGCGGCCGCCCGCTCGTACAGCGCGGGTACGAAGGCGTCGAGCAGATGTTCCTCAAGGGCCGCCGCGTCGGGGAACCGATCGCGGTCGAGGAGCGGGGCGGGGTCGTGGGCGTACAGGGACCGTACGAGGGCGACACCGAGCGGCCGGGCGAGCACGACGGCCAGCGGCTGCGCGGGATCGGTCCGCAACCGAACGGCGACGCGCCGCCACGCCTCCCGACCGGCCGGGTCGGCGTGCGTGAGCAGCCGGACAGCGTCGGTCACCGTCACCGGCGAGGGTACGAGCACAGCGGCACGCGGCAGCATCCCGCACCGAGCGGCGGCGGCCCTGAACTCGGCGGTACGGCAGGCGACAACGAGAGGTGCGCGCGGGTCGCCCGCCACGACCAGCGCCCGCAACACCGCCTCCAGGCGTGGCGCGGGCAACTCGTCGAGGCCATCGATGACGGGCACCACCCGGTACGCGGTCAGCAGATCCTCGGCGACCCGCGGCCCGAACCGCTCGATATCGGCCAGCAGGGGGTAGTCGCGCCGCAGCCGCCGGGCCAGCCATTCCACCGGCGTCTCGCTCTCGGGCCGGAAGCCGGTGGCGGACACCAGAACGGGCACCTGCGTCACCCGCTCGTCGTCGAGCAGCGCCAAAGTGAGCTGCAGCGCGCAGGCGCTCTTCCCGGCACCCGCGTCACCGAGAAGGACCAGGCGCCGAGCCGGCGACCCCGCCCAGGCCGCCGCGACCGCCTCAGCGCCCTGGTACCTGACACCCTCCTGAGCTGAGCCGGCGTCCTCGCGGGCCGTCCAGACGATGGACAGCGGCCAGGGCTCGTACAGCCGACGCAGCGTCGCCTCAGCGCTCCACTGCTCTCGGACGAGGTACGCCAGCGCCTCGGCGGCGGCATCGAGCTGCGCGGCACTCGTCGCGACCGGCGCCACGGTCCGGCGCCACGCCCAGGGCGCCCCGATGGCCAGGACGGCCACGGCCAGCCCGAGCACCGCGACCACCCGCTCACCCGTGTCCGCGCCGAGCGTCACAGTAGCCAGCGCACCGGCGCCCGCGACGGCGGTCATTCCCAGCCACGTCACCGTCCACCGCACCCGGCGGCCACCGCGCAAGCCAGTTCCCATGCACCCACCCCTGCGGCACTGTAGGCAGGAGCGGCGATTACGTAAAGAGGTCGATCAGATACCATCCGCTATATTCGCCGATCACGCTGATCCTCTTCGTGGGCTTCACCGGACTGCTCGTCCAGGCGTACGCAACTGCTCCAGCGCGGTGGTTGGGGGCCGGAGCCGGGTTGATGTTCGTCACGCTCAGGTAGACCAGTCGAATAAGGGTCATGACCGAAAGCCGAGAAGAAGAGACGGCACCGTCACGGCGCGCACGTACCTGTGGTGGCAGAACGCGCCCGCCGCCCGCGAGGGCACCGGCACCACACCCGACCTCGACAGCTGCTCGACCGTCAGCGGCGCGGTCGGCCACACCCGTGCCCGCCACTGCGAGGTGCTTACAGCGGGCGGGTACATGGACTCCCCGCCCGAATCGCGCACCGGGACCTTCAGCGTCGCCGGCGACGTCCTGAACATCACGTGGAACATCGCCCAGACCTGGTCCGAACAGTGGTACCTGCGACCCAACAGCGACGGCACGCTCGTCCGGCTGGAAAGCAAGTACAACACCCTCGCCACCCACGCCTACGGCTACGGCAGCAACGCGGCGCTGTCCACGCGCCGGGCGATGAGCACCGTGCAGGCCATCCCCGGGACGCTCAAGCAGGATCTCGCGTCCTGGACGAAGGAGAACGTGACCACCTCGACCGGGCAGGTGTTCACCAACACGGCCTATCGCACGTGCACGACGACGACCTGGTGCCTCACGTACGCCCAGCCGTCGTCGGCGGCTTCCACGGCTGGGTGGGCGCCGAGGCGTCCTTCTACCCTTCGGGCAGCGACCCGCGCTACTCCGACATGCTGAGTGTCTTCCGCCTCACTGACACCCGGTAGCGGCGAGAGACACCGAGTTGCCCTGCGGCGCTTGTAGGCATGATGGGACAGTTCATGATGCCTCAGACGGATGCGGTCTCCCAGACGAACCCGTCAGGGTCGGTGAAGGGCCCGGCGTCGCCGCCGATGGCGATCCGGTGCGATCCTGTGCCCTCCTGAGAGACGCCGGCGTCCTTGGCGAGGGCGCGGCGCGGGTAGAGCGCCAGCGTGACGGCCGACGACGGGGTGTCGAACTCGACGTACTTGCCGCCGAAGCTCTTGGCCACCGCCAAGCCGCGGTCGACGTAGAAGCGCTTGCTCGCTTTGACGTCCGCCACGCCCAGCAGGAGCGCGACCTGATCGATGTCCCGGGTGGCAGGGCCGGTGTCCTTCTTCGCCGAGGACGCGATCTTGCAGATCGTCCCGTCCGGGGCGCGTACGACGCCGCCGTAGCCCCAGAACCCCTTCGTGGCCGGCTTCAGCGTCGTGGCGCCGACATCGAGGGCGGCGCCGACAAGGGCGTCGACGTTGCCCGGCTGGGCCACCACGAGGGACAGCGCGAAGCCACGGAAGCCGGTCGTCGGCGCGTCGGAGGCGCGCACGTTCACGAAGGCCCCCAAACCGAAGACTTGATAGAAGGCGTCCGCGGCCGTGGGGTCGGAAACTTCCAGGGTGACGGATTTGAACGAGGTCATGGCAGGTCCTTTGAGCGAGGTGGGGCCGATTGGCGACAGGGACAGGTCGGTGCTCACCGGTCCTGTAGGAGACCGAGGACGTTGCCGTCGGGGTCGATGACAGTGGCCACCCGGCGGCCGCCACCGACCTCGTGCGCGGCCTCCTTGACGGTGGCCCCCGCGGCGACCACCTCGGCCAGCTTCGCCTCGATGTCCGGCACGTGCCAGTAGGCCACCGGCGAGGTCATGTCCTGCGGTCCGCCGCCCGGCACCAGTCCGATGTGCTGGCCCTCGGCGTCGAAGCCGACGTAGTAGGACGAGGCGGTCTGCGGCGGGACGCCGAGCAGGGCGGCGTACACCGCCTTGGCCTTGGCCAGGTCGGACACGGGGTGCAGCACGGTCTTGATCATGGTCACTCCTGTAGTCGCGTGTAGGTATTCACAGCTTTTCTCCCGCCCTGGCTGGTCCGCATCCGTGGCGACCACGGAACCCATCACGGATCGACACCACGGATCGACGGCACGGATCGCGCGCGGTGGTCATTGCGGATGGGAGCGCGGAGGGGATGCGGCAAACTGGGGCGCTCGCCCAGCACCGGCGCCGCCGCCGACCTGGCGAGCGCTCGACGTGTGGTGGCGTGCAGGCAGCCCCGCCCGGTCGCTCCTCCGCCCGGCGGCGGCCGCCGTGGCGATGATCCACGGCCTCAGTGCCGAAGAAGACGCCCGACGTGAATGGGGAGATCCGCGGCAGCGCTGGCCGACCTCTGCCTTGCTCCGATGGCCCTGCCGCGGTTCAACCGTTCCTCCATCATGGAACGATGATCAGGATCTGGTGGGCTGTCGGCGTTCTCGGGGCGGTCGCGATAGCAGCCGGGGTAGTCGTCGGCCTCTATCCAAATCCTTGGGGCTTCGACGGTCACAGCGTCTTAACCTGCGGAAGCGCTTTTTTGAACGACGGCTACTCCGAAGAGTTCAATCCTCGATGTCCAACCCGACGGCTGCAGATGGGGATCATCGCAGCCTTCCTCATGGCTGGAGGCGCGGGTCTCATCTGGGTGAGCAACTCCGCGAGACGACGACGTACAAGATCCACTTCCCCTTAGCGACCGTCGCCATTTGGTCTCCCCCGCTGATGCGGCCGGTTCTGCGGCCAAGAAGCTGATCGTAGGGGGGCGGGCGAGGGCAGCGGCCGGGTGTCGGGCCGCAGATGAGCCAGCCGCCGCGCAGTCAGGGTCCTCCAGGTAGTGGTCCAGGACCAGCCGTTCCCCGCCTTTGGCGGTCAGCCGTTCGTGCCGTGCGATCTCCGTGTTTCCGTCGTAGACGACCAGGTCGTTGGCGTGCCAGACGGCCCGTACCCGGCGGCCGATGAGATCCCTGAGTGGTACAGCGACCCTCCTTGCAACCGTGCGTACGATGGCGGTCCGCAGGGGCAGTGCTCTCATGAGCGGGTGGATGGTGAGGAGCGGTGACTGCCTGGGCTCAGGTGGCCGACACGCTCGATCAGGTGGCCACGCTCCTGGAGGAACGTCCCGGCCTGGACGCGGATGGTGCGATCCGTCTGGCCATCTGGGGTGACGCCGACGCCACGTATCCGGAGTGGCCGACCGACGAGAGCGACCTGTATGACGAGGTGTCCGGGGCGCTCGTGTCAGACCATGTGCTACATCCGATAGATCAGCGCTGGAGCCCGCCGCGATGTCGGCGGGCTCCGCCATGTTGTGAGCATGGTCGGCTTCGTCCGGCCGGTGGCCCGACCGTCAGCCGTAGTTCTGCATCCACGCCCTCACAGTATGGGACTTGCCCTGGAGCCAGATGGAAGTGCGGTAGACGGTACCGACCCTCGCAGAGGAGACGCGGTAGTACCTCTTCACGCCATCGCAGGCATAGGTACGAGGCTTACTCGCCCCGTAATAGACGCCCAAGCGCCTGCGCTCGAACCGCACCGTCGCCCGCGTGCCGTCACCCCCACTCCAGCACTGGACGACGGCTTGCAGGACGCGGGCCTTATTCTTCCGACCCGGACCTACCAGCCTTTTGCCCTTGGTCTTCCCGGACCAGAGAGTGAACCAGCGGGCGGCCGATGCTTCGGCGTTCGCACCGACCGAGGTCCTCGCTGGCGCGAGCGTGAGCTCGCTGGTGGAAGCCTGGGCCGCCGCTGGGGCGAGAAGACCTGTGGCGATCGCGCCGGCGACGATGGTGTACGTAAGCTTTCTCATCATGCTGCCTTCCCTTTCGTGGTCAAGCGCTCCACGGGAGAGTAGGCCGGTGCATGTTGAGTCGACGTTGAGGATCTGTTGAGGGCGCCGAGACGGGAGACTCAGAGCGGCAAGGAATCCAAGGTCAGCCCGGAGGAGAAAGGCAGTGCGCGCGGAACTGCGCGACATCGTCGCCGAGCGCACCGTGATGCTGGAACAGATTTCCGCAGAGTTCGCGAAGCTCAAACCCAAGCAGGCCGAGTTCGAGCGTGCCCGCACGGCCTACAACCGTCACGCCGCAGCGGCTGCGCGGCGAGCGGCGCGTAGCCCGTCGCGGTCCTCCGGCGTGGCGGGGGACGACGTGGCTGGCCCAGATGCACCATTCGACGCCTCGAAGTACGAGACCGACTACTTGCGAGAACCGGCCCGTCGCCGCGTCGTAGCCGACGTACCCGCCGGCGGCCTGCCCACTCAGCCATTCGGTGAGGTAGCGCGGGTGGCACCTGGTGCGCTCGGCGAACTCCTCGGGAGTCGCGGGCCCCTCGGCGAGGGCGCGATACAGGCCGAGTCGGTGACCGATCACGACGGAGCCCGCCGCCTCGGTCGCCCCCAGGTCGCTCACGGCCCTGCCCAGGAACTCCGTCACCTTGTTCTGGTCCATCAGTGGTCTCCTCCCCGCAAGAGGACCCGACAGGGGTGAGTCTGCCCTGCTCACAGGCTTGTTATCCGTGCGGGGCGGCTGGCCTGTCCAAGGTTGCGTGACAGGCCACTAGATCGCCCGGCCGGTCAGATCGCGGGTGAGTATTTCCATAAGGTGCCCGTCGGGGTCAGAGAAATAGACGCCGCGGCCGCCGGTGCGGGACCGGTAGATCTCACCCTCCTGTTGACGATGGGGATCGGCCCAGAAAGTGAGGCCGGCCACACGAATCCGCTCGAACGTCGCGTCGAAGGTGTCCTCGGAGACCAGGAACGCGTAGTGCTGCATGGGGTTGTCGGCGAGATTCATGTAGTCGAGGGTGACGCCGTTGCTCAGGGTGAGCGGGGTGAACCGGGCGACGTCAGGGCTGGTTGGTATGCCGAGGATGCCGCCGAGGAACCCGGCGGAAGCATGCCTGTCACGGGCGGGGACGATGGTGTGATTGAGCTGAATGGACATTTAACTTTCCTCTTTCGCGGTCTGTGCGTGGGTCGTCTGCTTGTGCTCGGTGGGTTGTCGTACGGGGATGAGGAGGTAGATGAGCACGGCCATGGCCGCGAGTAAGCCGGTGGCCCAGGCGGTCGCGGTCGAGTACCCGTGGACGAGCGCTGCTCGATGCAGGCTCGGGGCGGTGCGGTGTGTGGCGAGGTAGGTGGCGGTGGCGGTGACCGCGAGCGTGTTCAGGATGGCTGTGCCGATGGAGCTGCCGACCTGGGTGGCGGCGTTGATCACGGCGGAGGCGACGCCCGCGTCTTGTTGGGTGACGCCGTGGATGGCGAGCTGGAAGGCCGGCGGGAACAGCGCGCCCATGCCGGTCCCGATCAGTACCTGGGCGGGCAGGATGGTCGCAAGGTACCCGCTGTCGGGGGTGAGCTGGGTGATGAAGGCCAGCCCGGACGCGGCGACCAGCAGCCCGCCGGCGATCAGGATCCGAGGCGACAGACGCGCCATCAGCCGGTTGCCCAGCTGGTAGCCGCTGAGCGCGTTCGCCAGCGTCATCGGCAGCACGGCCAGCCCGGTGCGGACAGGCGAGTAGTGCAGGACCACCTGCAGGTGGAAGGTCAGGATGAGGAACATGCCGAACGCCCCGACGACCGCGGTGGCGACGGCGAGATATGCGCTGGCGCGGCCGCGGTCGGCGAGGATGCGCAGCGGGAGCAGGGGGTCCGGAATCCGTGCCTGCCGCAGGGCGAACACGGCCACCATGGCCAGTCCGCCCAGCAGCGCGCCGAACACGCTCGGCTGCGCCCAGCCACCCGCGGCGGCCTGGCTGCATCCAAACACCACGGCGGCGAGCCCACCGGTGACCAGCACGGCCGAGGCCGCGTCAAGGCCGGCAGCACCGAATCTGGGTGGATCGGGCAGCACCAAGCGGCCGACGACCAGCACCGCACCGCTGATGGCCACGTTGACGAACAAGCACCATCGCCAGTCGAGATAGGCGGTGAGGACGCCGCCCGCCAGCAGCCCGGCCGCCGCACCACTGCTGGCCACCGCCCCGTAGATGGCGAACGCCCGGGTACGCTCCCGCTGGTCGGTGAAGGTGACCGCGAGCAGCGACAGCACAGTCGGCGCGATCAGCGCGGCGAACGCCCCTTGCAGGGCACGCCCGGCGACCAGGACCGGCAGCGTGGGCGCCAGCCCGGCGAGCAGCGAGGCAAGCCCGAATCCGGCGAGCCCGATCTGGAAGGATCGGCGCCGGCCGACGGCGTCGGCCACCCGTCCGCCGAACAAAAGCAGGCCGGCGAAGCACACGGTGTAGGCGGTCACCACCCACTGCCGCTGCGCGTCGCTGAACTGCAGAGCCCGCTGGGCTGAGGGCAGCGCAATGTTCACGATCGTGGCGTCCAGCGCGGTCATCAGCTGTGCGGAGGCGATCACGGCCAGCGCGAACCAGCGACGCTCCGGCCGTCCTCGCGGCCGGGTTTCACCCGTAGGACGTGCGTCGGTCATCGCATCCTCCTCTCATAAACGAAGGGATATCCTCCGGCTACCATAACCGGAGGACATCCCTTCGTCTACTGATAGAGTGAGGCGGAGCCAGGAGGGAGAGCGCGGATGCGAGCCGATGCACGCCGCAACCACGAGCGACTGCTGGAGGCGGCGCGGGACGTGTTCGTGGAGCAGGGCCCGGGCGCGTCGCTGGAGGAGATCGCCCGACGCGCCGAGGTGGGGATCGCCACGCTGTATCGGCGCTTCACAGATCGCGGCACACTCATGCACGCCGTCGTCCTCCACGCGTTGACCGGCACCATCGAAGCCGTGCGGCGAGCCCGACACGACCATCCAGACCCGCTCGACGCGCTGGCCGCCTACGTCCACGCCGTCTTGGACCTACGGACCTCGGCGGTGATCCCGACGCTGTTGGTCGCGCTTGACATGGACGAGCCACAACTCAAGGCCGCCAGCACCACCTCGGCGCGGCTCGTCGAGGAACTGCTGGAGGAAGCCCACAAAACCGGCAGGCTCCGCACGGACGTGGTCTTCGGCGACATCGGACTGCTGCTCACCCGACTGTCCCGGCCGCTGCCCGGACCGATCCCCGACGAGACCCAAAAAGCCCTCGCCCACCGGCACGCCAACCTCTTCCTCGCCGGCCTACGCGCCGACCCGACCGCGCCACCCCTCGGCGACCCCGCCCTGACGCTGACCGACCTGCAACAACTCCAGCACGACACCCGATGAGTCACATGTCACTGATGGCCGGACACCTGTTCTCCTCTCTCCAACCGCCCCCGACGGCGCATTCGCCGCGGCATCTCCAGCCCTCCACGTGCTCGAACAGGCCCCGCGAAGTGGCGGGGGGCCTTCCCGGTCAGCGGATCTTCACGACGATCTCGCGAGTCCGGGTGACGCCGGCCGCGTTCTCCAACTCGGCGCGGTAGGTGTGCTCGCCGGCGGCCCCGCCGGTCAGTGCGGTGGACACGTGCTGGGCAGCGGGGGTCGCCGCGGTCAGCGTCCGGGTGTCGATGAGCACGCCGCCTTCGTACAACCGGTAGGCCGTGCCGTTGGTCCCCCACCACAGGTCGAAGGAGACGGTGTACGAGCCGTTCTTGTCCCAGTTGTCGTGGGAAAGCACGCCGACGCCGGGTTCGGCGTCGGTGACGCGGACGGTCAGCGGCTTGGTCGTGCTCTGCCCGTTCCGGTTGATCAGGACGGCCGTGTACTCGTAGTCACCGTTCGGGCGCCCGGTGACCGGGACGGAGACGTGCTGGGCGTTCGGGGTGTCGTCGGTCAGGTCGCGGGTCGCGATGAGTTCGCCGTTCTCGTAGAGCTTGACCCGGGTGGCGTTCGGGCCCCACCACAAGCTCATCGTGACGGTGTGGTTGCCATCCGCGAGCCCGTCGGCCCAGCCGCTGTCGCTCGACAGGACACCCTGGCCGGGTGGCTCGGTGGTGGTCCCGACGGGGACCGCGGGCTCCAGGGCGGCGACGGCGTTCGCGAGGCCGCCGGCCGCCGCGTCGACGGCCTGCTGGGTCGGTTCGGCCCCGTCGGCGACCAGCGCGGAGGCGGACGTGCGTGCGTCGGTGAGCGTCGCCCAGCTCTCCGGCGTCCAGTCGTCCTTCGCGAGTCCGTCGGTCTCGGCCAGGTAGAGCCGCACGGCCGTGGTGTCCACGATCGTCCGCACGAGCTGGACCTCCGCGAGGTTGGTGTTGCCCGACGGCGCCAGGACGCGCACGGCCCCGTAGGTCACCGGCTGGTCGAGAGTGATCTCGTTCCAGGAGGCGCTGGTCACGGTGCCGGCGGTGGCGAAGGTCTGCCAGGTCTGCCCGCCGTCGCCGGAGCCCTGGAACTGGACGCCACTCGCCCGGGAGGCGAACCCGTCCCTGGGCAGGAATCGCACGGTCTTCACCGTGAAGGTGGCGCCGTCGTCCGGGACCACGCTGACCCACCCGGAGGACTGGGTCGTGTCGGTGAAAGTCGTGACGTTGCCGTCGAACATCGACCAGCCGTTGGCGGCGGCGTCCTTGCGCCCGTCCCAGGACGGGCTGCTGGCGGTGACCCACGGCTGCTGGACCTTGGCGACCCCGACCGGGGCGGGCTCCAGCAGTTCCCAGGCGTCGAGGAGGCGGACGGCCAGCGCCCGGGTGTCCGCGCCCTGTTCCAGCGCCAGGGCCCGCACAGCGGCGGCCTCACGGGTGAACAGGATCGCGGATGCGCGGGAGTACGGGGCGAGGTCGACGGCATCGGCCAGGTCCAGGACGGTGTCCAGGCCCACCTCGGAGCGCTCGCCATCGATGCGGAAGTCGGCGAGGGTCCAGATGCCCGGGTAGGCGGGGTCGGACGGCACGCCGGGTTCGTCGACCTGCAGTTTGAGATACCGGTAGGCGGTGTCCCGCAGGTCGGCGCGGACCGGGACCCGCTCGATGCCGACGTCGTCGCCGACGTTCGGGTGCTCCGTGAGCAGGGTCCAGGTCTGACCGTCGACGGAGCCGTAGACGTTGGTGCCCTCGGCACGGTTGGGGAAGGTGTCCCGGGCGAGGAACCCGAACCCGTCGGCGCGGAGCCGGTAGCCGACGCCGAAGTCGAGCACGATGCTCTGCACGCGCTGGTCGCCCCAGGTGGTCTGGTTGTCGCCGTCGGTCAGGGCGACGAGGGTCGGGGTGGACAGCGGGGAGGTGACGATCCTGGAGAAGTCGAGCGTTTTGTCTTCCAGCCGCGGGTTGAGCAGTGCGAGACCGTCGACGGCGACGCGCAGGTTCTCGAGCAGGGTCGCGAACTCGGCGGAGCCGGCGTCGGCGACCGCGGCCAGAGCGGCGTCCCGAGCGGCGGCGACGTCGGTCCACGTGGCCGTCGTGTACGTCTCGGGCGCTTTGAGCCCGTCGAGGCTCGCCTCGACGGCCGCCGCCCGGTCTTTGGCGACCGTGACGGTGATCGGCAGCGCGGTGTCGGTCTCCCCGACGGAGGCGACGACAAGGAACGTGTGGTTTCCGGTGTCGCCGGCGGAAGGGGTCCAGGTGAGCTTTCCGTCGCTGGACAGGGTGGCCGACGACGGCGAGCCCTGCATACGGAACGTGATCGGGCTGCCGCCTGTTGCCGACAGCATGCGGGTGAACGGCTCGCCGGCCACGGCCACGGCGGCCAAGGAGTCGCCGGCGGCGAAGACGGCCGGGGTCAGCGTCCCGTTCGCCTGAGCGAGCACTCCCGCGACGTCGACGTGCCCGTTGCCACCGGTGGCGCGCAGGAACACGATGTTGTCGCCCACCGGGGAGATGGGGTGCCTGGCCTGGTCGATGTCGAGCGTGACGTAGCGCCACTTCCCCCCGGTGTCGGGGAGCTGGACGGTCGCGTGCGTCTGGACGCCCGGCGTGGGCCGGACCTCGAGGGTCGCGGCCGCATCGGTGCGGACCTTGAACCCGATGAGCGCGGTTCCGACGCGGCCAGGCCACACGGCCCGGCGCACCGCGAGCCGCCCCTCGTCGGCGGCGTCGAGGCGCACGTACCGGATGCCGTCCTCGTCGGCGCCCGGCTGCGCGCCGTCGCCGACGGCGTGGCCGAACTGGGCGACATCGAGCTCGGGACCGTCCTGAAGCGGTGGCACCGAGTCGCTGGAACCGGCGAGCTCAGGCGGGAACGCCACCCAGTACTCGGCGGCGTTGAAGTCCGAGCCACGCAGGTTCCAGAAGTTCGCCACCCCGGTGCCGTTGTAGTAGAGCGGGCCGTCGCGGTGCGCGAAGACCTCGGCGACGTGCGGCGCCTTGGCCTTGACATCGACGCCGGCGACATAGGTGTACTGGTAGTACAGCTCGCTGACCGAGTCGATCAGCCGCCCGCGGTAGGCCTGGGAGAGCTTGCCGGATCCGCCGGAGGTGTCGACGTAGGGCACGTCCTCGCCGAGCATGAACGCGTAGAAGACGTCGCCGCCGGCCAGGGTCCGGTTGCCGAGGAACTCGTACGGGCTGACGGCGTTCCCGGCGGTGGACACGGTGCCGGCCACCGGGTCGAGCCGGGTGCCCTGGTTGTTCACGATCCGTGCGAGCGTCGTCAGGATGTCGACGTCGCCCTGCGCGTGCGCCTGGTCGCGCCCCATCTCCATGTGCTGGACGAAATCGTGTCCGTACGGGTTGATTTTGTCCTCGGCGGAGATGACGCGGAAGAGCGAGGCGAGGGACCCGTTGACGTCGCCGCCGTTGATCGTGTGCTCGCTGGTGTAGGTCGAGTTGACGGTGTACCACTCGACGCGCTCGGCGTACAGGTCGGCGTCATCCAGGAAGATGGCGGCCGCGATCATGCCGACCACGCCGTACAGGTGCTGGTTCCACAGCCGGTTCTGGGAGTACAGGAACGTGTTCAGGACCGGGTGGATCAGGTTGTCCTTGATCCGCTGCTGGTCGCGGTCGGTCCAGCGCAGGTCGTACCCGTCGAGGGTGTCGTTGACCGGGGTGGTGGACCGGATGATCTCGGCGGCCACGAGCATCTTGTACAGCGGATCGCCGGTGTGGATGTGCGCGTCGGCGAAGTAGCGGTACTTGGCCGGGTCCAGGCTGCTCCACGTGCGGATGACGTGCAGTGCGTTGGCCCGGTACACCTCCTCGCCGGTCACGACGTACCGCAGCGCCTGCGTCAGCGCGCCCACGCCGTCGTTGAGCGCGCGGGAGCGCATCGAGACGGCGTTGTAGGCGTCGCTGAGCGGCTGCTCGTCCGACGTGCCCGCGTTCTGCGCCTTGAAAGTCCTTGAGGCGAACCCGGTCTGGATCATCGCGTCGTAGTAGCCGGCCCACGGCTTGGTGCCCGCGAGCACCTGGGTCCGCATGTTCTCCAGGTTGCCGGCGGTCAGTCCGACGCCTGGGTGGACGAACCCGGCGTCGCTCGTCGTCTCGACGATCTTGGGTAACGCCGTCCCGGTGACCTCGGCGGCCGCCGCGTCGGCCGGCACGGTGAGTGTGGTGCTCAGTGCGACCACGACCACGCTGGCCGCGGCCCTGCGCCGCCAGCGTCGTAGCCGGTCGAGTCTCGTGGTGATCATCGTTGGTCTCCTCTCGTGGGACGCCGCCGGCCGTCGGCCGCGCTGTCCCCCTGCTCAGAAACGAAGGCCCTGGTCGCCTTCATCACGAAGGGCCCGGCCGGTCGGCGACCTGGACGCGCAGGAGCCGGGCGGACAGCGGTGCCGGCAGCTTGACCTCGACCGCGGTGCCGCCGTCGACGATCGCGGCGGACCCACCGCCCCACGTCGGGTACAGGACCTGCACGCCCCCGGTGGCGACCATCCCGGGTAGCCGCAGGTGCACGCTGTCCCCGCCTCGGGTCTCACGGCCCTCGTCGGCACGGCGCCAGATCGCCAGGTACAGGTCTCCGCCGTCGCGTGCGCCGAGTGCGACCCACGGGTCGCGCCAGCCGGGCAGGCCGAGGGGCCATACGGGCACGGATCTCGCCGCGGCGTGGCGGACGGCGCGGTGGACGGCCAGCGCCTCGCGGACGGCGGCCTGCTGCCCGGGACGCAGGGTGTCGATCCGCCCGGCCAGATGGACCCGCGAGAGCAGGGCGGTCACCAGGGAGAACGCCGTCTCCTCAAGCGTCATCGTCCCGTCGAGGGACGCCCACACACCGGCCTGCTCGGGCGGGATCGCCAGGGGCGCGGCGACCGCGATGGGGGGTGTGAGCCGGAAGTCCTGCTGGTCGGTAAGCGACTGGATCGGGAACACGGCCCCGGTCGCGGCGTCGGTGCGTGAGCCTCCGGCGGCACAGCCCTCGACGACCAGGCCCGGGTGCCGATCCATGACCGCGCCGACCCAGTCGAGCAGGGCGCGGTCGTGGCCGAGCAACCCGTTGCCCAGCGGCTCGCCGCGCCCGGCGTCGGTCCCCGGGCCGATGTCGACGTTGTAGTCGAGCTTGAGGTAGGCCAGGCCGAACTCTCCCACGAGGCGGTCGACGACCGCGTCCAGATGGCCGCGGGCCGCTGGGTGGCGCAGGTCGAGCTGGTGGCGGCCCCACTCGGTGACCCGGTGCCCGCGCCGCTGGAAGAAGGCCTCGGCGGGCAGGCTCCGGGCGACTGGGCTGCGCACGCCGACGACCTCGGGCTCGAGCCACAGCCCCGGCTTCATCCCCAGGTCGCGGATCCGGTCGAGCACGGCCCCGAGCCCTCCGCCAGGGAACCGGTTGACGGAGGGCTCCCAGGCGCCGACGGAGTCCCACCACCCGCCGAGCTCGTCGTCGTACCAGCCGGCGTCCATGACGTAGTACTCGGCGCCCAGGTCGGCGGCGGCCTCGACCAGGGGCAGGACCCGCTCGGTCGTCGGGTCGGACATCAGGCCGTTCAGGAAGTCGTTGTAGACGACGGGCAACCGGTCGTGGTCGGGGTGCGGGCGCCGGACGCGACGGCGGTGCGTGGTCAATGCGGCGGCGACCGCGCCAAGGATGGTCTCGCGCCCGTCCGGGTGCCCGGGCACGACGGCGAGGCTGACCGGCACGGTCCGCACCTGCGTTCCGGGTCCCACGGCGCCGGCCCACTGGTGCTCCAGGGTCGTCGGTCCGGTGGCGAGCAGGTAGACGTCGTCGTACCGGTCGCCGAGCTCGGCGTGCCAGGCGCCGTTGGTCTCGATCTGCCAGGCGAGCATCCGTCCTGTGCGGGTGTCCTCGACGATGCCCTGGGCGAGGTACTCGGACGTGGACCAGGCGCCGGTGGAGGTCAGGCTGACGCGGTTCTTGGATCCGACCTGGCCGTGGCGCACCATGCCGACATCGATCAGCCCGCGCTCGGCGAGCGTGGCGCAGTGCCAGCGGAACTCGCCGCTCCAGGGGTTGGCCGCCGCCCAGAGCACGAGCTCCTCCTCCCAGCGGGCGCCATGACCGAGGCCCGAGAGTACGCCGGTGGTCGCGTGGTCGAGGACCGCCGGGCGGACCGCGGTGACCGTCGCCGACGACCGCACCACCGGCACGCCGTCGTGCACCTCGTACGTGACGCGGGCGCGCAGCCCGGCCTCCTCCTCGGCGAGGTCGAGCTCCAGACATGTGCGGTCGCCGTCGCGCCGCTCGCGGTGGCCGGTGAGGCGCAGCCGCTGGGCGGCCGCGCCGTCGACGTGTCGCTTGCCGGACGTCCCGGACCGGCCCTCGCCCAGGACCGCCGTCTCCAGCACCGGCAGTGCCGAACGACGCAACGCCATCAGGTCCGGCCCGCCTTCGGCGGCGTGCCAGAGGGCCACGAGCCGGGGGGCGGTGTCCGGCCCGTGAGCGATCACGAGCCGGAGGACGTCGTTGCCCCACTCGAGGTGCTGCTCGTCCTCCTCGGGCAGCCCAGGCAGCATGACGGTCACGCGACCACTCCGGTGACCGGGTCGATCGTCCACTCGTCGCGCCACCCGAGCGCGGTCGCCACGGCGGCGATCCCTGTCGTCACGGAGCGGGTGCGCTTGATCCTCATCAGCTCTCTCTTTCGAGACGGCCTGTGCACGCTCCCGAATCATCTCGACGGGAAATCGTTATCCCCGGGCGCGTGGACACATCCCCGCACGGTCGGCCCGGCGAGGAATCGTACTGACATCCCGCACCAACTGACCCACCTCTGAGCCCCTGTTTGGGATATCGTTATCCTACATACGCCCAACATCTTGACAAGAGCCCGTAGCCGATTCGCTACCTCCAGGAAATCTGCTGCCGTACGCCGGTGGGAAAACGATGATCCGACGAGTGCAGCGCATATCCTCGGTGCATGACCACGCAGAAGGGCTACCGCGCACCAGTTCTGGCCGATGTCGCCCGCGCCGCCCAGGTGTCCGTGCCGACCGTCTCGCGTGTCCTCAACGGGACCAAGTACGTCGCTCCCGAGCTCGCCAACCGCGTCCACGAGGCGATCGAGCGCCTGGGCTACCGCCCGAACGGCGCCGCGCGCTCGATGCGCTCCGGTCGGCGCACCCTCGTCTCGGTCTTCGCCGGAGCGACGGCCAACTACGGTTACGCCCGCACCCTCCAGGGCATCGAGACCGCGGCCCGCAAGGCGGGAATGTCGGTGACGATCACCGTCGTGGAGTCAGGCGAGGACGACGACGTCAAGCGCGCCATCGATCTCGCGCTCGCCCAGCCGACCGCCGGAGCGATCGTCCTGGAGTTCGATCGCGCCGGGATCAACGCCCGGCACATGCTCCCCGACGGGCTCCCCGTGATCGTGGCAGGCGGTGGCTCGCGCCGGCCCGGCGGCGTCCCCGCCGCGCTCATCGACGAGCGCACGGCCGCACGGAAGGCCACCGAGTACCTGCTCCGGCTCGGGCACCGGACTGTCCACCACATCGCGGGCCCAACCGCGGGAAAGCACTCCGGGCGCACCGACGGCTGGCGCGCCGCACTGACCGACGCCAAGATTCCCGTCCCCGCGATGATGAACGCCGAGTGGGACGTCACCTCTGGATTCCGCTGGGGCGAGCGGATCGCCGGCCGTGACGACGTGACCGCCGTCCTGTGCGGCAATGACGAGATCGCCATCGGCCTCATGCGCGCACTGGCCGACCGCGGGATACACGTACCCCGTGACATCTCTGTCGTCGGGTTCGACGACCAGCCGCTGGTCGCCATGTGGCAGCCGTCACTCACCACCGTCGATCAGGACTTCGAGGACCTCGGAGAGCGGGCCTTCACCATGCTCGAACAGCTCGTCGACGGCGACATGACCGCGACCTCGAGCGTCGTGGTACCCCAGCTCGTGGTGCGGGAGTCGACCGCTCCGCCACGAGGGTGACACGACGGATCGGATCACCGGACGCTGCCGTCCTCGCGCCTGTCCTGTGGGCGGATGGACCCACCCTGGTGGCGGGCGAAGGCGAACGCCGCGGCCGCGAAGCCCATCGCGGTCAGCCCCCAGGCCAGCCCGTCGAGCGCGGCGTTCGGCACGACGGCGGCGAACACGGCGTGCAAGGGCTGGGAGACGATCAACGCCATCCCGGCCCAGGCGGGAACGGTTCCGCCTCGCCACAGCGCGGCCCCGAGCAGAGCCACGCCGATGATGTGGCCGAGGACGAACAGCATGGTGGCCGCCGAGACGGCGGGCAGACCTTGCACGTCGTCGAGGAGCCGTGCGGCCGAACCGAGGTCGAGGCCATCGCGGACCGCTGACAGCGCGACGTGGTCGCTGACCCCTACGGCGTACAGCGAGGAGAAGCCGGCGACGGTCAGCACCATCCCGGCCGTCCCCAGCCGGGGGGCGCGCCGGACCGCGAGCAGGCCGATCGCGATCGTCCCCGGCACCAGCGTCAGGGTGGCGGCGAAGGCGAGCCACAGCACCACATTCTGGGCGTCCTGGTGGGCGGCGACCTTGCCGACGAGCCCGGCTGAGTCGTCGGTCGTAGAGTACGGCAGGATGGCCCGCAGGATCGCGACGGCCAGCGGGCCGACCGGGATGAGCAGCGCGAGCGCGGCACGCAGCGGCGGGACGGCCTCGCGCCTGGTCGTGGGCATGGCGGTAGTCATGCAAGAGCCTCCGAGATCGTAGGGGTGGAGGTCAGATGCCAGCAGCGTCCGCCTTCGCCGTTCCCAGGCGCATGGGCCAGGGCCGCCGAGAGGCCCGGAGGATTTCCCGGCCGTCCCAGGAGCGCACACCCACGACAGCCGGGCCTGTGCACCTCATCATGTGCTCATGACACCGGGTGATTCCGCCACCTCGCCGGCGCAGGCACGGTGGCCGGTCGTACTGGCCGCCGGGCTCTTCGGCATCGCCGTTGCCGAGGTCGCCGTCGCCGTGATCGGCAGTGCGGTGGCCGGGATGACCTGGATCGAGGCGTGGGACCACTTCGTGGTGACCAACGCGGCGATGGGCCTGTCGTTTCCGATCGGCGGTGTCCTGGTGGCCTGGCACCGACCTCGCAACCCGGTCGGCTGGCTGTTGCTGGCCGCCGGGATCGGGCACGCGACGACGGCCGCGATCGTCCCTCTGGCCGAGGCCGGTGTGCGCGACGGTTGGCCCGGCGGACTGATTCGCACGCTCGTCACCGTCGCGTCGTGGGCGTGGCCGTGGTCGATCGGGTTGTGCCTGCCGCTGATCCTGCAGCTCTTCCCCGACGGTCGTCCCGTCTTTCGGCGGCTGATGTGGGCCACCGTGGTGACCTCACCGCTGTTCGCGCTGGAGATGGGCACCAGCCCGGATCCCGTCGTCGACGGAATTCCCGGTTACCTGATCATCCACGCCGACCTTGACCCGCTGTGGACGGCGGTCGAGGTGCGCGGCCTGGCCGCCATGGCGGTAGGCCTGGTGGCGCTGGTGGTGCGCTACCAGCGCGGAGACGAGCAGAGGCGCCGTCAGCTGCTGTGGCTGATGCAGGCGGTGCTGCTCGTCCTGATCGTGCTGGTGCCGTGGGGGGTTCTGCAGAACGCGCCGGTCTACGTCTTGCTCGCGATCCCGCTCATTCCCGCCGCGATGACCGTGGCGATCCTGCGCCACCAACTGCTCGACATCCGGCTGGTGCTCTCGAGAACGGTGCTGTACGCGCTGCTCACGGCCGCCGTCGTCGCCTCGTACGTCGGCCTGGTGGCCCTGCTCGACAACGTGATGCGGCGTGAGGCCGGGCTGGGCAGCTCGGCGGCGGTCACCGTGCTGATCGCCGTGGGGTTCAACCCGGTGCGCGTACGCCTCCAGCGCATCGTGGACCGGATCGTGTACGGGGACCGCGCCGATCCCGTACGGGCGGTGTCACGGGTCGGGGCGCGGCTGGACACCGGTCTTCCCGGAGTGCTGGAGGCCGTACGGGAGGCGCTGCGCCTGCCGTTCGCCGCCCTCCGCACCGATGACACCGAGGTGGCGGCCTGCGGCGCACCGCCTGAACTGCTGCACACGATCCCGCTCACCTACGGCGGGGTACGGGTGGGTGAGGTGGTCATCGGCCTGCGTGCCGGTGAGAAACGCCTCGGCGGCCCGGACCGGGCGGTCCTGGAGCTGCTGGCGGCGCCGCTGTCGGTGGCGGTGCACGCGGTCGCCCTCTCCGAGCAGTTGCAGCGTTCCCGCGAGGCCCTGGTGGCGGCCCGCGAGGAGGAACGGCGGCGCCTGCGCCGCGATCTGCACGACGGCCTGGGCCCGGTGCTGACCGGCGTGACGTTCAAGGCCGATGCCGCAGGCAACCTCCTGGCCACCGACCCCAGCTCCGCCCGGGCGCTCCTAACCGAACTTCGCACCGAAACCGCTCAGGCCATCGACGACATCCGGCGGCTCGTCTACGATCTTCGGCCGCCGGCCCTGGACGACCTCGGCCTGGCCGGCGCGATCCGGCAACGCGCCGCCCAACTCGAACGCCCCGGCTTGACGGTACGCGTCGAGGCCACCGGCCTTCCCGCCCTGCCCGCGGCTGTGGAGGCGGCGGCGTACCGGATCGCGGTGGAGGCCCTCACCAACGCGGTCCGGCACTCCAGCGCCGGCCGAGTGCGTATACGGATCCACGCTGACGGACACCCGGCCGCCCATTACCTGCACGTTGAGGTGGCCGACGACGGAAGTGGATCCGGCGCGTGGCCGCCGGGAGTCGGCATGCGATCGATGCGCGAGCGCGCCGCCGAACTGGGCGGCACCTGCATCGCGGGCCCCGAGCCCACCGGCGGCCGGGTGACGGCCACGCTACCTTTGGGGGCGACATGATCAGAATTGTGCTGGCCGACGACCACCCAGTGGTGCGCAGCGGCCTGCGCGCGTTACTGGACTCCATCAGCGGCCTGACCGTCGTGGCGGAGGCGGCCGACGGCCACGCCGCCGTACGCGAGGCGGTGACGCACAAGCCCGACGTCCTGGTCATGGACATCCAGATGCCGCGTCTGGACGGCATCGAGGCCACCCGCCAGATCGCCCGCGCGGCGCCCGAGGTCGCGGTGCTCATGCTCACCATGTACGAGGACGACGACTCGGTGTTCTCCGCGATGCGTGCCGGTGCCCGCGGCTATCTGCTCAAGGGCGCCCAGCAGGACGAGATCGCCCGCGCCATCCACGCCGTCGCCGCCGGCCAGGCCATCTTCGGCCCCGGCGTGGCCCGCCGGGTACTGGGCTTCTTCGCCGCCCCGCCGGCCGTCCAGGACCCCTTTCCCGAGCTCACCGGCCGCGAGCGGGAGATCCTCGATCTCATCGCCGCCGGCCGTCCCAATGGGGAGATCGCCCGCCACCTGGCCATCGCTCCGAAAACGGTCGCCAACCACATCTCCAGCATCTTCACCAAGCTCCAGGTGGCCGACCGCGCCGAAGCCATCATCCGCGCCCGCGACGCCGGCCTCGGCCGCCCCTGACTTTTCTGCTTCATATGAAGGGCGCGCAGCCGCAAACCAGTGTCGTTGGTCAACACCCTGGAACCAGCCTGTGGGTTGAGCAGATACCGCCTGCCATAGCCAGCGGCAGGGCCGATCCTTGCTCCCCCGGCTTGGACGAACCCCCTTACGCTCCGTCACGCAGCGCTCGGATCGCGGCGAGCACCTCGGCCCGGTTGCCGGCCGCCTTCATCCACGCGGGCAACCGCTCCAGCAACGTCTGCGACCCCGCCGGCCTGGGCCGCTCACGCTGAAACGCGGCCACGTACCCCTCCAGCAACTCCAAATGCGGCACGTTGTACGCCCACAACAAGCCCGCCGCAACCACAACGGCAACCCGAAGTAGGGGTCGTCCGCCCCGCCGAACGTCGGCACCACAAGCGCGCCACGACCGCTGAAGTACACATCCTGCCCCGCCCGCCAAAGCCGCGCCTTTCGCCAGCCCCAGGCTTCTGCGTCCGCCCATCGCCCGGCCGGAGAGGGCTCTTCGCCAAGCCGACCACCCCGGGACAGCACACTCCAGACCTGAGCTCTACGCGCCCACCACTCCGACCCGCTGCTTGATCGCTAGGCTGATCGCCCTCCTGCGAAATGCTATGGACCGACCAGAAAGTACCGAACATGGCCATCGAGGAACACCTGCTCACAACGACCGCGCGTCTACTCGAGCAGTGGCTGCCGTCCGACTCGCGAACCGGCCTCCCCGCATGGCGCGTGCAGGTCATCGGCGGCAGTGCGCCCCGCGTGTTCAACGAGGACTGGGAATCGCCGCCGCCACTGACAAAGGTGAGCGAGTACGGCCGATTCCCGGAGACGTTCGGCGCACACGGGGACCGTTTCCCCGTCGAGGCCGAGCTGCTGGAGTTCGAGGAAGGCCTGGACTATCACTGCGGCCAGCGGGCTTCAGCGGGCCGACCCGACGAGGCGGCCGCCTTCGTCATCGAGACCCTGACCGAGACCTTAGACGCGGGTTCCGGACCGCTCGACCACCGCGTACGACCGCTGGTGGGCTTCCTTGCCGGTGTACTGACCCAGTGGGCCTGCGAACACCTGCTGCGGATCCATGTCGCCGCCGAGCCGGGCGGCGCTCGGCTTGACGACGAACTGCACCTCCTCGTACGCGATCACGATGGAAAAGCGTGCCGACTGTCCGTGGCTCCGAGCACCGCAGTGCCATCAGCCGGCGAGCCCGCCGGACTTGACGCGCGGATCACCTGGGACACGACGCTGCTCAGCCAGTTCCTCTGGATGAACAACAACAACGAGGTCGGCTTCGAGGTAGCCGTCGAACCGCACGGCCTAGTCCTGGACACCGATGCCGATGCCATCTTCCGCACGTGGAAAAAGGATGCTGATGACTTCCGGTTCCTAGACGACGAAGCCCTGGTCACCGTACTTGCCGAGACCGAACAAGCCGCCGCCAACATGGCCCTGGCTGTGTGCTTGAGCGCGGACGACGACTTGGACGGCCCTGAGCCACCCGTAGACCAGCTCGTCATCCCAATCCTTCACGACCTCATCGACACGCTCACCAAACGGATCGCCGGTGACAGCAAGAAGCCGCTGCTCGCGTACAGCAGCGGCTGGCCGCTGGAGTTTCGCGGTGAAGGCGCCCAACTGGTTCTGGTGGGTCCCGAAGAGGTGGGCGTCATCGACGTCGACGACTCCTGCTGACGACCGTAATACCTGATGTTGATCGCGAGGCGATGCGGGCAACTGTCGGTTGCACTTAAAACTGTCGGTGTTCGGGGGGCTCGTGTCGGTGTTCATGGTGAGTGGTCGGGTTCCGCCTTCTTGAGGTCCGGTACGTCGCTGAGGACATCGGAATCGACTTCTAGATCCTTCCAATATACCGACTATCGGTATATAAAGATCCTGTGCCCAAGTTACGCCCTTTGCAGGAGCCTTCGTTCCTCATACTCACCGCGCTGGCCACCGAGCCCCAGCACGGCTACGGCATCATCACCGATGTGGAGCGCATCTCCGAGAGTGAGGTCCGGTTGCGGGCCGGCACTCTGTACGCCGCCCTGGACCGGCTCCAGTCCGAAGGCCTGATCGCGGAGGACCGGGAGGAGATCGTCGGCGGGCGGTTGCGGCGCTACTACCGGCTCACCGACGAGGGCAGCGCCCGTCTGGCCGCCGAGGTCGAACGGCTGCGGCGCAACGCCAGGACCGCCGCCGCCCGGCTGCACACGCGCCCCGCCGGAGGTGTCGCGTGAGCGACCTCGAACGGCGTTACCGCAGCCTTCTCCGCTGGTACCCGCGCGAGCACCGCGAGCGGCACGAGGAGGAGATGCTCAGTGTGCTGATGGAGTCGGCGCGGCCAGGGCAGAGCCGTCCGGAGCCGCGTGACACCCTCGACCTCGTCAAGGGAGCCGCCGCGATCCGCGCGCGCTGGGCGTTCGGGCCGGAGTCCATGGCGCGGTGGCGGGATGCGATGCGTGTCGTCGCGGTGGTCGGTCCCATAGTGTTACTCATCTACCAGATGCAGTTGCGCATCAGCGGTGAGCTGCTTCTGATGGGCATCCTGACCGTCTTCCTGGCCTGGACCAATCGCCGCTGGCCTGCTGCGGCGGTCGCGTGGATCTGGGCACTCCTGTTCAGCGCGGGCATGACCGCCGCGGCGATGTTGTCGGCCAGAGGCGTCTCCTTCGATATAAGCGTGACACTCAGCGGCATCGTTGGCTCTTTCGCGCTTGTGGCGGCGGCGCTGACGGGGGTGGCGCAGCCGCGTCAAGGGCTGTCACTGGTGGGGCGCGGGCGGATCCTAACGTGGTCCGGGGCGGCTCTGGCGGTAGTCGTCGTGACGTGGCAGCTGGAGGCTGCCCTGCGGGAGGTCGGAGTGCCGCCCGAACTGCTCCTGCTCGGGCTGTGTGCGGTGGTCTGCGGAGTGGCCGCACAGTCTCCAGTAGGGCGCAGGAGCGTGGTGGTGCTCTCGCCGGTCATGCTGGCGATGTTCCCCCAGCTCATGATGGTTGGGTTGTGGGGGGTCGCGCTGTTGGGGCTGGGGTCGGCCGGGTTTCTGGTCGCCGCCTTCCGTTCAAGGACGCCGGCGTTAAGCGGGTCATCGACGGATGAGTGATGCCGGAACGGCAGCCAAGACCTTCCGCGGCCGCCGACGCATGCGGAGTCCCCCATGCGCAAAGTGATCGTTTTCCTGATCGCGCTCGTCGTCCTCCTCATCATCGACCGAGTCGCCGTAGCGAACGTCGAGCGCGACCTGGCAAACAGAATCGCCGCCACTCCCGGCCTTTCCGGCACGCCGGCTGTGTCAATCGAGGGCATCCCGTTTCTCACGCAGGCCGTGTCGGGGCGCTATCCAGAAGTGCGGTTCAATCTCGGCACTTTCAGCTACGGCGGCGTGCCGGTCAGGAACCTGAGGGGCGCCGCGTACGACGTGACGGCGCCCCTGGCCGATGTCCTGCGGAATCAAGCCCGTGTCCAGGCAGGTCGCGTGAGCATCAGCGGCACCCTCACCAGGACGACGATCGACGAATACGCGCCGAGCGGCGTGAAGATCGGCGGCAACGGGCGACGGCTCACGGCCTCGGGGGAGGTAACGATCGGGGCGGAAAAGGTGAAGTTCAACGCCGAGATGCGCGTCGAGGTCGCCGACGGGCGGATCAAGCTCCAAGCCGACAAGATCCAGGGCGTGCCCGTGCCTGACCAGATCGCACAGCTGATCTCCTACCCGATCCCGTTCAAGGGGGACCTGCCCTTCGACGTGAAGCTGACCAGGGTCAAAAGCGTGCCGGAAGGACTGGAGTTCTCCGCCGAGGCGTTCGACGTGCCGATCCGTGGATGAGATGACACCATTTCGCCCTGTCGTCCGCGAAGAGGGTGGACACAGCAGGCGCCGAGGCTGAGCTCCGCCACTTCCTCGAAGCCGTCCGGGCCCAGGTGTCGTGCCGCAGGTCAGCGCTGCCCCTTTGCCCAGGTTAGGCTCGCGACCACCTCTGGCCGGTTCGGCGGCACGGAATCCTGCGCAAGGCAGCCAACACCCGACCGTGTTGGGTGCCGACCTTGTCGGTGCGTGTGACCGCACCACCTAGAGCCACCACTACGCGGGAACCTACGGTGCTCTCGGACGTTCTACGATGCAGGCGATCCAAGGAGATCCACGTTGGAAGATCTGTTCCCGTACTTTCCGCTGCTGTTCGTGGCGTTTGGAGCAGTGATCATTCTGAGGTCGATCAAGGGAATCATCGACGCCAAGCAGTTCGTCCGGCGGGCGCAGCGGGTGCCCGGCGTGACCGTTCCTTGAGCTCCTCCCCGGCTTGAAGACTGAAGGCCGGAGCACTGCGGGCAAACCCGATAGACCCGAAGGCCGGACCACCCCCTTCTCGGGGGCGGTCCGGCCGGGTGCGTCGTTCAGATCAGCAACGGCGCCCCCTGTTGATGCAGTCGACGACGAAGCGCATCAGGTTGTCCGGCATGACGTTGGCGAAGTCGGCGTGGTCGGTGACCGGGTTGTGCTTCTGCTCGGGGAAGGCGTCCACGGCGAACGACTGACCCTGCGGCACGGCGTACGTGAGGGTCATGCGCAACTGCGGAATCGCCTGGGTGCCCTGGGGGCAGGCGCCGTTCTGGCCGGGGAAGACCACATGGGTGCGGTGGTTGGCGCTGTCGGCGTTCTGCCCGTCCCAGCAGCTGGGGAAGTCCAGGATGCGAACGACCAGACTGCCGCGCGGGCACAGCGGGTACTTGTTGGGCGTAATGCGGTTCTGGAATCCCGTGCAGGTCCACGCGGCGCGCGCGTTGGCACCGCCGTTCGTCGCGGCCTTGGCGTCACCCATGATCAGCCTGAGGAACCTCGGCATCGCCACGACCTTCGAGGTCGCGTTGCCGCCGAACTGGAGCCGCACTGAACGCGCCGTCAGCACCTGGCCGACGTTCCCTTCCGGGTCGTTGGCGTTCTCGTTGGACGTACGGTCCCTGAGCACGGGCCAGAAGTACGTGGACAGGTCGCCTCGCTGGCACGTCGTGCCCGCCGCGGCCAGGCTCTCGTCGGTGGAGAATCCGTCCGTCGACAGGTTGCCCACGTAGTCGTGCAGGTGGTGCGCCCCGTCCTCCACGCCGGGAGCGACGATGAAGTTGGCCGTGTTGTTGTGGCGGTTTTCGTTCCTGCCGCACTGGGAGACGAAAGTGCCGCGAGAGCCGTTGTTGCCGAAGCGCCCGAAGGTGCCGATGTTGGACTGGCCCGGCTGAACCTGACGGATGTCGATGAAGTCCTCGGGGAACGGGCCGAAACCCTCCGCGGGGTTGTCCCCATCGCCTTGGCCGTCTCCGTCGCCGTTGTTGTCGCCGTTGTTGTCGCCGCTGTTGTCGCCGTTGTTGGTGAGTGTGCAGGTGGCGAGGGCGTTGAGGCCGGTGGGTCGTTGGGCGACGCGGCCGATGGCGATGGCGATGCGGTCGAGGGTCGCGACGCGTTTGTCGGCGAGTGGGCCGAGGATGGCGTTTTGGATGAAGTTGGGGCCTCCTTCTCCGGCTGAGCGGGCGAGGCGATTGTTGGCTTCCTGGATCTGGGTCTGCAGGAGGGCGAGGTTCCGGTCGACTTCGGCCCTGGCCCTGGCGGGTACCTCAGGAAGCTTGTCCGCGACGCTGGGACAGACGATGGTCTGCGCCGCCGTCGTGCCCGCCTGCGCGGACAATGGGGAGCCGGCCAGGACAAGTGCGATGCTTCCCCCTATGGCAAGGGCCACTCGCCACGGTCTGAGCCGTCTTCCCCCGAGCGGATTTCGCATGTGTTGCTCCTTTAAGTCTCATGACCCGGGTGGAAGTCCGGTCTCCGGGGGATACGGGAGTACATACGGGAGCAGTTCGATCATTTGTCGCGAATTGTGCTTACAAATCCATGACGAGAGCCAGTCAGGGGCCACGCCTCGCGCGTACGGCGAGGCGGTCGCCTGCCGACCCGCGAGCGGCCGCGGTGTTGAGGCTCCGTGCGCTGGTCGCCCATGGTCATCTAGAGGAGTACTGGAGTTACCACGTCGCCCGGCAACACGAGCGTGTCCATCAGACCGACTACCAGGACGGATATGTCCTCACGGCTTGATCGCTCCAGTTACTGAGAACAAACCGCACCCAGCGGAGATCGCGTTCGCGGATCGTTTCGTCGACGCGGCCCCGGAGCTCGAACTCACCGGGAACGAACCCGGAGAAGACCCGTGCCACTGCGCTGGGTGCTCGGAACTGGTGATCTTCAGGTGCATTGTGCTGCTTTCATGGTCGGGTGAGGTACGAAGAGATGCTGTCCAGCGTGCGTGAGCTGTGCGTTGAACATCTGGGTGAACACGTGGGGGGCCAGCTGGCGGCGTTGGCGCGGCCCGGGTTCGATCTGAAGCCCGCGGATGAGGATGCCGCGGCGACCGGGCTGTGCCGGTGGGGCGGCCCGGCGCTGCTGGAGCCGGGCACACAGTGGCCTGTGTACGCGGGTGTGCCGCTCAGCCTGTACGCCGTGCTCGATGTCGGCGCGCTCGGCCCATGGCTCGGTGATCAGATCCCGTCGACCGGGTCCGCGCTGCTCAATTTCTTCTTCTTGGATCCATGGACCGGATCCAGGGAGGTTCCGAAAGATGCCGGCAGCTTCAGCTATGACGATCCGCGGGTATGCCGGGTCGTGCCTGCCGACCCGCAACGCGCGGTCGAGGTCCCGGCACCGGATCCGGCCCCGAGGTTCGACCGGGTTGGGATGCACGCCAAACCTGCCGTCACTTTGCCCTCGATGTCGTCCTACGACTGCGATCCGGTGCTCAGCACCCTCGATTACGGAGATGAGATCGAGCGGTCATCGCTTTACCGCGTGGATCCCGGCTGGCTGGTGGTCGACAAGTTCGGCGAGGATGCCTGGCCGCGGTACTGCGTGGACGAGCAAGGCATCCAGTGGGGTGGCATGAGCAATCAGGCGTTCGGTTGGCCGCCGATCCGCAGCTACGGCGTTGACCTGTTGCAGGAGTTGTCGCAGGAGGAGCCCTATGCTCACCTGCTCACTCTGGCCGGCACCGACATGTGGGAGTGGGGCGACGGGGGCATTGTGCGGTTCGTCGCCCCGGCCAAAGCACTCCGGGCAGGCGACATGAGCCAGGTGCGAGCCAACCCCGACGACTGGTAGAACCGCGATCTCGTGACCCGTTAGTGAGCACAGCTGTCTCATTCGGTGAGCTCTGAGAGCGCCGGCCACACCTCCACGGCCCCGAAGGCGCCGGGGAAGGAGTACACCAGTCGACCGTCCGGGGTGAAGGTCATGGTGCAAGGCCTTGGACTGACCAGATCACTCCGTCACGGGCAGGCACTCGGCGAGCAGGTCGACGACGTCGCGCCAGGCTCGCTGCGCGTGCCGTGGGTGGTAGCCGACGCCGGGGACCACGGTGTGGTCGACCGGCGGGTGGTGGAAGGCGTGCAAGGCGCCGCCGTAGACCACGAGGCGCCAGTCGACGCCCGCGGCCTGCATCTCGGCGGTGAACGCGTCCCGTTGCGCGGGCGGCATGATCGGGTCTTCCGACCCGACCCCGGCCCACACCGGGCAGCGAATGCGCGCCGCCTCGCCCGGTCGGCCCGTGGTCAGTGCGTTGACTGTCCCGATCGCGCGGAGGTCGACGCCGTCGCGCCCGAGCTCCAGCCCGATGGCGCCCCCGGTGCCGTAGCCGACGGCGGCGATCCGGTCGGGGTCGGTCCGCGGTTCGGCGCGCAGCACGTCGAGCGCCGCGTGGCCGATGCCCCGCATCCGGTCGGGGTCGGCGAGCAGCGGCATGCAACGGGCCAGCATCTCCTCGGGGTCGGTGAGCAAGCGCCCGCCGTGGAGGTCGAAGGCCAGCGCCACGTATCCCAGCTCGGCGAGCGCATCGGCTCGGCGGCACTCGACGTCGCTGAGCCCTGGGCCCTCTGGTCCGAGCAACACCGCGGGGCGGCGCCCGGTGCCGGAGGGAAGCGCAAGGTGCCCGATCATCGTCAGGCCGTCGGCCGGGTACTCGACCGTGCGGGTTGTCACTGTCGTCATGAGACTGGACTGTAGTGATCGTCGATCCCGGTCGGGCCGGTGTTCACCGCTGGCAGAGTTCACCGCTGGCAGAACACTGCGGGTGTGCCTCTGAAATGCGGCGATGGCTCACAAGGTCCGTCACAAACCCCGTTCTCGCGGCAGCGTTATCGGATCACCTGCCCTGGCCACGGGGCTGGAGACTGACCCTCGCGGCAGGTTTCTGGCATATTCCAGCCCACCCCTCACACAGCGTCACGAGAGCCATGCCCCAGACCCACGGGCATGGCTCTCGGATCCACCTTCATAGCCACACAGGTGTCCCCGTCAGGGAGGACCGCTCGCGCCTCGGGGATGTACGCCTGCTTGATCCTTATCTTGCGAATCGGTGTCAGAACTTCGATCAACGGCTTGCTCCAGGGTCGGTGACAACACCGCCGACCGCTGAGACCCGGACCTCGAAGCGATCTGGCGATCAAGTCCGGCCAACCATAGCGGTCAAGGTCGACAGCTGCCTCGGTCTCGTTGACAAACACCAACAGGTGCCTCGGCTTCGCTGGCGATGCCTCAAGTGGGCGGCAGGAGACAGGCCGGCGCCACGCCCAAACGAGAGCTGCAGGCCACAGGCCGACGGACGCGCCCGCCGGCTGGCGCCTTGCCCGAGCCCGGCCCGCTGGTGGCCGTGCCGTCGGTCGACGACGCGCCCTGCTTCCACGTGGACATCGAGACCGACGACGTCGAGGCGGAGACCCCGCGCCTGCTCGCCCTGGGCGCGAGTGAGGTGGCGCAGTGGCAGGAGTGCCGCACCCTGCGCGTCCCCGGCGGTCATCTCATGTGCGTGCTGCCCGTGGAGAGCGACCGCGCGGTGTTCGAGTCCGAGGCCAAGACCTGGCCCTGAGCCTGGATTCTCGAGCCTCGGGCGCAACCTCGGTCTCCGGGGGCCGGTGATCGTCCGGTGGCGTCTGGCCTGTCAGGCGCGATCGTGGAGAGTGATCTGGTAGCCGTCGGGGTCGGCGAAGGTGAATGTCCGGCCGAAGGGGCCGTCGATCGGTGCGGAGACGATGGTGTGACCGTCGGCGACCAGAGCATCGTGAATGGCTTGGACGTCGGTGGCGTGAAGCCAGATCGCGGCACCGATGCCGGGCTGAGCAACGGATGCGAGATCGGTGCCGGGAACGATGTCGCGCAGTGCGAACGCGATCGGCTTCGTCTCGAAGACGACGGCGTGCGGAGGTCCGGTCTGCGAGCGGACGAGGCCGAGGTACTGCTCGTAGAACGCCTGCGAAGCGTCGAGGTCGCGCGCTTGGAGCGAGATGAAGTCGGGGCCGGTGGCGGGCATGATGATGCTCCCTCTCTTCGTGTCAGCTTTCTGACACAGGCGAATCTATGTCAGAATACTGACATGAGTCAAAACGGTGTCGGCGTCGACCTGGAGACGTCACTGGGCTACCTGTTGAAAGAGGCGTCGAGCGCCCTCCGTGCGGCCATGGAGGAGGTGCTGCGGCCGCTCGGGATGAGCGTGACGCACTACTCCTGCCTTGAGCTGCTGGCTCAACGACCGGGCTTGTCGAACTCCGAGCTCGCGCGGGGCGCGTTCGTGACCCGGCAGACGATGAACGTGCTGCTCCAGGCCCTGGAACGAGACGGCTACGTGACCAGGCCCGCGGAGGCACCCGTCGGGAAGGTTCTTCCCGCGCGACTCACTCCTCGCGGCCGGCGGAGCCTCGAGAAGGCGACCGTAGCGGTCCGGTCCGTCGAGGTCAGAATGCTGGCCGGCATGACCGAGACCGAGCAGTCAGGCGCGTTCCGGATCCTGCGGAGCATGATCCATTCCCTGCGCGATGGCAACGACGGTGCATAGCTCGTTCCCTGGCGCACGTCTCGTCGCGCTCGGATAGGAGTGCAGCCGAGCGTGAAAATCCGTACGGGCGACCTCGAAAACCGACGGACCCCGACGGCCGCTCGAGACTGCGCGTGCGGGAGACGGCGGGCATCGTCACCGGGGCGGCTGGTTCCCCAGAGTCTGGACATACAGGGCGATCCTCCCCCATGATCAACTTTGTGGCGGCCGGGAAGGCTGCGGCGCACCAACGCACAACCTAAGGAGAGATCGTGAAGTACAAACTGATTCTCGCTCTCGCAACACCAGTCCTTGCTCTCGGCTTGGCCGTTCCTCCCGCTCAGGCAGCAGCCCCACAGGAATTGTCGAAGATCATGGCCGACGTCGTCGCGGTCACCAAAGGCGGCGGAAGCACCTACGGCGAGGCTCACTACGGCAATAGCGGAGGGCCGTACCTGAAGGTCGTGGACTTCACCGACCGCGGTGGCTGGCGGATCAGGGGCAGTATCGAGAAGTTCTACCGGGGTGAGTGGGTCCAGGTCTTCCAGTGCACGGCGGCCGATGGGGACTTCACGACCTGCCGGCATAGCATTCCCGGCGGGACTCTGATCAGGGCTCACGTGTGGGCGTACACCGGGAGCAGCACCGCGTACCACGGCTACAGCGCCCAAACCCGCGTCTGAGATTCTGACGCATCCTTCGGCGGACCGGCGCGCCCACTGTGACGTTTAGCCAAGATCAGATCGACTGCAGTTATCCGCCTTGGGCGCGCCGACAAGAACCAGCGCACGAACTATGCATGACTGCCTATGGGCGCCGGACAGTCGCCACGGTACTACTCGACCTTGGACTTGGGTTACTCTCGCGACGCCCAGCACGACGGGAACGAGCCTGCAATCGCGGCCGCTCCTACGATCCAGAGCGGGGCCGAAGACGACTCAGTCAGCTACCCGCGCGGTGAACCAGTCGAGAACAGCGACGATGACGTCGAAGACCGCCATGTTGGCCAGCTGCGTGTTCTTGATCGAGGGGTAGAGCTCCAGCTTGGCCACAGGGATGTCCACACCCGGCGCGTCATTGAGCCGCTGCCGAAGCTCCTCACGCAAGGCCGGGTCGTCGAAGGGCGGCCGCTTCTTGAGTGTCCCGAAGGGGATCTCGACGGTCTTGGCGTAGAAACGAATGACGTTGGCCGGCTTTCCATCGATCTTGACGATCGGCGCGCAGGAGGCACCGGCGGCAGTGCCGTACTGCACCTCGCCGCCGCGTGCTCGCCAGTGCTCCAACACCCGCTGGACCGCGCCGGCAGCCTGCGGGCCGCTCTGCTCGTTGAGCTGGCGCACGAAGCGCTGCTCATGTTCACCGACGACCTCCAGGTCCGTGTCATGCTCCCCCGCCAGTTCGGACTCGGCCAGGTCCTCGGCGGCGGGCAGGCCGAGCAATTCGGCGAGCTCGCGCACGCTGACATGCTGATCTGCGACCGCGCGGCCGGACTCGTCGAGCGTGATGCCCTCGGCGCGCAGAACGTCACGGATATCGCGTTCGTCGTCCGGGTCGCTCCAGCGGAAGCCCTCAGACACCTGCCCGGATTTGGTGAGCACCCGGTGGGCGTTGAGGACCTGGACCGTAGCCAGGTGCACGCCCACGGGAACCGCGTGTGAGCCGATCAGCTCGGCCAGATCCGAGTAGGACGTCCAGGTGGCGGGGGGCAGGGCTGCCAGCGCGTTGTGCAACAGGGTCCAGTCGCGGGAGGCGGCGCTGCCCCGGTCGGTCTCCTCGGGGCCGGGCCAGAGGGCAGTCGCCCGCTCGGCCAGCCGGTCAGCGCGAGCCAGGATCTCGGCTTTGCCCCAGCGCTCGCAGTCGGCGATTTCCTGGTTCATCACCAGACCGCTCTGTCCGAGCTGCGTACGCTTGGTGGCGAACGAATTGTTGCTCAGCTCGGAGTTGTAGCCGCTCAGGGTGAGGTTGCCCAGGGTGTGTACCAGCTGCCGGTGCAGTAGATCGGCGGCATCGCCTTCACCGGACAGCTCGTTCAGCCAGTCGGTGGTCATCGACTGCGGCAGGACGTGCTCGATGGTGATCCGCTTGTCGGCCAGGTCCACCCGTTCCTTGCTCCCCAGCGACTCCTCGATGCGGCGCAGGACCAGCTTCTGCTGTGCCGTACGGCCCTGCCAGTAGAAGGCGCGGCTGCGGATCTCCTCGCGCAGCTGCGCGTCGGACGGCCAGTACAGGCGGGCCGGTGACAACGCGGCCCGCACCGCCTGCGGCACGTCCTCCTCGGCGGTCAGTTGTACGGCCAGCCGCTGGAAGATGCGGTTCAGGTTGCTGGTGGTCACCCCGGCGATCAGGCGGCGGACCAGGAAGCTCTCGACGTACAGCAGTGCTTGGGCTGCCTCCTCGTCGGTGATGAGATCGTCCTCGCGGAACTCCAGCAGCCGCATCGCCAGCGGGTAGGCAGTGGAAGCCTGCCATTCCTTGAGGAAGCGCAACCGCGCCGCGACCAGCGAATCGCCATCCGGGTTGAGGATCTGCTTCAGGTGCCGGGCACGGCGGTGCAGATCCTTGACGTACTGCTCGACCTTCGCCTCGTCGCCCGCCAGCTCCAGCAGGAGTTGCTGGTGACCCCGGTAGACGGCGTTGTACTGGGCCTCATCGCCCTCCTTGAGGACCAACACCAGGTACATCAGCTGTTCCAGTGCCTTGGGATCGAGTAGGTCCTGGGTCGGCTTCCAGTAGTCGTCGTAGACATGCTGTCCGAGCGTGGGCAGGCACATGAACACGTAGTTGCGGATCAGGTCGACCTGGCTGAGTCGCATCCCCGTGTTGTTGATCGACTCGAAGATGCGAAAGGCGTTGTCGTCCTTCTCCACCAGGATCTGCACCAGGTTGAGCCGGTCCAGGAGCACCGTCTCCACCCGGTCGATGTCATGCGGATCGGCTGGGTCGTCGAACTCCACCAGCATGGTCTTGAAGAACTGATACGCGTTACCTACCAGGCTGTCGGTCTTACCTTCCGGCACCCCATCGACACAGGCCTTGAACGCCGCCCGGTCCCCTTGCGTGGGCAGCAGCCGATAACGCATCTCACCACGCTGGAACTTGTTGATCAGGTGCAACTCGTCGATCCGCTCCCGGTGTCCCGGGTCCTCGGCCACCAGGTGGTCGCGAATCGCGCAAAGCGCCAGCATCAGCGTGGTCAGTCGTTGCTGGCCGTCCACCACGATCCATTGAGACCGGCTCGGCGCCAGCTCCGGCCCCGGGGCCAGCACCACAGATCCCAGGAAGTGACTGGGGGCGTCCTGCCGTCCCTCGGCCAGGACGTCGACCTGGGTCTTGAGGTCGGCCCACAGCTGGACGAGTTGTGGGCGTTCCCACGTGTATTGGCGCTGGTACAGCGGGACCAGCAACTGCTGGTCTCCCTGGATGAGCCTGCGAAGCGTGGTCTCGTTGGCCTTCACGTCGTCTCCCCCTCGCTCCCGGATACTTCGCGATCAGCCGAGAAGCACGATGGCCACGCCTCGATGGGTCAACTCAATGACGAAACTGTCGACAACCAGCCGTTATGACGTACTTTCCTCGGCTGCATTCGCAGCTTCAACCGAAAGTAACTATCGCCGCACCATCTGCATGCGTTACGCCCGCAGCAGCGAAGGAATTGGCACTACAGCAGCGGCTGGCCGCTGGAGTTTTGCGGCGAAGGCGCCCAAATGGTTCTTGCCGGCCTGGACAGGTCGGTGTTATCGACGTCGACGACTCCTGCTGACCGCCGTGTAAGTACCTGACCGAGACGTCGTCGACAACCTGTGCGACTCACCGGAGCATGACTCCAACGCGCTTCCAGTCGCACACCAATCCACCAGTTCGCGACCGGATTCAGGACGTTCAATCAGGTGCTGGGACAGGGGCGGCCAGATTGAGCGTTTTCTGATGCCCGAGCATTTCGTGGAAGCCGTCGATCGTGGGGCCCTGCCCGGGGTAGTCACAGAGCCCGAGCTAGGAGGGATCAGGCAGAAGGGAAGGGCTGGGCGATCTTGACGAGATGTCCGCTATGCCGGTGGCGCCCTTCAGGTTCGCCTGGGTTAGGTCGGCCCCGGTCAGGTTCGCGCGGGTTAGGTCGGCGCCGGCGAGGTTCACCCCCCATAGGTCGGCGCCGCTGAGGTCCGCGCCCCAAAGATCGGCGCCGGTCAGGTCCGCGCCGGCCAAGTTCGCGTCTGCGAGGTTGGCACCGGCCAGGTTCGCATTGGCCAGATCCGCGCGTGGGCGGGGTGGTGGACGGGGGGTTGGTTCGAACTGCCCGGGGCTGGGGGTCGTGCTCACTGACGAACGCGGACAAGACCTCATAGATGGTCTGATGGTCGCGGGGAGAGTCGATAGCCACGCGTTCCAGGGCGTAGATGCCGCCGAGGCGGATATCGAGTTTGTCTGACCCCAATTGTTCGACAGCTGCGGTGTAGCGGTCGGTGATCTGCCCTTGCCGGGTGACGTCAAGAGTCTGGGCGGTGTACCACAGGCCCTGTGCGGTGAATACAACGCCACCGATGATGACCAGGCCTGTTGCCGCCTGGATCAGGGTGTTGCGAGCAGTGTTGATCGCCTCGACGCGCTCGGTCGCGCTCAGCTGGGCCCGCTCATCGGGGGTGAGCGGATTCGCGTCGCCAGCCAGACGGCGGGCCGCGGGACCGAGTAGTACGGCGATCCCCAGACAGGACGTGACCACCAGAGCGATCCCGGCCAGCGTCCACCTAGCCCAGTCCGGTATAGCCAGGACTGCCGCCGCTCCCGCACTGACCGCGATCAGTGCCAGGGTGGGCAGCAACCAGAGTAATCGCCGCCCCCAGCCACCCCGTGTTGTGGATGCGGATGGCCCGGCAACTGGTGAGGTGGACATCGGGAGTTGGTCCCTTCGTCTGGAGCTCGACGAGCTCCTGCCCGCGGTGACGATCGGGTTGGACGTCCCTGGGTGACGTTGCTCGATCATGGTCGGCGGGGTCCGCTCTTCTCGCCCCACGTCCGATGCTCGCGGTGGAATGTGGACTACCAACGCTAAGGATGCACTTGATCGCACAGCGCGACAATCCCCAACGGGCAGGGGCTTTCGGCCGTACCCTTCAGAATGATCAAAGGCCCTTTTACGCATGATGGCGCATCGGGCGACGATCCGGGCGTACGCAATTTGCTAATGGCCGCCGAAGAGCTTGCCGGCGCGTCACTTCAAACGTGTACGCACGAGAGAGCTATTTGGCTCGAATTGTCTGGAAAAATTCTGAGTTCGTTGGATTCAAGGGCAATCGGCCCGGAGGGAGCTATCGTTTCTAGGGGGCTTGGGAGTCGTACGAGGAGATCGGCATGCCTGATCTTGATCGCGAGGCGATGCGAGCAGCGGCGCAACGCATCCAGAAGCTGTCCGACGACCACTGGTGGGCCCTTCATCCTTCCTGCGAGCTCATGGATGCCGGAGCATGGGTCGGACCGACCGGCGGTCGCTTCGGCCAGACCGTACATGGCCGCGAGCGGGAGTTGCGCGCGGTGCTCGCCCGGGCTGTCGCCGACGCCAGCGACAAACTGGCAGGTACGAGGTGAGCTTCACCGGGGTAAAGCAACCCGAGTTCGACAGTCTGGTCTCCAGGCACAGCACGGCGGCCCAGCAACTCGAGGGACTGGCCGCGGCACTGTACGGCGAGCTCACGGCCGCGGGGCTGGACACCGGACCGGCGCTGCGCATCCGCGACATGGCCAAGGAGGTCGGAGCGGAGGTCGAGGACCTGCGGCGGCGGCAGCGACTGATCAGGGATATGGAGCGACTGAAGGTCACTTTCGGCACGCACACGCCGGCCGGGACCATGGTCCCCGTCCCCGATTCGCTGGCAGCCGCCGAGGGATTGCTGAACGGAACGCTGGCCGCGAACGCCGCAGTTGCCGCAGGCCGCGGGGACACCACAGCGCTGGCGCAACTGCGAGGGTTCGCGGGCAAGGCCTCTGACCCGGAATTCGTCAAGGCCTTCCTGTCCAAACTGGGGGCCAAGGGCATCACCGAGCTTCCGGCATCGCTGGCCCTTCAGATGCGCGCCAACGTCATGATGCGGACCGCCAAGGGCGACCAGGTGTCCCAGCAGGTCAAGGAGGGCATGAAGCTGCTCGCCACCGCGCTGGCCAAGGGCACCAATCCCAAAGACCCGGCCTTCATGGGCGAAGCGTTCCTCTCCCAACTGGTGAAGGAGGGGCGGGCACAGCACAAGGCCAACGAGGTGGCTTACGTCGGGTATCAGGCGCAGGCCCTGATTTGGCGGGCGAGCGACGGTAAGCCACCGTTCTCCAAGCGATTCATGGAAGTGGTGGGCCGGGACGCGATCGTCCATCAAAAGGAGCTCTCGGATGCCGGGCCGCCCTACGCCAACGCCATGGACTTGGCCACCGTGCTCGGGCTCAGCGATTCGATGCAGCCCGGCGGGCCGTACATGGGAGAACCGGGGAAGCCGATAAAGGCCAGCGTCATCGACGATCTGTCCCAGGCGGCGAGACACACGCCGGAGGCAGCGCAGGCCCTGCTCTTCCATACGCCACAGGGCTGGAACAAGAGCATCATGGAGTACTTGCTCACGGATCGACTGGACGGCTTCAACCACACGAAGAACTACGCTCCTTTCGCCGGCCTTCTGCAGACGGCGTTGGGCGGCAAGGACAAGGAATCGCTCAAGTTCACCAACGACGCGCTCGTCCTCCTCAAGAATGAACTCGACGGTGTCTTCAAGCGAGGGGACGACGGGAAACTCACGATCGTCAATCCAGCGAAGCTGGAGCGGTTGTCCTTCCTGGATGGCCCAATCGGGACGGTCATGGCCGCGCACATCGACGAGATTTTCAGCGTCTTCGAGGGCCAGGAACCTGCGCTGAAGAACATCGACCGGGCCGAGATGGATCGGGTGCTGACCTTCGTGGGCCGCCACGAGGGCGCGGTAAAGGCGCTGCTGGGAGCGGAGACCCAGAGGATGCTCAACAAGACCCAGGAATCCTACAAGCGGGCTGACGGGGAGAACATGGAGGAGGTACTCATCCCGGAGGCGCGCTTCATGGGACACCTACTCGAACCCCGACGGCTGGTTCTGATGGCGCAGGCCAAGGGCGATGAACAGGCGAAGGCAGAAATGAAGAGCCTGTTCAATGACATGCTCAGTGAGCTGACTGGGCCCGTGGGCAAGCTCGCCACGCGGTTCGGGTTCTGGGGTGACAAAGCACATGAGAAGCTCACGCCGATGGCGTTCGAAAAGCTGTCGGCAGTCCTGGCCGACCGACTGCTGGGCGTCGGCCTGACCACGGACTCAGCCTTGCAGCAGGCAAGCAACGACCGCGAGATGACCATGTGGACGGTCCGCCAGATGATCCTCGGCACAAGAATCGCGCACGGCGAATGGAACGCTCAGGCGCACAAGGACCTTAAGGGCAAGCTATTCGCCACAGACGGTCACCCGCCCGCCCTCAAACCGCTCGACGATATCGTCAACGACCCGGCCGCCTTCGACCAATTCATCAAGTGGGCACGCTTTCACACCAAGACGGAAAGCAATACCCAGACCATCCAGGAGGCCATGGACAACAGCGCAGGCGTAGCTGTCCATGACAATCTAGGCATCGACCGGAACTACTGACATGCCCACACGCGTTTCCGCTGCCATCCTAGGCACGCTGCTCCTACTGTCGCTAAGTTCCGGCTGCGCCAACCCAAGCAGTAGCCCTACACAGCCGACACCGAAGGTCATCGCCGACACCAGCCCCATCACCGACACCAGCCCATACTGGTGCAAGATCTTCCCGCAGCAGGCGATACGCAAAATCAGCGGGCTAACAATACCGCTAGAGGAGAGCATCGACGGCGTCCCCACTACCCATGGGGGATGCATACTCAAAAACGAGTACATCCGCTTCTCCCTCAACTGGTCCACCAGCGGAGGAGACGAGGCCCTTAAGCTCGCCCGCGAGAACTTCGGCAGCCATCAGCTAGCCGAGCTACCAGCCGATCTCGGGAAAGGCTTGATCGCATACACACACGACCTTCCTATAACAAGCCCGCACGTTGCCTTCATGCTGTTCCGATGCGGCGACAAGCGCCCCTGGATGGGCATCGACTTTTCCGAGGCGGCAAAGGGGCGAAACATGGTGACGGACTCAGTCGAGCTGCTTCGTGTCGCCCGCACGCGCTACGGCAAGGTACATCACTGCACGCCCACGGCGACGTAACGAGCTTTGTCGATCACAATGCGTGGTGAGCCATCTCGACCCCAGGCCCATCATTCGCGAGGATGGCCCCGACCATAGCCGGGACCAAGACGGAAAGTACTGATCTACAGGTCGAGGGCATCATTGACCGCGCCCAGAGCACGCATCAGGACACCGTCCGCAGCGCCAGTCTCATCGCACCTCGCCGCGCAGGATCCGTTCGTAGAGATCTCTCGCGGCCGCGGTCACCATCCACTCGGTTTCGTAGGTGGTGCCCTCGGCGCGATCTGTCCGGCGTACGAACCCTTGACCACCGGCGGCGCACAGCTCGTACAGCGTCCGGTTGCACTCGCAAGAGTGCGAGATTACGCGAATCCACCGCGCCCGACAGGTCGGTTCGTACCAGGTCAGCTTGACGTGGTTGGCCTGTGGAGGCCCGAAGTGCGGACCATGGAAGTCAGGGATCTCCGTCATGTCACGCGGTCCTCCCCTCGAAGACCTCGACGAGGTTCCTGAGCGCGATGTCGACGCGGGCCATGACGAGTTCGTGGATGTAGTCGCTTCCTGGCGGTAGCCGATAGCCGTGCTTCTCCAGCACGGCCTGAACCTCCGCTATCAGGTGAGGTGCGAATCGCTCATCCGTGGTTGGCTTACCCATGGGTCGGACCTCCCGTGTCCGATCAAGGGCCCGCCTCGGCGCTTGCATCGCTGGGGCGGGCTCGTCGTTTCTCAACAGCCTACGTACAACTCGTTCAGCCCGTCTAGTACGTCTAGCCCGTACCAGGCGTAAGTCCCATGTCTACTCGTCTCTAACGTGTTGTCCGTGACAGTCGACCAGCTTGACCCGACGCCGATCTATGAGCAGCTGGCGGGGATCATCAGGGAGAAAATCAAGGCCGGCGACTTGGCGGAGCGGCAACTGGTGCCTTCCGAGAGTTCGCTGCAGCAGGAGCACGGCATTGCTCGCGGTTCGGTCCGGCGTGCCATGGAACTCCTGCGAGAGGAAGGCTGGGTCGTCACGATTCAGGGGCGGGGAACGTTCGTGGCACCCCGCGAGAACTGGACTCAGAAGCCGTAGGCCTATATCGACAACCGCTTCCAGATCACCCCCAGGGAGCGCCCAGCCGAGCGCTGCCCACGTTCCGCTGTTAAGTGTGGTCGCTCACGAGACGCCTCACCTTCCCGAGAAGACAGCAGATGGCATCGCAGGGGACGGCCAGGCGCGCGAGCCCCAGAAGCAATCGCATACCGACTCCGGAAGCGATATCCCGCCCCGCAGCACCCGGTCACCGGCACTCCTCTCGTACACGAGATCAGCCCAGACGACGCGCCCGGTTTCGTCTCCCGTGACGTCGAGCCGGGCGCAGAGGGCGGCCACTATGGCAAGCCCTCGCCCGCCTTCTGACATTTCGCCCCCAGGACATGCACGCAGGACGGGCTTGCTCGATCCGCCAGCGTCCTTCACCGCGATTCGGGCGATGGTCCTGGACGACCAGATGCCGACCGTGAAAACCCCGCCCGCCGACCTCGTGTGCAAGATCGCGTTGCTAGCCAACTCGACGACACACGAGATCGCATCATCGCGCGCGGGACAGTCAGCCAGCAGCGCGGCAGCAAGCCGACGTACGGTGTGCAGCTGAACTGGTTCGCCAGGGAAATCACAGCGCCACGCCATGCCGTTCATCGCCCCACCTTCCCTTCGCCGATGACACTGGACGCCGTCACGCAAACGGCTTACTCCGCTACTCTCCGCAGCTATGCTGATGGTTACACGCGGCATGCAAGCTTGCACAGCGAATCGATGAACAACTCCCAAGTGCACTGCGCAGGCAAAACCTGCCAACCGTCGACAAGGTGATGAGCATGAGCGGGAAGCGTGGGGTGACGCTCCGAGCCCAATGGCTTGGCAAACACCTACGGGAGCTACGCGAGAGCGCGGGCCTCACACTGAAGGAGGCCGGCGATTACCTCCAGCGCGACGCCTCCACGGTGAGCCGCTTCGAGGCGGGCCTCTATCCTGCGCGCACCCCTGACGTCATCGCCCTACTCGACCTGTACGGCGTCAGAACCCTGAACGAGCGCGAAACCCTCATCCGCCTGAGCCGCGAAGTGTGGCAGAACGGCTGGTGGGACGACTACTCCGGCGACGTGTCGCGCGGCATCGTGGATTACGCCTGGCTGGAGAACCGCGCCGAGAAGATCTGCTCCTTCGACGCCTTTGTGATCCCCGGTCTGCTCCAGACACGGGACTACATGGAAGCCGTCATCCGCGCCGAGGACCCGGCCGCCTCGAGTGAGCAGATCGACCGCTGGGTCGAGTTTCGCCTGACCAGACAAAAGATCCTGACCGACGACCGCCCCGCCTTCTCCACGATTCTCGAGGAGTACGCACTACGCCGCATGGTCGGCGGCCTCAAGATCATGCGCGGTCAACTGTCCCAGCTCGCGAGTCACGCCTCCAGCCCCAACATCGAGATCCGGGTCCTCCCAGTCTCCGCAGGAGCACATGCCAGCCCAGACGGCGCCTTTCGCATCTTCGAACTCCCCGAGCCCTACCCTGCCGTCGCCTACGTCCCCACGCCGGCAGGTTCCATCTACGTGGAAGGTCAGGCAGCCGACAGGCTTAAGCTGAAATATGACCGTATCCGCCGCGATTCGCTCAATGCCAAGGACTCGCTGGAACTGATCGCGGCAGTTGCGGACAGCATCTCCGACGCCTAGAGATGGAGCCGCCCGATCATGACCACCCCCGAAATCTCCTGGCACATCAGCAGCTTCAGCGCCGATGGCGGCGGCAACTGCGTCGAGGCCGGGCCACTTAATGACGGAACGGGTCGGGTGGCCGTCCGGCACAGCAAGCTCCAAGGCGACGCGATCATCTACACCAAGGCGGAGTGGCACGCGTTCCTGGCCGGGGTTCGGGCGGGAGAGTTCGACTTCTTCGATTAGCAGTCATCCAACTCGAACTTCTCAGCCGCGCTGAAACCTTTGGTCTACAGGTCGAGGGCGTCTTTGATCTCGCCCGGAACGCGCATGGTCTTGCCCTGGGCAGCACCAGTGCCGTACGCCTCCGAACAAACTCCCTCTCTAGCGGTCATCGCAACACCCCCGCCCGTGGGGTTGCGGCCCTAGTGGCAATAAGTCGGCGTGGTAACTAAAATCAGCCCGCATCGATATCATGAAGCGTCTCGGCTGTTGGGTGTGGCCAGGCGAGCGAATAATAGTTGGTGATCTGTTGCTCGATATGAGCTTTGGCCTCCGTGATCAGCGCGTCGATGTCATGGACCACTCCGCCGTGAGTGCGCCTCCGGCCGTCGTGGACCGTGTCCCATTTGCTCTTCTTGCTCCGGCGGGTGGTAGACCCCTGCTCCTTGCTACCGAAGCCTGTGAGCTTACTGTTCCAGATCGGTTGGTATCCGACGCGCAGACTGTTCTCGCCTAGATCGGCGTGCACGTCTGGCAGCAGCAAGGCGCGGAACCGGAACTCCCCTATAGGGAGGCCACCCTCCATGATCGAGAGTCGGTGTTGCTTTAGCCGGCTATGCAGAGGAAAGCGCTCTCGGACCCTCTCCCCAGTCGCGCTGTTACTAGAAAGCGCTTGACCTGCATAGACAGGAACCTGCAAGCGGGCTAGCGGCAGGTAGAGATCTACGCTGGCGCCCCGGTAGTACAACGCATACAGCCCTGAGCCATCGAAGCGAGGGATCTCATGCGTCATGGAGACCAGCGGTTGACGTTCGAAGTTTTCGCAGATGGTAACTGAGATCTGCTCAGTTGACAGCGGGTCGAACGACGCGGGCGTGTACTCGGAGGGCATAGCTTCCTGATCTTTGGGGGGCTTCGGCCCAGGTCACTGGGACAACGGCGGAGCTCTGCATTGGGCGCTTGGGACATCAGCCGGGTGGTGTTGCTCGTCGAAGGCGAGGCTCGTCCGAGACCATCTCCACTGAGGACGTTTGGCCCGACTTTGATCAACATGGACCCTACGTTCTCGCCCGCTTTTGGGCCACTCGTTCGAGTAAAATGCTTCCAAGATCGCCAACTCCGCGGTATGGTTCTCGCATGGTTGAGCAGCCGCAAGAGACACGAGAACCGCGTACCAGTGTCGAGCTGTTTGCGGGCGGGGGCGGCCTTGCCATGGCAGTTCACCAAGCGGGTTTCCGTCCACTTCTGTTCAACGAGCTCAACACCCGCGCCTGCGAGACGCTGGTGGCCAGCGCCAAGAAGACCCTCGGGGTCGACGGCATGGTGCGAACTGACAAGACGCGGCCTGAGCCGCCCAAGCCAGGTATGCCTGCTCCTCTATACGCGGATGATGTACGCAAGCTCAACATGAGCGCCCTAGAGGGCAAGGTAGACGTCTTGGCGGGAGGCCCGCCCTGCCAGCCGTTCAGCGCGGGCGGGGTCGCCAAGGGCGATGAGGACAAGCGCAACATGTTCCCCGCCGTGTTCAAGGCCGTTCGCGAGATTCGACCGAAAGCTGTTATCTGCGAGAACGTGCGAGGCTTGTTGCGGCCGTCCTTCGCGGACTACTTCCAATACATCCAGAACGAACTGCGACTCCCGTTCGAGAAGCGAGACGACGAGGTGAGGTGGCAGGAACATAACAATCATCTGACGAGCATCCTCGCGACGCTCTCCGATGACGACACAGATCCTGACCACTACAAGGTCGTGATGGTGCCGGTCAACGCGGCTAACTACGGCGTTCCTCAGGTGCGCAACCGCGTCGTTATCGTCGCCTTCAGAGCCGACCTTGGCGTCGATGTCGAGGCATTCGAGAAGTACGTCAAGACTCCGAAATTCTCCGAAGACGCCCTGTTCCGCTCCATGCGTGACGAGGACGGCCCGTACTGGCAACGCCATCAGGTGCCAGATCATGTGCGCGAGCGGGTACGGGCCCGCCTTCCCAGGGTGATCAAGGAGGACGACTGCCAGCCTTGGCGCACGTTGCGTGACGCGGTTCAGGGCTATGGCACAGACGTCAAGCTGCCGGCGCTGCCGACAGTGGATCTGGACCGACTCGACGAGAAGTTCAACTTCGGGAAAGAAATCGAGGTCACCGACCACATTGGCTGGCCGGGTGCTCGGATATACAAGGGCCACACCCCGAACGAACTTGACCGGCCAGCCAAAACGGTTAAAGCTGGCGTACACGGTGTGCCAGGTGGCGAGTCGGTAATGCTGTTGGACACTAGGTATCGTGATCCTCAATTTCTTGATGGGTGGACCTACCGGCACCGTTACATGACCGTTCGCGAGACGGCGCGTGTGATGACCTTCCCCGACGAGTGGCTCGGTGCCGGCCCGCGGGGTGAGCAGATGCGGCAGTTGGGCAACGCGGTTCCGGTCGTCCTAGGTGAGTTCTTCGCTAACGCCGTCGCCGACGCACTCGCAGCCGCAGGACACTGACATCATGGCGCGGAAAGGCGACGAGAGACACTGGAAGAGACGACTCCCTGCGGAGCGCGCGTACAAGCGTCGCGCTGGTGCAGTGGCGCCATCTGTAGAGCAGGACCGTGCCGCTGGCGGTCGTAACCGCCGCAGCGTCGCCCTTAGTGACGGCCGGTTCGCACGGGCCTCGATCACGCTTCGGTTGTATAAACGCACACGGCGCATCCGCGCATACCTACGCTGGTCGCAGAACGGCACGACAGAGGAAAAATACGTCTGCGAGGTTGAGTACGATTCCCGTCGCGAGAACCTTGTCGAGGCATGGCGACAGGCTTGGGCGCAGGGATTCTTGGCTGAAGAGCTCCTACCAGCCGAGTCAACAGCTTCTTCACCAGAGGTCCGTGCCTCCATGCGGGGTAACCGCGGCAAGGATACGGAGCCGGAACTGGCTCTTCGCAGACTGCTCTATCAGCGCGGCCTGCGCTACCGGGTCAATGCCCAACCGCTCGCTGAGATTCGACGCAAGGCGGACGTAGTCTTTCCTGCCGATCGAGTCGCGGTCTTTGTGGACGGCTGCTTCTGGCACGGATGCCCGGAGCACTATCGTCCCGCGACGAGGAACGCGGAGTTCTGGCGTGAAAAGATCGAAGGCAATAGGGCCCGAGACGTGGAGACCAGCGAGCAACTGCTGGCAGCTGGCTGGACGGTAATCCGGATCTGGGAGCATGAAGACCCTGCCGTGGCAGCGGACAAGGTCGGACACTTGATCAGACGACTGAGGTCGGACGTTGCGGTGACTGTTACAGCATCCGTTCATTGAGGCGACGCTCCCTCCGGCAGGCCCTGCCAGAGGGTTGATTCGTAACCCCTGAGTACGAGTGGCTAACGCGGCCGTGATCGACGATGGAGGGACCACGGCTGTCACGCGCACACGCAGACCCGGCCTTGTGCGGAAAGGGTGGTTTCAGCACTGCGATGTGCCGCATCCACCGCCGTGATGTGAAGCCGAGCGTAGATGTCGTTGGATGCCTCTAGGCTTCCCCTTGCGCGCGCTGATACCCCATGCGTCAGAGCGTTGAGAGACGCCCTCGAAGGGCCTCCGGCGTGCCCGCGCGCGAGCTGAGAGCAGGAGGCCGCCCGCACCATGAAGATCACTCCTTCCGCACGTGTACTCCGCATGCTGGGCGAGATCGAGTTCGACGAATGGCAGTGCATCGCGGAGCTCATCGACAACGCTTTCGACGACTTCACCGAGATCCACCGAGTAGGTATCCCCTGGGCCGGAGGCTTCCGCGTAAGCGTGCGGCTCCCTGACTCGGTCAGTGGCGAGCTGGTGATCGAGGACACTGGACGCGGCATGACTTATGAGCGTCTTGAGCGTGCTGTGCGCGCGGGGTGGTCGGGCAACGACATGCACGACAAGCTCGGGCTTTTCGGCATGGGGTTCAACGTGTCTACAGCCAGGCTGGGTCGACGCACCCGCGTACTGACCACGCGTCAAGGAGATCCCGAGTGGATCGGCGTGGAGATTGACCTCGACCGCATCCGAGATGACTTCGAAGCCGAGGACATCGTCGAGCCTAAGACTGACCCAAACGAGCACGGCACCCGCATCGTCATCAGTAGGTTGAACGCTGGTCGGGCCCAGTGGCTTCGCAAGAATGGCGCAGCTCTGCGCAACATCCTCGGTGGCGTGTACTCCTGGCTGCTGGAAAACCGCCCGTTCGAGCTGTGGATCGCAGGGATTCAGGTCAAGCCGGTACGGCACTGCCGGTGGGCCAACGACCGCTCTGTGCTCTACAACAGCAAGGAACAAATCCCAGCCTACATCGAGATCAACGAGAAACTTGAAGACGGCCTCGCCTGCTCCGATTGCGGACAGTGGCAGCTGCCTGGTAGAGAAACGTGCGAGGACTGTGGCAGTGATCGGCTTAGCATCCGCGAACGCCGAGTACACGGGTGGCTCGGGATCCAGCGGTACCTGCACAAACAGGAATATGGCATCGACTTTCTCCGTAACGGCCGCAAGATTCTGCGGTGGGACAAACGGCTATTTACTTGGAGCAATCCCGATGGCGGTGTCGGCAACGAAGAACCCGAGTACCCCGTGGAGCTAGCCCACCAAGGGGGCCGCATTATCGGTGAAATCCATCTTGACCATGTTCCGGTCGGATATCAAAAAAACGCCTTCGAGTACGGAGATCGCAGCTGGCGTTCCGCCGTGGAGATTCTGCGCGGCGTCGGCCCGCTGCTGCCTCAGAGGGCAGCCGCCCTCCAGTACCCGGAAAACACAAGCCCGCTAGCCCGATTGGTGAAGGGCTATCGTCGCAACGACGCCGGCGAGCGTTACCTCATACCCGGGGATGGCCGGAAGCCGATACACGACGATACCCGCCGATGGGGCCTGGAGTTCCACAAAGGGATCGCCGCCTACCAGCCGGACGAGCGTTGGTGGCAGGCAGTACTGGACCACGAGACCGCCAAACGGAACGGTAAGCAGGAAAAGGCCGCTACCAGCACGCCGGACAAGCCTGATGAAGCAGCTGTGCTCGAAGCGCTTGGCCTGGACGAGGCGGAGGACCTGGTGAGCAGTGCGTCACCCGAACCGCCCACACAGCCCTCGGCGCAGACCGCCCCACCAACGGTGAACGTACCTGCCACTCCGGCTACGCAGGAAAGACGGGAGAAAGAGACACGGCAAGAACGAATCACCCGCTATACCGAGAACTCCACGATGTACCCGGCGCTGAGCCGCCCTCTCGGCCACCCACGTATCGGTTACGTAGATATAGAAGCCCGCCGGCTTGCTAATGGCCCACTCCTCGACGACAGCCTTAATCCAACCCCGGTCCTGCTTGATCAGCGTCGTGGTATGTCCTTCGTCGCCTTTTTCGACCTCGGGCATGAGGTCTTTCAGAAGTTCGGCACCGATCCTGTCGACTTGCTGATCGTGGAAGCCGCCGTCTTGCTTAAAGTCCAGGCTGACTGTAACTGGAGCCACTCCCAGCTCATCTCCGCTATCCGTGCCGAGTCCTTGCCAGCCACCGCGCTTGACGCTCAACTGATCAGCGCCGAAGCGCAGGAACTGCTGGCCGAGATCCGCCGGCGCATGGCGACGGAGCTCGATCGCGCTGGCGAGCCCGAGCGCGCATTCCAGTACCTGTCCCCAGACGAGCTCACGGCCACTGAGACCGCCATGATCGCAAATGGGAAGATTACCAGGACTATCGACCTGGGCACGAGCGGCGAGTTCTTGCTGCATGTACCCCCGCTCTTCCTAGTCCATCTGCTGGAGTCATGGCCGGAAGCGTTCATGGATGGTCGCGTGTTTCAGGGGCTGTACAACGGGGTCTCCTCTCGAGGAGCTCAACGGCTCAGCCTCGCGCGAACTGCCGGCTATCTCTCTGATGTTGCCACTCAAGCCAGCTACACCGCCGCCAGCCTTCCGAACCAACTGCTACGCACGAGGTTGAGTATCCGCCTGCTGTCCGACGAACTTGCGGAGGAACGGTGAGTGCAGCCTTCCTGATGATGGACGAACTCCTGCGAGGAGGCCCTTCCAGACTTCCCCATGCTGTTGAGCGAGCACTGTGGCACCTTGGATTCAACGACGTCCGCGTTATCGACGGAGCCGGCGACAATGGCGCGGATCTCCTGGCAGTACGTGACCGGGAGCAATGGGTCTTCCAATGCAAGTGGAAGGCGAGCGGCAAGGTTGACCGGACCGGGATCGATGACCTCGAGCGCGCCCGAGCCCGGTACCGTGCGGACAAGTCCGTACTGGTCACCAACACGGATATCAATCGAACCGCTGAGGAACGGCGTCGAGCTCTCAAAGGTGTAGGCATCCCCATCACCGTTTGGCACGGAGCCACCCTGGCCGAGATAGGCGACCGAATGCCCCGAACCGTGCCTGCCCAGTACGCATTGCGTCCCTACCAGTCGGCTGCTGCGGACGCTCTCACTCGCGATCTCCGCGCGAAGGGAACCGCTCTGCTCGTTCTGGCCACCGGGCTCGGGAAGACGGTCGTCGGCGGGGAGGTCATCAGTCGTCACCTCACCATCGACCCCGAGGCCAGAATTCTTGTTGTTGCCCACATGAAGGACTTGGTTGAGCAGTTGGAAAAGGCGATGTGGCGGCACATCCCGAAGGGCATCCCCACTCGCCTGCTCACCGGCGACAGCAGACCTCAGGATCTTGATGGTGTGCTCGTCGGCACTGTCGAGTCCGTCCTCGGGGCCGCGCGCCTAGGCTACCGCCCCAACCTCATCATGATCGATGAGACTCACCACGTAGCAGAGACTGGCAGGTTCGCGGAATTGCTGGACCTGTGCGGGGCTGCGGAACAGTTGGGCGTCACCGCGACACCATGGCGGGGCGACAAGTTCGACATCACATCACGCTTTGGCGAACCGAGTTTCAAGATGGGTATTGCCGAGGGGATGGCCGCTGGGTACTTGTCCGCCGTTGACTACCGGCTCTATGTAGACAACATCGACTGGGATGTCGTCAAGGACGCCAGTGTTCATGGGTATTCGATCAAGGACCTCAACCGATCTCTATTCTTGCCACAACGCGACGAGGAGGTCGTCGAGCATTTCCGCGAGGCATGGCGGACGACACCAGACCCACGCGCCATCATCTTCTGTCAGACCATCGAACACGCGGAGCACATGGCCAAGTTGTTCGCCAGCGCGGACTCCGCGTGGAGCCGCGCCTCTTTTCTGCACAGCGGACTACCACGGCAACGTCGGCAGATCCTCCTCAACGAGTTCCGGCTCGGCCGCGTTCCGCTGATCACATGCGTCGACGTCTTTAATGAGGGCGTCGACGTCCCAGACGTCAACCTGATCGCGTTTCTGCGGGTCACCCATAGTCGACGTATTTTCGTCCAGCAGCTCGGCCGAGGACTGCGCCTGAGCCCCGGCAAGAAGGCTCTTCGCGTCCTCGACTTCGTCACCGACATCAGGCGCGTTGCCGCCACCTTGGATTTGCGCCGCTCACTCGAGGCTGAGGAGACCGAGCACCTTAGGGTACGAATGCCCCAAGCCAGCCGAATCGAGTTCAGCGACGAGACTGTCGGTAGCCTCATGGATCACTGGATCCGGGACGCCGCCGACTTGGAGACCGCAGCGGACGAGGTTCGCCTCCAGTTCCCTCTCACGACAGGAATCCAATGACCGCCTACTCCCTCCCCACGGACCTCGAAGAAGACATCGTCCGCCTCCTCTATGGGCAGGCAGCCGAGGTCAACTGGACGTATCTCCCTGACGGTGAGCGCACGAGGCTGTACCAGCAGTGGACGGCCGACCCGGAGATCGGCGGCCGGTTACTTCCGTTCGTCGGCACCTCCGAGAACGTCCGCCCGTGGATCAAAGACGGGCCGATGAAGGAGTACACCCGCGCGACGTACGGCGTGGGCAAGTACGCGCCGTTGGTCGCCAAGCCCACCACCAGCGTAGAGATGCTTGTGGAAAAAGCACTTGGAGCGGGTTGGTCGGTCGACCTGGAGTCTCTCGATATCAAACCCCTCAAGGTCGTCATCCGGCGGGAGGACGATGAAGAGGTGGAGCAACGTTTCACATGGGGACCTGTAAGGGATTTCAAACACCTCGCTTGGGCGGCAATTACGGCCCAAGCGGACGGGGATCCTCTGCCATGGGTGATCTGCGCGGTCGACTCCTTCGTGCGTCGGGTTACGTCTGCGCAGAAGGCGACCCACGAGCGGATAGCTCAGCGCCTAAGCCTGACTGTCGCACATGTGACAGATGGGTGACACCTCAGTCCGCCTGGGCAACGACAGTGACACAGGAATTCGGTTGGGGGCCGATTCGCAGCCGGCATCCTTGGGAGTGCAGTGGCGGTGCGGTAGCCCGTCTGGTGATTCAGCCTCGGTTTGCTCTCCTGAACCTGCAGGTGGGACAGTAACGCCCTCCCTCACACCCCTGCACCTCGGTCCGGCCTTGCGCGGCGAACTCCCTGACAGGTTCACGACGGGCTAGAGGGTGTCTGAAAAGGGTCAGGGTGAGCGGCCGCTGTGGCGGTGCAGCAGGATCATGCACATTGCGAGGTAGATGACGTTCTCGGAGGTAGCTGTCAGGTATTCGTAGTCTTTGGCCAGGCGGCGATAGTTGCCCAGCCCAGCGGAGGTGCGCTCGACCACCCACCGGCGGGGCACGCGGGCGAACCGCAGGATCTGTCGCGGCGGGTATCTTCGCTGGCCCAGGTGGCGCGGAATCCGCCATCACGCCGCACGACGATCTGCAGGGTCACGCCCAACAGCTCCAGGATCCAGCCGATGAAGTCTTGCCCGCGATAGCTCTGTTCGACCCAGACACGCTTCAGCCGTCGCAGGATCTCGCCAGCGCGGGAAAGGAGCACGACCGCGCCGTCACGATCGTTGACGCTCGCGGGGCTGACGCAGGCGGTGAGCACGGTGCCGAGCGTGTTGACCAGCCGGTGCCGTTTGACCCCTCGGACCTTCTTGCCGCCGTCGTAGCCGTGCAGGCCGCCGCGGTCGGTGGCCCGGACGCTCTAGCTGTCGATGATGGCGGCGCTGGGGTGGGGTCATGGCCTCCACCGATGCGATCGCCTTCGCGTAAGCGTGCCAGGATCTGTTCCCAGCGGCCTTCGATCCGCCAGGTGCGCTAATAGTGGTAGACCGTCCGCCACGGCGGCAGGTCGTGGGGCAGTCGCCAGGAGCAGCCTGCCCGCATCTTACCTACTAAACCTAATATTTCGTACATAGAGGCAAGTTTCACTTGTAGAAGTACTATACGGACATAAGCATGACTATGTTGCAGACGTGGTATAAGATCGAGCCGTTGTGTAGATGTTAGGTCTCCTGCGAACGGAGTTGAGGATGGTCAGCGCGTACGATGCGGATCCAATATTCGAGACTCAACACCCCCAACTATCGAATCTCGTAATGCGAATCAAGACAGGAGACTTGGCTCTCCCTGACTTCCAGCGGAATTTCGTTTGGGAACCCCAAAAGACCGTCGAATTACTGCGCTCTATTGTTTCTCGCTACCCAGTCGGGACTTTGCTTTTTTGGAAGCAGAACAGAGACGAGCCAGCTTTTGCTCATCGACCTTTCGAAGAAGCACCGAAAACTGGCCGAGCGCCTGCCGAACTTGTCTTAGATGGCCAGCAGCGTTTAACTAGCCTCTATCAGGCCCTCACCGGCACTGGCGATGAACGATACTTCTTCAAGCTCGACGAATTTGTAGATAAAAGCAACGTGCGAGTGTTTGACGTTCACGAGATTGACTTCGAGAAAGCCATCCACATAGAGCCGATCATTAAGAAGAAGGTTCAGGATTCACTGTTTGATCAGCGAGACTCTTATTTTGGCGTCTCTGACGTCGAAAAATTCGACGAATGGCTCGATATCTACGCAGAGAGACAGGCAGGTGGAGATCCCGCCAGCGAAAAGCGAGTCAAGCAACTCTATCGCGAGGTTCGCGATAGATATTTAATTCCGTTGCGCTCGTACGGGTTCCCTCTAGTCAGCCTGCCAGAATCGACGCCACTCGAAGCCGTATGCACCATTTTCGAGACACTGAACAGAACAGGGAAGCCCCTTGGCGTCTTCGAGCTCCTAACAGCACGATTCTATCCAAAAGGCGTAAATCTGCGAGATCTCTGGCAGGACGCCCAGGATAGTTACTCTGTTCTTAAGGAATTCAAGATAGACCCTTATAGTGTTCTACAGACTATCTGCCTCAGAGCACACGGGTCCGCCCAGCGTGCGGATGTGCTCAAGAAGCTTACTGCTGAAGACATAGATTCCAACTGGGTTGCGGTCATTAAAGGATTCGTTGGCTCGCTTGACCTACTTGAAGCCGACTGTGGTGTTCTTTCCCCCCGCTGGCTCCCATACTCAATGATCCTTGTTCCCATGGCCGCCGTGTGGCCCGAAATCCAAATGCTCAAACCTTTGGAAAGAAGTGGTCCGCGAGATAGACTTCAGCAATACTTTTGGTGCACTGTCTTTACTGGCAATTTCGATCAAGGCGCCAACAGCCAGGCAGGGGCCGACTACGCAAAGCTCAAGGCTTGGCTGACGAATGAAATGGCTCTTGCACCGGAGGCGATTTCCGAATTCAATGTCACCGCCTCATCAATCCGCGCCGCTACAACCCGCCGCAAAGCTTTGTATACTGGAGTACTTTGCCTATCTGTCACAGCAAAGGCGCAGGACTTTCACACGGGCCAGACTATGACACGCACCAGAGTGAACGAAGCCAAGATCGATTCTCACCACATATTTCCGAAAGCACAGCTCATGCGAAGCGGTTCCGAGGAATCAACCGAGTTGATCCTTAATCGTGCACTTATTGATGCTGACACTAATCGCATTATTCGTGATAAGGCTCCACAGGCTTACCTGTCGGAAATGAAGGATGTTCATGGCGGTGAAAAGCTTGAATCGGTGATGACCTCCCATGCCATCCCTTATGGACAAGAGAGCGCCCTGGAGATGAATGACTACGAGCGCTTTCTCAATGAGAGATTGGCGCTTCTAATTGAATTAATAGAAGGTGTCACCAAAAAGAAAGTAATACGCGATGATGTTCAGGACTAGCTGCCTTACGCATCTCATACATAGATTTAATTCGTAGAGTTACTAAGCAGAAACTGGACTACTGGACCGTAGCTCGGTCACCGGTGACGTGATGTAGAGCAGGTCTCGATCCCGGAAGAAGCTGCGGACAATCTCGGGTGTTACTTGAAGTCGGGCGACGACTCGCTCGATCCTGTCGGTCAACTCATCCACGGACTGCGCGGCCAACCCGATCGTGCTTAATATTTTCCAGACCCACTCATCGGGATTGGGCTCCGGAGAGTACGGCGACAGGAAGAAGATACTCAGTCGCCCCTTGGTGGACTTCACGAAAGCTTTCGTCTCTGCTGACCGGTGCGCCGGATGCCCATCGAGGATCAGAAAAATCTTTCCTGGCAGTTCGCGGAGCAGCGTCTTCAGGTAGTCGATGAAGGCCGCGGAATCGATGGTGCCGATGAAGGAGAAGTGCAGCTTGCCTTGCGTGTTCACTACGGAAATCATGTTGACCGAGTGCCGCTGACCAGCGCTGCGGACGATCGGAGTATCGCCGACCGGCCCCCAGGTCGTGCCCGATGATGGTTGGTGCCCACACTCACCTCATCCAGGAAGTAGATGCCGGCGCCCTGGTTGATGGCCTGCGCGCGGATCTTCGGATACTCCTCCTCTTTCCACCGGCGCCCCCGTTCGGGATTTTGCTCATACGCGCAGACCAGAGGCTTTTGTGGTTACAAATCCAGCCGTGCCAGCAGGTTTCCCACCCACTACGGGGTGAATTCCACGCCGAACTTCCGTTTGATCAACTCGGCGCCCATCGTGCGTCCACAGCCCAAAGTCGAATTGCAGTTGGCGGGGTCGCGTCCGATGATCCCGCCGCGTAGCTGTGCTAGTTGCTGTTCGTTCAGCGCTGGTACAGGTCTCGGCGGCATCTTCACCGCCAGTGCGGCCGGGCCGCCCTCCTCACGCAACTTGAGCCAGCCGACTATCGTCGATCTGCCCACACCGAATATGGCGGCTGCGCCATCGACGTGCATGCCGTTGTCGATGGCGATGAGTACGAGCATCCGGGTGTGCTGGAGGTCTCGCCGGGGACTCGCTTACCTGACTCTCTTGTCACACTGATAAATATTTAAGTTACTCAATGTCAGTGTCCGGCGAACGGTCTAACTGGTCCAGTAATCCAATTTCCATCAGCAATTAAAAATCGGCGTGTCTACCCCTGGCACGATCAATGACAAGCCTGAATGGATAACATCGTCACGATCGAGGGCGCGGTTGCGGCAGCTGTGGCATCAGGACTGCTCAAGTGAGTTCTCACGGGGCGCCACGAAAGTTCCGCGGCCCTGGATCGCGATGACGAAGCCCTCCTCGCGCAAGATGCCGATGGCCTTCCTGACGGTGTCGCGGCCCACTTCGTGCTCGTGCATCAACCTCTGCTCGGTCGGGATCGGCCGGTTGGGCGGGAGTGTGCCGTCCGCGATCTTTGTCCGCAGCAGGTCCGCGAGCTGGCGATAGAGCGGTACCGGCCCCTCATGGTCGATCGTCATGAACATAGACCGTAAATGTCCGCATCCGTGGCCCATCACTCGCCCACATTTGCGGTCAGAGGCAGACGTTTGCAGACGTTTGCTTTAACCTGGGCCTGCAAGACCTTCAAGGGAGTCGGGCCCGTCCTCGCGACCCAAACGCCAAGACGGGCCCTTGATCGGACACGGGAGGTCCGACCCATAGGTAACCTAATCACAGACCTACGATTTGGGTCCTGCCTGACAGCCGAGATCCAAGCCGTACTCGAGAAGCACGGCTACCGGCTGCTTCCAGGCGGCGATCACATCCGCGGACTCGTCATGGCTCGCGTCGACATCGCGCTCAAGAACCTCGTCGAGATCTTCGAGGGGCGGACTTGATGACATGGTGGGATGAGATCCCCGACTTCCATGGCCCGCACGTCGCGCCTCCACAGCCGGGCCATGTCAAGCTGACCTGGTACGAACCGACCCAGCGGGCTCAGCGTATCCGCGTGGTCTCACACACCTGCGAGTGCCGCCGAATGACGTACGAATTGTGCGCCGCCGCCGGCCAGGGCTTCGTCCGCCGTACGAACCGAGAGAAGGGCACCGTCCACGAGACGGCGTGGACGTTGAACGCAGTCGCCAAACGTACCTTCGATCAGATTCTCCAAGGCGAGGCCCGGTGAGAGCAGCGCGGCGGACGCCTCCCTGGGCTCGTCCGCCGCGTCTGCGGAAACGAAGTGCGAGTTCTTGATCGGGACTAATCCGGAATTCGTGCTCAGGGTGCAGCCCGGCTCTCGGCCTCCAAGATCGAGTCCCGCCCCTCTGTCAAGAGGTGCACCACCGTCCCCCTGACCCGTCTTTGCCAAAGCGAGGGTCCCAATCCACCCTGACTCTCGCTCGCATGGTCCTGCACGCCGAACGATCGAAGGAGGAGCCACAAGAGATGAAGACCTTTACGGTGACCATCGCCGGTGCTGAACGATTCGACGGAGAGGCGCCCTACACCTGGGTTGTGGGGGCATCCGACATGACGAGCGCCATGAAAGGCCCTGGCCTACCACGCGCTTTCGCAAGAGCAGCGATCGTCCCTCATGCAACGTTCCATGCTCCGCCGCTGAGCACGAAAACTCATTATAACAGGGTGAAAGCACGATAACGCCCGAATCGGGCATAGCGACCGTCTGTAAAGCAGGGCCGGTCCGGGCGCGCGGCTGTGCCGGCGTTTTGATCAAATTAGCCGACGCGGTTGGGGGCGCTTCGCCCCTTGTTCCAGCTCTCAACGACCATCTGGTAGCACTGGCTCTCTCGCGATCCGGTGCCACTGTTGTTGTAGCCGCCGTTCGAGGCTCGGGTCAAAGCTTCAGAGCGCCAGCGCGCCGCCAAGCCCCGCTTGAGCATCTTCTTCGCGAGTTCATCGTCGTCAACGCTGGAACCGTGGCGACCGAGGAACATGGCTACGCCGCCCAGGATCACGCCGTCCCAGGACTCCTTGTCCCTGCCCCAGGCCGTCTCTACCACCTTGAGGGTTCGGTGCAGGATCAACGGTCCATGCTGCCTCGTGATGCGCAGCACGGCCGATACTGCGCCCACACTATTCGTCGAGCTCGCACCTAGACCAAGGCCATGGCTCTGGAGTACCTGGTCGACGCTCACGCAGAGAGCGTCTCCGGCGGTCAGACCGACCTTGTACTCGTCCAGCGTGCTGACCTTCGCTGACTCTCGGTTCTTGATGAGAAAGAGAGTCGCTTCCTCCTGCTGAATGAGGCCATAGTGAATTTCTGCCTTGATCGTCCGAAGGCCCCTGATCTTGCAGGCCTCAGTGCGGTGCATGCCATCGACGATGTACCGGTTACCGTCAGCGCGCTCAGAGACCACGATTGAGCCAAGAGCGTCCACGATCAGGCCATCAGCGATGCCCTGCGCTCGCTTTACGTTAAGTCCGCGCTGCGCATCGTCATCGATCTTCAGGGAGTCGATTTCGACCTCGACGCCATATTCGACGCGGTGATCCGGGAGCGCGTACTGAAAACGAGACTTGACCATTGGGGAAACCCTCCATATCTGATGTTGGCTCGAGCTATGGTTGGGGAGGTTCGTGAGGCGCTTCCAGTGGATGAGGAACGCACTTGAGAAACTCGTTCACGACCCCTTCGCTCGTCGTTGACACCGTCCTGCGGCGTCTCCGTTCCGCTTGTCTCAACGCAAAACTGGCAGAATTGCTGTCCTCGACGGCCAGTCATCCAACGCCATCCACTCTGATCCGCTATAGACCGAGCAGCACCGCCAGTACAACCAGGCCAGACACCGCAACCCATGCCAGTAGTTTGTACTTCCATTCAGTTGCGGGGTTCAGGGCAACGCCTACCCCAACTGTCGCGAGAGCACCCCGGAGCTTCCAAGGCTTGAGGCTCATATCTGATGACCTCTCGGGACGGTTTCTCAATCGGACGGCCGTCCTGTGCCTATTCTCAACACCTATCAGGCCTGTGGCAGGCACTCTAACTACGATCTCAATTTTGCACAACCAGGAACTTCCGTAGCCATTGCCTCGGACGCTTAACAGGTACAGAACGTCGGCCATATCAGACCAGGTCAACGGCATATTTCGGGCGGCGAGCGCGTCACGTCGACCAGCAATACCACGAGGAGCACTTTTCGCAGACCGGTGGCATGAAACGCCGTATATTTGTATACGACAGACGCTAATGCATAAAACCGGCACGAGGCGACCAGAGATCAGCGGCGGAAACGTTCCGATCTGCCCAATACGCAACATGTACGACACTCGTGACAGGGAACGAACAGGACGCAATCTTATAAATCGGGATCAAATGCTCTTCGAGATGATGATTTGATAACAAAGAAGTAACGGAGAAGCTCTTGAGCGGCATGTGCATGCCTCAGTGGTGGCATATGCCACAAACAACCCTCTTCGATCGCCTGCTATCGGCCCCTGGCGAGTACGACAGCTGAAGCGGACCCCGCCCGCATTCAGTGCCCTATCTTCGCCAGAGCAAGGGTCCCGATCGCCTGAACGCTCGCCGCATGGTGCTGCACACCTAAGGACCTAAGGAGCCACAAGAGATGAAGACCTTCACGGTGACCATCGCCGGTACTGAACGATTCGACGGAGAGGCGCCCTACACCTGGGTTGTGAAGGCGTCTGACGTGATGAGCGCCATGAACAAGGCCCTGGCCTACCACGCGCTTTCGCAAGAGCAGCGATTGTGTGACCTGGAAATTGATCCTCTGCAAACGTTCGAGGGCCTGCCCCCTGAGGACTGCGAATATCACTGGAACGACCTACGGCTTGCAGCTCTCGAAGCGGGCGGCGCCGATGGGCAAGATTGAGTGCGTGATCAGGCCGTTGCCTCAATGGTGAGAATGCCCACGGCTTCCTGCCCGACCAGCAGCAGACACCCGTAGAAGCCGTCGGCGCCCCACCCGGCGCACGTGGGGCGACCGTGCGAGTCTTGCGTGGAGTCGGTACTCCAGCCGTAGATCATGATCCTGCTGGTCGGGTGCAGGTCTCGGGCCGATCTGATCCCCGGCCTCGATTGGTCCGCTTGTCGTCTCAGCTGGACTGGTCTGTGGGGGTGGTGGCGATATCAGTGCCGTAGAAGCGGCCCTGTTCACACAGGGCGTCGATCTCGGCGTTTTCGTCCTCGCCGAGTTGCTCGTCGAGCGCAACGCTGATGACGCCTCGGGCGCGGGCCAATCGCCGAGCGACATCCCAGTCGGCTATGAATTTGCCGACGGTGTACTCGTCGGCGGTTTCGGACGCCTGGCGGGATCCGAGTCGGTCGAGGGAAACTACGAACTCGTTCAGGTCCTGCAGGACTGCGACGACCTCGCTGAGAGGTAAGCGAATCTCTCGGGAGGACATGTCCATCGGCCGATTCAACTCCAGAGCTGGCGCTTCGGCCCAGATCGTGATCTTGCTGGTCTGGGCTGGTCCGGGAACGGGTGCGGCCACCGGTGATCATCGGTGTGTGAAGACAGAAGATCAGATGGTGGTGGCAGGTCACAGCATAGATCCTGCCCGCTGGCAGGACATGTTCGAGGTCCTGATAGACCGCATCGCGGGGCGGTTCGCCTGGGTGGAACCGCGGCGCCGAGCGCGAGCCCTGGTGCTCGGGTTGCTGTCGGACCTGCCACGCAAGAAGCGGGCCGCCCATTTGCCACGAAGATCACTGACTACTACTGGAATATTGGGACACCACCTGGCGGCCGCGCTGCCAAACAGCGGAAACGAGCGGAACACCCGGTCGATAGGCCAGGTGGACGTGAGAGGGAGCGTCCAGCAGCATCAGGTCGGCGCGTGCGCCCACGACTATCCGGCCCACGTCGTCGCGCCGCAGCGCCCGCGCACCTCCCAGCGTCGCCGCCCCTACCGCCTCGTCGGGAGTCATGCCCATCTCCCGAACCGCCAGGGCGACACAGAACGGCATGCTGGTGGTGAAGCTGGAGCCGGGGTTGCAGTCGGTCGACAGTGCCACCGTTACGCCCGCGTCCAGGAGGCGGCGGGCGTCCGGGTACGGGGCTCTGGTGGAGAACTCGGCGCCCGGCAGCAGGGTCGCGACCGTGGTCCCGGAGGCCAGGGCGTCCACATCCGCGTCGGTAAGGTGGGTGCAGTGATCGGCGGAGGCCGCGCCCAGTTCGACGGCGAGTTGGACGCCTGGTCCATGGCTGAGCTGGTTGGCATGGATCCGGGGCACGAGGCCGCGCTTGATGCCGCTCTCCAGTACGGCCCGCGCCTGGTCGCCGTCGAACGCTCCTCGCTCGCAGAAGACGTCCACCCATCGAGCGTGGGGAGCGCAGGCGTCCAGCATTGCTCCGGTCACCAGCTCCACGTACGCATCGGGGTCCTGCTCGGCCGGTACGACGTGCGCGCCGAGGTAGGTCACCTCGTCTGTGTGCTCCGCGGCGATGCGCAGCAAGCGTGCCTCGTCCTCGACGGTGAGGCCGTAGCCTGATTTGCACTCGATGACCGTGGTGCCCTGCCGCAGTGCCTCGCTCACCAGGCGGGCCACCCCCGCCGACAGCTCCTCGTCGCTCGCCGCGCGGGTGGCCGCCACCGTAGTGCGGATGCCGCCCGCCGTGTAGGGCAGGCCGCGCATCCGCGCGTCGAACTCGGCCGTCCGGTCCCCCGCGAAGACCAGGTGGGCATGGGAGTCGACGAAGCCGGGGAGCAGGGCCCGGCCGCCCGCGTCGTACATCCGATCCGCCGCCGGAGCTCGCGAAGCCGCCCCCACCCAGGCGATCTCCTCGCCGGAGACGACGACGGCGGCGTCCGTGATGAGCCCGAGCGGGCCCTCACCCAGCAGGGGGTCGTTGGTGACCAGCGTGGAGATCCCGGTGATCAGGAGGCTTCCCATCGTGCCATTAACCGCACGAGAACCAGCCGCAACTGGGCGAGAGCCTGCCGCAGCCGCGCGGGTCATGCCGCTCGTACCGCCAACCACGTGAGAGCCTCCCGCAGCCGCGCCAGTCATGACGCCACCCGCGCGAGAGCCTGCCGCAGCGCGCCCGCGACGTCGGGAACGAGCTGGTGGACGCCGCGCCGTACGATCACTCGGCCGCCCGCGACGACGTCGCTGACGTCGGCGGAGGTGGCCGCGAAGACGGCGGTCTCCGCGCCGTGGAGCGGGCCCGCGGTCCGGACCGAGTCGAGGGAGATTGTGACGAGGTCGGCGAGCGCGCCGACCTTCAGTGCGCCCGCCTCCGGCCAGCCCAGGGAAGCGTGGCCGTCAGCGGTGGCAGCCCGCAGGAGAGCGTCCGCCGTCCAGTGGCCGCGCCGCCGGGTACGCAACCGCTCGTTCAGTTCCATTGCCCGAGCCTCCTCGAACAGGTCGATCACGGCCTGGCTGTCGCTGCCGAGCGACAGCCGCGATCCCGCGGCTTGCACCTCGCGAGCGGGTCCGATGCCGTCGGCAAGATCGCGCTCGGTCGTGGGGCACATGCACACCGTGGTGGCGGAGTCGCCGAGCAGCGCGATGTCCTCCGGGGTCAGGTGTGTGGCGTGCACAGCGGTGGTACGCGGCCCGAGCAGCCCGTGGTCAGCGAGCAGGCGCGTAGGCGTGACGCCGTATGCCGCCAGGCAACCCTCGTTCTCGGCAGGCTGCTCCGACACGTGCGCGTGGATCGGGGCGTTCCGCTGCGCCGCCCAGGCGCCGACCACCCCGAGCTGGTCAGCGGGAACGGCTCGGACCGAGTGGACAGCCGCGCCGACGCGAGCGTGATCGCGCTCCTTCAGCCCGCTTACCCGCTCGGCCCACGCCTCCCCTGAACCATCGCTGAACCTGAGCTGGGTCTCGTCCGGTGGCGCGCCGAACCCCGACGAGAGGTAGCAGGTGTCGAGCAGGGTGATCCGGATGCCGGCCTGGGCGGCCGCCTCGATGAGCGCCTCTCCCATCGCATTCGGGTCGTTGTAGGCGACGCCTCCGGGAGCGTGATGAAGGTAGTGGAACTCGCCGACGCAGGTGATCCCCGCGAGGGCCATTTCGGCGTAAACCGCCCGTGCCAGCTCCAGGTACTCGTCGGGGGTAAGGCGCGCCGCGACTCGGTACATGGTCTCGCGCCAGGTCCAGAAGGTGCCGCCGCCGAGCTGCGTGGCCCCGCGCAACGCCCGATGGAAGGCGTGCGAATGGGCGTTGGCCAGCCCGGGGATGACCAGGCCGTCCAGGACGACGGCATCGCCGGGAGGAGCGCTGCCCGCTTGAAGGGAGACGATACGGCCCGCCGAAACGTCAATGAGGACGCCGGACTCCAGCACGCCCGACTTCAACGCATCGGACTCCAACGCGCCGGGCTCCAACCCACCGGACCCCAGCGCGCCGGACCCCAGCGCGCCCGTCCACGCGTACCTCGCCCAGAATCGCCCGTTCACAGCAGATCCTCCAGGACGGCGACCAAAGCGGCCACCCCGGCAAGGCAGTCGGCCTCCTCGGCGTACTCCTCCGGGGAGTGCGAGACCCCGGTCGGGTTCCGTACGAAAAGCATGGCCGTGGGAATGGCAGAGGCGAGAATGCCCGCATCATGCCCCGCCCCGGTCGGCAAGACGGGAACCCCGCCAAGCCGCCCGGCCAGACGATCCCTGAGCGGCCGGTCGAAGTCAACCACCGGCGTGTACGACTCCCGAGTCACCTCCGCCCCCGACTGGTGAATGATCTCTTTCACCAGCCTGTCGAGAGTGGCGGAGTCGGCGGCACGCGAGTCCAGCCAGGCGGTCACCCTGGAGGCGATGGCGTTGGTGCCGTTGGGCTCGACGGAGACCTTCCCGAAGGTGGCGAGCGCCCCGGCGAGCCTCGCCTGCTCGCGGGCGTTCAGGACCGTAGCGGCGTAGGCCAGCATCGGGTCGCGGCGGTCCTCCAGGCGGGTGGTGCCCGCGTGGTTGGCCTCTCCGTGGAAGTCGAAGCGCCAGCGGCCGTGCGGCCAGATCGCCGACGCGACGCCGATTGGCGCGTCGCCCAGGTTCCGGCCCTGCTCGACGTGGAGCTCGACGTACGCGGCGATGCGCCCGAGCCGCTCGTCATCGCGCCCGATCCCGGCGGGATCGTGCCCGGCACGCTCCATCGCGTCACCGAGCCGAATACCGTCCTGATCTCTGAGAGACCGCGCCTGTCCCGGGTCCAGGACCCCCGCCGTCAACCGGGACCCGACGCAGGCCACACCGAACCTGGCACCCTCCTCGTCGCCGAAGTTGACGATCGCAAGCGGGCGACCACCAGCGGTGCCCCGGTCCCGGACCACACCCGGGTCCCGGACCACACCCGGATCCTGGAGCACGCCCCGATCCCGCAGCGCGTCCAGGGCCGCGAACGCCGACACGACACCCAGCGGCCCGTCGTAAGCTCCCCCATCAGGCACCGAGTCCAGATGGGAGCCAGTGACGATGGCATCCCCGGCCGAAGGATCGCCGTACCAGGCCCACTGATTGCCGTTCCGGTCGACCTCATAGGTCAACCCCCGACCGAGCGCCTGCTCCCTGAACCAGGCCCGGCAGTCACTGTCGGCCGCAGTCCAGGCGTGCCGGCGATATCCGCCGGTCGCGTCATACCGCCCGACGGGCAGGAGTTCGCGCCACATCCCCCGAAAGCTGCCGTCATCGAAATCGATCACGCCGAGTCGCCCTCACGCATCGGGATCCGCACACCGCGCTCCTGCGCGACCTCAGTGGCCCGGTCGTACCCAGCGTCGACGTGCCGAATAACCCCCATACCCGGATCGTTGGTGAGCACCCGACGGATCTTCTCCCCAGCCAGAGCGGTGCCGTCGGCGACCGTGACCTGCCCAGCGTGAATGGACCGGCCGATGCCAACGCCCCCACCGTGGTGGATGGACACCCAAGACGCACCGGAAGCCACATTCACCATGGCGTTCAGCAGCGGCCAGTCGGCGATGGCGTCGGAGCCGTCGAGCATGGCCTCCGTCTCCCGGTACGGCGAGGCGACGCTGCCGCAGTCGAGGTGGTCACGGCCGATGGCCAGGGGAGCGGAGATCTCGCCACGGGCCACCATGTCGTTGAACCGGTCGCCTGCCTTGTCCCGCTCGCCATAGCCGAGCCAGCAGATACGCGCGGGCAGGCCCTGGAAGTGGACCCGCTCCCCCGCCAACCGGATCCAGCGAGCCAGCGACTCGTTCTCCGGGAACAGGTCCAGGATCGCCTGGTCCGTCTTGGCGATGTCCTGGGCGTCGCCCGACAGCGCCGCCCAGCGAAACGGCCCCTTGCCCTCGCTGAACAGCGGCCGGATGTACGCGGGCACGAAGCCGGGGAAGTCGAAGGCCCGCTCATAGCCCGCCAGCTGGGCCTCACCGCGAATCGAGTTGCCGTAGTCGAACACCTCGGCCCCGGCGTCCTGGAAGCCCACCATCGCCTCCACATGCCGGGCCATCGAGTGCCGGGCACGCTCGGTGAACCCGACCGGGTCCTTGTCCGCCTCGGCGGCCATGTCCTCGAAAGCCACGCCGATCGGGAGGTACATCAGCGGGTCGTGCGCCGACGTCTGGTCCGTGACGATGTCGATCTCCGCACCACGCGCGAGCAGCTCCGGTACGGCCTCCGCCGCGTTGGCGACCACCCCGATGGACAGCGGCCGGCGCGCGTCCCGCGCCTCGTAGGCCAGCCGCAGCGCCTCGTCCAACGACGAAGCCTTGACATCCAGGTAGCGGTGTTCGATGCGCCGGTCCACGGAGCGCGGGTCGCAGTCGACGCAGATAGCCACCCCACCGTTCATGGTGACTGCCAGCGGCTGGGCGCCGCCCATCCCGCCCAGCCCGGCTGTCAGAGTGATCGTCCCGGCCAGCGAGCCGCCGAACTTCTTCGCGGCCACAGCTGAGAACGTCTCATAGGTGCCCTGGAGGATCCCCTGGGTGCCGATGTAGATCCAGGAGCCGGCCGTCATCTGCCCGTACATGGTCAGCCCGAGCTGCTCCAGCCGCCGAAACTCCGGCCACGTCGCCCAGTCGCCGACCAGGTTGGAGTTGGCGATGAGGACCCGCGGCGCCCATTCGTGCGTGGCCATCACGCCCACCGGGCGGCCCGACTGCACGAGCAGCGTCTCGTCGGCCTTCAACGTGCCGAGGGTGCGGACGATCGCGTCGTAGGAACGCCAGTCACGGGCCGCCTTCCCGGTGCCGCCGTACACGACGAGCTTGTCGGGATGCTCGGCGACCTCGGGGTCGAGGTTGTTCATGAGCATCCGCAGGGCGGCTTCCTGCTGCCAGCCCTGGGTATGAAGCGTCGTGCCACGCGGAGCCCGAACCGGGCGCGGACCGCTGATCTGGTCCATGTTCCTGACCTCCCCCTCTGAGCATCTATTCATTCATGTCTATCTAGAATGAATAGATTCAGTCAATAGCTAATCCGTGAACAAACCGCGCGATGCCGCCGATTGCTCGAACGCCTCCAGCCGCGCCTGCGCGCCCGGGATCTCCTCGACCATGGTCTCCAGCAGGACCCGGCCGAGCATCATGGGCGCGCACGCCGTGTCGAAGACCAGTTCCGTGCCAACCGGTACGGGCAGCAGCACGTCGGAGAGGTCGGCCGAGGGCGCGAAGGCGTTGTCGGCGATGGTCACCACGCTCAGCCCCACCTTCTTGGCCGCCGACAGGGCCTCCGTCAGCTCGGCGGGGTGGCGGGGCAGGGCGAAGCAGAGCAGGGCGCTCGCCCCGGCGTCGGCCGCCTGTTCGATGCGGTCGGCGAGCATGGACCCGCCCTCGTTGAGCAGGCGTACGTCGGGATGGACCTTGGCGGCGAAGTAGGCCCAGCCCGCGGCCTGCGCCGCGGCCGCGCGCAGGCCGAGCACGAGCAGCGGCCGGGAGGGTGCCAGCAGCCGGGCGGCCTTGACGATCGCCGTCATGTCCGACAGCGAGTCGGCCAGATGCTGAAGGTTGGCGATCTCGGTGCGTACCGCCCGCTGGGTCTCGCTCAGGGGCGTGCCCTCGCCCGTCTCGCCCCGGCCCGCCGAGTCGGGCAGGCCGAGCTCGCGGATCTGCTTGCGCAGCGCGGGGTAGCCGTCGTACCCGAGGGTCATCGCGAACCGGGTCACCGACGGCTGGCTCACCCCCGCGAGCTCGGCGATCTCCACGCTGGACAGGAAGGCCGCCTGCCCGGCGTGCTGCACCAGGCAGTGCGCGATCCGCCGCTGGGCGGGGGTCAGCCGATGCCCCTCGAACAGCCGGAGCAAGCGGGCCTCCGGCGCGACATCGTCCGTGTTCATGACTCTCCAGGGGTCTACAGATCGGCCAGTGCGTCGAGGAGACCGGCAGCCGCCGAGACGTCCGCCGTGAGCGGCCGGTCCTCCATCGATAGGTCAAGATTGTCGTCCACCAGCGCGTACGCGCGACCGACCGGCAAGGACCGGTCCTGCTTCACGCCGTTGGGGTCGAGCTGACGCAGAGCGCGGACGGCGGCGACGAGCTCGCAGGCGAGCACCAGCCGGTACGTCTCGACGGTCCGCAGGACCTGGCGGGCGGCCTGCGAGGCGAAGCTCGTGGCCTCCTCCACGCTCCGTGACAGTACGGCATGACCGGACGAGGCCGGAGTCGCCGCGTTCCGCAGCTCGGCGAGGGCGGCGTTCGCGCTGTATTCGAGGATGAGCACCCCGGATCCGGCCGACGCCCCACCGGCCAGGAACGGACGCAGCCCCGTGATGCCCGGCTCGTTCAGGGCCGCCAGCCGCGCCGCGGACAGCCGCGCCGTCGGCAACAGCGCGAGAGACAGCTGATCCAGCGCGAGCGCCACGTGAGCCGAGAAGAAACCCCCGTGATGGTACGAGGCCGGCCCGCCGTCCGGGCCTTCCGCGCTGATCAGGGGGTTCTCCGCGCCCGCGTTGAGCTCGACGGCCAGCACCCGCTCCAACGCGTCGGAGGCTTCCAAGGCCGGCCCGTGGATCTGCGGAAAGCAGCGAAAGGCGTATGGGTCCTGGATCCGGCCGGTCGGTGGCGCGGGCCGATCCGGCGCGCCGACGAGCCGGCGGACCTCGGCGGCGACACGGATGTTGCCCGGATGCGGACGCGCGGCGTGCACCGGCTCGGCGAAGGCCTCCAGCGAGCCGTCGACGGCCAGCAGGGAGAGCGCGGCCACCACATGGGCGGCCCTGAGCAGGCGGTCCAGGCTGTGGCGGGCCAGGGCCGCCTGTCCCAGAGTGAGGGCGTTGCTGCTGATCAGGGCCAGTGCGTCGCCGGTTTCGAGGGTGATCGGAGGTGGCTGGGTGGGACCGCCGTGCCAGGGGTGCTCTCCGGCGAGGGCCAGTCCGAGCTGGGAGAGCGCGGCCAGATCACCGGTGCCGACCGCGCCGTACTCGTTCACCGGCGGGTGCACTCCGGCCTTGAGCGCCACACTGAGCCCGCGAACCACCTCGGGACGGAGCCCGGCGTTTCCCACCAGCAGCTGGTTGAGCCGGACGATCATCATCGCCCGGACCTGCCTGGCTGGCAGCAGCGCCCCTATCCCGCCCGCGTGGCTGCGCAGCAGGCGCAGGCCGTGCAGGTCGAAATCGGCGGGATCGACATCCAGAGTGCGGTTGGCGCCGACGCCGGTGCTGCGCCCATAGACGCGCCCGGTGGCGACGAGGTCGGCCGCCCTGCGCCACGACCGTTCGACCTTGTCGTAGGCGGCCAAAGGCACCTCCACGCCGGCCATGCCGTCGGCGAGCAGCGCGACCGTCTCGCTGTCGAGACCATGTCCGTCAAGCTCGATCTGTGGGACGGCCACGCCTACGATTCGAGACGCCACGGCGTTCAACTCCCTTTCACCTGCACAAAACCGACTATTGACACATCTTCATTCGTGCATGAGTCTGCATGAATACATGCAGACCGGCAAGGGTGGTGCCCATGATCCGATTCGAGTCAGTCACAAAGAGGTTCGCCAACGGCACGACAGCCGTGGACGACCTCTCCGTGGAGTTTCTCGAAGGGGGCATCACGGTGCTCGTCGGCTCCTCCGGTTGCGGCAAGACCACAACGCTCCGGATGATCAACCGGCTGGTCGATCCCACCTCTGGCACGGTCAGCCTGGGCGGGCGCGACGTACGGGAACTGCCGGCTGCTCAGTTGCGGCGCGGCATTGGGTACGTCATCCAGCAGGCGGGCCTTTTCCCGCACCGTACTGTCCTGGACAACATCGCCACCGTGCCGACGCTGCTCGGCTGGGGCCGGCGCAAGGCCCGCGCCAGGGCCGCCGAGCTTCTTGAGGTCGTCGGCCTGGCCGCCGAGTCCGGCAAACGCTATCCCCACCAGCTCTCCGGCGGTCAGCAACAGCGCGTGGGCGTCGCCCGCGCGCTGGCCGCCGACCCGCCCGTCCTGCTCATGGACGAGCCGTTCGGGGCGGTCGACCCGGTGGTCCGGACCCTGCTCCAGGACGAACTGATCCGGCTGCAGGCCGAACTCCGCAAGACCATCGTCTTCGTCACCCACGACATCGACGAAGCCGTACGGCTCGGCGACCGCATCGCGATCTTCCGCACCGGCGGGCACATGGTCCAGGTCGCCCCACCCGCCGAACTGCTCGCCCGGCCGGCCGACGACTTCGTCGCCGGATTCCTCGGCGCGGAACGCGGGCTGAAGCTGCTCTCTCTCATCTCGCTGCAGGACGTGCCGTACGAGCCGATCGCCGCGATACGTACCACCGACACGGCCGCGCAGGCGCGCGCGGAGGCGACGGGGCGCTGGCTGCTCGCGGTCTCCCCCGACGGCAAACCCGCGGGCTGGCTGGACGTCCACGCGCTCGACGGGTCTGATTCGATCGGGCAGGCGGCCCTCACCCCGGTGCGCGGCCTGACCGATTCCGACTCGCTGCTCTCGGCGCTCAATGAGACCGTCTCCTCTCCCACCGGGATGGCGGTACGGGTGGACGCGGCGGGCGTGCTGGTCGGGGCTTCCCGAGACGACGTCGTGCACGCCCATCAGCGGAGCCTCGCATGACCATCGAGTGGGGCTGGCTCACCACGCACACCGACGACCTGCTGACGCTCACGCTGGACCACCTGGCGACGGCGGTCCCCGCCGTACTGCTCGGCCTGCTGATCGCGCTGCCGCTCGCCGTGGTCGCCCACCGGGTCCGTCCGCTCCGCGGGCTGCTGCTCGGCGTCTCCAACATCATGTTCACGGTGCCGTCGCTGGCGCTGTTCGTCCTGCTGCTGCCGGTCACGGGGCTGACCAGGACGACCGCGATCGCTGGGCTGACCGTCTACACCCTGGTCGTCCTGCTCCGCAACACCGTCGAGGGGCTCGACAGCGTGCCCGCCAAGGTCCGAGAGGCGTCCCTGGCCATGGGCAGGGGCAGTCTGGGCACGCTGGTGAAAGTCGAGTTCCCGCTCGCCCTACCGGTGATCATGGCCGGGGTCAGGGTGGCCAGTGTCATGACCATCTCCCTGGTCAGCGTGGCCAGCTACATCGGATATGGCGGCATCGGCCAGCTGTTCACCGATGGCTTCCAGCGCAGTTTCCCCACCCCCGTACTCGCCGGGGTGGTCCTCACGCTGCTGCTCGCGCTGGTCGCCGATGCGGTGCTCGTCGTTGTGCAATGGCTCTGCACCCCCTGGATCCGCAAGGGAGCGCGCGCATGATGGATCTCCTCTCCAAGCTGGTCGCCTGGCTGACCTCCGCCGGCCAGTGGGCCGGTTCGGAAGGCATCGCCCAGCGGCTGTTCGAGCACATCGAGTATTCCCTGCTCTCCACACTCGTCGCCGCGCTGATCGCCCTGCCCATCGGGTTGTTCATCGGCCACACCGGGCGCGGCGCGTTCCTCGCCATCAACCTCTCGGGCTTCGGTCGTGCCCTCCCGACCGTGGGCATCGTCACCCTGGTCTTCCTGGTCAGCGGCCTGAGCATGACCCCGGTGTACATCTCCCTGGTCGCGCTGGCCATCCCAGCGATCGTGACCAACACCTACGCGGGCATGGCCGCGGTCGAGGCGGACACCAAGGACGCCGCCCGCGGCATGGGGATGACCGGGCTTCAGTCGTTGTGGCGGGTGGAGATCCCTCTCGCCGCCCCGCTGATCATGACAGGGCTGCGGCTGGCGACCGTACAGGTCATCGCTACCGCCACCATCGCGGCCTATGTCAGCTTCGGCGGTCTCGGCCGGTACATCTTCGACGGCCTCGCCCAGCGCGACCTCACCCAGGTCCTGGGCGGCGCCGTCCTCGTCGCGGTCCTCGCCGTGGCCGTGGACCTCATCCTCGCCGGAATCCACCGCCTTCTCTTCCGCCACCGCCTTACTTGATCATCGCTTTGATGGAGACTTCATGAATCGCCGGAACTTCGTCGCGGGCGCGCTCGCGCTCGCCGTACTCCCCGTGCTCGCCGCCTGCGGCGGCGGCACGACCAGCCTGAACACGCCGCCGACCACCGCCGCGTCTGGGAACTCCACGATCGTGATCGGTACGGCCAACTTCTCCGAGAACCAGATCCTCGGCTACCTCTACGCCGACGTCCTCGAAGCCGCGGGCGTGAAGACGACGGTCAAGCCCAACCTCGGCTCGCGGGAGATCGTCGTGCCCGCGCTGCAGAACGGCGACATCGACCTGCTGCCCGAATACCAGGGCAACCTCCTGCTGCACTTCGACCCCAAGGCCACCGCGAGCGACTCCGACGCCCTGCAGCAGGCGCTCGCCGCCAAGCTGCCGAAGGGACTGACGGTTCTGCCGCCGGCGGCCGCCGAGGACGCGGACGTCTTCACCGTCACCAAGGAGACCGCGGCCAAGTACGGCCTCAGCACCCTCGCCGACCTGGCCAAGCACAACGGCAAACTGGTCTTCGGCGGCCCTCCGGAGGACAAGACCCGCCAGGTCGGCGTGGTCGGGCTCAAGGAGGTCTACGGTGTGGAGTTCAAGGAGTTCAAGTCCCTCGACGCCAGCGGACCGCTGGTCAAGGGAGCCTTGAAGAGCGGCGACGTCCAACTGGGGAACCTCTTCAGCACCGACGTGGACATCGCGAAGAACGGGTGGGTCGTACTGGCCGACCCGAAGCACCTCATCCCGGCCCAGCGCATCGTCCCGCTGATCCGCACCGACAAGGCCACCGACACGGTCAAAACCGCCCTGGCCAAGCTGAACACCGCGCTGACCACCGAGGAGCTGAGCAAGCTCGATTCGCTCGTGGACAACGACCACAAGGACCCGGACGAGGTCGCCACCGAGTGGGTCAAGACCCACGGCCTGTCGAGCTGACCCCTCCCACGGCACTTGCGATGGCCGCCTGTCCAGGCGTCAATGGCCGGCGACCACGGTCTTGAGCGCGACGATGGCCAGGCCGAGGGCGAGGTTGGCGATTCCGGAGATGACGACGACTCTTCTGGAAGAGCCGATCTTGACCGCCGCAGTCACAGCCCAGGTGACCTGGCTCGCCACCGCGACACACAACGCCGCCCAAGCCGCGACCGCGTTGGACATGCCCAGCCCCGAGGCCATGGCCGCGGCGATCGACGGCGGGAACGAGGCTTGGGCCAGCGGCCATTCACGCCTGGCGACCGTGCGCAAATTCGCCCAGGTGAGGGGCCTGGCGGGATAACCGGAGCTCACCACCTGGACATAGACATGGGTGATCCAGAACACCACCCCCGTACAGACCAGAAGCGTCACGAGCTCCGGCGGGGACGGCGGTCCGCCCTCCGCGGCGGAGCCGGCGACCACGGAAGCCGCCAGCAGCGAGCCGTACACGGCACCCCCGAACTCCGCCCGCTCCGCCGCCGCACTCGCCTCACGCCCGTCCATGCCAGCAGTGTCCTTGGACGCCCAGCCGATCAGCCGATCGACGGGCCCGGTATGTACAGACTTGGCGCGGGCCTGCCCAGGATCATCGGAAACGGAGACGGCCATCGCGTCGTCCGGATTATTTCCGACGCCGAGAAGCAGCGGATCCGTAGAGGTGCGCGTTCATAGACCATGGACAGCGAAATCTTGCGGCTGGGGGAGCCGGCATCGAAGGTGTCCGCTCCGCCAGCCGCATCCCCTGACGCTGAGCTGGTCGCCTTCTATCGCCAGCATCGGCTCGGTCTTGTACGGCTCGCGGTGCTGCTTCTCGGCGACCAGGAGACGGCCGAAGACGTGGTGCAGGACGTGTTCGCTCGGCTTCATGGCAGGTGGCGGCCGGGAGTCACGACGATCGCCTATGTCAGGACGTGCGTGCTCAATGGTTCCCGATCGATCCTTCGCCGCCGGGCGCTCGCGCTGCGACGGGTCGAGCCGGTCGCGGGCCTGGCCGACTCGGCGGAGACCGCCGCGCTGATCGGAGAGTCGCGGCGGGAGGTGCTGCTCGCGCTGGCCCGCCTGCCGCGCCGCCAGCGAGAGGCCCTGGTGCTGCGCTTCTACCTCGACCTGTCCGACGCCGAGATCGCCGAGGCCATGCGCGTCAGGCAGAGCACCGTCAGGTCCATGACCGCCCGAGCCCGGGCCAGGCTCCTTAACGAGTTGGGAGACAACGCATGAGCAGCATTGAAGAGCGGCTCCGCGACGCCATGACGGCTCGCGCGGAGATCGTCCGCGACGACCAACGTCCATTCCCCGCCCCGCGGCCCAGCCGCAGCTCCAGGAAGGGCATGATCAGAGTCGCCGCCGTCACTCTTACTGTCGCAGTGACAGTCTTCGGAGTGGTAGAGCTCACCGCCCCCTCGCTGGAACCGCAGGAAAGCATCGTCGCCATGTCACAGGACAGCACGGTGCCATCTGGAGGGCCCGAGGTCTCGGTCTTCTTCTGCGGTGACAGCGACCCCCGCGATAGTTGCGTGGGAGGCGGGATCACCACGGCAGAACGGCAGAATCTCCAGCTGGCGCTGGAGGCCCGGCCTGAGGTGGAGAGCGTCAGCTTTGAGGACCAACAGCAGGCCTGGGACAACTTCCGTCAGGCGTACAAGGACAAGCCCCTACTCCTGAAGTCGACAGCCCTCACCGACATGCCCGAGTCCTTCCGTGCCCGGATCAGGGCGGGCGCCGACCGTTCGGCCGTGGCCAAGGCCGCGAGTGAACTGCCCGGCGTGTCCATGAGCGTCGACCAGGTTTGCAGCCTCGACAATGCCTCTTTCTGGGGGTACGTCAAGAGGCTCCTGGGAAGAGCTGAGCAGTGCTCCTTCCCCGGCAAGGGGCGGTGACGCACCTCAACTGACAATTCAGCGCGATCTATAACGAGAATGTCAGGTAATTGTCTGAACCCGGGCCGATCTGCGCTACGTACATCGTGGCAATCGACATCCGGAGACAGCGATGAACATTCGCCATTCAGCTCCCGTTCTAGCAATTTTAGTCCTTTCTGGTGTCGCCGCCTGCGGGAGCGGATCCGCTCAGCAACCCCCATGGGCAGTCGGCGGACGCCAGGCACGCGCGACCCCAGCCCAGCAAGGCGTGGTCACCCCGGCTGAGGCCAAGGGCATTCTCGGCCGGTACGAGAAACTGGCCGACCAGGCCGTACTTCAGGGGAAAGGATGGGAGGCCGCGGAGGCGGGGCTCTCCCTGCGGCAGACCAAGGCCGACGAGCGCCTGAACGGGATGATCGGCAACCACAGCACCAATCCGATGGAGATACGCAAGACGCGTTTCACCATTCCCAGGAGCGGCGGCGCTAATGCGCCGTGGTTCCTGGCCGAATTCACGCGGAAAGGGAACAAGTCCTGGACGCAGGCCATCTTCCAGAAGACGGCCCAAGGATGGCGCGTGGTCGCGTCCTCCTTCACGGACTCGACGATGAAGGTGCCCGCCATAGCCAAGGATCGCGACGGACTCGCCACCGCGCTACCGGTGGACGAGCGCGGAACTCTCGCGATCTCGCCCCGGCAGGCGGCCCAGTCGCATGTGCGCCTGATCGCCACCGCGGGCGCCGACCCGCGTGCCCGGCAGACGATCGCTGCGGGCAGGTTCACCACTGAAACCGCCAATGCCGTGCTGGATGAGCGGAAAGGGCTGGGCGGTCAGTGGAATGTGCGCTACCAGCCGAAACTCATGCCGGAGATCTTCGCGCTCAAGACCTCTGCGGGTGGGGCCCTCATCTGGTACGGGGCTCTGCAGGGAGACAGCTTCGTCGCCCGGCCCGGGAGCACGTTCACCGCAAGCTTCCCTGGTCGCGAAACCGCTGCTCTGAGCCACGGCAAGACCTTCAAGAAGCGGCTCAAGCGCAATAGTGTGACCAGTTATCTCGCCGTCATACCACCGTCTCGTGGAAAGGCTCGCGTCATCAATCAGTGGTTCTCGCTGCTCAGCATCACGGGCTCCTGACGTAGGGCATCCCAGGGTGGATCTGCGAATGCGCCTCTTCGACAGAATGTCCCGCCAGGAGCGCCGTGACCCCGCTGGTGAAGTTGGCGCACTCGAAGATGTTCTCGTGCGGGCAGGCCAACCCATGGGCGATGGCCGTGCGGGCCACCTGAGCCTGAGCGATTCGTTGGTCCAGCTCGGCGAGCTTGCGTTCGTACAGCTCCCGCCAGCCGTCGCCGTCCGGCGAGTGAGCTGCGACGAACGCCTTGACCTCCCGCAACGTGAAACCGACACCTCGCAGCAGCAACACCACACCGACCAGCTCGACCGCCGACGGCGGATAACGCCGTTGGCCGGAGACTCGGGCCGGTGCCGGTAGCAGGCCGAGGTCCTCCCAGTAGCGCAGGGCGGAGGTGGCCACACCGGTGCGGTGTGCCAGCTCGCCGATCGTCAGCTGCTCGTCCATGTTGACTTCAAGCGTACTTGAAGCCGTTGACTGACGATCATGCAGACAGCGGGTACATCTCTCAAGCAACGCGTGATCAGATACTTGGTGGGCCAGGCCCATCGCCCCCGGGGCATCGTCGGGTGGGCGAACGGCTGGATGTTCGCCCATCGCCCCTCCAACCGGCAGCGCAACATCTGGGCGGTGCGGTTGCTGGACGTCCAGCCAACCGACCGGGTGCTCGAGATCGGGTTCGGTCCCGGCATCGCCATCGCCGAGTTCGCTGCCCGCGCCACCCAGGGCCATGTCTTCGGCGTCGACCACTCGCAGGCCATGGTCCGGCGGGCCACCCGCCACAACGCCGCCGCTGTCCGCGCTCGCCGTGTGCACCTCACGTGCGCCTCCGTGGAGCGGTTGCCGGGCTTCGGCGGTCCGCTCGATGCCATTCTCGCCGTCAACTCCCTGGGGTTCTGGCCCGACCCGGTGGCGCGGCTTCGCGAGCTGCGCGGCCTGCTCCGACCCGGAGGACGTATCGCGCTCGTCAGCCAGCCGCGCTGCCCCGGCGCAACCCGGGACACCACGGTCCGAGCCGCCCAAGAGCTACAGGACCTGCTCACCCAGGCCGGCTTCACCCAGCTCCGGGTCGAGACGCTTGAGCTCGACCCGCCGGTCGCCTGTGTACTCGCCAACAACTCATAAGGCCTCAAGGTTCGCGGAGGTACGCGTCCAACTCGGCGGCGCCTCTGAGCATGGCGCGACCCCGAGCGGACAGGCGGGCCTGCCAGTCGCGCAGGGTCGACTCCAGGGGGGCGACGCCTCCGGCGGAACGGACCTGAGCGATCAGCGGGGCGATCTGCTCCAGCAGGTAGCCGCCCCGTCTGAGCTGGTGGGCCAGCCGGACATCCCGTACGTCGGCCGCGCTGTAGATCCGGTAGCCGGTCTGCGGATCGCGGCGCGGCTGGATCAGCCCGGCGTTCTCCCATTTGCGCAGCGTGGCGGGGCGGATGCCGAGCCTGCGCGCCAGGGGGCCGATGAAGGTGTCGCCGCGCTCCTGCGGCACCGGCGCCAGATCGCGGAGCGCGGCTTCGACGGCTTGGAGGGTGCGGCGGTCGTCGAGGAGCTGGCCGTGGCTCTCGTCGATGAGCCGCAGCGCGTCCTCGGTGGCACCCCGGTTGACCGCCTGCATGATCGACGTGGCCGTGTGGTGACCGTGGCCCGGCACGAGCGCGAGGAACGCGCGCAGGGCTTGCGCGTGCAGCGGCGTATAGGTGCGGTAGCCGTGGGCGGTGCGTTCGGCGGCGGGCAGGATGCCGGCGTCCTCGTAGTTTCTGATCGCCTGGGTGGACAGGCCGTGCTCGCGCGCCAGGTCCACTGGCCTCATGGATGCATCACCGATTGAGAGTCCGTCGCGGTGGAAGAGGTATTTGCGCGGCAAAGTTTACATCGAAAGTTCAACGATACCGTTTAAGGAATGGATATCAAGGACACCGCCCGTCCGCTCGACGGCGCGAGCATCTCGGAGTTCCTCCGGACGCTGCCCGCCAAGCCCTTGCTGCTCGGCCTGGGCGAGGCCCGGCACTTCGTGCAGGAGTTGGGCGAGGCGCGCAACGAGATCTTCCGGCATCTGGTCGAGCACGAGGGCTACCGGTCGTTCGCCATCGAGAGCGACTGCCTCATGGGCCTCGTGGTGAACGACTACATCACGACGGGCACGGGCACGCTCGACGACGTCATGGAGCGCGGCTTCAGCCACAACTTCGGCACGTCCCCGGCCAACCGCGAGCTCGTCCGCTGGATGCGTACGTACAACGAGGACCATGACGAAAAGCTCCGGTTCTTCGGCTTCGACGGCCCGCTGGAGTATTGGGCGGCGAGCCCGCGCCAAGCGCTCACCGGCCTCTACGACCTCCTCGACGGCCCGCTCCTCGGCGCCGTAGTGACCAGGGAAGCCCTCGACACGCTGCTCGGCCCGGACGACAGGTGGTCGAACGAGGCCACGGCCATGGATCCGTCCGTGTCGATCGGCCAGTCCGCCGACGCCCAGCGGCTGCGGCTGATCGCCGACGACCTGGTGGCGCTGCTCGACACGCAGGCGCCGGGGCTGAGTGCGGCGGACAGGGAGCTGGCGGAGCTGTACGGACGCACCGCCGTCGGCCTGCTCCGCTTCCACTACTGGATGGCCGACGCGTCCCCGGCCCGGTGGACCCGGCTGTCGGCCCTGCGGGACGCGATGATGGCCGCCAACCTGCGGGCCATCGCCGAGCACGGCCCGGCCCTGGTCTTCTCCGCCAACCTCCACCTGCAGCGGCACAAGAGCTTCATGTCGTTCGGCGACCAGACGCTGGAGTGGTGGAGCGCGGGGGCGATCACCAGGACGCAGTTGGGCGACCGGTACGCCTTCCTGGCCTCGGCCTTCGGCACGGTCGGCGAGGACACCCCGTCCCCGGACACCGTCGAGGGCATCCTGTCCGCGCTCCCCTGGGACCACTCGCTCATCGATGCCCGCCAGTTGGCCGAGGCCGTCACGAAGCCCGCCCAGCGCGTCTCCCAAGATTTCGCCTATTTCCCGCTGGACCCGGCCCAGCTCGACCTGATCGACGGCGTCGTCTTCCTCAAGCGGGCCGTCAGGCTGTCAGGCTGGCCCGACAGGGGATGAGCCGGCGGCGGTGGCGAGGCGGGTGGAGAGGGCGCGGACGCGGTCGACGAGTTCGGGCGGCGCGTGCACCTCGAAGTCGATGTCCATCAGCGCGACCCAGACGGCGAGTTCGTCAAGGTGGTTCGCCCCGCTGGACAGCATGCAGGACCGCTCGTCAATCGGCTCAATCGTCCCAGTCGTGGCCGGCATGTGCCCGGCGACGACCTCGGCCGGCGCGTACATCTTGAATCGGCCCTGATACCGATAGGGCGCGCTGGAGATCGACCGGGACATGTAGGCCGCCACGTCGGAGTCGGGCGGGTCGCGGGGGACGTACCGCGGCCCGTTCGGCGTCCGCAGGCTCAGGCGGTCGATCCGGTACGTACGCCAGTCGGCCCGGTCGGTGTCCCAGCCCAGCAGGTACCAGTGCCGCCCCGAATGGACGAGCCGACAGGGCTCGGCGGCGCGGACGCTCTCCTGCCCGTCGTGCGTCCGGTAGTCGAACCGCAAGGTCTCGTGGTCGCGGCAGGCGGCGGCGATCGCGGTCAGGGCCGTCGGATCCACCACCGAACCCGCCCGCCCCATCGGCACGGTCATCGACTGCAGCGCGTGCACCTGATGCCGGAGCCGGGACGGCAGCACCCGTTCCAGCTTGGCCAGCGCCCGCACGGAGGTCTCCTCGATCCCCGACACCGAGCCCCCGGCCGCCGTCCGCAGCCCCACCGCGACCGCCACCGCCTCCTCGTCGTCCAACAGCAGCGGCGGCAGGTCCGTACCCGCACCGAGCCGGTAACCGGGCGCGCCCGGGATGGCGTGCACGGGATAGCCGAGCTCGCGTAGCCGCCCGACGTCACGGCGGACGGTACGCACGGTCACGCCGAGCCGCTCGGCCAGCTCCACACCCGACCGCTCCCGATAGGTCTGCAGGAGCGAGAGCAGTCTGAGCAACCGGGCCGATGTCTCCAACATGCTCTCCAGATTGCCGCACTCCTAGGACCGCTCCTGACCTAGCTCGTTCCTAACGTGTTCTGTATGACGTTCACCACGGAGATCAGTCCGTTCCGCATCGATATCCCGCAGTCCGCGCTCGACGACCTGCACGACCGGCTGACGCGCACCCTCTGGCCCGACGAGTTGCCCGACGTCGGCTGGTCGTACGGCATCCCGGTCTCGTACGTGCGGCGGCTGGCCGAGTACTGGCGCACCGGATACGACTGGCGCAAGCACGAGGCGGCGCTCAACGAGTACCCGCAGTTCACCACCGAGATCGACGGCCAGAACATCCACTTCCTGCATGTGCGCTCCCCCGAGCCGGACGCGCTGCCGCTGGTCCTCACCCACGGCTGGCCCGGCTCGATCGTCGAGTTCATGAAGATCATCGGCCCGCTCACCGACCCCCGCGCCCACGGCGGCGACCCCGCCGACGCCTTCCACGTCGTCGCCCCGTCCATCCCCGGCTTCGCCTTCTCCGGCCCCACCCGCGAGACCGGCTGGGACCTGAGCCGGGTCGCCCGCGCGTGGGCCGAGCTGATGAGCCGCCTCGGCTATGAGCGCTACGGCGCCCAGGGCGGCGACAGCGGCTCGGTCATCTCCCCCGAACTCGGCCGCTTCGCCCCCGACCGGGTGGCCGGCGTACACGTCAACGGCGCACTCGGCTTCCCGACCTTCGACCCGGCCGAGATGGAGGGCCTCACGGAGGCCGAGCTGGCCCGCATGCAGCAGTACGCCGACAACGACCGTTCCGGCTACGCGATGATCCAGGCCACCCGGCCGCAGACCGTCGCCTTCGGCCTGCACGACTCCCCCGCCGCCCAGCTGGCCTGGATCGTGGAGAAGTTCAAGGAGTGGACCGACCCCGCGCACGACCTGCCCGAGGACGCGGTCGACCTGGACCAGATGCTGACCGACGTGACGATCTACTGGCTGACCCGCACCGCCGCCTCGTCGGCCCGGCTCTACAAGGAGGGCTCGGCACAGTGGGGAACGCCGGTCGAGCGGTCGGAGGTCCCGCACGGGGTCGCGGTCTTCCCCGGCGACGGCGGGATCCGGCGGATCGCGGAGCGCGAGCACAACGTGATCCACTGGTCGGAGTACGACCGGGGCGGCCACTTCGCCGCCATGGAGGCCCCTGACCTGCTGGTCGACGACGTACGGGCATTCTTCCGGAAGGTCCGCTAGCTCAGGGCTCCGTGGGAGTCGCGGTCTGGCGGGGCAGGAAGGCCGCGGAACATCCGCGGACCGCGGCTCTCCGTTGGCGGATCGGGTCGCTCGCGAAGGATCGATCGGTGACCGTCGATCGGCGATCCTGCGTACGCGCGGCCCGCGAAACAGGGAAAACCGGGCTCTGCGCTGTCTACTTGCAGGTGAGGGCGGTATGGATCTTCTTCCTCGGCTCGCGGCCGACTCTCTCAAGGAGCTTCTCGCAGAGCTCAGGATCGTCATCATCAACGGGCCGCGCCAGTCCGGCAAGACAACGCTGCTCCAGTCCTGCCGACGGTTCGGCGAAGCCACGTTCACCACCCTCGACGATCCTTCAGAGCTCGCCATCGCCAAGGACGATCCGCGCACTTTCGTACGCAGATGCGGAACAAGCTCTGTCTCAGTGTTTGCGCTTCTTGCCGTGGCGACGCCCGCGTGATCCTGGTGCGTTGCCGGGCACGAGGCGTAGCGGGTGGGCACGGGCGGACTGGGCAACGAGTTCGCCCAGTTCCGCCAAGCCGATGACGTCAGGATGCCCAGAGCTCACGGCCGCCTCGATCACTCCCGTCGCGTCCTTTCCCGCCATCTCGGTGACCTGCTCGAGGACGGCCTCTGGTCCTCCGAGTTCGAGGAGGTTGAGCAGCCCTTCCGCCAGTAGCAGCAGTTGTTCGCGATCTTCGATGGACTCCGGCTGGAGGTCTCCGCCGTCGAGGAGCGCGGTCAGGGCGAGGGGGCCGAGGACGGGGTCGGCGCGCAGGCTCCGGAGTATCGACGGGCCGTCGGGCAGTGCTTCCGTCAGGATGCCGAGCGTGGCCGAAGCCCGCGTACGGAATGGACAATCGCGTACGGCCCGCAGCAGCGTCTCGACGTCCTGCCCCGGCACCGCCAGCCAGCCGGACAGCTCGACGGCGGCCGCCTCGGGCGGGTAGTGCTGGGCGAGCAGGCCGAGGAGTTCGGCGGGTGGCGCGGTGGCCAGTTGGCCGATCAGCGGGGCGTCACGGCCTTCCGCGAGCATGCGTTCCCGGGTGGCCCCCAGGCCCAGCGGCGTCAGACGGGCCAGCAGGAGGTCCGGATCGCGCAGGCGGGCCAGCAGCCGGGTGGCCGCCGCCGAATCCAGGGGCTGGTCTTCGTCATCGAGGTCGCTGGAGTACAGTTCGTCGGCCGCCCCATGGCTCAGCTCCACGGCACCGAGCGCGGCCAGCGCCTCGAGTGCGGCCACCAGGTCCAGATCGACCTGCCGCCGCCACGCCTCCTCCCGGAATCCCTTGTCATCGACCAGGAAGTACTCCTTGCAGGCCAGCCAAACCGACTCCTGGAGGCGGACCACGGGAACAGGACTCGGCAGGCCGTACATCGAGTTCAGCACGTCCGGCAGGATCTCGTCGAAGGACTCGACGAGCATGGAGGCGGGGTACCAGGACGAAGGCGGCGCCCCGATCGTGCTGCCCATCTCGAAGAACGTCTCGAACGCACGTCTCCAAAGGGCGTCCGGATCGCGCAGGATCGGCGCGGCCTTGGCCACCCGGAACAGCCGTCCCTTGCTCGTACGGATCAGGCGGGCCTTCTTCGCCCAAGCGAGCAGGAGGTTCACCTGGCGCATCTCGGCGACGCGCAGGTTGTCTTCCCCGGTTTCCAGCAGTGCCGCCAGCTCTCGGGCGTCGGGGCGCCGGGGAGCCCCCGCGGCGGTGAGCGGTCGCCCGTCCGCTCCGGCCCACTCCGCCACGGCGGCGAGTCGCCGTACGAGAACGCTCTGAGCCGCCGCCTCGGTGAGCTCCGCCGCGGGCGGGAGGGCGATGGGCGGCTGGGCGTATGCGCGCTCCTCGTCCGGCCCCGGCTCGGTGAGCCGCGCCATCATCAGCTGGTCGAGGACCTCGGCGTCGAACGTCACCCGCCCGGCGTCGACGTCCCGCTGGAACTTCTCCACCGCCCGGCGATCGTCGAAATCGACACCCCTGTCGACGGCGGTCCGCGTCCAGAACTTCGCGACGCTCTGGCGGAGGGGATCGTTCAGCGCGGCGGTGTACTCGGCCTCGGTCACGGCGGACGACAGGTCCGCCACCGCGGTGCCGCGCGGGTCGCGCAGACCTGAGGCGTCGAGGTAGCGCAGGAAGGTCAGCAGGCAGTCCGGCGCGGCCTCGAGGATGTCCCGAGGAGCGACCACGTAGTGCGGGACCCATTCCAGCAGGAAGCGCCGCACCTGTTCCGTGTCCCAGTAGGCCAGACGGCCGTCGCGGCTGCGGTGGCGCGATTCCAGGGCCGCCGCCAGCACCGTGTCGTCGGCGGGCAGGCCGTGTTCGTCCGCCCAGGCGAGGCAGCGGCGGGTCAGCAGACCCACGGCAGCCTCGAACTCGTCGGTCTCGTCGGGTTCGAAGAAGGTTCGAGTCATTGTCGTCCCAGGCTAGCCAGCCGGGTGGTCTGGCACCGGTCGTTCTTCCATGGGAGTGTCCCGGGCGAGAGCTGGACGGCCACCGCGCCCCTTCGCGAAGGATCGATCTCCTGACCGTCGATCGGCGATCCTCTGTACGCGCGGGCCGCGAAACAGGGAAAATAGAGTCCGCGAAACAGGGAAAACTCAGCCCGCGAAACAGGGAAAACCGGGCTCTGCGCTGTCTATTTGCAGGTGAGGGCGGTATGGATCTTCTTCCTCGGCTCGCGGCCGACTCTCTCAAGGAGCTTCTCGCAGAGCTCAGGATCGTCATCATCAACGGGCCGCGCCAGTCCGGCAAGACAACGCTGCTCCAGTCCTGCCGACGGTTCGGCGAAGCCACATTCACCACCCTCGACGATCCTTCAGAGCTCGCCATCGCCAAGGACGATCCGCGCACTTTCGCACGCAGACGGCCCCAACCGGTGATCATCGACGAGATCCAACGAGCCGGCGATCCCCTGATTCTGGCCATCAAGCAGATAGTCGACGAGGACTGGTCTCCAGGCCAGTTCGTGCTGTCAGGATCGACCCGCTTTCTCAGCATCCCCACGTTGTCGGAGTCGCTCGCGGGTCGGGTGGCCTTCGTGGACCTGTGGCCCTTCGCGGTCAGCGAGCGAGTGGGCGACGCGGGCACATTCTGCGATCAGGCGTTCCTCGACCCGGGGGCCTTCACCGGTCGCCAGTCGGCATGGACACGCGAGGACTACATCCACCTCATCAGCCAGGGCAGCTATCCGGAAGTCCTGCGCCTGAACTCACCAGTGGCGATTCGGGCGTGGTTCCGCGGCTACCTGGACACCGTGATCTCGCGCGACATCCGCGAGTTCGCGCATGTCAACAAGGCCCAGGCGATCCCCGATCTGATCGCTCTGGTCGCGGCCAGAGCAGGCGGCCAGGTCGTCCTCGCCCATATCGCCGAAGGTCTAGGGCTGGACGTCGCAACCGTGCGCACATATCTGGCCTACCTGGAAACCGTGTTCCTGGTCGCTCCGGCGCCCGCATGGTCCAACAACCTCAGCTCTCGGGTGACCCACGCGCCCAAGACCTATGTGACCGACAGCGGACTGGCCGCCCATCTCATGGACGTGGACGCGGAGTCGCTCCTTGCCCCTGGTCATCCAGCCCTCGGCGGACTGCTGGAGACCTTCGTCTTCGCGGAGCTTCTCAAGTTGTCGACCTTCGCCCGCCGACATGTCGCCGTACGGCACTATCGGGACAGGGAGAAGCGCGAAGTCGACTTCATCCTCGAACGCCGCGACGGCACTGTGGTCGGCATCGAGGTCAAGGCGTCAGCCACGCCCAAGAGCGAGGACGCCAAGCACCTGCGCTGGCTGAGAGACAAGCTCGGCGACAGGTTCCGTGCCGGGTATGTCCTGCACCTCGGTGCGACGAACCTCCCGTCAGGGGATCGAATCTTCTTCTCGCCACTGTCGATCCTGTGGAATCACCTGGGACCGGACACGGTGACGCCGAGCCTGCCGTCCCGCCGCTAGCCTCACCGGCTCACGCCCCCCAATAGCGAAAAGCGTCGAGTAGCCGGCACCGGTCAAACGGTCACCGCGCCGTCCGAGGCGGACCTGACGGTCGCCGCGTACTTGGCCAGCACCCCTCGCTCGACCGGCCGCTCCGGCCGTACCCAGGCGTCCCGCCGCAGCCTCAGCTCCTCCTCCGCCACGTTCAGGTCCAGCGTCCCCGCCGCGCTGTCGATGACGACCACGTCGCCGTCACGTACCAGCGCGAGCGGGCCGCCGACGTACGCCTCGGGTGCGACGTGCCCGATGACCATGCCATGCGAGACCCCGCTGAAGCGCCCGTCGGTGACCAATGCCACCGAATCCCCCAACCCCGTGCCCACCAGCGCGCCCGTGATCGACAGCATCTCCCGCATGCCAGGGCCGCCGGCCGGGCCCTCGTAGCGGACGACGATCACGTCGCCCGGCAGGATCCGTCCCTCCTGGATCGCCGCGAAACACTCCTCCTCGGAGTCGAACACCCGGGCCGGGCCCTCGAACCGGAAGTCCGCCTTGCCGCTGAGCTTGAGCACGCAGCCGTCAGGGGCGAGCGAGCCGCGCAGGACGGCCAGCGCTCCGCGTGCCTTGGCGGGGTTCTCGACGGTCGTGACCACCTGCTGCCCCGGCGTTTCCGTCGCCGCCGCGGCGACCTCGGCGTACGTACGGCCGTCGACCAGGGCGGCGTCCGCGCGCAGCAGGCCCGCGTCCAGCAGCCGCCGCGCCACCAGCGCGGTGCCGCCCGCGCGCCACAGGTCGGCGGCGGTGTGCGCGCCGCTGGGCATGAGCCTGGTGATGATGGGGACCTGGCGGCAGATGGCGCCGATCTCGTCGACGCGCAGCGGCAGCCCGGCCTCGCGGGCGATGGCGAGCAGGTGGAGTACGGCGTTCGTCGAGCCGCCCATGGCGGCCACCGAGACGATGGCGTTGTGCAGGGCGTCCTCGGTGAGGATGCGCGAGGGCCTGGCGTCGCGGGCCAGCGCGTCCATGACGAGCTCGCCGACGCGCTCGGCCGCGGCGTTCTTCGTCTCGGCGACGGCCGGGATGTCGCCGATGCCGAACGGGGCCAGGCCGAGGAAGTCGGCGACGGAGGCCATGGTGTTGGCGGTGTACTGGGCGGCGCAGGTGCCGGGGCCCGGACACGCGTACTTGGCCAGGTCGTCCACGTCGGCCTGGTCGACCCGGCCGACCGCGCGCTCGCCGAGGGCCTCCCACATGTCCTGGATGGTGACGTCCCGGTCGCGCCAGCGGCCGGGCATCATGCTGCCGCTGTAGAGGACGACAGCGGGTACGTCCAGGCGGGCCAGCGCCATGATGCCCGCCGGTACGGTCTTGTCGCACCCCACGATGCACACCAGCGCGTCGAACCCGTGCGCCCGGCCCATCAGCTCGATCGAGTCGGCGATGATCTCGCGGCTGACCAGCGAGGCGCGCATGCCGGGGGTGCCCATGGTCAGGTTGTCGGAGACGGCGATCGTGTTGAACTCCATCGGCGTGCCACCCGCCCTGCGCACCCCCGTGGCGACGTGCGCGGCCAGTTCACGCTGGGTGAGGTTGCAGGGCATCGTGCCGGTCCAGGTGGAGGCGATGCCGATCATGGGGCGGCGCATCTCCTCCTCCGACAGTCCCATGGCGTACAGGTGAGAGCGGGCGGGTGCGCGGTCCGGATCATCGGCGATGCTCATGCTGCCACCTTACGAACGAGCCGGCCGTACCGATCACTGAGGGTCCCCTGGTCGTTCCTTGACAAAAATAATTGTCGGTGGGAGGCTGCAACCATCCGACAAGGAGACGAATATGGACAAGGTCACTTCCAAAGACGGCACCCAGCTCGCGTACGACCGCATAGGCCAGGGTCCGGCGGTCATCCTCGTCGACGGCGCGATGTGCCACCGCGCGGCCGGCCCGAACCCGGCGCTGGCCAAGGAGCTGGCTCGGCGCTTCACCGTCTACACCTACGACCGCCGGGGGCGCGGCGACAGCGGCGACACCGCGCCGTTCTCCCCCGAGCGCGAGATCGAGGATCTGGCCGCGCTGGTGGAAGAGGCGGGCGGCACTGCCTTCCTGTACGGCATCTCCTCCGGCGCGGCGCTGGCCATGGCGGCCGTCGAGAGTGGCCTGCCGGTGTCGAAGGTGGCCGTCTACGAGGCGCCGTTCGTGGTCGACGACACCCGGCCACCGATCCCGGGCGACTACGTACGGCAGCTCGAAGAGATGGTCGCCACCGGGCGCCGGGGCCAGGCAGTCGCCTACTTCATGCGCAAGGGCGTCAATCTGCCCGGCGCGGTCGTCGCCATGATGCGCTTCATGCCCGCCTGGTCCGGTATGAAGGCCATCGTCCACACGCTGCTCTACGACGTCGCGTTCGTGGCCGACTACGAGCGCGGCAAGCCGCTCCCCGCCGCCCCCTGGGCCTCGGTCAAGATCCCGACCCTGGTGATCTGCGGCGGCAAGAGCCCCGCGTGGATGCGCAACGGCATGCGGGCCTGGGCCGACGTGCTGCCCAACGCCGAGCACCACACGCTCGACGGCCAGACGCACATCGTCAAGGCCGCGGCCCTGGCACCGGCCCTGGAAGGATTCTTCCAATGAGATTCCGCGCCGTCGTCGAACTGGGCGGCAAGACCGCCACGGGCATCGGGGTCCCCAGCGAAGTCGTCGAGGGCCTCGGCGGAAGCAGGCGGCCCGCCGTCAGCGTCACGATCAATGGCTACGGCTACCGCAGCACGGTCGCCTCCATGGGCGGGCGGTACATGCTGCCGCTAAGCGCCGAGAACCGGCAGGGCGCCGGAGTGGCCGCGGGCGACGAGGTGGAGGTGACGCTGGAGCTCGACACCGCGCCCCGGGAGGTGGCGGCGCCGGCCGACCTGGCCGCGGCGCTCGACGACGCTCCCGAGGCCAAGCGCTTCTTCGAAGGGCTGTCGTACTCCCGCAAACTCCGCTACGTCCTGCAGGTCGAAGGTGCCAAGAAGGCCGAGACCAGGCAGCGGCGCGTCGCCGACACCGTCGCCCGGCTCGCCAACCATGAGGGCTGATTTTGCGGACGAAGGGGCGTCTTTGCCAAGCGAGTGGGCATATGGGCGCCATGGCTGAGTTCCTGACCGACATCAAGACCATTCGCGAGCGCGCCCGCGTCGAGATCGACAAGGGCCCGATCACCGACGCCTACGGCGCCGACCTGGAGCGCGTCATCCAGGTGTGCAACGAGGCCCTGGCCACCGAGCTGGTGTGCGTGCTCCGCTACAAGCGGCACCACTACACCGCGTCCGGGCTGCAGTCGGAGTCGGTGGCGGCGGAGTTCCTGGAGCACGCCGGCGAGGAGCAGGAGCACGCCGACAAACTCGCGGCCAGGATCGTACAGCTCGGCGGCGCGCCCGACTTCAACCCCGACACGCTCAGCTCCCGCGCCCACTCCCAGTACGACGAGAGCCGCGGACTGATCGACATGATCAAGGAAGACCTGGTCGCGGAGCGGATCGCGGTGGCCAGCTATACCGAGATCATCCAGTGGCTGGGCGACAAGGACATCACCACCCGCCGGGTGTTCGAGGAGCTCCTGGCCAAGGAGGAGGAGCACGCCGACGACATGCAGAGCCTGCTCGAACGCATTCCCTCCTAAGAAGGGGAAACTTCACCATTTAACCGGCAGCGACACCAGGCCTGCCGTCAGTGAGTCGGCGCGCACGCGCAGCTCCTCGACCGGCACCGCCAGCCGCATCCCCGGAAAACGCGGGATGAGCCGGGCGAACACCGCCTGCAGCTCGATCCGGGCCAGCGGCGCCCCGATGCAGTAGCGGGCACCGTAGCCGAACGAGACGTGAGCCATCGCCTCCCGGGTGATGTCGAACCGCTCCGGGTCCGCGAACATCGTCTCGTCGTGGTTGGCCATGCCGATGTGCAGCAGGACCAGCTCGCCCGCCCGGACCGTGACCTCGCCGATCTCCAGATCGACGCGGGCGTATCGGGGGATGCCGCCGGTGCCGTTCACCATGGGCACCCGGAGGATCTCCTCGATCGCCCCGGTGAGCAGCTCGGGCTCGGCCAGCAGGGCGTCCCACTGCTCCGCGTTCGCCAGCAGGTACAGGGCGCCCATGCCGATCTGCACGACCGTGGTCTCGTGTCCGGCGAACAGCAGGTTCATGGCCCGTCGCGCGATCTCGTCGTCGTTCGTGTCGGGCACCTCGATCATGCGAGAGATCACGTCGTCGCCCGGCGCGTGCCGCTTGCGCTCGACGAGGCTCTTGCCGTACTCGTACAGGTCGATCAGGCCCTGCATCGAGCGGGCGTTGTCGGCGGTGTTGCCCGCCGCCTCCGTCCAGGCGCGGAACTGGTCGCGATCCTCGTACGGCACGCCGAGCAGCTCGCAGATGACCAGGATCGGCAGCGGCAGCGCCAGCGCCTGGTGGAGATCGGCCGGTGAGCCCTTCCGCTCCAGCTCGTCGAGCAGCTGGTCGGTGAGCTCTTCCACGCGCGGACGGAACGCCCGCATGCGCTTCGGCGAGAAGTGCGGCTGGAAGACCGCCCGCATCCTGGTGTGGTCCTCGTGCTCGGTGTCGAAGTCGCCCATCGGGCCACCGAACAGCGCGGACTCGCCGATGCGCGCGGCGGTCTCGGGTTGGGGGTGCGAGCGGCCGAGCCGGTCATCGTCGAGCAGGCGCCGCACGTCCTCGTAGCCGGTCACCAGCCAGGCGTCGTCGCCCGTGCTCGTCTTTACGCGATGCACCGGCCCCTCGGCCTGGAGCGCGCGCAGCAGGGGCGCCGGCCGGAGGAGCTCAGGCTGCTCGAAGGGAAGCTTGTTTACTGGCATGTGAACAACGGTATTTGTAGACTCGAAAGTAAACAAGAGGAGCGCTCATGGAAACCGTCCGGCGGATGCCCCGGGCCGAGCGCCGGGAGCAGATCCTCGACGCCGCGACGCGCGCCTTCGCCGCGGGCGGCTACACGGCCACCGGCCTCGACGACGTGGCCGGCGAGGCGGGCGTCAGCCGGGTGATCCTCTACCGGCACTTCGAGTCGAAGACCGACCTCTATCAGGCGGTGCTCGACCGGGCGTGCTCGCGGCTCGGCGAACGGGTGGGGGAATCGGGCTTCAACGACCAGACGATCCCGGCGCTCATGCGAGCGGCCGATGCTGATCCGGACGGGTTCCGGCTGCTGTTCCGCCATGCGGCCCGCGAGCCGGAGTTCCGCGAGCTCATCGACGACTTCACCCGCGAGTCCGTCCGGATCGCCCGGCATCATCTGACCGCCAGGATCGTCGATCCGAAGTGGGCGGACTGGGCGGCGCGGCTGGTGTTCGCGGTGACCGTCGAAGGGGTCATCGCCTGGCTGGACGCCGGACGGCCCGATCCCGACACGGCGGCCGAGCGCGTCTCCCGGGCCGTCCACGGCGTCATCGAAGCGGCCTCCTGACCACGAACTCCTCGCCAGAGGCCATCTGGTGAGACTGCTGCGCCAGGGATCGAAAATCTGTAGTCGCCGCAGTAGACATTCGTTGCTGTTGTGGCTAGTGTTTCTTCCATCGCAAGGAACGGATCCACGAGGGCGGCGCACGAGATACCCGGCGTCACGACGAGCCGCCCGGACGAGCGTGGATAGCAGGAGTGATCGGCAGAAGGTCGGACGTGAAAGGCCGAGCAGTCGCAAGGGGCCGGACGCGTGGACGCGCTGCCAGAGCGGCCATACGGGTCGCAGCAGTACCGCAGTTGCAAGTGAGCAGTAACCGGCAGAAGGTCGGACGTGAAAGGCCGAGCAGTCGCAAGGGGCCCGACGCGTGGACGCGCTGCCAGAGCGGCCGAAGGTCGTCTCATGACATGGGTTGTAGAAGGTTCACAGATAGCGAAGGGAGTGTTGAACGCCATCAGGATCGCCCGTCGCCGGCGTGTTTTCGCCGCACGGGTACCGCAGCTCCACAGACGGGAAGGTGGTCTACGGTCACGCTTACGCGATCCCCGCACCCCCGCCCACAGCGGGCGGCTGTTGCGGAAACGGCAATTCGGCCTCTTGGCCGGTAGATGGTGTTGAACAACCTAGTTGCGGGCCCCGGCGCATCATGGCGCCGGGGCCCTCGTCCGCGTTCAGGAGGTTACATGGATCGAACATCCCCAGAGTTGGCCACAGGGCCCGATAGCAAGCCCAAGCCCCGCACCACGGCCGCTACTTCCACGCTCGCGTCAAGCGCCGCTTACGGCGACAAAGCCGAGTCCCGCGCCCTACCACCCTCCGATGCGGCGGTGGATGCCAGCGCTGAAGCCAAACTCGACGATGACGACTACCCCGCCTACAGCATGGGCCGGGCCGCGGAAATCTTGGGCGTCAGCGCGGCTTTCCTGCGCAGCCTGGGCGCCGCCAAACTGATCGAGCCGCAACGCTCCAACGGCGGCCACCGCCGCTACTCCCGCTACCAGCTGCGCTTGGCGGCCAGGGCCCGCGAGCTCGTCGACCAGGGCACCGCCCTGGAAGCCGCTTGCCGGATCATCATCTTGGAAGACCAGCTCGCCGAGGCGCTACGCATCAACAACTCCCGCGACCGCCCGGCCAACCCTTAGCGCCGGCGACCTCATCGACCCCGCGGCCTGGTCCCGCAGAGTGCCGACCAGGCCCAGCGATGCCCCGGATGCCGGGACGCCGATGTCGGCCTGACAGCCGCCGGAGCGGAGGCCTTCTGGAGCCGGCCCTGCCAGGACTGCTCCAGCGCCTGCCCGTCGATCTCGGCGTACGTGCGATCGACATCGCCCTCCTGAGCGACGGGACTCGCTCTTGAGAGGGAGGCCGAGGATCGCCCGTCGCGGCGATCCCTTTTGAGCGGCGAACTCCGAGGATGGGCTGCATATCCCGCAGCTTGAAGGAGAACCGGTCATGAAGAATCGCACCGCGCTCATCGCCGCCCCCCTGCTCGTCCTGACCTACGGTCTGCTCAGAATCGTCGACGGCTTCGACGGCGTCCGAGGTCCTGGCTTTGCCTGGACCGCCGGGCACCTCGCCTTTCTCGGGGCTCTGACACTGTTTATCCCGATATTTTGGGAGATGCGGAGGATGCTGGGGCGGTCCGCCCTCGCCACCGCGGCCCTGGTCGCGGGCGTCGTCGGGATCGGCTGCGCGGCTGCCCAGTTCGCGATCGACATCATCGTCGGCTTCCTGGCGGCCGACCATGACGCGATGAGCCCGATGTTCGAGCAGGTGAAGGCGGTGCCGGGGGTGGACCTGGCCGTCTACAGCGCGGGCCCGATCCTGTTCTACGTGGCCCAGCTCGCCTTCGCCGCCCTGCTCGCCGGGCACCGGCTGGTCAAGGTCTGGGTGCCGGTGGCGGTGCTGGGCGAGGTCGTGCTGTCGGCGGTCGACAAGGACCTCATCCCGGTGGGCGCGATCCTGCTGTTCGTCTCCTTCCTGCCGCTGATGGGCCGCCGTACGACGACGGCGAGGCACGCTCCCGTACATGCGTGAGAGCCGGCGTACGGGAAGCATGAGCCAGCATAGGGAAAGATGGGGCGCCGTGTCCGACTTGTCGCTTATCGACATCGTGCGTCGAAGGATCGCGGCGCTCCCTCACCTCTGGGTGGACGCCGCGCTCACCGCGGTGATCCTGATCGCCCAGCTCTGGCCCCTGCTGTCCAGCGACGATCGGACCGGCGAGCCCTGGGACTGGTGGGGGTACGCGGTGGTGATCGTCGCGTCGTTGCCCCTGGTCTGGCGGCGGCGGGCGCCGATCACCGTACTGGTCGTCTGCCTGTGCACGGGTGCCCTCTACGATCTCGCCGACCACGTCGCGCGCCAGCCCGTCTGGTACGGCGGCATGGTCGCGCTCTACACGGTCGCCGCCTACTCCGGCACCTGGCAGCGGATTCTAGTGCTCGCCATGACCGTCACCGGTGGCCTGCTCGTGGTCGGCTCGTCGGAGACCGCGCTGCGCGGGACGGTGCTGTTCGTCGCCGCGTACGCCATCGGCCGGGCCACCGCCACCTCCCGCGCCCACGCCGCCGCGTTGGAGGAACGGGCCGAACGGCTGGAAAGGGAGCGACAGATGGAAGCGGAACGCGCGGCCGAGCACGAGCGCGCCAGGATCGCCCGCGACATGCACGACATCCTCGCCCACGCGGTCAGCCTCATGGTCGTCCAGGCCGAGGCGGGGCCCGTGGTGGTCAGGAGCAACCCGGCGCGGGCGGAGGCCGCCTTCGACGCGATCGCCGCGGCGGGACGGGACGCGATGATGCAGCTGCGCCGGATGTTGGGCGTGCTGAAGGACGAGGAGGCGCCGCGCGCGCCACAGCCCACCATCGACGACCTGCCCGCCCTCGCGGACCAGGTCTCCCACACGGGGCTGCGGGTGGCGTACGCCTCGACCGGAACGCCACGGCCCGTCTCACCCGACTGCGCGGTGGCGGCGTACCGGGTCACGCAGGAAGCACTCACCAACATCGTCAAGCACGCCGGCGCGAACCACGCGGACATCCGGCTCACCTGGGAGGACGACACCCTGATGCTCGACATCACCGACGATGGGCACGGATTGCCGTCAGGCGGGCGCGGGCTGCCTTCGGGCGGGCACGGGCTGATCGGCATCCGTGAGCGCGCCGCCGCCTGCGGTGGCAGCGCCGCGGCCCGTCCCCGCACCGACGGGCCGGGCTTCCACGTGTCGGTACGGCTCCCGCTGGCCCGGGCATGACCGGCCAGGACGCGGCCACTCCCGCTGGCATGACCGGCCAGGAGGCGGTCCCGAGCATCCGGGTCGTGGTCGCCGACGATCAGGAGCTGGTCCGCGGCGGATTCGCGATGATCCTGGACGCGCAGCCGGACATCGACGTGGTGGCCGAGGCGGGCGACGGGCTCCAGGCCGTCGCCGCGGTCCGCGAACACGACGCGGACGTACTCCTGCTCGACATCCGCATGCCCAGGATGGACGGCATCGAGGCGGCCAAGATCGTCTGCGCGGAGACCGGCTGCCGGGTGCTCATGCTCACCACGTTCGACCACGACGACTATGTCTATGACGCGCTGCGGGCGGGGGCCAGCGGGTTCCTGCTGAAGGACGTGCGCCGGGACGATCTGGTCAACGCCGTACGAGTGGTCGCGGAGGGCGAGTCGCTGCTGGCGCCGACGGTGACCAGGAGGCTGATCTCCGAGTTCACCTCCCGGCCCGCCGCCAGGCCCGCCGACGCGCTGGACGTACTGACCGCGAGAGAGCGTGAGACGCTGCAGCTGATCGCGCGCGGACTGTCGAACGCGGAGATCGCCAAGGCCATGGTGGTCAGCGAGCACACCGTGAAAACGCACGTCAGCAACCTGCTCGCCAAGCTCGGGCTGCGCGACAGAGTGCAGGCGGTGATCACCGCCTACGAATCGGGCCTCGCGGTACCGGGTGCGTAACGTGTGGTCAGACGGGGTAAGCGGGGACGTATGCACGACCTCTCGACCGTCGAAACGGGAACGGCCCCAAGAAAAGTGGATGAATCACCCTGCCAAGTGATGCAATGGGCCAACCCGCAATCACCCGAGGAGGCCCGTTGAGAGACAACCTCGACCTCGCCGCGAGCGCCCAGCAGCTGGCCGACGCCGCGCCGGCGGGCTCGCTGGACCGCGCGGCGGCCGCGTCCGTGGCCATCACGCTGGCCACCACCCGCGACGTCGTCCAGGCCAGGGAGACGCTCGACGGCCTCGCACCGCAGGACGTACGTCAGGCGGCGCTCACGCTCTTCGAGGAGCTCTCGGCGAGCTGACCTGGCCTGACCGGACGCCGACTTCGACTTCGACGCGGCGTCCTAAGGCATGCCCAGACGAGCTCGTACGGCCCGGCGCGCCCATACGACGGCCTGCCGGTCGCCGTGCAGCTGCAATGAGTGGTTCAGGGCCATGACCAGGCCGTGCAGCTCGAACACCAGCTGATCGACCTCGGTGCCGCCCGGCAGGTCCCCGGCGGCCACGGCCCGCCGAGTCTCCTTGAGCAGCCGCCCCCGCCAGGCGTCGAACCGGGCCGCCACCGCATCGCGCACCGCCCCCACCCGCCCGTCGAACTCGTGGGCCGCGGCGACGAAGAAACAGCCCCCGGGGAAGACGCCGCGCTCCAGGTAGGAGATCCACTCCTCGCAGAGCGCCCGCAGCCGGCGTAGCCCCGGCTCGATCCGGATGACCGGCTCCCAGACCTCCGCGCGGAAGACCTCGCCGGCCCGTTCCAGCACCGCCAGCTGCAGCGCCTCTTTCGAGCCGAAATGACCGAGAACGCCGGACTTGCTCATGCCGAGCTCGGTCGCGAGGCGGCCGATGGTCAGCCCTTCCAGCCCTTCGAGGGAGGCGATGGCGACCGAGCGGTCGAGGATGGCGGAGCGGGTACCGAGGGCCTCCGCCACGGATCTCCGTGGACTCATCCAGGCAGTTTAGCGCCAGAAGCGGTTTAGCGTCCGAACGGTCGGTTGCTATAGTCCCGCCCATGAATGGATCAAGACTCGTCGCCACCGGCCACTATCAGCCCGCCAAGGTGCTGACCAACGACGACCTCGCCGCCATGGTCGACACCTCCGACGAGTGGATCACCAAGCGGGTCGGGATCCGTACCAGGCACATGGCCGGGCCGGAGGAAGGCGTGACGGAGCTGGCCGGACATGCGGCGGCCAAGGCGCTGGCGGGCAGCGGGCTGGACGCCGCCGACATCGACCTCGTCCTCGTGGCCACCTGCACCCAGACCGAGCGGGCACCGAACATCGCCTCCCGCGTCGCGGCCAAACTCGGCGTACCGGACGCGGCCGTCATGGACCTGGGCGTCTCGTGCTCCGGCTTCACCCACGCGCTGGCCATGGCCGACCACACGATCAAGGCGGGGGCCGCCACGCACGCCCTGGTCGTGGGCGTGGACAAGATGACGGACGTGACGGACTGGACCGACCGTACGACGTGCGTACTGACCGGCGACGGCGCCGGGGCGGCGGTGCTCAGCGCGGCGGCGGAGCCGGAGATCGGGCCCGTCGTCTGGGGCTCGGCCCCCGAGCTGGGCAACGCGGTGCGCATCGGCGGCACACCGACCCGGTTCGCCCAGGACGGCCAGACCGTCTACCGCTGGGCCACCACGCGGCTGCCGGAGATCGCCCGGCGCGCGTGCGAGCGTGGCGGCGTCAAGCCGGAGGAACTGGCGGCCGTGGTGCTGCACCAGGCGAACCTGCGGATCATCGAGCCGATCGCGCAGAAGCTCGGCGCGCTCAACGCGATCGTGGCCCGTGACGTGGTCGAATCGGGCAACACCTCGGCCGCGAGCGTCCCGCTGGCGCTGTCGAAGCTGCTGGAGCGGGGTGAGGTGCGGCAGGGGGCGCCGATGCTGCTGTTCGGGTTCGGCGGGAATCTCTCGTACGCGGGGATGATCGTCCGCTGCCCCTGACCGCTCCGACTTTAGTCGCGCAGGTGGTCGGCGAGCCGCTCCACCTGCTCGGCGTAGTAGTCGCCGAACTCGGGTGAGGCCGGGTCGAGCCCGCAGGCGGCCCGGACGAGGTGCGGGAAGACGATGCCCGCTGCGGCCATCCCGAACAGCGCCACCAGCACCGCGGCCGGGTCCAGGTCGGCGGGGAACTCCCCCGCCTCCTGGCGGGCGCGCAGGTGCTCCAGGTCGCGGCGCACCTCGTCGTCGAAGGCGGGATCGGGCGGGGCGTCGTCGGTGAGCCCCTGCCAGACCAGCAACTTGCCGAAGTCGCGGCGGCTGGAATTGGCGCGCGCGTAGCCCGCGATGAGCCGGCCCAACGACGACCCGCGATCGGCGAACACGCTCTCCTCGCTCTGCCAGCGGGTGTTCAGCGCGCGGAAGAGCCCCTCCTTGCCGCCGAAGTAGTAAGAGATCAGCTGCTTGTTGACCCCGGCCCTGGCCGCGATCTCGCCGACCCGCGCCCCGGAGAACCCCTTGGCCGCGAACTCCTCCAGCGCCGCCTGAAGGATGCGGGCCTTGGTGCGCTCCGGGTCGCGCTGCTTCTCCTCCGGCGCTCGTCTCATGCCCGGAACACTATCATCCATCCGGATGGTTGACAGAATCATCCGTGCGGTTGATAGTCATGGACATGACAGAGCACATCGCGATCATCGGCGGCGGGGTCGGCGGCCTCTGCCTCGCTCAGGGGCTCCGCAAGGCCGGAAAGCACGTCACCGTCTACGAGCGGGACCGCACTCCGGCCGACCGGCTGCAGGGCTACCGGGTGCACATCGACCCCAACGGCGCCCGCGCCCTCCACGACTGCCTGCCGGCGGCGCTCTGGCAGGCGTTCCTCGCCACGACCGGGCAGGGCGGCCAGGACTTCGGCTTCCTCACCGAGCGGCTCGGCACGCTCGCGCTGATCGAGACCCCGCCCGCGGCCGACCCGGCCGACGGCCACCACTCCGTGAGCCGCATCACGCTCAGGCAGGTGCTGCTGACCGGGCTGGAGGAGGTGGTGCGGTTCGGCAAGACGTACGAGCGCTACGAACGGCTGACCGACGGGCGGGTCGAGCTGTTCTTCGCCGACGGCTCCAGCGACACGGCCGACGTCGTGGTCGCCGCCGACGGCGGCAACTCGCGGGTGCGCAAGCAGTATCTGCCGCACGCCGAGCGCGTCGAGACCGGCATCACCACGGTGGCGGGCAAGTTCCCGCTCACCGACGAGACCAGGACGCTCATCTCGCGGCGGCTCGTCGAGGGCCCGAACACCATCGTCCCGCCCAAGGGCCTCGGCCTGTTCTGCGCCCCGCACGACCTGAGCGACACCGCGCCGGTCGGCGCCATCGGGGCCACCGAGCAGCAGGGCGCGCTGATGGACAACGCCGGCAGCTACATCCTCTGGGCCGTGGGCGCCGCCAAGGACCGCTTCCCCGCCGACATCGCCGACCTGCCGGGCACGCGGCTCAAGCAGACGGTGGCGAAGATGATCGAGTCCTGGCATCCCGATCTCCACAAGCTGATCGACCTGTCCGATCCCGACACGGTCTCGCTGCTGCCGATCCGTACCTCGATCCCGATCGAGCCATGGCCGGCCACCACCATCACGCTGCTCGGCGACGCCATCCACAGCATGACGCCGATGCGCGGCATCGGCGCCAACACCGCGTTACGCGACGCCCGCCTGCTCTGCCTGGCGCTGACCGGCGGACGCGACACGGTCGAGGCCATCGCGGACTACGAGGAGCGGATGCGCGAGTACGGCTTCGCGGCCGTGCGGGACTCGCTCCGCGCGGCCGAGCAGTTCATCGGCGAGAGCCGGGCCGCCAGGATGGGCTTCAAGACGTTCCTGCGTACGGTCCAGCGCTTCCCGTCGCTCAAGGCGAAGGTGTTCTCGTAGTCCGACGCCGTACCTTAGCGTTGGAGGGGAGGAGAGGGGTTCCGTTGTCAGTCGTGAAGATCAACGTCCTGACCGTGCCGGCGGAGATGCGGGAGGAGCTGGAGCGACGCTTCTCCAACCGGGCGGGCATGGTGGAGTCGGCCGACGGGTTCGAGTGGTTCGAGCTGCTCAGGCCGGTCGAGGGCACCGACCAGTACCTTGTCTACACCCGCTGGCGCAGCGAGGACGACTTCCAGACGTGGCAGCAGGGTCAGGCCTTCCAGCGCGGGCACGCGCAAGCCGGGGCCGCCCAGGGGCATGGCCACGGCCAGGGGCCCGCCGCGTCCGGATCGCAGCTCTGGTCGTTCGAGGTCGTCCAGAGCGCCAGCCCCAAGAGCTGAGCGGCCCTTTGTTGGAGGGTGGATGCGGATCGGGATCCTGGGGCCGCTCCAGATCGCGGGGGCCGCGGTCGGCGGCGCGCGGGTGCGGGCGCTGCTGGTCCGCCTGGCGCTCGATCCCGGCCGGGTGGTGACCAACGACCGGCTGATCGACGATCTGTGGCCGGGTGAGCCGCCCGAGCATCCCATGGCCGCGCTGCAGTCGCTGGTGTCCAGGGCGCGCAGGGAGGCTCCCGGGCTGATCTCCTCCCATCCGAGCGGCTACCTGCTCGACGTACCGGCCGATGAGGTGGACGCGCAGGCGTTCGAGCGGCTGGCCCGCGCGGGCGACGCGCACGCGGCGCTGGCGCTCTGGCGCGGACCGGCGCTGGGCGGCATCGATCTGCCCTTCGCGCTGGCCCCGGCCGCCCGGCTGGAGGAGCTGCGGCTGGCGGCGCTGGCCGGCCGGATCGCGGCGGACCTGGCCGCGGGTGGCGATGTCGTGGCGGAGCTGGAGGAGCTGGTGGCCGAGCACCGGCTGCGCGAGCCGTTCCACGCGCTGCTGATGCGGGCCATGGTGGCGGACGGACGGCGTGGCCAGGCGCTGGAGGTCTTCGAGCGGATCAGGGCGCGGCTGGCGGACGAGCTGGGCGTCGATCCGGGGGCCGAGCTGCGGGAGGCGCACCTCGCGGCGCTGCGCGACGAGGAGCCGGAGCCCAGGAGCAACCTGCCCGCCCGGCTGACCAGCTTCGTCGGCCGAAGCGACGACGTCGCCCGCATCCGGGCGCTCTTCGTCGGCCGCGGCGATGGCCTCGCTCGCGTCCGGACACTCTCCGTCGGCCGCGGCGATGACGTCGCTCGCATCCGGCCGCTGACGGGCGCCCGGCTGATCACCCTCGTGGGGCCCGGCGGGGCGGGGAAGACGCGGCTGGCCGTCGAGGCAGCCGCGACGCTGCGCGTGCCCGACGGGGTGTGGCTGGTCGAGCTGGCCCCGGCGGCTGGCGTGCGGGTCGCGCTGGAAGCCGTGTTCAAAACGTCCGACCTGGTCAGGACGCTGCGTGGCACGTCACCGGTGATCGTGCTGGACAACTGCGAGCACCTGATCGACGAGGCCGCGCGCGTGGCGCAGTGGCTGCTGGGCGAGGTGGCCGGGCTGCGCATCATCGCCACCAGCAGGGAGCCGCTGAACATCCCCGGCGAGACCCTGCACCCCGTACTCCCGCTGGCGGAGGAGCCCGCCGTGGAGCTGCTCCGCGACCGCGCCGCCGCCGCCCGGCCCGACCTGAGCCCGGACCCGGCCGAGGCCGCGCGGATCTGCCGTGAGCTCGACGGCATCCCGCTGGCCATCGAGCTGGCCGCCGCCCGGCTGCGGACGATGCCGGTGTCCATGCTGGTCGAGCAGCTCGGCGACCGGCTGGGCTTTCGCGGCAGCCGTACCTCCGAACCCAGGCACCGGACGCTGCGCGCGGTCATCGACTGGAGCTGGGACCTGCTGTCGCGGGAGGAGCGGGAGCTGCTGCGCGGGCTGTCGGTGTTCTCCGGCGGGGCGACGGCCGAGGCGATCGGGCGGGTCTGCGGCGGCGATCTCGATCTGCTGTCCGCGCTGGTCGACAAGTCGCTGATCGCGCTCTCCGGTGACCGCTACACGATGCTGGAGACGATCAGGCAATACGTCACGGGCGACCTGCCGGAGATCAGGCAGGCCCACGCCCGCTACTACGCCGAGCTGGCCGAGGCCGCCGAGCCGCATCTGCGGACGGGTGAGCAGGTCAAGTGGCTGGCCGTGCTCGACGCCGAGCAGGGCAACCTGGATGCGGCGTTCCGGCACTCCGACGACCCGCTCCGGATCATCCTGCCCAGGCTGTGGCCGTGGATCATGCGCGGGCGGCGGCACGAGGTCATCGCGAACGCGGCCACCGCACTGCGCAGGGTCGGTGACGTCCCGCCCGAGGGGCGGGAGCTGGCCCATGGACTGTGCATGATGGCCGCCATGGGCGCCGAGCCGAGCCGGGCGGTTCGGGAGTCCGACCATCCGGCGGCGCTGCACTCCTGGGCGATGGGCATCGCCATGGGTCCGCCGCGCGACGTGGTGGCCCTCACGGAGGCGAGCGCCCAGCGGCTTCGTGAGCATCCCGACGCGTGGACCAGGTCGACGGCGCTGCTGGTGGCGGGCATCGTGCGGTTCGAGTACGGGGCGGTCCACGGGGCCGAGGCCCTGCTGGAGCCGGCGCTCGACGGTCTGCGCGGGACCGGCGACCGCTGGGGGCAGTGGACCGCCTACTTCTGGCTGTCGCTGGCCGCCGAGAACCGCGGCGACTTCGCCCGCGCGCTGGCCCTGGCCAAGGAGCCGGAGCCGATCGCGACGGAGCTGGCCGGGCTGGGGGCGCCGCTCGGGCCGATGATGTTCCTGCTGCGGCTCAGCCAGCTCATGATGCGCACGGGCGATCACGCGGGCGCCGCCACCACCCTGGAGCGGGCCTGGCAGGCGGCGCTGCGCTCCGAGGACGAGCTGACCATCGCGCGAGTGACGCACGCCAGAGCCGAGCTGGCCCGGCGTTCCGGCGATCCGGGCGCGGCCGCCCGGCTGCTGCGCGGCGCCCTGGCCATGGACATCGACGCTCCTCCCCAGTTCAGGGCGTTCATGAACATCGAACTGGCCCGCGTCTCCGAGCCGGCCGAGCCGTCGCGCAGGGCGCTGGAGCTCATGGCCACCTGCGAGGACAGGACGGCCCGCGCGACCGTGCTCGAAGGCGTGGCCGAGCACCGCGACCCACTGATGGCCGCCGAGCTGCTGGGGGCGGCCCGGGTGCTGCGCGGGATCACCGAGTCGGCCGATCCGTTCGTGATCGCGCTGGCGGGGCGGTGCCGGGCGGCGCTGGGCGCGGAGCGCTACGCGGACGCCCTGGTCAGGGGCGCGGCGATCCCCAACCCGGAGAGGTACGCGCTGTCGTCCCCGTGAAAGTCTCCGTCAGCCGCCGTCACCACGCCGAGCATGGCTTGGCATGAACCATACTGGGCAGTCTACTGAGCAGGCGCGATGGCGGAGCACTAGCCGTGATCTCTCCTTATCGCGGAGAATGCGCCGGGTGGGGGTAACTTCCACCTCTAAGTAAGGAGACCTGTGGCCGATACAGGCACGCTCGAAACCCGTGGTAGTGACTTCGCCAAACTGGCCCGACAAATCCAGGACGCCGGCCTGCTGGACCGGCGCCCGGTCTACTACGCCGTGCGGCTGACCCTGGTATTGGCCGCTTATGTTGGTCTATGGGCGCTGTTCGTGTGGGTCGGCGACTCATGGTGGCAGCTGCTGGTGGCTGTCGCGCTCGCCGTGGCCTCCGCGCAGATCGGGTTCGTCGCCCACGACCTGGGTCACCGGCAGGTCTTCAGGACCCGCCGGGCAAGCGACATCCTCGGCTTGATCATCGGCGACTTCGGCATCGGCCTGGGCTGGGGCTGGTGGAACACCAAGCACAACCGCCACCACGCCAACCCCAACCACGAGGACGAGGACCCCGACGTCTCGCCCGCCGTGATCGTCTGGTCGACCGACCAGGTGGAGCGGAGCAGCGGGTTGCCGAGGTTCATCGCCAAGTGGCAGGCGTACTGGTTCTTCCCGCTGCTCACCCTGGAGGCGTGGCATCTGCACATCGCCAGTGTCAAGGCGGTGTTCCAGCCGACGACGAAGCACCGCAGGATGGAGGGGGCGCTGCTGCTGGCGCACTTCGCCTGCTACTTCGGCCTGATCTTCGCCGTACTGCCGTTCGGCATGGCGCTGCTCTTCCTGCTGGTGCACCAGGGGCTCTTCGGCGTCTACCTGGGCAGCACGTTCGCGCCGAACCACAAGGGCATGCCGATCCTCACCAAGGAGGACAAGCTCGACTACCTCCGCAAGCAGGTGCTGACCTCGCGCAACGTCAAGGGCGGCGTGTTCGTGGACGTGGCGCTCGGGCAGCTCAACTACCAGATCGAGCACCACCTGTTCCCGAACATGCCGTCGCCGAACCTGCGCAAGGCGCAGCCGATCGTCCGGCAGTACTGCGCCGACCTGGGCGTCAGCTACCTGGAGACGGGACTGATCACCTCGTACGGGCAGGCCCTGCGGCACCTGCACGAAGTGGGCGCGGCCCTGCGCTAGCCGCTGGCGCCCTTGACACGCCGGAGGAGCTCGTCTCGGCGGCCTTCCAGCTCCGCGATCAGCTCTTCCTGCTCGTCCGCCATGCCGATCATCGCGCTGATCTCCACCTGGTCGGTGGCGCCCATGTCGCGGATCTGGTCGCGCAGGTCCTTGGTCTCGGCGCGCAGCCTGGCCAGGTCCTCTTCGACGTGCCGCAGGTCGTCTTCTTCGCTCATGCTCCGGCTCTACCCATTACGGGGCGGTTGGCCACCCGTGGGGGCTCCGTACAGAATGGGCCCCATGCGTAGGTTGTCGGCCAGCACCATCGTGTCGGTGGCGGTGATCATCGTCACGCTGGCGGGTACGGTCGTCACTTCCCTTTTCCAGCCCGCCTTGACACCGAACGCGCTGGACATCGTGCTGCCGCTCGTGGCCAGTGCCGGAGTATTGGCGCGGCGCCGCTACCCGGTGGTGGCGATGATCGTCGTGCTGGCGACCGTCGCGTTCTACTACCCCTTCGCCCGGCTCGACGGGCCGATCCTGATCATGGCGTTCGTCGTCCTCTACACCGCCGCCGACCTGGGCCACCTGATCGCCGCCATCGCCGCGGGCGCGACCACGATGCTGGCCATGGGCCTGGGCGAGACCGGCGGGACCCGGCATGTGGACGACAGTATGTTCATAATGATCACCGGCTGGGTGGTGGCCGCCGTCGCCGGTGGGGGCGTCACCCGCAACCGGCGCGCCTACCTCCGGGAGGCCGAGCAGCGCGTGCTCGACGCCCTGCACGGCAAGGAAGAGGAGGCCAGGCGGCGGGCGGGCGAGGAGCGGCTGCGCATCGCCAGGGAGCTGCACGACTTGCTGGGGCATAACATCTCGATGATCAACGTGCAGGCCACGGCGGCGCTGCACGGGCTGAAGAAGCGGCCGGAGGACGCGGAGGCCGCGCTCCGGGCGATCAAGGAGGCCAGCAAGGAGACGCTGCGCGAGCTGCGTACCACCCTCGGGGTGTTGCGGCAGGTGGACGAGGACGCGCCGACCGCGCCCGCCGACAGCCTGGCCCGGATGGAGGCGCTGGTCGTGGCATCGGGGCTGGACGTGCGGACCGAGCTGTCAGGGCCGCTGGACGAGGTGCCGGCCGAGGTGGACCTGGCCGCGGCGCGCATCATCAGAGAGGCCCTGACGAACGTCTCCCGGCACTCGGGAACCGATACGGCTCGGCTGACCGTCACCCACGAGTCCGGAAATATCGTTATCCGCGTGGAGGATGATGGGCCGGGCGCGACGTTCACCGGCGGGACCGGGTTCGGGCTGCAGGGCATGCGGGAGCGCGCCACCGCGCTGGGCGGCACACTGGAGGCGGGCCCCCGGCCTGATGGCGGCTTCCAGGTCGTCGCCCACTTACCGCTGAACGGAGTTCGATGATCCGCACCGTGCTCGCCGATGACCAGAACCTCGTACGGGCTGGGTTCCGGTCCATCCTGAGCGACGAGGACGGCATCGAGGTGGTCGGCGAAGCGGCCAACGGCGCCGAGGCCGTGGCCAAGGCCCGCGAGCTGCAGCCCGACGTGGTGCTGATGGACATCCGGATGCCCGAGCTGGACGGCCTGGAGGCGACCCGCGTGATCGTCACCGATCCGCGGCTCGACGGCGTCAAGGTGATCATCCTGACCACTTTCGACCTCGACGAGTACGTCTACGGCGCGCTCCGGGCGGGCGCCAGCGGGTTCCTGGTCAAGGACACCGAGCCGGCCGAGCTGATCCACGCGGTGCGCGTGGTGGCCAGGGGTGACGCGCTGATCGCGCCCTCGGTGACCCGGCGGCTGATCGCCGAGTTCGCGGGCCGGATCAAGCGCCCGGAGCCGGGGCCCCGGCTCAACGCGCTCACCGAGCGCGAGCGCGAGGTCATGGCGCTGGTCGCGGCCGGGCTGTCCAACGACGAGATCGCGGCCCGGCTGGTGCTCAGCCCGGCCACGGCCAAGACGCACGTCAGCCGCATCATGACCAAGCTCGGCTCGCGCGACCGGGCGCAGCTCGTGGTGCTCGCCTACGAGGCCGGCATGATCACCCCGGGCTGGCTCACTCCCTGACGTGCCGGGCCGCTGTGATGCCGGGGTCGGCTTACACCCTGGGATGTACGGCGGGCGGCCGGTTGGCACCACAGGTGTACGGCAGGTGCCCGCCCCAGCATGACGCGGCGGAGGTGACCTTGGCCGGAACCTCTGACCATGGAGACCGTAGACCTCGCCCGCCTGCAGTTCGCCCTCACCGCGGGGGCGCACTTCCTGTTCGTCGCGCTGACCCTCGGCCTGGCGACGCTGGTGGCCGTCATCCAGACCTGGGCCACCTTGACCCGCAGCCCGGTGCACATGCGGATGACGCGGTTCTGGGGGCAGCTCTACATCATCAACTACGCGATGGGCATCGTCACCGGGCTCGTCATGGAGTTCCAGCTCGGGCTGTCGTGGAGCGGGCTCACCGAGTTCGCCGGGAACGTGTTCGGCTCGTCCCTGGCGATCGAGACGATCGTCGCGTTCTTCATCGAGTCCACCTTCCTGGGCCTGTGGATCTTCGGCTGGAACAAGCTCAACCGCTGGGCGCACCTGGCACTGATCTGGGTCGTCACCCTGACGGCCTACGCCTCGGCGTTCTGGATCCTGATCTCCAACGGCTTCCTGCAGAACCCGGTGGGCTACCAGCTCAAGGACGGCGTCCTGCACCTCACCGACTTCGGCGCGCTGGTGGCCAATCCGGCGGCGCTGGTCGCCTTCTTCCACATCGGCGGCGGCGCGCTGATCGTCGGCGGCTTCCTCATGGCCGGGGTGAGCGCGTACCACCTGGCCAAGCGCACCGCCGAGCAGGACTTCTTCCGCAAGTCGCTGCGCATCGGGATCGGCGTGGCGCTGCCCGCGACGCTGTTCACCGCGACGTTCGGCGGAATCGGCTTCGACACGCTGCAGCCGACCAAGCTGGCCGCCTGGTCGGGTAGCGCGCGGCGGCTGGCCGAGGCGCAGGCGGACATGGTGGCCATGTACGGTCCGGGCGACTACCTGCCGTCGCTGGAGTGGGTGCGTACCTCCGGAATCATCATGATGTCGCTCTTCGCGCTGCTCTTCTTCATCTCCGGAGCGAGCTTCCTGCTGATGCTCTTCCGACCGGTCGTACGGAGCTTCCGGCCGTGGCACTGGCTGCTGACCGCGCTGATCCCGGTCCCGTTCGTGACCATGATCGCGGGCTGGCTGTTCCGGGAGATGGGGCGTCAGCCCTGGGCCGTGTACGGCCTGCTGAAGACCGCCGACGCCATGTCACCGGTGTCGTACGGCCAGATCAGGTTCTCGCTGACCGCGTTCGTCACGGTGTTCGCCGTACTCATCCTGGTCAACTACTGGCTGCTGGCCAGGACCGCCCGCAAGGGGCCGGATGCCGTCGCGCTGGGCGACCGCCCGCTCGAGACCGTCGCCCCCGTACTGACCTTCTGAGGAGCCGTCATGGAGATCCTTGTTCTGGCCTTCTTCGCGATCGGCTACCTCGTGCTGGCCGGGGCCGACATCGGCGTCGGCATGGTGCTGCCGTACCTGGGCCGCACCCTGGGCGAGCGGCGCGAGGCGATCGCCGCGATCGCACCGTTCTTCCTCGGCAACGAGGTGTGGCTGGTGGCCACCGCCGGGGTGCTCGCCGGGCTCTTTCCTGCGCTGGAGGGCACGTTGCTGAGCGGCAACTACTCGCTCGTCGTGGCGTTGCTGCTTTCCTGGGTCATCCGGGACATGGGCCTGTGGCTGCGTGGGCGGCTGGCCGGCGTCCGGTGGCAGGGGTTCTGGGACGGCGCCGTCGTGGCGGGCAGTTGGGGGCTGGCGCTGAGCTGGGGTTCGCTGCTCAGTGACGTGCTGCTCGGCATCCACGGGCCCCTCGCGCTGCTGCCCGCCCTGCTGGTGGCCGCGTTGTTCGCCACGCACGGGCTGTCGTTCGCGGCGCTGCGGCTGCGGGGGGTGCTCCGCGAGCGCGCTGCGGTGCTGTCCGGCGGCACCGGAGAAGGCCGCACGTACGCCCTGACGGCGACGGCTCTGGTGGCGATCGGCGTCCTGGCGGGCTTCCGGCTGCCCCTGGAACCGGGTACCTCGGGCGCGCTACTGGTACCGGTCATCCTCACGCTGATCCCGTTCCTGGTGGCCTCGCAGGCGTGGGTCTGGTGGACGTTCCGGCACCGGGTGACCGGCCCGTCGTACCTGTAACCGGTTTCCCAGCTCTTGCTTAACCTATCGAAACTCGATAGATTTCCATCGCAACTCGATGGAAGGAAGGGTATGGGAAAGCTGACAGTGCTCGCGCTGCGCGCCGTGCTCGGGGTGGTGCTCACCGGCACCGTGTTCATACAGGCATTGATGGTGTGGACGTTGGTCAGCGGGAACGACCCGGAGGACGGTTCGCTCCCGCTGACCCCGCTGCGCCTGATCACGATCCTGGGCATGGTGTCGGTCCAGGTCGCCGTGGTCTGCGTATGGCGGCTGGTGACGATGGTGCGACGCGGAACCGTGTTCTCCCACGCCGCCTTCCGGTACGTGGACATCGTGATCGGCGCGATCGTGGCGGCCGCCCTCGTGTGGTTCGCGGTCACGGCAATCAACGCGCCGGGCCAGCGGGACGACCCGGGCGTCAGCGTCATCATGGCCGGGATCGGCGTGGCCATCCTGGGGGTCGCGCTCATCGTGCGCGTGCTGCGGGTGCTGCTCGCCCAGGCCGTCGCGCGCGACGGCCAAGCGGCGCAGATGCAGGCCGAACTGGACGACGTGATCTGATGCCGATCGCCGTCGACATCGACGTGATGCTGGCCAAGCGGAAGATGTCCGTGGGCGAGCTCGCGGACCGCATAGGGATCACGCCCGCCAACCTGGCCGTACTCAAGAACGGCCGCGCCAAGGCGGTGCGCTTCACGACGCTCGCCGCGCTCTGCGAGGTGCTCGAGTGCCAGCCGGGCGACTTACTGCGCTGGGAGACCGAGGACGCCGCGGACGGATGACGTGCCGGGGGCCGAGCGTGAAAACGCCTCGCCCACCGGCCCGTGACACGGCACGTGGAGCGCATAGTGCTGTGACCGCATAGGTTCACAGCGTTGCTTGATCACGCGGCGAGGGCTGGTGCTTTTGCGGCGGTGACGTCTCCATGCACCAGACCGGATGTGTCCGCATCCAATCGGTCCGGAGCGCGTCGCCGCGAAACTCGGCCCCTGTCGGTGCGGTGGTCCTTGCCGCCGGGCAGGACGGGGCAGGTCACCCGGGAAGAGGCTTCACACTCGTCCACGCGCTGAGCCCCGAGTCGGCAGCGCCTTCGGCATCAACGACGTTCTCGACCAGCACCGGCTGGCCGTCGGCATCCCGCTCGAGGACGGCGAACGCGGCGGCCCCGGAGCGGATGTGGCCTAAGCACACGACCTCCGTCGACCCGATGGCCGCCCGATGCCGATGGTGCATGTGGCCGCAGAAATGCCATCGCGGCCGGAGACGCTCGGCCAGGGCACGGAGCTCGGGACGGCCGACCGGACTTCCCCGGTGCGGGCCGGCGACACCGGCCGGCCAGTCGTGGGTCAGCAGGATGTCGACCCGGCCCGCGCGGCGAGCGGCCCGGCTCACCTGCGCAACCTCCTCCCCGGTGTAGTACGTGCGCTCCCTGACCGTGGCGCGGCGCGCTTTGGGAACGTCGGTGATGCGGGGCGAGTGGATGCCCGACAAGAATGCCACCCGAAAGCCCGCCACGTCGCAGACACCAGCACGGCCGAGGAAGTAGGCGCCGTCGCTCCACCAGCCGGGGCCGGCCTCGTCCAGAGCCGGCCAGGGCTCGTGGTTGCCGCCGATGAAGTACAGCGGAGCCCCCAGATCGAGCAGCCCCTCGCGAACCAGCGGAAAGTCGCCGACCTTCCGGTACTTCGCGGGGCCGTGCACCCCGGCCGCGTCCGCCTCGTCACGATTCGGCTCAACGTCACCGACCGCGAGAATCGCATCCAGCGGGCCGCGCACCCGACGAACGGCCGCTGCCCATTCGGCGAGCAACTCGAACTCGCCATGGACATCCCCGACCACCAGCACTCGAACGGGCCCAGCGGCCCCGCCACCCCTGCGTCTCACGACCGGGACCTCCTCCCAAGGCAACTCGCCCGAAGGTACGCAGACCGAGCCGCCGACCACCACCCGTTTACATCTGCGGCGGTCGGCAGGAGCGCTCGGGCGTGCTCCGCGTAACGGACCGCGGTCTTGGCATCGAGTTCGACTTGGCCGCGACGATCACGGCATCGAGTTCGACTTGGCCGCGGCGATCACGGCGTCGCGGAGAGACTTGCCTCTGCGGCGACGTCCTGGTCCGCGATCCACGCGCAGCCGCTGTCCGGGCTTTCGGTGTTCCGGATGATCGCGTCCAGGCGGTCACGCGTATGGGTCAGCGCGGTGATCTGGGCATCGATGCGATTGCGCTCGGCGGCGAGCTGGGCACGCGACTCCGGAGTGCTGACCTTGGCATCGACGCAGGGCAGCAGTTCGGCGATGGTCCGGCTGGACAGACCGGCCGCGTAAAGCATCTGGATCAGGTGGACACGGTCGGCTGCCGACTCGGGGTAGTGGCGCTGGCCGGAGTCGCTCCGGTACGCGGCGAGCAGTCCCTGCTCTTCGTAGTAGCGCAGGGCCCGCACGCTGACGCCCGACCTTGCCGCCAACTCGCCGATCCGCACCGTGACCTCCATCACAAGACTTGCCTCTGACGTCAACGTCAGGTTTTAGCCTATCCGCATGCAGATCAACGGAGCACATGTGCTGGTGACCGGGGCCAACCGCGGCCTCGGACGGCAATTCGTCCTGTCCCTCCTCGACCGCGGCGCAGGCAAGGTGTACGCCACCGCCCGCCGCCCGGAGCTCATCGACGTACCGGGGGTCGTCCCGCTGCGCCTCGACATCACGGATCCGGCATCGGTCGCCGACGCGGCGACAGCGGCACCTGATGTCAAGATCGTCATCAACAACGCGGGAATCTCGACCGGGGCGAATCTGGTCACCGGGGACCTGGACACGGTTCGCCGCGAGATGGACACCCACTTCTATGGCACCCTCAACGTGATCCGTGCCTTCGCGCCCCAGCTGGCCGACGGCGCGATCCTCAACGTTCTGTCCGCGATCTCGTGGCTGGCCTTCGACGGTGCGGGCGGATACCACGCGGCGAAGGCCGCCGAATGGGCGCTCACCAACAGCGCACGGTTGGAGCTGGCCCACCAGCGCACTCTGGTGACGGGCCTGCACCTGGGCGCCGCGGACACCGACATGATGGCCTGGTACGAGGGCGACAAGAGCGCCCCCGAGGTGATCGTCGCGGCGGCCCTCGACGGCATCGAGGCGCACCGGTCCGAGGTGCTCGCCGACGACTGGAGCCGCCAGGTGAAGGCATGGCTGTCCGAGGACCCGACTGTCATCTACCGGGAAGCGACGGCCGCCCTCACGACCTGACTCGCTGCCCTTGTAGGTTCGGCCGCGGCTTCAGGCGCGGCCGGTACGGCACTGGGGATGGGCAGGCGCCTGCCCCTCGGTGCCACCGTGACCGTGTGTCGCTCGCTGGGTCCTACTTGTCGGTCGGCGCGTACACCAATTCGAGGATTCCCGACGGGAAGGACGTGCTTTTCACCAAGCGCAGGGTCACAGCCTGATCCAGCTCGGGGAACAGTGGCGCGCCCTTGCCGGTGACAGCGGGCAGCACCCACAGCCGGTACTCGTCGACCACGCCGAGCTTGATCAGGGAGTGCATGAACTCGGTGCCACCGGCGGCGACGAGGTCCTTGCCGGGCTCGGCCTTGAGCTTGGCGATCTCCTCCGCGGTGTCACCGGCGGCGATCCGGGTCTCGGGCCAGTCGTCGGCCGATTTCAGGGTGCGGGAGAACACGACCTTGGGGATCTCGTTCATGGCCTTGGCTGAGGGGTGGTCGGAGGTGGGCCAGTATCCGGCCATGATCTCGTAGGTGTTGCGGCCCATGAGGAAGGCCCCGGCCTCCCACAGCCGGCTGACGAAGTACTCCTCCTGCTTGGGGTCGTCGATGCTCATCATGACGTCCCGGATTCCGTTGTCCCCGTCAGCGCTCTTACCGTCGAGCGAGACGTAAAAACCCAGAATCAGCTTCCGCATCCGGTGCCTCCATTTGTTTCGTCCCGCGCCGGGACGATCCCAACACGGGCCCTTGCACGAGCTCCGATCAGCGCCCACCGCTCGATCAGCTCGTGCTCAGCGGTTGGTCACTCACACACTCAGACCGCCGGCTCCCACAAAACTCATCGCGCGCTGCGCCATCTCGCCCGCGGCAGCAGGAAGCTGCTCCCGCGACGGCACGGTCGCGGCGCGACCGGAGCAGGCTGGGCCGCAGGTCCTGCGCGGTGGCCACGACATAGCCGCAGAGCGTAGCCGGTCGCCGGGACGGTCTGGCAGCAACCAAAGTCGCGTTTCCGAGGTGACCTAAGTGGCCACGGTCCGGCTGCCCGGCAGTAGCGGCCACGCTGGCGGGGGTCAACGCGGTCGTCCGGCTGCGCGGGTGCACAAGAGGCGATCAGGAGCGCACGCACCGCGCGGTCGGTCTTCCCCCACAGCGTGTACGCCTCGGCGATGCCCGTGTAATAGCTGGCGCGGCGCTCCGACGTCGGAATCTCGTCTGGGGCGACTGTATGACGGACACCAGCGCACGGCGCACGGTCAGGAGCCGATTCCCTCTTCCTCTTCCTCTTCCGACCTGAACGGTTCCAACGGATGGACGCCGAGCACCCATCCGGCTGCGACACGCGGAAGGCACGCCTGCACCCCGTTGAGCTCCTCTTGGCCGATCGACCAATCCATGTCCGGCGATTCCTCGCCCATGATGATCGCTTCCATGAAATCGTTCCAGCGCCCGTACGAGCTGAGCAGGACGGCCTCGTCTGGCACGTCCAGGTCGAGCACGACATAGCGGGCGTACTCCTCCGGGGTCTGCGGGCAGAGCAGCATTTCCGCCGTCAGCGCCACGCTGTTGTCGCGGGTGTCCGGCCCGGCCCACGCCCACACCGGCGGCCGGCCCCCACAGTCGATGCCGCGCCGTGCCATCTCCGCCACCATCTCCTCGTAGCAGGCCCGGTAGTTTCCGACCATGATCCGGACCCAGTCCCCGACCAGCTCGCCAGCATCCTCCAGCGACTCGAGAACCGCTCGATGCTGGACCGTCCACAAACGCACCGGGCGATTGTGCCATCGCGGAGACAGAACGATCTACGCAATTCTCCGGGAGCGGCGGTGACGGTCCAGTGGGGCGGACAGGGAGTGCGGCCGTGGCGTCGTCGACCGGCAGTGTCCGTTCACGACGACGCCGCAGGAAGTCCTCGCCGATCTTTCCTGCACCCGAGCCGATCTTTCCTGCACCCGATTCTTGCGGGTGGACCCCGACGCCCGCCGGCACGGCCCTCGCGGTTGGCTAACCTGATCAATAGAGGGCGAGGAGGGGGCCGATGACTGTCTCAACGGCGGTAGCAGCTCTGATGCTGCTCACGGTTGCGGCGATCGCTGTCCGTTCGGCGTGGTCACTGCTATTCCGCAAGGCTCCCGTGCCCAGGCGTCGGGCCCAGGGCCGGGGCCGCCACCTGCCGTACCACGGTCCGACGGATCACGCCGGCCTGTACCCCATGCCTGGCGCGGACGGTATCGGCTGTGACTCAGGTAGCTCGGACAGCAGTGGCGGCTGAGACCATGCCCGGCGACCCAGGTGGCAGGGCCCTGACAGCCGTTGTAGAGCGTTGCCGAGGTCACATTGAGTAACGGCCGCGGCGCGACTCCGGGTTTCGGTCCGGGCCGCTCACAGCCACTTTGCGTCTGGTAAGTCGAGCCCGAGCGGAGGGCCTCTCCCGCAAGTCACAGAGGAGGTTCAGAGGCTTACGCCGGAGCGGCGCGCGCGCATTTCAGCCCGGGTCGGGAGTGGGTTCAGCTCAGCATCGATATGGATCCCACGTCGGTGCGCGTGACAGTGACGGATCCTGGACACCCCACCGAATATCCGCAACGGCGCTGCGCAGACTCGCGGGACCTGGACGGACTCGTAGTGGGAGGCAGGGGGCTACAGATCGTTGATCATATTTGCCACGGCGCCTGGGATACGAGCCTGACCGAGAGTCATGAACGCCTGGTTCACGCCCGAATTCCCATAGATCCCCACACCTGACAGGTGCTCCCACCTGGACCGACGCTGGGCGGGGCAGGCGATCATCCGCCGGGCCATCCAACGCGACCGCAGCCACGAAGTACATGAGAGCTCTATCCGGCCGATCAATGAGGCTCGGGCGATCTGGACGGGATTGTTGTCCGGAAGAGCCCGCTAGAACGGGCGTGGCGGCGAAATCTGGAGGGACGGCGCCGTCACGCCTGCTAGTGCCGTGACGGAAGCCGTCTCCGAGTTGCCGGTAGCCTCGGACAAATGATCACGAAGCGCCCCACGGCACGTGTCATCCTCGTCGACCCCGCGGACCGCGTGCTGATGTTCCGCTTCGTCCCGCCGGACCCCTGGCCCCACGAGCCCGCATGGCACATGCCTGGCGGCGGGATCGAGCCAGGCGAATCAGCGGCCGAAGCGGCCTGTCGAGAGGTGTACGAAGAAACCGGCTTCATCATCACGCGCCAAGACCTGGGCGAACCGGTAGCCGTCAACGAGGGAGAGTGGTCCGTTCAGGGAAGCCGCTACTACACCGTGCACACGTACTTCTTCGCCCGAGTCCCAACAGCGGAGGTTTCCGGATCTGGAGATGACGGATTCGGGCACCGATGGTGGACCGCCACCGAACTCGATACGACCACGGAGCGGGTCTTTCCGCCCGGCTTGGCCGTACTACTGAAAGACCTGCTCCAAGGAGTGCGGCACGAACGGCCCGTCACTCTCGACTGGTGAAGTCGTGCATCATGACGGCTCCTGGTGGTTCAGAATCCGATGGCTTCGCGGAGCAGCAGGACGGTGCCGCGCCCTGGGTGGGGTTCCGCGTTGAGGATGAGAACGCGGTTCAGAGCGCTGGGCTGCCCGTACGCCTTCATGGCCCGTTCGTTCTCCAGCGGAAGGCAGTGGGCTTCGACGCGCCGCAGCGCGGTGCCCAGGTCGGGGACCACCTTCTGGGCCCCGACGATCCAGATCGCGCGGGGCGCGGCGCCCGAGTAGCCGGCCAGTTGGCTGCCGCTGGCCGAGGCGGCCACCAGGGATCCGGTTTCGGTCACCGCGGCGACGCTGCCCACGATGACGTCGGGGCAGGCGATCATTCGCCAGATCTCGGCCAATTGGGTAGTGCGGTCCATGGTCGTGCTGCTTGCCTTGACGGACTTGTATCGGCCGCTGGTGTTGATGTCCTCATCGATGCCGGACAGGCGGAGGGTCTCGCTGGCCCCGGTGAACACGCTGGCGCCCTCCGGGATCAGATCCTTTACGCGGGTACGAGCGGCGGCGGCGTCGTCGAGGATTTCCACGGTGAAACCGTGTGCGGTCAGGGCGGCGGCCGTCCGCTCCAGGCGCTGCTCAGATGCCGGGTCGGCGAACGGTGTCGCCGGCGGGTCAACGGGCGCCTCGGCCGTGCCGCGCGCTGAGCCTGCCAGTGGAGCCGAGCCTGCCAGTGGGGTGGTGTCGAGATATCTGACCTCGTAGACCCGCTCGCTGAACTTCCAGCCGTCGCCGGTGCGCTGGTAGCTGTCGTGGTAGACGGCGTAGTTCAGCCCCTCGCGGCCGTCGAGGGTACGTGCGAGCTCTTGCATGTAGGCGCGGCCGGACGCCGTGTCGCCGTCCAACTGGATCGTGCCCGGGTGCGTGTTCTGCACGAAGAAGTCCCACTGACTCTGCAGTTGCTCGCCCACGGAGCGGATCTCCTCCCGGCCGACCATCTCGGCCGGGATATTGGGCATCCGCAGCGCGCCATCGTGGGTGAACAGGGACGCGAGGCGGGCCCGGTCGCGCATCATCGCCGCGTCGGTGAACTCGGCGCGCAGCGCCTCGATCTCGACGCGGTCAGCGATGGCCTGAAAGTCACTCATCGGTTTCCTCCTGGTCGCCCCGAAGCCGATGTACGACGGCTTCGAGGGTGGTGTGTTCGTCTCAGCGGTTCGACAACACAACCCCGCTGAATGTGAGGATGCGCTGAGAGTGCCCGTTCAGCGGGGGTTGTCGGCGCGCCAGGCGACGTAGTCGGCGACCGCCCTGGCGACGTCGAAGGCCGGCGTGAAGCCGGTGTCCTGGGTGAGCCGGGTGGTGTCGAGGTAGGGGTCGTCGCCGGGGCCGTTCCGCCGTCCGGGCACAAGGCCGGGCTGCGGGTCGGGCTGCGGGTCGGGTCGCGGGCCGAGGGTGATCGCCCGTACGGCGTCCACGAGCTCGCGGTTGGTGAACGGCCGGCCGCTGGAGACGTTGTAGGTGGTGTGCCGCAGGGTTTCCGCGGTCATCAGCAGGGCGATGGCGCGCCCGGCGTCGGGTGCGTAGCAGCTGTCGCCGCCGTCGTCGGCGTACAGCGGCTGCGGCTCCTCGCCACGGAGTGCGGCGTTGATGTACGGCGGGATGGGGTTGAACGGTGATTCCGGGTCCATCAGCGGTCCCCAGATGCTCCCGATCCGGAGCACGACCGGCTGGACGCCGCTGCCCTGGAGGCTGTGCGTGGTGAGCGGCTCGACGGCCTTCTTGAAGGCGATGATCAGGTGCGGCAGGTCCGCGGTGGGCAGCGCGAGCTCTTCGTGCCAGCGGGTCTCGGCCGCGCCGATGTACACGCCGAGGCTGCTGGCGACGGCGAACCTGCGCACGCCCCAGGCGCGGGCGGCGTCCAGCGCGTTGAGCAGGCCCATCGTGTCCGTACGGAAGTAGCCGACCGGGTCCTTGTCAGGGATGCCGCCGGCGAGATGGACGATGTCGCTGATGTCGTGGCGATCGGCCAAGGCCAGGAAGGCGTCCCGGTCGGTGACGTCCAAGGATTCCACGGTGACCCGGCCGGCCAGGAACGAGGGGACCTCGGTACGGCGGTGCGCGGTCACGACGACCTCGTGTCCGAGGTCGACGAGGGCGCGGGCGGTGTGGGCGCCGATCATGCCGAGCCCTCCGGTGATGAGGATCATCGGACCACCTCGTAACGCAGGTGGGTCACGCCGGGCGCCGGGATGGCCTCCAACAGACGGAGGTGCAGGTGTTTCGGGAGCTCCTGGAAGAAGGGGCGGCCGGCGCCCAGCAGGATGGGCACCTGGTGGAGGATCACCTCGTCGACGAGGCCCGCTTCCAGCGCGGCGGCCAGCACGCCGCCGCCCATGAGGCCGACGTCCTTGCCGTCGGCGAACTGGCGGGCGACCGCGATCGCGTCCTGGATGCCGGTGGTGATCAGGGTCTGCCGCTCGGTGATTTCTGGGGCCGGTCGGTGGCTGAGGAGGATCAGCGGGGCTGCCGGGTGCGGGCTGCCGCCGCCGAAGTGGTCGGAGTCCTCGTAGGTGTTGCGGCCGGCCACGATCGCACCCACGCCTCCTGCAAGAGTGTCGAAGAGGCGGGCGCTGGGCTCGCTTAGGTTGAATCCGTCGAACGTCTGGCTGGGTGTGTCGCCGTTGAAGTACCAGTCGAACAGCATGTTCGCGTCGCCGAGGCCGCGTCCGGCGCCGGGGTCGCGGCCGGTGATGTAGCCGTCGACCGAGACGGCGTGGGCGCTGATGACCTTGCTCATGTCTTTCCTTCCGGATCAGCTGGCTTGGGAAGCCGGCGATTCGGTATCGAGCCTGCCGTTCAGGCGGGGCGGGAGGCATCCGTGCCGACCACGTGCCGGGTACGCGGGCACCACGTGGTGACCACGTACGTCGACACCACGACCTCACATTCCGGTGCGCTGTCTTGTCGAAACTGGTGAGGGCGGATGCGACCAAAGGAGCCGGCTACACCATGACCACCCCACCCGATCCGGGACTGAGCGCGATCATGAGCGAGCGGCGTCAGCTGATCAACGTCGCGTACCGGCTCCTGGGCTCCCTGGCCGAGGCCGAGGATGCCGTCCAAGAGGCCTACACCCGCTGGTACGCCATGACCCGGCAGCAGCAGGACGCCATCGAGTCCCCCGGCGCCTGGCTGACGACGGTCACCAGCCGTATCTGCCTCAACCTGCTCGGCTCGGCCCGGTCACGGCGTGAGACCTACGTGGGCGAATGGATCCCTGAGCCGCTGCCCGAACATACGGAGTGGCGGCCGGGCGACACCGCGGTCGACCCGGCCGACCGGGTCACCCTGGATGAGTCGGTCAACTTGGCCTTCCTGATCGTGCTCGAATCGATGACCCCGGCCGAGCGCGTCGCGTTCATCCTGCACGACGTCTTCTGCCACTCCTTCGCCGAAGTGGCCGAGATCGTCGGCCGTACCCCGGCGGCCTGCCGCCAGCTGGCCTCCTCTGCCCGCCGCCGCATCCGGGCCGCGCGGCCTTCCGCGACTCCGGCGGCCCAGCGCGCCGGCGTCGTCAGGGATTTCAAGCAGGCATGGCAGGCCAAGGACATCGACGCCCTCATCGGCCTGCTCGACCCCGACGCCACGGCGATCGCCGACGGCGGCGGCTCTGCCATCACCTTCCTGCACCCCATCGAAGGCGGCGAGCAGGTCGCGCACGCCTGGATCGAGCTGGCCGGCCGGGTGATGAACAACATGACGTTCCTGGAACGTACGGTCAACGGTCAGCCCGGTCTGGTGGCTCAGGAAGACGGCATCACCGTGACGGTGTTCGCGTTCGAGGTCGTGGATGATCGGATCAAGCGCATCTGGGTGGTCCGCAACCCCGACAAACTGCGTCGCTGGACGATGGGCTGAGACGCATCCGCGCCTCAGCCCATCGGCCCGTACATCAGAAGACCGGCGCGCCGTCACGCGTCAGGCGCCAGTTGGCGGCGGCGAAGTCGGCCGGGTTGATCGTGCCCTTCGCGGTCGCGTAGTCGATCAGCGCCTGGCGGATCTCCACCTGGGCGTTGTACAGGACCGGCGCGCCCGCGACGTGCGGGAACCCGCCGCCACCTGACTGCCGGTAGTTGTTGATCGCGACCACGAACTCCTTGTCCGCCGGCACCGGCGCGCCCTCGTAGGTGAGGTTCGCGATCCGCTGGCCCACCGGCTTGGCGATGTCGATGTCGTACGACACGCCCGACAGCTGGTCGTAGTTGTAGTCCGGCGTGTTGCCGGCGTTCGTGAGCTTGGCGACGTCCACGGGGTCACCGGGCGCCAGCTGGTTGAAGTACTTGGCGGAGTACTCCAGGTAGTCCTTGATCTGGGCGCCCGTCAGCTTCACGGCCAGCAGCGTGTTGTCGTACACGTACAGCCCGGCCACATCACGGACCCGGATGTCGCCGGCGGGGAAGACGGCGGTGCGGCTGAACGGCGCGGCGATCGACAGGACCGGGAGCTGGTTGTCCGGCAGCGCCTGCTTGACGGTCTCGACCTGGACCTGCTGGATGTAGTCGAGGATCGGGGTGTCCTTGTAGGGGGACTCGGCGGCCGAGAGCTGCTCCGACGACTTGGCCACGACCTTGTTGACGTAGCCGACCGTGGCGTCGTGCTGCGGCTTGAGCAGGGCGGTGATCTTCGGGTCCTCGGCGACCGTGTTCGTGTTGAGCGTGGCCGAGGACTTGCCGGTGACCGTCCATCTGCCGCGCTGCTTGGCGAGCTGGAAGTCGATCACGCTGAGGCGCTGGCCCCACTTGCTCGGCTCGGTGAGCAGGACCTGCTTGCCGGTGGCCTGGTTCGTGACGAACCGCTGGGCCACGTCGTTGTGCGCGTGCCCGAACAGCACCGCGTCGATGCCCGGCACCTGCTCGGCGACCATGGCGGAGGCGTTCTCCACGGGCAGGTCGCCGCCGTACGACGACATGCCGTTGTCGCCCGCGTGCGCGGTCACCACGACCACGTCGGCGCCCAGGCCACGGATGATCGGCACCCACTTCTTGGCCGACGCCACCAGGTCGGTGAAGCGGAGTTTGCCTTCGACGTTCGCCTTGTCCCAGATCGCGACACCCGGGTTGGTCAGGCCGAGCACACCCACCTTGACCGGCTTGTCGCCCTTGACGTTCATGGTCTTGATCACGAACGGCAGGTAGGCGGGCCGGCCGGTCTTCGCGCTGACGGCGTTCGCGCCGAGCACCGGGGCCTTCATCTGGTGGATCCAGGTGGCCAGCAGGGGCAGGCCGTAGTTGAACTCGTGGTTCCCCAGGGTGACGGCGTCGTAGCCGATGGCGTTCATGGCCTTGGCCATCGGGTGGACCGGGCCGTTCTTGGTGATCGGCTCGACTTTGGCGTAGTAGTACGCCAGCGGGGTGCCCTGGATGGTGTCACCCGAGTCGAACAGCAGCGTCCGGCCGGCGCCACGCTCCGCTCGCACCTTGTTGACCAGCGTCGACACCTTGGCCAGGCCGACGTTGTTGCCGGCGCTGTCGGCGTAGGCCGCGTCCTTGTAGTAGTCCCAGTTGAGGACGTTGCCGTGGATGTCGGAGGTGCCCATCACGGTGACGGTGACGGTCTTGTCACCGGTCGCGTTCGCGGGTACGCCCATCAGGGCCAGCGCGGTCAGCGCGACGGCCCCAAGCTTCATGGTGTGCATGGCGTGGACAGTAATTGCGGCAAGTAACCCATGGATTACGGCCCCTCGTCACGTCAGTGGGACTTGACCGAAGCGTCCTCGGCGGGGATCTCCTTCGGGGAGGCGCGCAGCCAGCGGCAGCCGTGCGGGTCCATCGTCAGCCGGGCCACACCGTCCTCCGAGACCTCCAGTGTCCCGTCCACCAGGAGGTCCGTGAGCGTGTGCGTCTCCAAGCCCACCAGCTTCAGCTCCACGTCCTGGGCGGTCTCGCCGAGGTTGTGGATCGCCACCACCGTGGCGCCGTCGGCGTCGCAGCGGTGCGCCAGGATCGCCGGATCGGCCGTCTCCAGCACCGTACAGTCGCCCCAGGCCAGCTCGGGGCACTCCCGGTAGCGCTCGATGAGCAGCTGGAACCAGCGCAGCAACGAGTCATTGTTCCGCTTCTGGTCGGCCACGTTGATGCGGGCGGGCGCGAAGGCGGCGTCCGGCATCTCGCGTTCGGGGGTGCCCCGGGTGAAGCCGCCGTCCGGTGACCACTGCATCGGCGTCCGTACGGCCATGCGGCCCTCCGCCTTGAGGTTCTCCCCCATGCCGATCTCTTCGCCGTAGAACATGACCGGGGTGCCTGGGAGGGAGAAGAGCAGGCTGTAGGCCATCTTGATGCGGCGCATGTCCCCGCCCATCATGGTCGGCAGGCGTCTGCGCAGGCCACGGCCGTAGATCTGCATGTCCTCCTCGGGGCCGAACGCCTGGAAAATCTCCTGGCGTTCCTTGTCCGTGAGCTTGTCCAGCGTCAGCTCATCGTGATTGCGGAGGAACATCGCCCACTGGCAGTCCTTGGGCGGTCTGGGGCGAGAGCTGAGCGCGTCGGCGAGCGGCGCGGCCTCGCCGCGCGCCAGCGACAGCCACGCGCGCTGCATGCCGATGAAGTCGAAGCACATGGTGAGCTGGTCGCCGAGCCCGTCGCCGAAGTACGAGAGCAGGCCCTTGTAGGGCAGGTTGACCTCGCCGAGCAGCACCGAGGCGCCCTCGCGGCGGGTCATGAAGGCGCGCAGGTCCGCCAGGAACTCGTGCGGGTCGGCCAGTTGGGGCTGGACGTTCTCGATGAGGAACGGCACGGCGTCGACCCTGAACCCCGACAGCCCGAGCTCCATCCAGAAGCCCAGGATCCGGGCGATCTCATCGCGGACCTCGGGGTTGCTGACGTTCAGGTCGGGCTGGTGGCGGTAGAAGCTGTGCAGGTAGTACTGGCCGGTGGAGGTGTCGAGCTGCCAGATGCTGTCCTCCTTGTCGGGGAAGACCACCTGCTTGGGGTCGTCGGGTTCCGGTTTGTCCGACCAGACGTACCAGTCGCGCTTCGGCGACTTCTTGCTGGAGCGCGACTCGATGAACCAGGGATGCTGGTCGGAGGTGTGGTTCACGACCAGGTCCGCGATCACCCGCAGGCCGCGATCCTTGGCGGTCCGCATGAACTCCACGAAGTCGCCCAGGGTCCCGAGCCTCGGGTCGATGGCGTAGAAGTCGGTGATGTCGTAGCCGTCGTCCCTGTTGGGGGTGGGGAAGAACGGCATCAGCCACAGACAGGTGACCCCGAGCCCCGCCAGGTAGTCGATCTCCTGCGTGAGCCCCCGGAAGTCGCCGACCCCGTCGTCGTTGCCGTCCTTGAAGGTCTCGACGTCGAGACAGTAGACAACGGCATTTTTCCACCACAGATCAGACGTGTAGGTCAGTCGCATGAGGCCACCGCTACCCAGCGGCGGCGCACACATTCAGAGCAGCGTGCCGGAACGCGGCTCTCATCCACATAAGCCGGACAGGTCCCATACACCCGTAGTGGCCATTGAATGTCGCTAAGATCTCCAGCGGCAAGGCTGTAGCGCAGAGGTCGTCGCGCCTTACAGCAGGTTGGAGGACGTCGGTTCGAATCCGACCAGCCTTGCCCTAAATCGTGGGCGTCATCGGTGGGGGTGTGGGTGTCGGTCGTCGATCCTGACTTGACCGGGACACCGCCGCCCGACTCAGGAATCCTCCCCAACCCGGCTGAGGTCGAGACCTGCCTGCGGGTGATGGCCCAGGCACGCGCGGCGGACCCGGCCGATCCTCGATGGGCGGCCGTGCACGAGGCCGCGGCGCACCTGTACCGGGCGGGGAAGAAGACCCGAAAGGCGTCGCGGCACGCCGAGCGCAGGCGACGCGATCACGAGGCCACGGCGGCCACGGCGCGCTATCGAGAGCAGGATCCATCCCCCGCGCTCGTCCCGCCGGCGGCCCCGACGGGTGACGCGCCGACCCGGCGCCCGCTGGTGGGCACGCGACGCTGTTACGTCTGCAAGTCCGCCTACCAGCAGGTGCATCCGGAATACCACCTGCTGTGCCCGGATTGCGCCGAGGAGAACGTGGCCCGTCGGCACGCTCGCTGCGATCTACGTGGCCGCCGGGCGATCGTGACCGGGGGACGGGTGAAGATCGGTTTCCAGCTGACGCTGAAGCTGCTGCGCGACGGCGCGGACGTCCTGGTAACCACCCGCTTCCCACGGGATGCCGCCCGTCGATTCGCGGCCGTGCCCGACGCCGAAGCCTGGCTGGACCGGGTCCACGTCCACGGTGTCGACCTGCTCGACCTGGCGGCCGTCGCGGGTCTGCTGGAGTCCGTTGAGCGGCGGTTCAGTCATCTCGACATCCTCGTCAACAACGCGGCCCAGACGATCCGCCGACCCGGCGCGTACCACCGCGAGGTGCGCGCGGCGGAGCGCGCGCCGCTGAGCGGCCTGGCCGCGCGGATCGACGTGGCGGACGTGTCGGGGACGGTCTCGCCCGCCGTCGCCACGCGGCTGGAACCCGCGCCGGCGGTCGCGGTTCCCTCGGACTCTGGGCAGGCCGTCACGCGGCGGGACACCCTGGAGGAGCTGTTCCCCGCCGGGCAGATGGACGAGACCGGTCAGCCGCTGGACCTGCGCGATCGCAACAGCTGGAGTCTCCGGCTGCACGAGGTGGACCCGGCCGAATGGCTGGAGGTCCAATTGGTGAACTCCTTCGCGCCGTTCTTGCTGACGTCCCGGCTGCGCGGTCTGCTCGAGGCCTCGCCGTGGCCGGACCGGTACGTCGTACAGGTCTCGGCGATGGAGGGCAGCTTCTCCCGGGAGCAGAAGACCGTCCGCCATCCGCACACCAACATGGCCAAGGCCGCCCTGAACATGCTGACCCGCACCGCCGCCGCGGACTACGCGGCCTCGGGCATCTACATGAACAGCGTCGACACCGGCTGGGTCACCGACGAACGCCCCCATCCGGACAAGATCGCGCAGCGGGCGGCGGGATTCCGCCCGCCGCTGGACGTCATCGACGGCGCCGCCCGGGTCTACGACCCGATCGTGCGCGGTGTGGGCGGGGACCGGGTGTCCGGCCTGTTCTTGAAGGACTACCGACCGGTGGATTGGTGATGATGGAGCCGACGCCCGTACGCTGCCCCGCGATCGAGCACCTTGACGTGCCGCCGGCCGATCCGGCGGACCTGGATCCGCTGGTCGCCCGGCTGGCCGCACCGACCCGGGTGGCGGCCGACGAGACCTTCCCGGTCGGCACCGTACGGCCCGATGGTCGAGTCGATCTGTGCAAGCAGGGCCTCGGCCCGGCTGGTGCGGCGCGGCTGCTCCCGGTCGCGGTGGCCTCGCCGCACGCCGTCCATCTGCTGCTGGGCACCAACGCCATCGGCAACGACGGCGCCCGGACCATCGCCGACGCGCTCGTTCCCGGCCACGGCCTGGAGACCCTCTACCTCGGCTGCAACCGCATCGACGCGGCGGGCGCCGGGGCGCTCGCCGGTCGGCTGGCCACGGACACCACCGTGCGCGCCCTGTGGCTCAAGCGGAACCCGGTGGGCGACGACGGGGTTCTCGCCCTCGCCGCGATGCTCCGCCGGAACACCACGATCCGCACGCTCGACCTGGTCAACACCGGGCTCACGCAGGAGGGGCTGCGGGCGCTGCTGGCTGTGCTCACCGAGCGGTCGCATCCGGTCGAGCGGCTGTTTCTGGGCGGCAACGGGCTGGGCGCGGAGTCCGGCGACTTGCTGGCCGCGCTGATCCGGGACGCCGGGGTACGCGAGCTCTACCTTCCGGCGAACCATCTCGGCGACGCCGGTGCGGCCACGCTCGCCGCGGCGGCCGATCCCGCCCGGCCGGTGCGCCTGGGCCTCGGTGGCAACGGCATCGGGCCGGACGGTGCCCGCGCGCTGGCCGACGCGCTCAGCGGCATCGAGGCACTGGACCTGGGACGTCCGCCATCGGAGCGGAGCCTCGGCGCGCCCGCGAACGTCACCGGAGACACGGGCGCGGCCGTGCTGGCCGCGGCTCTGCCCGGCAGCCCACTGCGCCGGTTGGAGCTGCGCCGGACCGGGATCACCGGCCGTGGCGCCAAGGCTCTGCTGGCCGCCGTACCCGACGACACCCGGCTGGAATACGTCGGGTTCGGCCCCGGCGTGCCCCGCCAGGTGAAGCGCGCGCTGGCGCCACGGCTGCGTCCCGCCGCCCGGACCCATCCGGACCTGCACGCGATCGGGAGCCTCTACCGGTGAGCGCGGCGCCCTCACCGGCCGGTCCGCCACCTCGTACGCCGTCCCGTTCGTATCCGCCACATGAGGCGTCCCGGTTGCGGCGGATACGGGGGTACGCGGTGCCCCCGTGGATGGTCGAGCAGGCGACCGAACGACGGCTCGCGGGCGACTGGCGTGGCGCCTGCGCCGCCGCCAACATCGATGTCACCTTCGACCTGGCCGAGATCGCGAATGAGCACGGCGACGCCGTCGCCACGGCGCTCGAGGACGACCTGCGCAACTTCGCCCCGGACCTGCTGCGCTGGCACCTGCCCCGCCTGGATCGTGGGCGTACGACGATCGTGCCCGACCAGGTGATGGTCCTGGGAAAGCCGGGCGGGGCCGCAGACGCCCCGTACCTGTACCTCCAGACGCCCCGCTGGATGGTCCACGGTCCGCAGCGGCTGCGCCTGCATGTCGGGCCGGTTGACCAGCAGGACACCTATCTGGAGACCGACTGGGCGTACTGCGCGTTCTGGCGCGACATCGTCCAGGACTGGAGCTCGTCGCGTCACCTGTGGGATGTGCGCCATAGCGACGACCTGCGTGAACGCTGCGGTGGTGACAAGGCGCGGGCTCCGTTCTTCCACGGTGACGGCACACCGCGCGGGGCGCAAGAGCTTCCCACGGCCGACCCTGGCCGCGCCGACCCGGCGTCGCTCACCGAGTGGGTCACGCTGCTGCACGAACGTGGCGAGGTCGAAGCGGCGTTCGCAGCCGCCGGCATCGACCTGGACGCCGCGCCGCTCGAGCTCGATCCCTATTACGGGGTGAATCGCGTTGATCCGCTCGACGTTCTCGCGCGGATGCCCCTCGCCTTGACCCGGGTGGAGGCGGAGATCCGTCGCCTCGCCGCCTCGGTGGGAACCGGCCGTTTCTGGCTTCCCTACCGGCAGTACGCGGCGATCCTGTTCGAGACCGACGGATCGGATGCGGGTCTGCGCGTCCGAGTCGTCAAATTCGAGACGGGCACGGAGCCCGCGGACATAGTGCTCCCCGAAGCGTGCTGGCGCCGCCTGCCCGACCTTGACCTGCTGCGGGACGGCTATCCGCCGGAGCGGCTCCATCCGCTCGTACACGAAGCCCTGTTCCCGAGCCGCGCCGTACCCGGCGTTCCTGCGGCCGACCCGGAGCTCCCGAAGCCGACCCGGATCCGCTGCCGCGGCGAGTGGCACGAGGCGTCCTTCCGTGACGGCGTCCTGCACATTCCGCACAGCGCGGAGGAGCAGCAGCGGGAGGACGCCATGCGGGTCTTCGGAGGCGCGATCGCCGGATGCTTCGCCGCACGGCACGCGTGGACGTCCGGAACCGGACGGCTGCCCAAGGCCCTGCGCGACCAGCGAAGGGACCTTTTCGCGCGGGCCCAGCACGGCGACCTCCCGGGAGTCCTACGACTGCTGGACGCCGGCGTGGATCCACGCGTCCGTGATGGCCGACAGCGCACCCTGCTCCACATGCTGCACCTGCTCGATCCCGGCGTCGATCCGAGGGTGCCCAGCCCTCGAAAGGGCGAGCTGACCCACCGGCTGCGACACCTCGACCATGATGGTCTGCTCGGGCGGCTCCTGGCGGCGGTCCTGGACATCGATGCCAGAGATGAGGACCAGCGCACGCCACTGTTCTCCGCGATCTGCGGGGACGGTTCGGTGGCACTCGTCCACGCGCTGCTCACCGCGGGGGCGCGGATCGACCTGACCGGCGAGATCCAGGGCGAGGCCGTCTCGCTCTACAGACTGATCGTCATGCTCGATCGCTATGACCTGGGCTTCATCAAGGATCGGATCGAACGCGAGTATCCGGAACTCACTGAGGAACAGTGAACGCCGTCAGCACGCCAGTCCCCAACCCCGCGCCCGAGGCAGCCCGGCGCCGCACGCCGTCGTACCCACCGGACGAGGCGTCGAGCCGACGGCGGATCCTGCGGTACGCCGTTCCCCGGTGGATGATCGAGCGGGCCACCGAGCGACGTCTCGACGGAGACTGGCGCGGCGCCTGCGCCGCCGCGAACGTCGACGTCGCGTTCGACCTGGCCGGCATCGCCCGGGAGCATGGCGGCGCCGTCGCGGTCGCCGTCGAGGACGACCTCCGCCATTTCGCACCGGACCTGCTGCGCTGGCATCTGCCCCGCGTCCTGGAGGGACGTACGACGATCCGCACCGGCCAGACGGTGACATTGGGCGGTTACCTAGGTGCGGACAAGGCCCTGCATTATCTGGACGTCACCACGCCCTCCATGGTGGACGGGCCGCAGCGGCTACTCCTGTGCTTCGGCCGGATCGACCATGTCTTCAGCTCGGGCGGTCATCGGCGCGTCCACAACTGGACCATGCTGCGGCACCTGTGGGATGTACGGCACAGCGGCGCGCTGCTGGAACGCCATGGTGGCGGAGACCGGCCACCGTTCTTCAACGCGGACGGGACCCGGCGCGCCGCCGAGGAACTGCCCACGGCCGACCCCGGTCCCGCCGACCCGCCGACCCGCGCCGAATGGGTGACCCTGCTGCATGAGCGAGGGGAGGTCGAGGCGGCGTTCGCCGCGGCGGGGCTCGCGCTGGATCCGTCACCGCTCAAGCGCCGCTGGGGCCTGCTCGATCCGCTGCCTGTCCTGGAGAAACTCCCGTTAGCGCTGACCAGGCTCGAGCCGGAGATCCGGCTGCTCATCCGCGAGGGCTTCGGGCGTCGCTTCCAGATTCCGCATTCCTACTACTCCCTGCTGCTCGAAAGCAGCAGGTGGGTCGGCGAACTGCGGATCCGGATCACCGACCCCGAGGAGATCTCCGGTACCCCGGTGCTGCCCGAGGCGTGCTGGCGGCGGCTGCCGGACCTCGACGTACTCCGGCACGGCGACGCGGATCCGGACCGGCTGCATCCGCTGGTCCGGGACGCGCTCTTCCCGCTGCGTGCGGACCCCGCCGATCCGGTCGGACCGCCGGATCCGCGGCTCCCGTCCCGGGTTCGGGTGCGCTGCCGCGGTGAGTGGCACGAGGTGTCCTTCCAGGACGGCGCGCTGCGGGTGCCGCACAGCGCGGACGAGCAGCGGCGCGAGCAGGCGATGCGGGCGTTCGGCGGCGCGGTCGCCGGCTGTTTCGCCGTGGCGCAGGCGGTGTCCTCCGGCAAGGGGCGGCTGCCGAAAGCCTTGCGGGAGCAGCGGCGGGAGCTGTACACGCGCGCCCAGCACGGTGACACGCCGGGAGTGCTCAGGCTTCTCGACGCCGGGGTCGACCCCCGGTTCCGTGACGGCCGGCGCCGCACGCTCCTGCACGCGCTGATCCACCTGGACCACGAGGTTCTGCTGCCGCGCCTGCTGGCGGCCGGGGTCGACCTCGAGGCCGAGGACCACAACCGGCGCACGGCGCTGCACGTGGCGGTCGGGGACAACGGCTCCGTCGCGCTGGTCCGGGCGCTGCTGGCCGCCGGAGCGAACCCCGACGTCACCGACGACGAGGGCCGGTCGCTCCCCCAGCTCATCCGCTCCTACAAGCGCACCGACCTGGACTTCCTGCTGGACCGGGACCGTTAGAACGAGGAACATTGAACGTCACCGATGAGAACCGCACACCGGATCCGCTGGCCGCGGCCGATGAGCTGGTCCGCCGGCTCGGCTCCCAGCGGACGGAGCCGGCCGCGAACCCGCAGTTGGAGGCGCTGGCGCTCGCGGTGTCGGCGAACCTGCCCGTGCTGTTGTGGGGCGAGCCGGGGATCGGCAAGTCCGCCGGCCTCCAGCAGCTGGCCGCCGGGCTCGGCGTCCCGCTGGAGACGGTGATCGCGAGCGTGCACGAGCCCTCCGACTTCGCCGGCCTTCCGATCATCGGTGATGATCCGGCCACCACCGGGGTGCCGATGGCCCCACCGGACTGGGCGGTGCGGCTGGCATCGGCCGGGCGCGGCGTCGTGTTCTTCGACGAGCTGTCTTCCGCTCCCCCTGCCGTACAGGCGGCGCTGCTGCGGGTCGTCCTCGAACGCCGGGTCGGCAGCCTGCCGCTCCCGGAGACGGTCCGGGTGGTCGCCGCCGCCAACCCGCCGTCCAGCGCCGCGGACGGCTGGCACCTCAGCCCGCCACTGGCGAACCGGTTCGTCCACCTGCAGTGGACGCACGACCCGCGAACGGTCGCACGAGGCATGGCCGGAACCTGGCCGGCCGTGCCCTTGCCGCTCATCGACCCGGCCCGGGTGTCCAGCGCGGTCGCCCGCGCTCGCGGGGTGGTCTCCGGGTTCCTCACCGCCCGGCCTGGCCTGGCCCATCATCTGCCCGGCGACGCGGAGAGCCGGGGTCGCGCCTGGCCGTCGCCGCGTACCTGGGAGATGGTGCTGGGCCTGCTGGCGGTCGGGTACGCCGCCGGCTCCGACCAGAAGGCGGTCGCGGCCGCGGTGATCGGCGCGGTGGGCGACGGCGCAGGTCTGGAGCTGCTGGCCTACCTCGAACAGCTCGACCTGCCCGACCCGGACCGCGTTCTGGCCAGTCCGGACGCCTTCGCACTACCGGAGAGAGGCGACCGGCAGCTCGCCTTCCTGACGGCCGTCGTCTCGGCGGTGCAGAGCGACCTCACGCGGCGGCGCTGGGAGGCCGGCTGGGCGGTGCTGGCCAAGGCCGTCGACGCCGGCGTACCCGACGTCGCGGCCCGGGCCGCCGGGGATCTCGCGGCGATGCGCGACACCGACTGGCCGGTGCCGAGCGGCATTGACGCCTTCCTCGATCTGCTCCAGCTGTCCGGCGCGCTGCCGAGCGCCCGCTGACCCGTGGCCGAATTCGACCGGGTCAAGTTGCTCGCCGCGCGCTACCGTGCCGCGAGCGACCGGCCGTACCTCGCCTCCGCGCTCTACTCGCTGACGGTCGTGCCGACCAGCGTCGTTCCGACGATGGCCGTCGACCGGCACTGGCGGTGCTACGTGTCACCGGCGTTCGTCGCGGCGACGCCCGTTCCCGAGCTCGCGGGCGTATGGATCCATGAGGTTTCGCACGTGCTGCGCGACCACCACGGCCGTGCGGACCGGCTGCCGGCCACCGACCAGCGCGACCGGTTGCGCGTGAACGTCGCCCAGGACTGCGAGATCAACGATGACCTGCTCGCCGACGGGCTGGCACTGCCGGAAGGCCGGGTGGAACCCGGCACCTTCGGGCTGACGGCCGGACGGCTGTTCGAGGAGTATCTTCCGCGGCTGCCGCCGTCCGCCGTCTGCTCCGACTGCGGCTCCGGCGCCCACGGCTCACCGGGTGATTGGGAGATCACCGGTGACGGCGGGCCTGGCGGCGTCAGCACGGTCGAGGTCGAGGCTCTGCGCCGGCATACCGCCGAGGCGATGCGCGCCCACCGGCGCAACCGCGGCAGCCTCCCGGCCGGCTGGCAACGCTGGGCGGAGCAGATCCTGGAACCGACGGTCGACTGGCGCCGCGTGCTGGCGGGCGCCGTACGGGAGGCGGTCGCCTGGGCCGCCGGGGCGGTCGACTACACCTACCGCCGCCCGTCCCGCCGCACCGCCGCGCTGCGCGGCGTCGTGCTGCCGAGCCTGCGCCGCCCACTGCCGGCCGTCGCGATCGTCATCGACACCTCGGGGTCCATGGGCGAGGCCGACCTGGCGGCGGCCCTTGCCGAGGTCACCGGGGTACTGCGGGAGGTCGGGGTCGGCGGTAATCGGGTCACGGTGCTCGCCTGTGATGCCGACGTACAGACCGCCGCTCGGGTGACGTCCGCGCAGCAGGTGGATCTCGCCGGTGGGGGTGGCACGGACATGCGGGTCGGCATCAGTGCGGCCCTCGCTCTGCCCGAACGGGTCGGCGTCGTGATCGTGCTGACCGACGGCTTCACTCCGTGGCCCGACGCACCGTCGTCGGCCCGCCTCATCGCCGCGCTCATCGGCACGGATCCGCCGCTCCCGCCCGCCTGGGTCGAGGCCATCCGCATTCCTGCGTGATAAAGCGCGGCGTACACATTCAGAGCACCCGGTCTGCTGTCCCTGTGGGCACGACCCACTGGGTGGGCTGGCCGGTGATCGACGCGACCATATCGAAATCACCGTCGTAGTGGAGCACGGTCGCCCGGTGACGTTCGGCAGTGGCGGCGATAAGGAGATCCGCCATGGACAGGGCACGGTGAAAACCACGCTCCAACGCGACGCCCTGAACCTCGAGCACGCGCTCGAACACCTCGTCGCCGCAGTAGAGAAAGTTGAAGCCGCGCAGCAGGAAGCGGATACGGGCCATGTCCGGCTTGTTGCGAGCGCTGTAGACCATCTCCCATTCCACCGCCGCGCAGGTGGCCAAGACGCCCCGGTCACTGAAATCGTCCAGAACCCGGCCGACGGAGGGATTGCCCCACCGCGCGAGCGCCGATTTGTCAACGAGGTAATCGGTCACGCGGCACCTTGTTGCGTGGAGCGCTGAAGGGTGCCGTCGGCATTGCGGGGACCGGTGTTCTCCACGATCTCGCTGAGGTCGAGCTCCCCGCTCTTGATCGCGTTCGCGAGCTCCTGACGGAGATGGCGCTTGACGGCATCCTCCATGGCCATGCGCACAGCCTTCGCCTTGGTCTTTGTGCCGTAGATGCGCATGGCCTCGGCCACCATCTCGTCATCGAGGTCGATGACAGTTCGGGACATGACAGGACCCTTCCGTTAGCCAGCCTTCCCTCAAAACGATACCGTACACACAGGAAGATAGATATCATTTCAGAGCAGTGTGCCGCCCGTCACCTCGAAACCGGCGAGTGCCTCGTCGATACGGGCCAGCGTGTCGGGGTGCAGGACCAGGTCGGCGGCGGCCAGGTTCTCCTCGATGTGCGCGGGCGTGCGGCTGCCCGGGATGGCCACCACGTGCTCGTACTGGTGCAGCAGCCAGGCCAGCGCCAGCTGGGCCGGGGTGATGCCCAGGCGGGTGGCCAGGTCCCTGATCGGGGCGTAGCGGTCGTTGTTGCTCGCCAGGTTGTCGGCGGAGAAGCGGGGCGCGTTGTGCCGGAAGTCGCCCTCGCCGAGCCGCTGGACGGTGCCGGTGAGGAAGCCGTTGCCCAGCGGGCTCCAGGCCACGATCCCCACGCCCAGCTCGCGGGCCGCCTTGAGGAGGTCGGGATCGACCGGCCGCCACATCGACCATTCGTTCTGTACGGCCGCCACCGGGTGCACGGCGTGTGCCCTGCGCAGCTCGTCGGCGGTCACGTTCGACAGGCCGAGGTGTTTGACCAGACCGGCCTCGACCAGCTCGGCCATCGCCCCGGCCGTCTCCTCGATCGGTACGCCCGGGTCCACGTAGTGCGCGTAGTAGAGGTCGATCACGTCGGTGTCCAGGTTGCGCAGGCTCCGCTCCGCGTAGCGGCGGACCAGCCTCGGCTCGGCGTTCACCCGCAACTCGCCGAACGCGTAGCCCACGGGGTGCGACCTGCTCGCCTCACCCTCCGGGATGGCCAGGCCGAACTTGGTGGCGACCACCACCTCATCGCGTCGCCCCTTGATCGCCCGGCCGACCAGGCGTTCGTTGTGGCCGTTCACGCCGTAGGCGTCACTGGTGTCGATGTGTACCGCTCCGGCGTCGAGTGCCGCCTTGAGCGCCGTTTCCGCGCGGGTGTCGTCGATGTCGCCGTACACGCCGGGGGACAGCACCATGGCGCCGAAACCGATCGCGGGGACCGTCAGGTTGTTGCCAAGTTCACGGGTCTTCATGTGGTTCATCCTGCTTGCGGTACGGGCGGCGCGTCCAAGTCCTTCTGCTATAACCATCGGTTATGGACGTGCACTTGCGTGACTTGCGCTATTTCGTGGCGGTCGCCGAGGAGCTGAATGTGACCAGGGCCGCCGAGCGGCTGTTCGTCTCGCAGCCCGCGCTGTCCAAGCAGCTGAGAGCGCTGGAACGGCAGCTCGGCTTCGACGTGTTCGAGCGCGTACCCACCGGAGTGGTCCTCACCAGGCAGGGCGAGGCGCTGTTGCCGGTAGCGCGCGAGCTGCTTGACCGGTGGAGCGCCGGGCTGGAGACCGCCAGGGCCGCCGCGCCCACGGGCACCCTGGTCATCGGCATGCAGACGGCCGTCGGGCGGGGGCTGCAGCACGAGGCGCTGCGCCTGTTCCGCGCGGCGATGCCCGGCTGGGAGGTGTCACTGCGGCTGGTCGGCTGGGACGACCCCAGCGGCGGCCTGGCCGACGGCGGCTCCGACGTGGCCTTCATCTGGCTGCCCGTGCCGGAGGGGCTGAGCACGCATGTTCTGGCCACTGAGGGCAGAGGCGTGGCCATGCCGGACGATCACCCCCTCGCCGGACTGGCGGAGATCCCGTTCGAGGCCCTGCGCGACGAGCCGTTCATCGCGCTGCCCGCCTCGGCCGGGCCGCTGCGCGACTACTGGCTCGCCCGCGACCTCCGGGCCGACGAACCGGTCATCGGGTTCACGGCCAACACGCCTGAAGAGGTGTTCGAGGCCGTGACCAGCGGACTGGGCGTCGTACTGGTGGCCGAGGGCAACGCCGCGCTCTACACGCGGCCGGGCCTGGTCTACCGCCCGGTGGCCGGCCTCCCGCCGGGTGAGCTGGCCATCGCCTGGCGCTCCGGCGATAAAAGACGAGAAGTCAGGGCATTCATCGACGCGCTTCGAGAGAGCGCCACTAAGGTCTGACCGATACGGATCCCGCGAAAGGGCTACCCATGAGCGACGACTACACGATCACCTTCGATCTGATCGACGTTGACAATGACGGCCGGATTTCCGCCGAAGAGCTGGTCGGGCTGATGGAGGTGCTCGGTCAGCCGATCACGCTGGAGGCCGCGCACGCCGGGGTGGAGAGGCTCGACAAGGACGGGGACGGCCTGATCGACGTGGAAGAGTTTGGCGCCTTCCTGCAGAGGTAAAACAAGCACTTGCTACACAAACCTCTGCCGCACGGGTAACAATGGCGACAGGAGGGACGATGGCCATCAAGAGTGACACCAGCGAGACCCGGATCTCCGCGGACATCGTGAAGACGCTCAGGGCCGGAATCGGCCGGATCTCCGCCGAGGTGATCGCGGAGATCCAGGTTCGCATCCCCGAGTACGCCAGACCGTCCGACGAGGTCTACATCAAGGTCGTCAGGATGGCCGTCGAGCAGGCCATCGACGGCTTCCTCGACCACATCGAGGACCCCGGCGCCCCCTGGGACCCCGAGCCGTTCCGCATGATCGGCAAGGGCGAGGCGGCGGAGGGACGCAACCTGGAGCCGCTGCAGGCCGCGATGCGGCTGGGCGCCAGGGTCGGCTGGCGGCGGCTCACCGAGATCGCCGACACTCTAGGGCTCTCCCCGCAGTCCCTGTACGACCTGGGCGAGGCCATCTTCGTCTACCTCGACCAGCTCGCCGACGCCGCGGCCGAGGGCTTCGACGAGGCCAGGGCGCACGCGGCGGGCGAGATCGAGCGCCGCCGCAACCGCCTGCTCGACCTGCTGCTGAGCCGGCCGCCCGCCGGCGCGGAGGCCATCTCCGACCTGGCCAAGGCCGCCGGGTGGCGGCTGCCCAAGACCGTGGCCTGCGTCGCCCTCGACGACCAGCACGGCACCTGCCGCTCACCCGCGATGCCGCCCGACGTACTGATGGGCCTGGACCGAGCCACGCCCTGCCTGCTCATACCCGACCCGAACGGCCCCGGCCAGGCGCGCATGCTGGAGACCGCGCTCCGCGGCTACCTGGGCGCCATCGGGCCGCCCGTGCCCCTGACCGCCGCCGCGGCGTCGCTGCGCTGGGCGGCCGAGGCGCTGGAGCTGTCCGGGCGCGGCGTGCTGCCGCGCGGCCTGCTGCACTGCGCGGACCACATGGCGACGCTGGTGGTGTTCAAGGACGAGGAGCTGGTCAACGCGCTGGCGGAGGTACGCCTGGCGCCACTGGCCCACCTGCGGCCCACGCAGCAGGACCGGCTGGCGGAGACACTGCTGGCCTGGCTGCGGTACGGCCGGGGGGCGGGTGAGGTGGCGGCTCGGCTGCACGTACATCCGCAGACGGTCCGCTACCGATTGCGGCAGCTGGAGGAGCTCTACGGCGACCAGCTCGCCGATCCGGACATCCGCTTCGAGCTGGAGATCGTGCTCCGTGCCCGCCGGGCCTCGATCATGAACTTTGGGCCCGGAAAAGCCTGAGCCGATCCTCTCCGACGCGCTCGCGGAGACGGCCGTCCTCGATGCCGAGGTCCTGCTCGGGGGCCAGCGCGAGCACGCCGACCTTGCCGACGTGCTGGTTCAGTTGTACGGCGCGCGCCGCGTCCGCCGCCTCTTCCAGCGGGTACACCCGGGAGAGCGTGGGATGGACCATGCCGAGCGAGATGAGGCGGTTGGTCTCGTGGCATTCCTGGTAGTTCGCGCCGTGTGAGCCGATGATCTGCTTGAGCCGCATCCACAGGTGGCGGTTGTCGTAGGTGTGGTCGTACCCGCTGGACGAGCCACACGTGACCACCTTTCCACCCTTTTTCGCGACATATACCGAAGCGCCGAAAGTGTCCTTTCCGGTGTGCTCGAAGACGATGGCCGGGTCCTCACCCACCAACCGCCTGACCTCCGCCCCCAGCCCGCGCCAGCCCTTCTCATCGGTCAGGTCGTCGAAGCGCGATCGGTCGACGACGTGCTCGCAGCCCATCTCGCGCAGCAGCGCGGCCTTCTCCGGTGAGCTCACCACGCCGACGGGGATGCCGCCGCCGTTCCTGACAAGCTGCACGCCGTACGCGCCGAGGCCGCCCGTCGCTCCCCACAGCAGCACCACGTCGCCCTGCTTCATCCGCGCGCCGCGCTCGCCCACCAGCATCCGGTACGCCGTGGACGCGCACAGCATGTTGCACGCCGCCTCCTCCCAGCTCAGATGCCTCGGCTTGGGCAGCAACTGGGTCGCCTTGACCACCGCGAACTCCGCCAGCCCCCCGAAGTTCGTCTCGAACCCCCACGCGCGCAGGTCCGCGGCCAACATCCCGTCGTGCTGCACCATCGGGTCCTGGCTGTCGAGGTAGGCGGGGCTGGTGACGACGCGATCCCCGGGACGCCAGTGCCGTACCGCCTGACCCGCCCTGACCACCACCCCGGCCGCGTCGGAGCCGAGCACGTGGGTGGGCAGGTCGTGCCGGGGATCCGTACGGCCGAACCGCTCCAGGAAGGCGAACGTCGGGATCGGCTCGAACATCGCCGACCAGACCGTGTTGAAGTTGATCGCACTGGCCATGACCGCGACGAGCACCTCATCGGGGGCCAGCTCCGGCATCGGCACCTCGCCTACATGGAGCGACCTCCGCACGTCCTTGTCCGGGCCGTCCTTGTCCGGGCGGTCTTTGTTCGGGCGGTCTTTGCCCAGGTCGTCTTTGCCCGGGCTCTCGAACATGCCGACCTCGTCCTTGCGGAGGTGTACGGCGCGGTAGCGCGTGGGCACCTCCAGGCTCGCCAGCTCGGCAGGCGCCGCGCCCGCCACCACGGCCTCTGCCAGCGTCATGCGAGCCTCCTCTTCAGGTCGGCGGCGATGCCTTCGACATGGGGTGGATCGAGCAGGTTGAGGTGATGCGCGCCGGGGACCTCGATGATCTCCAGGCGCGGGCAGTACGGGCGGAAGCCACGTGCCGGATCGTCCTCGTGGGCGTACCGGACGTCCTCGACCGCCCAGGGCGTCCGCTCCGTGGACCGGTAGAGGAGCACGTCGCCCAGGTACGGTCCGGCCTCGTAGCGGTCGATGGCCCTGGTGTCCTCGTGCGAGGTGATCTGGTGACGCAGGATGGCCGGGCTGAGCAGCTCCGGCACGCCGGACTCCACGATCCGCTCCTCGGCCAGCGCGAGCTGCCCGCGCTCGTCGAGCGCCAGGAGCTCTCGTGGGTCGAGGCGGACCCGGACGCCGTAGGTATCGCGCAGATAGGCCGCGAAGTCCACGTACCGCCGGGCCTGGATCTCCCGCCGCCGCTCCTCGGACACCCGCTCGGGCAGCCCCGAGTCGATCATCACGACCAGCTCGACGTCGCCGCCCAGCCGTCTGGCGATCTCGAACGCCAGGATGCCCCCGAACGACCAGCCACCCAGCCGGTACGGTCCCGGACAGGTCCGTTTGACGGCCTCGGTGTAACGGGCGGCCCGCTCTGGGATACCCAGCTCAGCCGCGTCGTCCAGCCGCTCCAGGCCGATGACCGGGAGGTCTAGGTGGGCGGCCAGCAGGGCGTACACACCTGTGGTGCCACCGGCGGGGTGGGCCAGGAACAGCGGCCTGCCGCCGGTCCGCTCAGTGCGGTCGGTCCGTTTGGTCCCGGTTCGTTCGGTGAAGGGTCTGACGGTGGCGAGCCCGGCTTCGGCTGCCTCGCCCTGGCGTACGGCATCGGCGACCTCGGCCACCCGCACACTCTCCCGCGCTCTCTCCTGTCCGCCACCTGTCGCGACCGGTCTACCGAGTTCGAGGCGGAGAAGGTCGAGGGCCTTCGCCAGCATGTCCGGCGCGATGGTCTCGGTGACCGAGGGTTCGCGTCCCAGCAGACCGGTCAGCACCCGAACCACCTGCCGCTCCGCCGCGTCCCTCGGCCCGACCACCGCACGCCCGTTGACGGCACCCGACGGTCCGGCTGTGCCGCGCGGCGGTCCCGTCACCGCGTCCTGATCCGCCGTGGCAGGCGCCGGATCTGTGGCCGCGTCCGCCCGACCTGCTGAGGCGGGTGGCGGTTTGGGTTGCGGGGGGCCCAGTTCGGCGGTGACGGCCTGGGCCAGTTCGCCCAATGTCCCGCCGTTGAGCAGCGGTGTCGTCGAGATCGTGACGCCGAAGTCGTACTCGATCAGGCCACGCAGCCGGGTGGCGGCCAGTGAGTCGAGCCCTCGGCCGGTGAGCACGGCGCCCTCGTCGAGCCACACCGGCTCCACCCCGAGCACGGCCGAGACCCGCTCTCTGACAGTGGCCAGCACTCCCTCAGGCCCGAGGTCGCGCCGCACCTCTGGAGCGAGGTCGGCGACATCAGAGAAGTACGGAAGGCGACCAATCCCAGGAAACACCGACAAGGCCGCAGCTGGGGCGATCCTGACCACTCCCGCACACCGGTCCCGCTGGATCAACGCCTCAAACGCCTCGACACCCTCCTCGGCGGTCAGCGGCTCGACGCCTGGCATTGTGACGGCGCCGGCCCACGTACCCCAGCCGATGGCGATGGCGGGCAGCCCCCGGGCGCGGCGCAGTCGGCAGAGGGCCTCCAGCCAGGCGTTGGCCGTGGCGTAAGCGGCCTGCCCAGGAGACCCGAGCAGCGCGGCGGCGGAGGAGAAGGCCACCCACCAGTCGAGGTCCAGGTGTTCGGTGGCTCGGTGCAGGTTGAGCGCGCCGTCCACCTTGGCGGCCCAGACCCGTTCGAGGCTGCTGGGGTCAAGGTCGGCGACCAGACGGTCGTCCAGGACTCCGGCCGCGTGTACGACTCCGCGCAGCCGTACCCCTCCCTCGGTCGCGGCCGCCACAAGCCGCTCGGCCGTACCCTGAGCGGCCAGATCGCCCGCCACCACCTGGGCGACACCCGCGAGGTCGCTGGGCACGGGGGTGGCGGACCGGCCATTCAGCACGATGCGGGTGGCGCCAAGGCGGGCCAGCCGACGCGCGACGACCAGCCCGAGCCTCCCGTACCCACCGGTGATCACATACCCCCCGGGCCCCGCGACCGCCGTGGCCGAATGCAAGGTCGCCGAACGCGGCGTCGCCGGGTCGGGGACCGCCGGGCGAGGGGGCGCTGGGGCGGGGGCCGTCGGGCCAAGGGCCCCGGAGCCGGGGGTTGCCGGGCCAAGGGTCGAGGCGGAGGCCGCCGAGCGGGAGGTCGCCGGGCCCGGGGGCAGGGTGGCGCGGCGTAGTCGGGCCGCGTAGCGGACGCCGTCGCGCCAGGCCACCTCGTCGTCTCCGGTCGGGGTGGCGAGTTCCCGTGGCAGCACGCCGGGGTCGTCGATGTCCACCAGCCTGACGCGGGCTTCGGGACGCTCCAGCGCCAGCACTCTGACCAGCCCGCTCAGCGAGGCGGGACCAGGATCGGCGGCTTCTCCGTCCCGTATGGCCTGAGCGCGTTCGGTGACGATCGTGAGCTGTGTCCCCTGGTCGGCGAGGCGGGCCAGGTCCAGGATCAGCCGCCGAGCCGCCGACGGCTCCAGCAGCCGCGGAACTCGCACAACAACGCCCGACCCTTCCGCCACCTCTTGGACCTCGCCCGCCGGAGCCGTCGGCAAGGGGGCGGGGGCCCAGACGCGTTCGATGAGCTTGGCGTCGAGGGGCACCGGGATGCTCGACGCCGGAAGTTCCCGGCTCTCGACCCCGTGGAGCGTGCCGTCCGCCGCCACCCGCCGTACCCTCTCCAGGGCCTCGGGCGGCTCAGCCGACTGTGTGTCCAGAGCCTTGGGCGGCGCGGTCGGCTGCGTGAGGCTGGCTGAGCCGTAGACGGTCCAGGAGCCCGCCGCGTTCTTGGCGGTCACCTCGACCCGCGCACCCGCCAGGGTGACCGTCACCTGCGCGGGCAGGGGAAGCAGCGCGTGCAGGGCCACCTCGTACAGCTCCACACCGTGCGACTCCGCTGAGCCGTGCAGCTCCCCTGAGCCGTGCGGCTCCGCTGAGCCGTACACCTCCACGGCCGCGGCGTGCGCCAGTCTGGCCACGGCGGTGAGCGGGAGCACGGGGTGGCCATGGCGGTGCCAGTCGGACGGGACCAGGCGCCAGGGCGCGTCGGCGAGGTCGTCGAGCGCGGTGGTCCACGCGTGTCCGGCCGGGGTCTCGACGTGCGCGCCGAGCAGGCGGTGCTCTGGCGGGCGGCGGTACGGGGTGACCCAGTGGCGGGTGTGCCGCCACGGCGCTCCAGGCACGTCCACCACCCGGCCGCGCGTCCTGGGCGTGATGGCGGTGGCCACGGTGGCGAGTTGGGAGTGGAAGGCGTGGTCGTGGTGGCGCTCGAGGGAGTGGGTGATCATCGTCGCGGCCGGGAGCGTGTCCTGGAGCGCCTGGCTCAGCACGGGGTGCGGGCTGAGCTCGGTGAAGACGGTGAATCCGTCCTCCGCGGCGGCCCGTACGGCCTGGAGGAGGCGAACCGGCCGACGCACGCCCGCGGCCCAGTACGCGGCCTCGAACGTGGGAGTCTCGCGAGGGTCGTCCAAGACCGTGGAGTAGAACGGCAGGCGCGGCTTGGCGGGGGTGATGGCGGCCAGCTCGTTCCTGATCTTCGGTAGCAGAGGGGCGACCTGGGGTGAGTGTCCGGCGCCTTCGGTGGTGAGTGTTCTGGCGAACAGCCCTCGTGCCTCGACCTCCGCCACGAACCGGGCGACCCGCTCGGGAGCGCCGGTGACAACGGTCTGGTGCGGGGCGGAATGAACCGCCACATACAGGTCACCGGGCACCTCATCGGCAGCCACCCCGACCACGGCCATCGCCCCACCACCACCGCGACCGCCATCGCCATCTCGACCGCCGCCAACGCCATCGGGACTGCGACCGCCATCGTGACCGCGACCACCACCGTGACGGCGACCACCACCGCCGCCGATGCCACCGATGCCGCCGAGGCTGGCGAGGAGGCGGGCGCGGCGGCAGATCACGCGTACCGCGTCGTGCTGGTCGAGGCCGCCCGCCACCACGGCAGCCGCCACCTCGCCCATCGAGTGGCCGATCACGGCGGCGGGCTCGATGCCGTACGCCTGCCACAGGCGGGCCAGGGCGAGCTGGACGGCGAAGATCATGGGCTGGACGGTGGCCACGCCCCGGGCCTCCGTGGTGTGGAGGTCGATGCCGGCCTCAGCTCGGAGCAGCGGCGCGAGCTCGTCGATGGCCTGCTTGTAGGGCGGCTCCGTTTCGTACAGGTGGTGGCCCATGGCCGGCCACTGTGAGCCGTACCCGCTGAAGACCCACACCGGGCCGACCGGCGCCAGGGGGACGGGCCGGGGCGTGACGGCGGCGAGGCGATCACGCAGCTCGGCCGTGTCGGCGGCGGTCACAACGGCGGCCGCGCGAGCGCCACTGGCTCGCCTGGCCAGGGTGTGGGCCATGTCGCCGAGGTCGGCCGAGGGCTGCCATGCGGCCAGGGTCTCGGCGTACTGCCGCACGCGATCGGGCGTAGCACCGGTGAGGACGAAGACGTGCTGGGCAGGCGCGGGCTGCGGAGGCTGGGTGAGGACGGAGTGGGCGGCGACGGGCTGGGTGAGGGCGGGCTGGGCGGCCGATGAGGCGGTCGAGCGGGCGGAAGCCGCCTCCCCCACCGCCCGATAGGCGGCCAGAGCGATGTGCGCGTTGGTGCCGCCGAAGCCGAACGACGACACCCCCGCGCGTGCGTCCACCCGTGGCCACGGCGTCGGCGAGGTGACGACCCGTAGCCTTTCCCACGGGATGTGCGGGTTCGGCTGCCGGAAGTGGAGGCTGGGTGGGATCACGCCGTGCCACAGCGCCAGAACCGTCTTGATGAGTCCCGTGACCCCGGCCGCCGCCTCCAGGTGGCCGAGGTTCGTCTTGGCCGAGCCGAGCAGGACCTGCCCGGGAAAGACCCCGGCGATGGCCCGCGCCTCGATGGGGTCGCCGAGGAACGTGCCCGTTCCGTGTGCCTCCACGTAGTCGGGCCCCCGGTCCAGCCCTGCGTACACCTCACGCAGCAGGGCCTCCTGCGCTTCGGGGTTGGGGGCGACGAGGCCGTTGGAGCGGCCGTCCTGGTTGACGCCGGTCTCCCTGATCACCGCCAGCACCCGGTCGCCGTCGCGTTCGGCGTCCGTCAGGCGTTTGAGTACGACGACGCCGCAGCCCTCGGCCCGCACCATGCCGTCCGCCGACGCGTCGAACGTCTTGCACCGCCCGTCCGCCGCCGTACCGCCGCCCTGGTCGAAGGCCACCGTGACCAGGGGCGACAGCAAAAGGTTCACCCCGGCGGCCAGGGCCAGGTCGCACTCCCCCGATCTCAGGGCTCCTACCGCGAGGTGGGTGGCGACGAGTGAGGACGAGCAGGCCGTGTCCACCGCCATCGAGGGGCCGCGCAGGTCGAGCAGGTAGGACAGGCGGTTCGCGGCGATGCTGAGGGCCGCGCCGGTGGCCGTCCACGCGCCGACGCCGCTCAGGTCCGCGCTGGTCAGGTAGGCGTACTCGGCGCCGGAGATGCCGACGTACGTCCCGGTACGGCTGCCGCCCAGCGACCTCGGCGCGATGCCCCCGTGCTCCAGCGCCTCCCAGGCCGTCTCCAGGAGCAGCCGCTGCTGCGGATCCATGAGCGCCGCCTCGCCCGGCGCGATCCCGAAGAACTCCGCGTCGAACCCGGCCACGCCCTCCAGGAACCCGCCGTGCCTGGTCGTCCCGGCCAGTACCTCCTCCGTACGCGCCGATCCGTCGTCGAACGCCTCCCACCGCCCAGCGGGCACCTCGCCGACCGCGTCCCGCCCGTCAAGCAGCAGTTCCCAGTACGCCTCGGGGCCGTGCGCGCCCGGCAACCGGCACCCCACCCCGACCACCGCCACCGGCTCACCCAGGTCGCCGGGGATCTCCGTCCTGTCCTCCTGAGGCGGTTCCGCGAGTGCGCGGGCCAGGCGGTTGATCGTCGGATGCTCCCAGGCCAGGGTCGGGCTCAGCTGCCTGCCGAGCAGCTCGGCAAGCTCGCCCGCGATCGCCACCGCGTCACGTGACGACAGGCCGTACTCCTCCAGCGGCCGTTCCGGATCGACCCGCTCGACTCCGCGTGACGCGATCCGCTCGGTGAGGAAGCGGCGGATGTCGGCTTCGCCCAGTACGTTCACGAGGGCTCCCATGCTGCCGGGTGATCGGCCAACATACCCACACGCCGTGGCACCGGGGCAGGCCCGTACCGAACATTCCTCGGGTCCGATTTGTCACGCCAGTGATAACCCTCGGTTTTGTCCGGCAGAGCGCACCCTACGGCGATATTTCGTTGCGTTGGGGCATAGCTGGGCCGGTACCCGGGCCCCTAGCCTCGCCTCCGGTCTCACTTGCGAAGGGGAGCCCTCATGCGATCCCGCGCCCTACTGGCACTGGCGACGACGGTGCTCCTCGTCGGCTCGAACGCCACCCCCGTACTCGCCGATCCGGGCTGGTCGCTTGTGCCCGACGGAAAATCGACCACCACGGGCACGGACGCTCAACAGGCCAAGGGCGGGCGCCCCACGGCGGCCCCCAAGACCGCGACGAACTACATGGCCGGCCAGAAAGCCCTCCCCGGCAGTGCCCGCGTCGTGCGGGAGCGGTGGCTGAGCCCTCGCATGCTCGACCTCCTCATCTCCTCACCGTCGATCGGCCTGATGACGCCGGTCCGACTGCTGCTCCCCAAGGGCTGGTCCAAGCAGGCGAACCGTACCTGGCCCGTCCTGTACCTCCTGCACGGCGGCGCCGACAACTACACCTCCTGGACCCGCATGACCGACATAGCCGGCTTCACCGAGAACCTGGACGCCATGGTCGTCATGCCGGAAGCAGGCCGAGCCGGTAACTACTCCGACTGGTACAACGGCGGCAAGGGCGGCACACCGGCGTGGGCCACGTTCCACACCTACGAGGTGCGGCGGCTGCTGGAGATCGGCTACCGTGCGGGCACCCGGCGGGCCGTGGCCGGCCTGTCGATGGGCGCGTACGGGGCGATGAAGTACGCGGCGCGCTATCCGGGGATGTTCCGCTTCGTCGGCGCGTACAGCGGCATCATGGCCACCGAGATCCCCGGCATCCCGGCGATCATCATGAACGCCCAGGCCAGTGAGAAGCAGGACCCCAAGGCCCTGTGGGGCGACCCCGTCCGCGACAGGCGGATCTGGGCGGCCAACGACCCCGTGGCCCTGGCCCCGAGGCTGAGGGGCGTCTCCATCTACATGTCGAGCGGCACGAACAGCTTCATGGGCCCCCTGGACCCGCCCGGCTCCCCCTGGCACCCGGCCCACCTGGGCGAACCCATCTCCGCCTACACGGTCAAAGCCCTGAGCAAGCGCCTGAACAGCCTGGGCATCCAGCACACCCTCAACCTGTACGGCAACGGCACCCACACCTGGCCGTACTGGATCAGGGAGTTCAAGAACTCGTACCCCATGATCTTGGCCGCGCTGGGCCTGCCGGGCGGCGGCCCGCCCAAGCTGGACACGACGGACCGCCAGGGCGACTGGCAGTTGGCCAATCCCCGACCCTGAGCGGTGACGACCCCCTGTCCGCGGCTTTCCGGACGCCAATAAAACGGGCATAAGGCCGATGTTCCTGGGTATTCACGCCCGAAAACCGAACCACTGCGGCGAATGTGGCGTTCTAAGATCTCGCGGTGGCGCATACTGGAGTAGATGAAGCCACCCAGCGCCGCGACCCGGCGCCACCTGCCCACCAGCCCCTTCAAACCCCCGCCTCCGGCGCCGCCGGTCGAGCAGTTCAGCATGCACGACCAGGTGTCCCACGACCGCTACGGTCTCGGTCGGGTCATCGGTGTCGAGGACGAGGCCGTCCTCATCGACTTCGGATCACGACAGGAACGCATCACGACCCCATACGCCAAGCTGATCAAACTCTGAAACCGCCTGGCACCATCTGAAGCGGGCAGCGTTCGCCAGAGGGCGCTGTCGGCGTGTGTTGACGCGTGTTATCGGGCCCGGCCCTGTAAGTATGGTCACCGCCTTCAGGCGCTCCGCGCCGATGGAGCTCGGGCGGTGACAGTGGGGACATGTCCCCACACCTCCGGCGAGGTTACCTTCCGGCCCTCGTGCTCCCCGGGCCCAAGCCGTCTGGTCAGTTCGTGCTATCGGAAATCCAGCCTGCGGCGTGTGCCCCAGGGCGGCGAGCCACGACCATCTCCTCATCGTGCGACTTGCCTTTGACGTATGGGTCAAGGGTTAGGGTCGCGACGCCATATGGGCCCCCTGCCCACCGCTGAGGAGCGTCGATGCCCGCCCTATCCCGCATGTCCCGCGAAGCCTTGCCCCGTACGTCCCGCGAAGTCCGGCTCGCCAGCCTGCCTGACGGCCTGCCGAGGCCGGAGCACTTCGAGGTCGTCGAGACGCCATTGCCCGTGCCCGACGAAGGCCAGGTACTGGTCCGCAATCGCTTCTTCCACGTCTTCGCGGGACTCCGCACCCTGATCGGCGGGTCGGTGAAGGGCGCGCCGTTTCCCCCGCTCCTCCCCGGTGACACCCTGTTCGGGGCGGCGATCGGTGAGGTCGTGTCAGCGCCCGCGGACAGCGGGCTGCGCCCCGGTGAGCTGGTCTCGCACTGGCTCGGGTGGCGCGAGTACGCGGCCGTGGCCGCGGCCCAATGCACCCCACTGGGTGACGCACTGCCCAACCCTGTCGCGCATCTGGCACAGGGCTGGACCGCGTACGCCGCGTTGACCCTGGGCGCCGAGGTACGGCCGGGCGACACGGTGTTCGTCTCCGGCGGCGCCGGCGCGGTCGGCTCGCTGGCCGGGCAGATCGCCCGCCTGCTCGGCGCGGGCCAGGTCATCGGCAGCACCGGCTCACCGGAGAAGGCTGAGCGGCTGGTGTCCGAGCTGGGGTACGACGCCGCCGTGATCCGCGGCGCGGAGCCGATCGGCGAGCAGCTGGCCAAGATCGCGCCAGACGGCATCGACGTCCTCCTGGACAACGTCGGCGGCGAACAGCTCCAGGCGGCGCTGGCCGTGGCCCGGCCCGGGGCACGGTTCGTCCTGGTCGGTGCACTGTCCGGCCAGATGTCGGCGCACGGCACCGGTACGACGGCGCCGGTCGAACTGGACACCTACCAGCTCATCCTCAAGGGCGTCACCATGCGTGGCTTCAGCGCCCCGGACGACGCGCGGGCACGAGCGCAGTGGACCGAGCGCTTCGGCGGCTGGCTGCGTTCCGGAGAGATCACGTTTCCGCACGTACGAGTGCCGGGCATCGAGCAGGCTCCCCAGGCGTTGCACGAGATGATCGGCGGCCGGCACCTCGGAGCCGTCGTCGTAGAGCTGTAGTTACCTTTGGAGGGCTGATGCGGATCGGCGACGCGGCGGCAGCGGCGGGCACGACACCTCGGGCACTGCGTTTCTATGAGCAGCGCGGGCTGCTGCCCCCGGCGCCGCGCACGATGACCGGGCAGCGGGAGTACGGGCCCCGTGACGTGACGCTGGTGCGGATCATCCGCGAGCTGCTGTCGCTGGGGCTGACCGTCGAGGACGTACGCAGCTGCGCCGAACGCCTCCACCTTCTGGAGGGCGACGCGTTGCCGCCGTACGACAGTACTGGCTGCACCCAGGGCACCGGAGTCGTCCAGCGCCGGCTCACCGCCCTGGATGAGGAGATCTCCCGCCTGACGGCGCTGCGCGAGCGCCTCGCCGCCAGGGTCGGGACAGTGAGCTGATCAGGCGGTGTGCAGATAGACCTGCCCGAACACCTCGGACAGCTTCTTGAGGTCCGTGGCCGAGTCGACTTCCGGCGCCGACGGGTCGTAGATCGTGGCCAGCCGGGGACGGATCGAGGTCAGCTTCTTCAGCTGGTCCCAGGTGGCATTCTCGGCCCACTTCTCGCCGTACAGCCTGCTGACCTGGCCCTGGTCGTTCTGCCAGCGGGACCAGAGGTTGATCGTCTCGGCGGCGTCGGCCTGGAGCGGCGTGGCGATGCGGTCGGTGATCGACTTGGTGGCCTGCTCGGCGGTGAGCTGCGGCGAGCCCACGGCGGCGAAGCCCGCGTCTTCCGCGGCGATCTGACCGTAGGCGTCCCAGGCGCGGGCCCTGACCTGGATCCACTGGTTGCGCTGGGCCTCGGTGGCGTCGATCTTCCAGGTGGCGTACTCGGTCGCCAGGTGCCCGCCGTCCAGGGCGAGCTGGTCGACGAGGCCCTTGGTGAGCCAGGCGCCGATCCGCTCGGGGTCGAGCAGCGGGTACTTCTTGGTCACCTCGGCCTTGCACGTGTCGTTGGCACCGCAGCCGAGCACCGGCACCACCGTGTGCACGGCCAGCTTCTTGCCCGGCGCGAGGTTGCGGAGCGTGGTCGTGGCCTCCGTGACGAACTTGTCCATCTCGTCAGCCGTCTCGAACGTCTTGTTGAAGCCGAGCTGCGAGCTGAACCTGATCCCCACGGCGCCCTGCTGCGCCGCGACCGCGGCGACCTTCTTGGCCGCCTCGGCGAGCTTGCCCGCCTTCCAGTCGTCGGCCAGCTCCGCGTCGATCCAGACGCGCATCCCGGCCGCGGCGGCGGCCTTGACGGCCTGGCCACCGGCGGACTTCTCGGCAGCCTGGATCTCGGCCTTGGACAGGCCCTCGGGGTTGACGAAGCAGTCCTCGGCGGACTGGCACTCGGGCGAGCCGCCGTCCTCGGCGCCCTCGACATCGGGCGAGTCGACGTCGTGCAGCTCGCCGTCGCCCTCGGAGTCGTTGGCGCACTCGTTGCCGGCTTCGGTGCAGTCGACGGTGATCGGGCTCATCGGGCCGGCTTCCTGCATGTGCTCGCCGTCGTTGGAGAGCCAGAAGTTGGCGATGTCCCGTGCCTCGTCGGGCGTGGCCATCCAGCGGCAGACGACGTACGCCGGGGTGTCGCCGGACATCAGGTCGTTGCAGCTGCGCGGATCGTCCTCCGACCAGGCTGGAACGCCTATGCCCAGCAGTGAGAGTGCCAATCCGATGACGAAAATCTTCCTCAGTCGCATGGCGCCTTACTCCAGGGGGTGATCACGGACATATCGCACAATATCTGGATGATCAGCTACCTTCAATGAGATCCACTGCGTTCTTCACCCCGTGTTCCACCCGCAGTAGCCCCCCAAGTTGCGCCGCGTTCTCGCGATATTCCGGTACGGCCAGCAATCGCGCCGCCAATGACCGCCCGCTCAGCGCCCGAATAGGCAACGGCGGCGGCCCCGCTCCCAATGCCGCCACCCGGCGACCCCAGAATGGTTGGTCGGAGAAAAAGGGGCAGACCACGTTCGGCACCCCGGCCGCCAACCCCGCCGCCGTGGTCCCCGCCCCACCGTGGTGCACGACGGCTGTCATCCTCGGGAACAGCACCTCGTGCGCCACCTCCCCCACCGGACAGACGTCCGCCGAGGCGGCCACGGGCAGCCCCTGGACCACCGCCCGTACCCCGGCCAACCGCAGCGCCGCGACCACCTGCTCGGCGACCGCCTCCGGCTCATCGGGCACCATGCTCCCGAACCCGACGAACACGGGCGGCGGTCCAGCATCCAGAAAGGCGGCGACGTCTGGGGGCAGCGGGATGGCGGTCGGCTCTGGGTTGGGCGGGAGGCGCCAGTAGCCGGTCAGGTGGACGTAGTCGGGCCAGTCGCGCGGCCTGGGCACCACCAGCGGGCTCACCCCGCACAACACCGGCACCCGATCCCGCCGGTCGGCTGCGAACGGGCTCCCCCGCAACGGTCGCAGCCCCAGCACTTGCTCGCGCAGCCGGTTCATCATGCGGCCCAGCATCAGCCAGCCAAGCCGCTCGACCACGGCGAAGCTGGCCCGGTTGCCGACCCTGCCCAGGGTCCGGCACGGGATCAGCGGGTTCGGGAACTCGCCGGTCGGCTCGCTGGGCTGGAACTGCAGGATCCCGTACGGCATGCCGTACCTCTCGTGCAGGTGCCTGCCCATGGCGCCGAGCGCGGGCGCCAGGACCAGTTCGGCGTCGGCGCAGGCGTCGTCCACCTGGGCGACGAGCTCCGCGGCGAGCGGTTCGAGAACGGCCCTGAAGCCCCGCACGAACCCCAGCGGCCCGCTGCGCAACCACGCCTGCCCTTCGTCACTCTCGACGATCGCCACCGGATCCACCCCCAGTGGCACAAACCACAGGCCCGATAAACGCTCACCTGCGGCCAGATGCCCGAAGCGTTCGGACGCCACGAGCGTGGCCTCGTGCCCACGCGCGGCCAACCCTTGGGCCAGCGCCACGCACGGCTGAGTGTCCCCCCGCGACCCCAGAGCCAGCACCGCAACCCTCACACCCAGCCTGCCTTCTCGGCTCTGCCCGCCGTCACGCCCAGCCCGCCCTTACGCGCGGGTCACCATCACGCCCAACCTGCCTTCTCGTCCCGCTCGCTCTCACACGCGACCCGCCTTCACCAGCGGGTCCTCGGCCGGCCCTCAGGCGCGGGTCACCGTCTTGGCCGACCACTCACGGCCGATCTGCTCACGGCAGTGTCAGCAAGGCGATCAACGCGCCCAGTAGTACGAGGGCCGCCGCGACCAGCAGTCCGAGCGCGTACCCCTGGGAGAAGCTTCCGGCCTCGTGGACGATCACCCCGATGGCCGCGATCCCGAAGAGGCCGGAAATTTCACGACTCACGGAGAAGATGCCACCCGCCACCCCGGCCCGAGACTCAGGCACCGCCCCCAGCACGGCCGACCCCAGCGGCATGGTCAGCGCCGACCCCACCCCGATCGCGCAGACAGCGGGCACCAATCGCCCCCATCCGTCCCCCGCCTCCAGGAACGCCGCCCCCACCATCCCACCCGCCACCAGCACCAACCCGCAGGCGACCGTCCTCCCGCTCCCCAGCCGCCGCTCGACCACCGGCACCAGCGGCGTGACGACCACCACGAGCAACGCCAACGGCACGAACGCCATCCCGGAGGCTGTAGGCGTGAACCCGAGCACCCCCTGCAGGAACAGCGCGGTATAGAAGAACACTCCGTTGACCCCGAGCCCCCACAGCACCTGAGCCAGCACCCCACCCGTGAAGCTCCGGCCCGCGAACGGCCCCAACTCCACCATCGGCGCCCGCGCCCCACGCTCCAGGACCAGGAACAGCAGCCCCCCACCCACGCACCCGGCCACCGCTATCAGGATCGGCGGCGACCCCCAGCCGTACTCGCCCCCGTGGATCAGCGCGAACGTCCCAGAAGCCAAAAACACCACTGACGCCAACAACCCAGGCACATCCACCTGACCCCGCTGCCCGGCGGGAGGCTCAGCGCGTGTTTCCGGTATTGCGAAGGTGGCCAGCGCGATGACGGCCGCTCCCATGGGGACGTTGATCAGGAACACCCAGCTCCAATGGGTGTGCTCGCTCAGGTACCCGCCCAGCACCGGTCCCAACGCGAGGGCACCGGCGCCGGACGCCATCCAGATGGCCACCCCGAGCGAGCGGTCGGGCCGCCCTGCCAAGACGGCCAGCGTCGCGGGCAGGATGAGTGCCGCCCCCACCCCCTGGGCCAGGCGCGCGGCGACCAAGGGCTCGATCGACGTGGCCAGACCGGCGCCGAGCGATGCCCCAGTGAAGATGGTGAGCCCGATGAGCAGCACCTTGCGTCGTCCATAGACGTCGGCCAGGCGGCCGCCGGCGATCATGAGGCCGGCGAACATCAGAATGTATCCGGTGGCGACCCATTCGAGCGCGCTCAGGCGGGTGTGGAGATCGCGCTGGATGCTGGGCAGGGCGACCGTGACCACGGTGTTGTCCAGCGTCGTCACGAACCCGGCCAAGCCGACGACCGTCAGGAGCAGCCGGGACCGGGTGGCGGGCTGGACAGGGGCGACGGTCAAGGTCACATGTCCACCTCCGCCCAGGTCCAGCCGGGTCCGTTGGGGTTCGCCCTGACGACCCTGGTACGACCGGTGGTGACCTTCTCCCAGGTCGGGCGCCGCGTACCAGCGGCACGCCTGGAGCCAGGGGCACCCGGGTCGTCGGGAGCAGATGCGGTGTCGGCGGTATCGGCGCCGACCGGGCTTTGGGGGGTCGGGCGGGCGGTGACCTGCGGTCGTTTGGAGACTGCGGGCTCGGCGGCGCTGTAGGGGCGCTTTCTGACGGGTGGTGCGGCGGGGCGCGGGACGGGGAGGGCGGCAGGGGGGTCGTGTTCGGCGGATACCGGTATGGGGTCGGTGTCCACGCCGAAGATGGCTGGGCGGCCGTTGACGGTCACCGGCGCCGCTGTCCCAGGGCCATCTTCCGCCCAGCACCAGCCGGGGCCGTCCGGATTGGGCTTGATCGCCCTCCCGGGACGCGGGCCGCTCGCCGTCTCAGGGCGCCGACTCCCGCCGCCGTCCGCACTCGCCGACGCGGCGCCCGGGGACGGCGCTGGCGGGGAAAGCGCGTCCGGGAGAAGCCCAGCAGGCAACTGAGCCGAAGAGGGCCCTCCCGAAGACGGAGGCCCCTCGCGGAACTCGATCCGCCGATGCACCCCCCGTAACACCCCCGGCAGCCACCAGTTGGCCCCGCCCAACAGCCGCATCGTCGCCGGCACCAGCAGCGCCCGCACCAGCGTCGCGTCCACCACGATCGCCACGAACATGCCCACCCCGAGCAGCTTCACGATCGTGATCCCAGCCGTCGAGAACGCCCCGATCACCACCAGCAGCAACAGTGCCGCGCTGGTGATGACGCCGCCGGTCCGCTGCAACCCTGTCGCCACCGCGGCCGTGTTGTCGCCCGTTCGCAGCCACTCCGCCCGTACGCGCGACAGCAAGAACAGCTCGTAGTCCATCGACAGCCCGAACACCACCGCCAGGATCAATACCGTCACCGTGGCCTCGATGGTCCCCGTCGACGTGAAGTGCAGCCAAGCAGCCAGGTGGCCGTCCTGGAAGGCCCAGACGATCACGCCGAACGAGGCGCCGATCGACAGGACGTTCATGAGCAGGGCCTTGAGCGGCAGCACGATGGAGCCGAAGGCGGCGAACAGCAGCAGGAACGTCACCCCGCCCACCACCAGCGCCATCCACGGCAACCTGGACAGCAGGCTCGACAGGAGGTCCATCTGGGCGGCCGTCGGGCCGCCTACGACGAGCCGCCGGATGTTCGGCTCCGGGGTCATGGATCTGATCAGGGTCACCAGGTTCTGGGCCTGGGCCGACATGGGGTCGTAGGAGTAGCGGACCGCCAGCCGTACCGCGCCGTTGGGCTGGGAGAGGCCGGCCAGGTCGACGCCCGTGACGCCGGGCAGTTTGCGCAGGCGGTCGGCGAGGGGTTTTGCGTCGGTGGGGTCGATCGGGGTGACGGCGCTGATCGGGGTGTAGCCCTGGCCGAGGGGGCCGACGGCGGCGGGGCGGGTGGTGAAGGAGCGTTCGATGAGGGCGTGGACGTCGATCGTGGCCATCGAGTTCTTGGCGAAGTCGCGGTCGACGGTCTCGGCGACGCGGCGGCTCTCGGCGGCGGCGGGCAGGACCCGGCGGTCGACGTTGCCGAACCGTACGTGGGCGAACGGCCCGGCCAGCGCGAGCAGTACGGAGGTGACCGCGACCAGGTAGAGCACGGGCCGTTTCATCACGCTGGAGGCGATCGCGTGCCACAGGCCGGCACCCACGCGGGCCGAGCCGAAGTCGGGGGTGATGCGGATGGCGTCCACGCGGGGACCCAGGACGGACAGCGCGGCGGGCAGGACGACCAGCGCCGCGACCATGGCCACCAGCACCACGGCCGCCGCGCCCAGCCCGATCGAGCGAAGGAACATCTGCGGGAACAGCAGCAGCCCCAGCAGCGAGGTCGCCACCGTCAAACCGGAGAAGGCGACGGTACGCCCGGCGGTCGCCATGGTGCGCACCACGGCCTCCTGGGTCGGGGCACCGGACCTGATCTGCTCCCGGAAAGAGTTCAGCACGAAGAGCGAGTAGTCGACGGCCAGGCCGAGACCGAGCATGGTGACGACGTTCAGCGAGAAGACCGAGACCTCGGTCACCTCGGTCAGCAGCCTGAGCAGCACGAGCGCGCCGAGCACCGCGAAGAGCCCGACGAGCAGCGGGAGCCCGGCCGCCACCACGCTGCCGAACACCACCACGAGCAGCACCAGCAGCACCGGCATCGAGATCGCCTCGGCGCGCGCCAGGTCGGCGGCCGTCTGGTCGTTCAGCTCCTTCAGGAGCGGCACCGAGCCGCCCACCTGGACCTGGAGGTTCGCGACGGGCAGCCGGTCCTTGATCGCCGCGTACGCCTGCTGCTTGGCGCCTTTCAGGGTGATCAGGGCGTAGGTGGCGTGTTCGTCGGTGGACATCAGCTCCTTGGCGCCGGTGGTCCAGTAGGTGGCCAGCTTGCGTACGTACTGGACGGGCAGGGCGCGCAGGGAGTCGTGTACGGCCTTCTTGAAGCGCGCGTCGCGCACCTTGACCTGCGGGTGCCGGTAGAGGACGACCACGTCGGGGGCGTTGCCGCTGTACCAGGCGTCGTTCCAGCGGGCGGCGGTGGTCGAGTCGGCGGCCGGGTCGGCGAAGCCGCCGTCGGCCATCCGGCCGAACAGCTGCAGCCCGAAGGGCGCGACCAGGACGGCCGCCACCAGGCTCAGGACCAGCAGCGTCCACCGGCCGCGGTGGATCAGGCGCCCCGCCGACTCAAACAAGGGCGCCCTCCAGGTACGCCCGCAGGCAGGCCCGCCGGGCGATCTTGCCGCTGGTCGTCCGGGGTACGGCTCCGGTGCCGGTCAGCACGAAGTCATGCACGGATAAATCGTGAAATTTCCGGACCGCTGCCCGTACCCGAGCCGCCACCTCCGCCGGATCGGCCGAAGCACCACCCCGCGAGCGCTCGGCCACCACCACGAGCCGCTCAGTCTCCTGCCCCGGCACCGAGAAGGCCGCCACATGGTCGCGCCGCACGGCCCGGTGCGCCTCCTGGACGGTGACCTCGATGTCCTGGGGATAGTGGTTGCGCCCGTCGACGATGATCAGGTCCTTGATGCGGCCCGTGACGTACAGCAGCCCGCCGTACACCACCCCGAGATCCCCCGTCCGCAGCCAGGCACCGTCCGCGCCGTCCAGTACCGCGCCGAACACCTCGGCCGTACGGAGCGGATCGCGCCAGTAGGCGCGCGCCACGTTCGGGCCCTGGACCCAGATCTCCCCCACGCGCCCGTCCGGCGACTCCTGCCCGCCCGAGCCGACGACGCGCACCCGCTGACCACTGGGCCGACCGCACGCCACCAGCGTGGTCAGCGCCCCCGACGACCCGCCGTACGGCGCGGCGCGTCCGTCGCGGAGGGCGTCGCGGTCGAAGTCCGTGGCCACCACCGCCTCGTCGGGTCCCATGGCGGAGACGAAGACCGTGGCCTCGGCCAGCCCGTACGCCGGGGTGTGCGCCTCCGGCCGCAGCCCGCACCCGCCGAACGCGGCGTTGAACGCCGCGACGGTGCCGGGCCGTACCGGCTCCGCGCCGTTCAGCATGACCCGCACCCCGGACAGGTCCAGCCCCTCTTTGTCGGCCGCGCCGACCCTGGCCGCCGTGTACTCGTAGGCGAAGTTGGGCCCGCCGGTGTAGACGTCGTCGAACTCGCTGAGCAGCCGCAGCCACCGCACCGGATGCATGACGAACGCCACCGGATCCATGAACGCCACCTGATTGCCCGCCACCATCGGCAGCGCGATCGTCGCGACCAGCCCCATGTCGTGGAAGAGCGGCAGCCACAGAGCCGCGACCGAGGTACGCGGCTTGGCCCGGAACAACTCCCACAGCTGCGCGGCGTTGGCCTCAAGGTTGCCGTGCGTGATCTCCACGCCGGCGGGCGCCCGGGTGGAGCCGGAGGTGTACTGCAGGTAGGCGAGCTCGCCGGGCTCGATCGCCACCGGCTCCCACTCGTCGGCGAGCAGGTCCGAGACCGTGTCGACGGCGATCACCGGAACTTCGGCGGCGAAGGCCCGCACACCGGGCAGCGCGGCCGTGGTCGTGAGCACGGCGACCGGCTCGGCGTCGGCGTAGGCGCGGGTCAGCCGCTCGGAGTGCCCCGGCAGATCGGGCGCGAACAACGGCACCGCCACGATCCCGGCGTACAGGGCGCCGAGCATCGCCACCACGTACGGCAGCCCCTGGGGAGCGAGGATCGCCACCCGGTCACCGGGGCCCGCGACCTCGCGCAGCCGTACGGCCAGCGCCCGCGCTTTGAGGTCGGCCCGCGCCCAGGTCAGGGTCTCGCGGGAGCCGTCGCCCAGGTAATCGACGAAGGTGTAGGCGGGCGCGTCCGGGATCTCCCGCGCCCATCGCGCCACGCGCTCGATCAGTGCCTCGGGCATGCCCGGGTCCCCTCGCCGACTACAGGGACCTAGAAAATTACGGCAGAAAGAGCTTCGATTCTTGCCAAACGCCTGCACATTCCGCTTCCGGTCTTGTCAGCGGCGTGACAAGCACGGAGATATTCAGACGACAGCAGATGCGAAGAACCATCACAATAGTGAGCATTTGGGGGATTAGGGGGCGTACCACGTGCACGGCTATCTTCGCGATCTCGGGCTGCTCCGGGATCGGCGGTTCACGCTGCTGCTGACCGCGCGAACCATCTCGGTGCTGGGCACCTCCTTCGCCCCCGTGGCGCTCGCCTTCGGCATCCTCGCTCTGCCCGGCGCGGACGCCACCACACTGTCCGTGGTGCTCACCGCCGAGGCGCTGCCGATGATCGTGTTCATGCTGTTCGCCGGGGTGATCGCGGACCGGTTTCCCCGGCACCGGGTGATGATGGTCAGCGAGTTCATGAGCGCGCTGGCCTTCTTCGCCCTGGCCGCGATGATGCTGTCGGGCTGGACCCCGCTGCCCGCGATGGCGAGCGCCGCGGCGGCCAGTGGCGTGGCGATAGCGATGCTGTTCCCCTCGCTGACCGGCATCATCCCCGAGGTCGTGCCCGCCGATCAGTTACAGACCGGCAACGCGCTGCTCGGCCTGGGCGCCAACAGCTCGCGGGTGGCGGGCGCGGTGCTGGGCGGCGGCGCGGTCGTGCTGTTCGGCAGCGGGTGGGCGCTGGCCGTGAGCGGGCTGATGTTCACGGTGGCCGGGGTGCTGATCGCGGCACTGCGGCTCACGCCCGCCGAGCGCGACGCGGCGGCCGAGCATTCGATGCTGGCCGACCTGCGGGACGGGTGGCGCGAGTTCAGCACCCGGCAGTGGATCTGGGTGGTGGTCGCGCAGTTCTCCGTGCTCGTGATGGGACTGCAGGCGGGTCACGGGGTGCTCGGGCCGCTGATCGCCAAGGAGAGCCTGGGTGGGCCCGCGGCCTGGTCGGCGTTCCTGGCCGGCGAGGCGGCCGGCACGATCGTGGGAGTGATCGTCTCGCTGCGGGTCCGGCCCAGGCGGCCGATCCTGGTCGGGACGCTGCTCTGCCTGCCGACCGCGCTGCCGTACGTGCTGCTGGGCACCGGCGCGCCACTGTGGGCGATCGTGGCGGGCGCGTTCGTGCTGGGCGTCTGTTTCGACGTGTTCGGTGTGCTCTGGCAGACGACCATGCAGCGTGAGGTGCCGCCGGAGTCGCTGTCGCGGGTCAGCTCGTACGACGCGCTGGGCTCGCTGATGTTCGGCCCGATCGGGCTCATGCTGGCCGGGCCGGTGGCGAGCCTGGTCGGCACCCGGACGGCGCTGCTGGGCTGCGCGGCGCTCGTCGTGCTGTCCACACTCGCCGCGCTGCTGTCTCCGGGGGTGCGGCAACTACGCGCTCCGGATCCGGTCGCCGAAAGCGTAGCCAGCTGAAATTCAGACGACGATCAGCGTCACCACGACGCCCGCGCAGTTGCCCGCCACACAGATGCGGACGGGCACCTCGGACACCCCCGCGGCCTCCGGAATGCCGCCGATGTGCCCGTCAGGGCCGATCGTGACACCCGCCGGGAGCTTGCCGTGGTCGGTCACGGAGAACGTGGGCGGCACGCCGGTGGGCCCGCCCGAGATCCCGATCTGGTCGTCGTAGCGGTTGCCCACCTTGCCGGGGAAGGCCAGCTCACTCGGCTGCCAGGGCACGTTCCGCAGCACGACGACCGTGACCTGCTGATCGACGCAGTCCTGGCCACGGCACAGGCGGACCGGCGTGGCGAAGGTGCCGGGACGCTGGGGAACACCGTGCAGCCGGCCCGCGTCGTCCAAGGTCACGCCCGGCGCCAGAGCGCCGCCGCGGATGGTCAGGCCGTCCTGGAACGGCAGCAGGCGATTGGTCACCTCGATGCCCTGCGTGACGTAGAAGACGTCCTCGACGAGCCGCTTGGTCGGCGGATCCACGTGCTGGGCGGGCAGATCCCTCGACATGGCCACGGTGTGGAAGTCGGCCGGGGGCAGCATGGGGAGCAACGCGCACAGACTCAACCCGGCAACGACAAATGCCCATCTTTGCCGCATCCCACCCCCTGTTCGTCTCCTCGATACGTACCCCACCAGCGCGTAGCGTTACTCCTGGCTCACGCATAGATAATCGGTTCATGGCCGCTGAATCCGCCCAGACCCTGGAACGCGGGCTGCGCCTGCTCAGGCTGCTCGCCGACGGCAAGGGCGGGCGGACGCCCACCGAGCTGAGCACCGAGCTGTCGCTGTCGCGCCCGGTGGTCTACCGGCTGGTGACCACACTGCTGAGCGAGGGGTTCGTCCGCCGTGACGCCGAGGGGCGAGTGCACCTCGGGTTCGGCGTGCTCGTGCTGGCCCAGGCCGTACAACCGCTGCTTCGGGCGGCGGCGCTGCCCACGCTGCGGCGGCTGGCCGAGGACGTGGGCGCGACCGCGCACCTGACCGTGGCCGAGGGCGACGACGGCCTGGCCGTGGCGGTGGTGGAGCCGTCGTGGACGGACATGCACGTGGCCTATCGGGAGGGGTCGCGCCACTCCCTGTCGCTCGGCGCCGCCGGACGGGCGATCCTGGCGCTGCGCGAGGGGCGGGCCGACTATCTGGTGACGGAGGGGCAGTTGCAGGAGGGCGCGCGGGGGATCGCCGCGCCGGTGTCCGGGCTGCCGTGGCTGGAGGCGTCGGTCGGGGTGGTGACGTTCGGGCCGCTCAGCGAGTCGGCCGGGCCGCGCGTGGTCGAGGCGGCCGCCGAGCTGTCCGGCGCGCTGGGTTGACATCGCTTGGTCGATGGCGGACGGTAGTTGCATATAGAGGACACGTACGTCCGATAATCGGACGCTCTGGAGGCGAAGATGCCTTACTACCGCGTCGTTGGCGAGGTGCCCAGAAAGCGGCACACGCAGTTCAGGCGGCCCGACGGCGGCCTCTACGCCGAGGAGCTGATGGGCGAGGAAGGCTTCTCGTCGGACTCCTCGCTGCTCTACCACCGCTATCTGCCGACCGCGATCGTCAAGGCCGAGGCCGTCACGCCGCTGACCGACACGCGCCTGGAGCCGAACCTGCCGCTGTCGCCGCGCCACTTCCGCACCCATGACCTGCGCGGCGCGGGCGACCTGGTGACGGGCCGGATGCAGCTGGCGGGCAACGCCGACGTCCGATTGTCGTACGCCACCAGCGACCAGCCCAGCGAGCTCTACCGCAACTCCATGGGCGACGAGTGCGTGTACGTCCAGGACGGCCGCGCCCGCTTCGAGTCGACGTATGGAGTCATCGAAGCCGGCGCGGGCGACTACATCGTCATCCCGACCGGCACGATCCACCGCTGGGTGCCCGACGGGCCGGTCAACGTGCTGGCCATCGAGGCGTCCGGGCACATCAGGCCGCCCAAGCGCTACCTGTCACAATACGGGCAGTTCCTGGAGCACGCGCCCTACTGCGAGCGCGACCTGCGCAGCCCGGCGGAGCCGTTCGTCGTCGAGGGCGAGGAGGTCCCGGTGCTGGTCCGCACCCGGGGCGGGCTGACCCGGCTGGTCTACCGCAATCACCCGTTCGACGTGGTCGGCTGGGACGGCTACCTGTATCCGTTCGCGTTCAACATCAATGACTTCGAACCGATCGTGAAGAAGACGCACGCGCCGCCGCCGGTACACCAGACGTTCGAGGGGCCGGGGTTCGTGGTCTGCTCGTTCTGTCCTCGGCCGCTGGACTTCCACCCCGAGTCCGTACCGATCCCCTACAACCACCACAACGTCGACTCCGACGAGTTCATGTTCTACGTGGGCGGCGACTACTCGGCCCGCAAGGGCTCCGGCATCGACGTCGGCTCGATCTCGCTGCACCCGGCCGGCTTCACGCACGGCCCGCAGCCCGGGGCGGTGGAGGCGGTCATCGACGCGGTCAGCCGCGGCATCACGACCACCAGCGAGATGGCCGTGATGATCGACACCTTCCGCCCGCTCGACCTCGGCCAGGCCGCGCTAAGCTGCGAGGACCCCGGCTACGCCTGGACCTGGGCCCGATGAACCTCTACCTCGCGCTGATCGACGACGCGGGCCTGTTCCCGCCGACGTCCCTGCACATGTCGCAGGCTCTGGCCCGCCACCAGCGCGACCTGGAGCGGGGCTCCCAAGTGCTCACCCACCGCTTCCTCTGCTCCGCCAGCCGCCTCGACGGGCTGCGCCGCGAACAGGCCCCGCCGCGCCGGATCGGGCTGATCGTGGACACGCCGGAGATCCCGCCGTTCGACGACCTGCCCGTGGACTCGGTCGAGCTGCGCGCGGACGCCCTCGCCCTGCTGCCCGGCGGCGGCCTGCCACCGGGCGTGCGGCTGTTCGTCGAGGTGCCCGCCGGGAAGTATGTCGCCGACGTGCCCAAGGGCGCCGCGCTCAAGGTGCGCTGCGGCGGCCTGACCGCCGACGCCTTCCCGTCGGTCGAGCATCTCGCGGCGTTCATCCGGTTCTGCGCCGAGCACGACCTCCCGTTCAAGGCCACCGCCGGGCTGCACCACGCCGTACGCCACTTCGACCCCACGCTCGGCGTCGACCGGCACGGCTTCCTCAACCTGCTGCTGGCCGTCTGTGAGGTGGTGGACCAGCGCGACCCCGCGCCCGTGCTGCGCAGCACCGACGTGGGCCACCTCGTACGGCTGGCCCACGCCGTGTCCGAGGAGACGGCGAAGCGGGCCAGGGCGCTGCTGGTGAGCTACGGCTCGTGCAGCACCAGCGCCCCGCTGGACGACCTGCGCGCACTGGGACTGATCGAGGAGGACGCGTGAGCTGGGGAGTGGACAATCTGCCCTACGGGGTGTTCTCCCGGCGCGGCGAGCGGCCACGCGTCGGCGTGCGCTACGGCGACCGGGTGCTCGACCTGGCCGCCGCGCTGCACGACGAGGTGTTCGCGGCGCCCAGCCTGAACCCCTTCATGGCCAGGGGCCGCACCGCCTGGCACGACACCAGGACGCTGATCGCCAACAAGCTCACCTCCGACCTCGCGATCACCGAGCCGCACCTGATCCCGCTCGACCAGGTGCGGCTGCACATGCCGTTCGAGGTGGCCGACTACGTCGACTTCTACTGCTCGCTGGAGCACGCCACCAATCTCGGCAAGATGTTCCGGCCCGGCACCGAGGGGCTGCTGCCCAACTGGCGGCACCTGCCGGTCGGCTACCACGGCAGGTCGGGCACGATCGTGGTCTCGGGCACCCCGATCGACCGGCCGCACGGCCAGCTCGGGGCCGGGCGGTTCGGGCCGTCCGCCAAGCTCGACCTCGAGGCCGAGCTGGGCTTCGTGATCGGCGTGCCGTCCGAGCTCGGCTCGCCCGCCGGGGCCTTCGAGGATCACGTGTTCGGGGTGACGCTGGTCAACGACTGGAGCGCGCGCGACATCCAGGCGTGGGAGTACGTGCCGCTCGGGCCGTTCCTGGGCAAGTCGTTCGCCACCTCGATCTCGCCGTGGATCACGCCGCTGGAGGCGCTGCCCCGGCTGGCCGGGCGCGTACAGGATCCCGAACCGCTCGACTACCTGCGCAGGACGGACGACTGGGGGCTGGACGTCTCGGTCGAGGTGTCGCTCAACGGCGAGGTCGTGTCCCGCCCGCCGTACTCGGGCATGTACTGGACGCCGGACCAGATGCTCGCCCATATGACGGCGAACGGCGCGTCCCTGCGGACCGGCGACCTGTTCGCGAGCGGCACGATCTCCGGCGAACAGCGCGACGAACGGGGCTCGCTCATCGAGCTGACCTGGAACGGCAGCGATCCGATCAAGCTCGCCGGCGGCGAGACCAGGACATTCCTGGAGGACGGCGACACCGTGACGATCCGAGCCACGGCCGGTGGCCGGTCATTGGGGGAGGTTTCCGGAACAATCCGATAGGTGACTTGACGTGCTCGTTCAGTGACCCTCCGCTAATCTGGGTATCCCCTTCCCGGAAAGCAGGATCGAGATGCGGCGCGCCGCGGCCATCTTTCTCGTGGCCCTACTCCTGACCGCGGGCTGCTGCCCGGTGACCGCCGACCGCCCGGCGCCCAAACCGCCCGTCGTCCAGGTCTCCCCCGCCTTCGACACGCGGCGCGCCCGGACGGACCAGGGTCTGGTCGTCCAGGCGCAGGGTGGCAAGCTCAGCCAGGTGATCGCCTACGTGGCGGGTGCGCTGGTGCCTGGCAGGCTCGACGCGTCGCGCACGACCTGGCGCTCCTCCTGGACGCTGGCCCCCGGCGCCGAATACACGGTGACCGCCACCGCGGCGGGCTCGGCCGGCCCGTCTACGGTGGCCATGGGCCGCTTCCGCACCCGCGCCGCCAACCGGTCGTTCCAGATCGCCTCCATCGTGCCGCTGCCCGGCGAGACCGTCGGCGTCGGCATGCCGATCATCATGGACTTCGACACCCCGATCCAGGACAAGGCGGCCGTGGAGCGGGCGCTGGAGATCAAGCCGGCCGTCGAGGGCGCGTGGCGCTGGGTGAGCGACACCCGGGCGATCTACCGCACCCGCGCGTTCTGGGCGCCGAAGCAGCAGGTCACGGTCACGGCCCACCTGACCGGCGTACGCATGGCGCCGGGCGTCTACGGCCTGACCGACCGCACGTTCGCCTTCAAGGTGGGCCGCGAGCAGACGACCTCGATCGACACCCGGACCCACCAGATGGTCGTCAGGCGCGGCGGCCGGGTCGCGCAGCGCATGGCCATCAGCGCGGGCATGGCCACCACCCGCGAATACACCACGACCAGCGGCGTCCACCTGACCATGGACAAGGGCGACCCGGTCCGCATGATCTCCCCCGGTCGCAAGAAGGGCGAGCCCGGCTTCTACGACGTGATGATCGACCACGCCGTGCGCATCTCCAACAGCGGCGAATACGTCCACGCCAAGAACAACCTCTGGGCCCAGGGCCACGCGAACGTCAGCCACGGCTGCGTCAACGCCCGCCCCGACCAGGCGGCCTGGTTCTTCGACACCTCGCTGCGCGGCGACCCGGTGACGATCACCGGCACCGACCGCGAGCTCACGTGGGACAACGGCTGGGGATTCTGGCAACTCCCGTGGGACAAATGGCGCCAGGGCAGTGCCTTGTACGACCCTGCGGCCCTGCCACAACAATGATTCCCGCATTACGGTAGGGAGGGGGGGAACCAGGCGAGCACACAGGCCCGTTATTCCATTAGGAGGGCCGGAGTATGGATGAATGGATCATCTGGATAATCCTGGCAGTCGTCCTCGGCGTGGCGGAGATCTTCACCGTCACCGCGGCGCTCGGACTGCTCGGCGCGGCCGCCCTCCTCACCGCGGCGACCGCCGCCATCGGGCTGCCCGTCCCCCTGCAACTGCTGGTCTTCGCCCTGTCTTCCACGGCCGGCCTGATCGTGATCCGGCCGATCGCCATGCGCCACATCCGGCAGCCACAACTGCAACGCTTCGGCGTGGAAGCACTGGTCGGCAGGCAGGCGTACGTATTGTCGGAGGTCACCGGCAGGGACGGCAGAGTACGCATCGGCGGCGAGGAGTGGTCCGCGCGCGCCTATGACGAAACCCTGGTGATCCCCACGGGGGCGACCGTCGATGTCATCGAGATCGAGGGCGCCACAGCCCTCGTATATCCCCGGGAGTGACCATGGATCCGCTGTTGGTGGTCGGACTGCTCGTCATCCTCTTCGCGGTGTTCACGGTGCTCAAGGCCGTGCGGATCGTGCCCCAGGCACGCGCCCGCAACGTCGAGCGCCTGGGCCGCTACAACCGTACGCTCAAGCCCGGACTCAACTTCGTCATCCCGTACATCGACCGCGTCTACCCGATGATCGACCTGCGCGAGCAGGTCGTGACCTTCCGCCCGCAACCGGTCATCACCGAGGACAACCTGGTCGTCGAGATCGACAACGTCATCTACTTCCAGGTCACCGACCCCCGGGCGGCGGCCTACGAAATCGCCAACTACCTCCAGGCGATAGAGCAGCTCACCGTCACCACCATGCGTAACGTCATCGGCGCCATGGACCTGGAGAAGACGCTCACCTCCCGCGACCACATCAACAGCCAGCTGCGCGGCGTACTCGACGAGGCCACCGGCAAGTGGGGCATCCGCGTCAACCGCGTGGAGGTCAAGGCGATCGACCCGCCGAAGACCATCAAGGACGCGATGGAGAAGCAGATGCGGGCCGAACGGGACAAGCGGGCGGCCGTCCTCAACGCCGAGGGCCAGCGCCAGTCGCAGATCCTCACCGCCGAGGGCGACAAGCAGAGCGCCATCCTGCGCGCCGAGGGCCAGCGCACCGCCGCCATCCTGCAGGCCGAGGGCCAGTCACGGGCCATCGACCAGGTCTTCCAGGCGGTCCACCGCAATGACCCCGACCCCCAGCTGCTCGCCTACCAGTATCTGCAGATGCTGCCGCAGCTCGCGCAGAGCCCCGGCAACACGTTCTGGGTGATCCCCAGCGAGGTCACCTCGGCACTGCAGGGCGTGTCTAAGGCGTTCACCGAAGCGCTGCCCCGGTCGGCGGCGACGCGCGAGGAGGAGCCGGGCAGCTCGGCGGCGGACGAGGAGGTCGCCAGGGCTTCGGAGGCGGCTGCGGAGGCCGTGGCCGACGCCCAGGAGGCCGAGAGTCCCAACGGGCCGCGCCAGCTCACGCAGGGGGTGGAGGACCCGGCGGCCGCGTTCACGGACCTGGAGAAGGAGCGCCAGGAGCGCTGACCGGCCAGGACGCCCGCCCGCTGGTGGGACGTGACGGCCAGGATGTCCACCTGACCAAGACGCCCGCCCGCTGGTGGGACGTGACGGCCAGGATGTCCACCTGACCAAGACGCCCACCCGCTGGCGGGGGCACGGCGGCCGACCGGCCGACCGGCCAAGACACTCGTCCGGCAGAGTGCCCGCCCGACCAAGACGCCCGCCTGTGTGTCCGCCTGGCCAGAGGCGCCTTGCCACGCCAGAGGTGCCCGCCACGCTCACCCCAGCGGGCACCGGCCAGGCGACCCTGGCCGCGGACCTGGTGCCCACCCCGGGCGGGCACCGGTCAGGCAACTCTGACCTCGGACTTGGCGCCGGATTTGGCCTCGGGCTTGCGTTCGGGCTCAGGCTCGGGTTCGGGCTTGGCCTCGGTCCGGAGGGGGCGGCAGGCCATTTCCAGCAGGTCCCGCACCTGGGAATCCCGGTGCAGGGCCCCTGCTCGGCAGGCCAGCCTGACCGTGGCGTCAGCCAGGATGACGTCCGCGTTCGCCTGCGGGACATCGTCGCCCAGCTCGGTTCGTAGCCACTCGGAGATCTCCGCCCAGGAGTAGACGCTGACGTTGTCGGCCTCAATGAGCGGTGCCGGGAAGCCACCGGGCCCCCGCTGTCCGCTCGCCAACTGGCGGAAGCTGGCCTGCGTGCGGCCACCGTGCCGCCTGGCCGCGTCGCCGAGCGTCACCGCGTCATCGTGTCCCACGCCAACGGCCCACAGCTTGTCGACCGTGCTCATCTGGATGAGCACGGACATGATGGCCTCCAGCAGGCTGTCCGCCTCACGATCACACATGAAGTAGGGCTGTGTGCCCCCTACCAGCGCGCAGTCATCCATGCCCGCCTCGTGGAGCCGGTCGAACTCGGCAGCGTCCGGCTCGCGGTTGAGCATGACCTGGAAATCCCAGCTAGTCATGATGTCCCCTCTTGATCGTCGCTTTTGCACTCGAGGTGCCGAGTGAGCCAATGGCGGATCTGCTTGGCATGGACCCCTGGATTTCGGGGTGTGCAGTTGATCGTGAACGGTTTGTCTCCGCATTGGCAGGTGATCCAGCCCCAGCGATGGCCGTTGTGGTCCTCCTCGACGGTGAGAGCGCTATTGATCTTGCGGATTGCCTTGAGCACCGCGTTGATCTCGTTGTGCTGATGTCTTCCTCGCCCAACCATGTTCTAACTGTGCAACAGTGTTGCACAGTTAGAACGGCTTTTCCAAGCCAGGCACCCCAACTCCGCACGGCGCAGCCTGGGAGTGGCGGGTCCACCCTGGCTTTCCGACCAGCGCCTAGCCTCGAAAGATGGACAGCGCCAACCGTCTGGGTGAGTTTCTGCGAGCGCGGCGGGAGCTGGCCCGGCCCGAATCGCACGGGATGCCCGCGGCCGGGCTCCGCCGTACACCCGGGATGCGCCGGGAAGAGGTCGCGATGCTCGCCGGCGTCAGCACCGACTACTACATCCGCCTGGAGCAGGGCCGGGACAAGCATCCGTCGGCGCAGGTGCTCGACGCGCTGGCGGCCGCGCTGACCCTGGAGGAGGACGCCGTCGCGCACCTGCACGAACTGGCCCGCCCGCAGCCGCGGCGCAGGCGGCGGGCCGAGCGGGTCAGCCCGGGTCTGGTCCGGCTGATGGAGCGCTGGCCGGACACTCCGGCTCTGGTGCTCGGCCGGTACATGGACGTGCTGGCCGGCAACGCGCTCGGCGTGGCGCTGTTCGGCTGGCTGAGCGATCGGAGCCTGGTCCGGGCGGTGTTCCTGGATCCGCGGGCGCGTGACTTCTATCGCGACTGGCAGAAGGTCACGCGGGATTGCGTCGCGTCCCTGCGGGCCACCGCAGGCGCGGATCTGGATGATCCCCGCCTGACCGACCTGGTCGGTGAGCTGTCGCTTAAGAGCGCCGACTTCGCCCGCCTGTGGGCACGCCATGACGTACGCGGCAAGACGGCGGAGAGCAAGCGGCTGCGCCACCCGGTCGTCGGCGAGCTGACCCTCAGCTACGAGGCCCTGACCGTCAACAGCGCGCCCGGTCAGCAACTCGTGGTCTACCAGGCCGAGCCCGGCAGCCCGTCCGAACAGGCGCTCGCCCTCCTGGGCAGCGTCCTCGCGACGCCGGTGATGCGCGACATCGCCATGACTGAGCACATACCTGGGCGAGAGAAGTGATCATGTCCGGCTGATTCAGCACCGGATGCCCCGAATGACCGCGTACGGCAGGCGCCCCCGTCCAGGCCGCCTGCCGGCCCCGTGGGCTCAGTGCGAGAGTGGCGCGTCCGTCGTGTCGACCAGCGTGCAGTCGGCGACCGGGCCCTCGGCGACGCGCGCCCAGATGCCCGCCACGACAGAACCCTGGACATCACCGACGCTGAACTCCAGCACTCCGGTCTGTCCCTCCTTGATGACGCTCGGGTCGATGGTGAAGCCCTCCTGTTTCGAGGGCCAGACCGCGAGCTGCACGTCCTTTGGCAGGAAGTGCGCGGCCCGGGGCTGCGGGCTGCACTTCTTGCCCCGGGGGATGTAGTTCACCACCACGTTGATCCCCTTGTCCCGCAGGTCCGCCTGGAGCTTGTCGGCGTCCTTCACCTCGTTGATCTGGATGTGGACGGTGCCGTCGGGATTGTCGGATATGGCGTACGCGGGGGTGCCGCCGAACAGCGGCGGGATGGCCACGGCCGCCGCCGCGGCCAGGCCCAGCGCGGGCGCCAAGACGATGGGCCGCAGCAGTCGGCGCTTCGGCTTGTCGATCTCGGTCATCACGAACTCCTTGAGCAGTCGGTGACGGCCCTCGGGAAGATCGCGGTCGTATGGCCAGCTCATCGGATCTCCTTCTTTGTAGGGCCTTGGTCACCTATTACCTGTCGGGGCGCGGGTGGCGGTTCCGCGAGTTGGCCGAGTTTCTGGCGCGCTCGCGACAGCCGGGATCGTACGGTGCCCACGGGGACGCCGAGCGCCTCGGCCGCCTCCGCGTAGCCGAGCCCGGACCAGACGCAGAGCGCGAACACGTCCTGCTCCTGGCGGCGCAGCGAGTCATAGGCCGCGCGGACGGCGGCCAGCCGCCCCGCGTCGTCGATCCGGCCCACGATCTCGTCGGCGAAGTCCGGCACGCTCTCGCCTCTGGGCATCCTGGCCAGCGCGTCGTCGTGCCTGCGAGCGGCCCGGCGGGCGTTGCGGGCCACGTTGGTGGCGATGCCGAGCAGCCATGGCCGCAGCGAGCCGCCCTCGGGGTCGATCCGGCCGCGTAACCTCCAGGCTTCGAGAAAGGTCAGCGCCATCACGTCCTCGGCCGCGGACCAGTTCGCGGTCAGGCGGAAGGCATGGTTGTACACGGCCTTCGCGTAGTCGTCGAAGAGCTGCGCGAAGGCCGCCTTGTCCCCGGCGCGTATCAGGGCGCGTGTCGACATATCCACATAGAGGGACTGTCCGCCCGCGGGTCAGAGTTCCAGCTGTCCCCGGTCGAAGTACGCCGCCAGGTCCGGGGCCAGCGGCGGCACGTCGTACGGCATGCCGCCATCGCGCAGCGACATCGTGGCCATGTAGCCGGCGGCGACGCTCATCCGCGCGGCCACCGGAGAAGTGTCGGTAACCCCGCCGTCCCGGACGAACCCGCAGAACTCCCGCATGATGTCCGCGTCGGCGCCACCGTGCGAGCCGGTGGCGTCGGGCACCCGGTACGCGATGTCGCCGTCCTCCCGGTAGTCCGATGGCCCGGTGTTCCAGACCTTGACCGTGTCGCCAGGGCCGTCGCCGAAGTTCTCCAGCCGGCCCTCGGTGCCGATGACCGTGTAGTTGCGTACGTAGTCGGGGGTGAAGTGGCACTGCTGGTAGGCGGCGATGACGCCGTTGTCGAGGCGCATGTTCATCACCGACACGTCCTCGACGTCGACGACGTGGTTGAGGTCGACACGGCTGGTGGGCGGCCACTCGTACTCGCTCAGCCAGCCCTCCGGCCTGGGCGTGCCCGGCTCGCGGCGCGGCAGGTCGCCGTAGAGCATGAGGTCGCCGAGGGCGTTCACCCTGGTCGTGTAGCCGCCGGCCAGCCAGTGGATCACGTCGAGGTCGTGCGCGGCCTTCTGCAGGAGCAGGCCCGTGGTACGGCTGCGGTCGGCGTGCCAGTCCTTGAAGTAGTAGTCGCCGCCGTACGACACGAAGTGGCGCACCCAGACCGTCTTCGGCTCGCCGATGACGCCCCGTTGGATGATGTCGCGCATCAGCCGGACCACACCCATGTGGCGCATGTTGTGCCCGACGTACAGCCGGGTCCCGGTACGCCGCGCCGCGCGCAGGACGTTGTCGCAGCCCTCCACGGTGATGGCCAGCGGCTTCTCCAGGTAGACGGCCTTGCCGGCCTCCAGGCAGTCGATCGCGACGCGCTCGTGCGTGTCGTCGGGGGTCAGGACGATGACCGCGTCGAGGTCGTCGCGGTCGAGCAGCCGGCGGTAGTCCTCGGTCAGGAACGCCGCGTCGAAGCGCCCGGCCTGGCTCTTGAGCACCGCGGGGTCGGTGTCGCAGAGCGCGGTCACGACCGAGCCCTGGCCCGGCCGGTGAGCGTAGCGGGCCAGGTTCGCGCGCAGGCCGAGGCCGATGACTCCGATGCGCAGGTCTTCCACTCCAGTGACGATGTCCACGTCTTGAGAGGTTAGCGCTCGTTTATGCAGAAAACCACCGCGAACAGCGCGCAATCGGGCACGTCCTCTGTGGTGCGAAAGCGGGCAGAAGGTGGGCGTGAGAGCGGGCGTGAAGGCAGGCGTGAGAGCGGGCGTGAAGGCAGGCGTGAGAGCGGGCGTGAGGGCGGGCGTGAAGGGGAGCTGTGGGGGCACTTAAGAATCCCTCGATGGACACCTCCCTCAGAGAGCGGGCACAGTGCGTTAGGTTCGGGGACACAGGGGAGAGTTGGAGCCATGAAAGCGCTGGTCAAGGATCGAGCCGAGCCCGGATTGCGGCTGGCCGACGTGCCGGAGCCCACACCGGGGCCGGGCGAGGTGCTGATCCGGGTGCTGCGTACCGGCATCTGCGGCACCGACCTTCACATCCGGAAATATGACGATTGGGCGCGGCAAACTCTGAAGCTTCCGCTGATCGTGGGGCATGAGTTCTCCGGCCACGTGGTCGAGGTCGCGCCCGGCGTCGAGGACATCTCCGTCGGCGACCTGGTGAGCGGCGAGGGGCACATCGTCTGCGGCAAGTGCCGCAACTGCATGGCCGGGCGCCGCCATCTGTGCCGCAACACCATCGGGCTCGGCGTCAACAGGGACGGCGCCTTCGCCGAATACGTCACGCTGCCCGCCACCAACGTGTGGGTGCACCGGGTGCCGGTCCACCCCGATGTGGCGGCCATCTTCGATCCGTTCGGCAACGCCGTACACACCGCGCTGTCATTCCCGCTGGTCGGCGAGGACGTGCTGATCACGGGCGCGGGCCCGATCGGGCTGATGGCGGCGGCGGTGGCCACGCACGTGGGCGCCCGCAACGTGGTGATCACCGACGTCAGCGAGGAACGGCTGAACCTGGCCGGCAAGGTCGGCGTCTCGCTGGCCCTGAACGTCGCGCGGACCTCGATCGCCGACGGCATCACGCGACTGGGCATGCGGGAGGGCTTCGACGTCGGGCTGGAGATGTCCGGCAACCCGCGGGCCGTCCGCGACATGATCGCGAACATGACGCACGGCGGGAAGATCGCGATGCTCGGGCTGCCCGCCGAGGAGTTCGCCATCGACTGGGCCACGGTGGTGACCTCGATGCTCACCATCAAGGGCATCTACGGCCGGGAGATGTTCGAGACCTGGTACAACATGTCGGTTTTGCTGGAGAAGGGCCTCGACCTGTCTCCGGTGATCACCGATCGCTACCCGTACGCCGAGTTCGACGCCGCCTTCGACACGGCCGCCAGCGGCCGCACGGGCAAGGTCATCCTGGATTGGAGCGCTTGATGTTCACGAACGTACGCGATCAGCTGCGTGCGACGCTCGACGAGATCACCGAGGCGGGGCTGCACAAGCCCGAGCGGGTGATCACCACGCCGCAGAGCTCGCAGGTGGGCGTGGCCGGGCGACAGGTGCTGAACTTCTGCGCCAACAACTACCTCGGCCTGGCCGACCACCCCGAGGTGATCGCGGCCGCCAAGGAGGCGCTCGACCGCTGGGGTTTCGGGATGGCCTCGGTACGGTTCATCTGCGGCACCCAGGAAGTGCACAAGGAGCTCGAAAGCCGCCTTTCACACTTCCTCGGCCAGGAGGACACCGTCCTCTACAGCTCGTGCTTCGACGCGAACGGCGGCGTCTTCGAGACGCTGCTCGACGCCGAGGACGCGGTGATCTCCGACGCCCTGAACCACGCGAGCATCATCGACGGCATCCGGCTGTCGAAGGCCCGGCGCTACCGCTACGCCAACCGCGACATGGCCGAGCTGGAGGCCCGGCTGAAGGAGGCGTCCGACGCGCGGCGGCGGCTGATCGTGACCGACGGCGTGTTCTCCATGGACGGCTACCTGGCGCCGCTGGCCGACATCTGCGACCTGGCCGAACGCTACGACGCGATGGTCATGGTCGACGACTCCCACGCCGTGGGCTTCGTCGGGCCGACCGGACGCGGCACGCCCGAGCTGCACGGCGTCACCGACCGGGTGGACATCATCACCGGCACCCTGGGCAAGGCGCTCGGCGGCGCCAGCGGCGGCTACGTCGCGGCGCGCAAGGAGATCTGCGAGCTGCTGCGCCAGCGCTCCCGCCCGTACCTGTTCTCCAACTCGCTCGCCCCGGTCATCGCCTCGGCCTCGCTGCGCATCCTCGACCTGCTGGAGACCTCCAGCGAGGCACGCGAGCAACTGCGTGCCAACACCGCCCGCTTCCGCGCCAAGATGGCCGAGGCCGGGTTCGACATCCTGCCCGGCGACCATCCGATCACCCCGGTGATGATCGGCGACGCCGCCGAGGCCGGAGCCATGGCCGAGCGGCTGCTGGAGCTCGGCGTGTACGTGATCGGCTTCTCCTACCCGGTCGTACCCCACGGAAAGGCCCGGATCCGGGTCCAGCTGTCAGCGGCCCACTCGGCCGAGGACGTGGACCGCGCGGTCGACGCCTTCATCAAGGCCCGCGCGCCCCACCCGGTATAGGCGCTGAGTATTCTCGCTGCGTGATAGACACGCGGCGGCTGCGTACGCTGCGCGCGGTGGCCGACCACGGCACGGTCACCGCCGCGGCCGCCGCCCTGCACCTCACCCCGTCGGCCGTGTCCCAGCAGCTGCTGGCGTTGGAGCACGAGGTGGGCCATCGGCTGTTCACCCGCGACGCGCGCGGCGTGCGCCTGACCGCCGTCGGCCAGATCATGCTGGCCCACGCCAACGAGGTGCTCGCCCAGCTCGAACGCGCCGAGGCCGAGGTCGCCGCCTACACCACGGGCGCGGCGGGCGAGGTGACGGTCGCCTGCTTCGCCACCGCGATCAGCGCCGTGCTCTCCCCCGCCATCACGGCCCTGCGCGCCGGCTCCCCGGGGCTGCGCGTACGGGTGCTCGACGCCGAGGGCGACCACAGCCTGTCCATGCTGCTCGATGACCGGGCCGACCTGGCCATCGCGGTCGAATACCGAGGCGCCCCCGACGCGGCCGACCCCCGCCTGCACCGGTCCGCCCTGTACGCGGAGCCGTTCGACCTGGTCCTCCCGCAGGACCACCCCCTGGCGAGCTCCGGCGGCGCCTCGGTCCGGCTGGGTGATCTCGTCGGGGAGACGTGGATCGGCCCCTACCCCGGCAATCCGGTCCACGACGTGATCACGTTCGCCTGCGAGCAGGCCGGCTTCTCCCCGGACTTCGCGCACTGCTCCGACGACTTCCGCGCCGTGGTGGCGCTGGTCGGAGCGGGTGCGGGGGTGGCGCTCGTGCCCAGGCTGGCGCTGCGTGACATGGTGCTGCCCGGGGTGGCGGTACGCCGTACGCCGGGTCCTGAGCGACGCGTCTTCGCGGCCGTACGCCGTGGCGCCGAGACCCACCCGCTTCTCCGGCCTTTGCTCGACACCCTGCACACCATCGCCGGCTCCCTCGGAAACGGGTGACACTGTGGGACCAGGCGTGCCCTACCGGAAGTTATTCGGCCTGCCGGGGGTGACGGCGCAGGCCGTGCTCGGGTTCCTGGCCCAGCTCACCCAGCAGGTCGCGCCGGCGGGGATCGTGCTGGTGGTGCAGGCGTCGAGCGGCTCGCTCGTACTGGCGGGGCTGGCCGCGGCGGCGTTCGGCATCGGCGCGGGGATGGCCCGGCCGGTCCAGGGGCGCCTCATCGACCGGCGCGGGCCGGGCGGGGTCTTGGCGGTCAGCGCGTCAGCGCACGTCACGGCCCTGATCGCGCTGGTGATCGGCGCCGGGTCCGGCTGGCCGGGGTGGACGATCGTGGCGCTGGCCTGGACGGCGGGGGCCGGGCTGCCGCCGATCTCGGTGACGATGCGCATCGAGTGGGGCGGCCGGATGGCCGCGGAGGGCCGTACCGCCGCCTACAGCCTGGTGTACCTGGTGCAGCAGCTGGCCATCCTCACCGGCCCGTTGCTGTTCGGGCTGCTGATCGCGCTGGTGTCGGCGTCAGTGGGGCTGGGCGTGGTGGCCGCCGCCGCGGGCGCGGGCACGCTGGCTTTCTCGCGGGTGCTGCGGGTCACCGGTCCCTCGCTGTCGGCGGGCCGGGGCCGGGTGTTCCGGCATGTCGGCATGCGCGTGCTGCTCGGCGTGGTCGTCCTGCTCGGCGGGGCCATCGGCGCGCTGGACGTCGGGGTGCCCGCTCTCGCGGTGGCCCGGGGCATTCCGGCCGCGACGGGCCCGCTGGTGGCGGCGCTGGCGCTGGGCGGCGTCGCCGGAGCGGCCGTCTACGGCGCCCGCCGGTGGACCGCCACGCCCGCCCTCAGGCTGAGCGGGCTGCTCCTGGTCTTCGGTCTCGCGTTGGCGCCGCTGGTGCTGGTGTCCTCGCTGCCCTTGTTCTGGGTGGTGCTCTTCGCCGGAGGGCTCATGGTCAACCCCGCGCTGACGACCACGTCCCTGCTGGTGGACGAGTTCGCGCCGGGGGCGCAGGCGGAGGCGTTCGGGTGGGTGTCGACGGCGGCGAGCATGGGGGCCGCGGCGGGGGCGGGGGTGGCGGGGGTGGTGGCGCAGCAGTTCGGGCCGTCGTTGCCGTTCCTGGTGGCCGCCGGTTTCGCCGGTCTGGCCGCGATCCTGTCGAGCCTCCTTCTCGGGCCCGTCGGCCGCGTCTGACCGGTTCGCGGTTTGGTGGCCGTGTACGGGCAGGCGCGGGTCGGGGTGATCGCCTCGGTGATAAGCGGTTCGCGTTTTGGTGAGCGCGTACGGGCGTCAGGCGCGGGCTCGGGTGATCGCCTCGGTGAAGCGGGCGTGCCTGGCCAGTTCGCCCTCCACCGGATCTAGTACGTAGTCGGCGCCCACCTGGGCGATGGCCGCCCGCAACGCCTTCGCCACGCGCCGCGCCCGGCGGTGCCCACCCGCCCAGGCCGCCAGCCGGGACAGCAGCGCGATGACCACCCCGGCCAGCGCACCCCCACCCAGCAGCACCGTGGGCCACGGCACCACACCCACCGTCGGCAGAGGCGGCTGGGGCAGGCGCAGATAGTCCATGCCGAACAGCACCCCCAGCCAGAGCCCCCCGGCCACCATGACGGCGAACACCAGCCACTGCAGCACCCCCACCGCCCGCCACCACCTCGGCCGCCGGGTCGCCCCGAGCGAGGTCGTCGCCACCGCCCGGTCCACGGCGTCGGCCAGATCCCCGGCCCGCGACCGCGCCGCCTGCCGCACCGCCGCCGCCCACACCCCCGCCAGGTCACTCGCCGCCGCCTCGCCGACGTCCCTGAGAGCGGTCTCTACCTGCGCCTTCTGTACGGCCGAAGCAGCCGGTACGGACGTGCGGCCGACGATCTCCCGGTCGGCCGGCTTGGCCGCGCTGCTCGTACCGATACGCAGCCTGCGCAACGGATCGGGCCGGAAGCGCCGGACCCACTTGGTGACGGGCCAGCCGGTGGCGACCACAGCCCGATGCCGGTGCCCCTTGCTGACGGCCGCCACGACCAGCGGCACCCCGGCGGCCTCGGACAACGCGTCAGTGAGCGGCGTCCCCAAGCCTGCCACCGCACCACCCGGCCTACCCAGCCTCGCCACCCCACCACCCGTACCCGGCCCCGCCACCGCACCACTCGGCGTACCGGAGCCAGGGGACGGGTCGGCCAGTCGGTCGGCGGCGGCGGACACGTCGGCGGCCAGGCGGGCGGACCAGGAGCGGCGCTCGGCCACCCGCTTGGCCAGCCGTTCGCGCAACTCGGCCAGGCCCGCGCCGGTGCGCGCGGAGACGCCGAGGATGGGCACGCCCGTCAGCCCGTCGTCGTCCAGGAGGCGGCGCAGGTCGCGCAGGCACCGGTCCACCGCGTGGGGCGGCAGGCGGTCGATCTGGTTGAGGACCACCACCATCACGTCCCGGTGGCCGGATAGCGGGCGCAGGTAGCGCTCGTGCACCGCCGCGTCGGCGTACTTCTGCGGGTCCAGCACCCACACCAGCAGATCCACCAGCTCCACCAGCCGGTCGACCTCCAGGCGGTGCGCCAGCCTGATGGAGTCATGGTCGGGGAGGTCCAGCAGGATAAGTCCGGAAAAATCAGCATCGGCAGCCGGAGCCGCCTGGCCGTAAGCCGTGGGCGCGGCATCGGCAGCCGGGGGCAGCCGGCCAGACGCGGCGGGCTCAACCGTGGTCTGTGGGGTGTGCCGTTGGGGGATCTCCAGCCAGTCGAGCAGCGGACCCGCGCCCGTCCCGTCCCACAGCGCCGCCTGCGCGGTCGACGTGGTCGGCCGGGTGACGCCCACGGCCGCCAGCTCATCCCCGGCCAGCGCGTTGAACAGCGACGACTTCCCGCTCCCCGTGGCCCCGGCCAGCGCCGCCACCGTGTGGTCGACCGACAGGCTCCGGCGCGTCCCGGCCCGCTCCGCCACCGCCCGCGCGTTGGACACCACGTCGGCCGGCAGCCGCCCCTCGGCCAGCTCGGCCGCCTCCAGCAGCGCGGCCAGCCGGGAGTCCAGCGAGGGCCCCTCCTTACGGCGCAGCAGCTTCACGGCCCCTCACTTTCGGCGATACCTCCACCGATACCTTCGGCAGCGCCTTTACCGACACCGTCGGTGACGCCTTCACCGCCGTCGATCGGAGCCGGACCCGACGGCAGCTCGGCGCGATGCGCACGGACCGATTGAGCGGCCTCCCGCAGGGCGTCCGCCGCTCCGGCAGGTGGCTCGACCTCCGAAAGCAGCGCGGTGAACCGCCCGGCTTCCTCCTCCAGCAGCACCCGCACCCGCTCCCGCAGATCGTCCCGCGCCTGCACGGTCAGCGTCCGCACCGCCTGATCGCCGAACACCGCCTCCAGCAGCTTCTGTGACAGCACGCTCGTACCGCCCGCGATCCCCACCTCGATCCCCGTCAGCCCACCCGTGGAGGCGAAAACGGCCAGCATCAACAGCAGCCCGGCCCCGTTCACCCCGAAGGAGGCGATCCTGGCGGTGGTCCGCTTCTCGGCGCCCTCTTGGCGTACGAGGTCGAGAACGTACTCCTGCCACCCCCGCACCGCCGCCGAGGCCCGCTTGCCCAGGTCGGGCGAGGTCCGGCCGAGCCGGGCCGCGTCCACCGCACCGACGCGGGCGATGATCCCTGGCCCGCCGGGAGCGGCCGACCAGCCTTCCAGGCTGCGTTCGGCGGCCCCGTCGGCGGCGCCTCTGATCAGCGTCTCGACGCCGCTCTCCAGCGCGTCCCGCAGCGACGCGGCGGGCGCCCGTCCGGTGAAGAACCCGGCGATCCGGTCACGCAGCCACCCGACCCGGCTCTCCAGCGACCGCATCAGGTCGCCGGTGCCGATGAAGTCCTGCCAGCGGGCCAGCACCTCACCGCGCAGCAGCGACCCGTCGCGCATGCCCTCGTCGAAGTCGGCCAGCCCGCCCGCGTAGGCCCCCGACACGATGGACCGCAGCCCGTCGAACCCGGTCTGCTGCCGCGTGACGGCGTCGGCCAGCAGCGGCACCCGCGTGACCAGGCTGTCGAGCGCCCCGGACAACGTCTGCCGGACGACCCGGGACCGTTCGGCCGCGTTGGCGGCCAGCTCGGACAGCCAGGCGGAGATCGGCGAGACCAGCTCGGCGGGCAGCCGGGCCTTCTCCGACGGCAGCGCCGCCTCGGGCACGGTGAACAGCCGGGTGCCGTCGAGGCCGTTCTCGACCAGCAGGCGTTCGAGATCGCGGGTGACGGGCTCGACGGCCTCGGCGGGCACGCGGTCGAGCACGAGGGCCAGGGCCGTACTGCGTTCGCGCGCGGAGCGCAGGAAGCTCCACGGCACCTCGTCGGCGTAGCGGGCGGCGGTGGTGACGAACAGCCACAGGTCGGCGGCGGCCAGCAGTTGGGCGGCCAGCTCGCGGTTCGCGGTCACCACCGAGTCGATGTCGGGCGCGTCCAGCAACGCCAGCCCGGCGCCGAGCGACGAGGAGGTGACCACCCGCAGGGCACCCGCGGCCGATCCGGTGGCGCGCGACAGCCCGGGGAGCACGTTCTGGCCCATGAACCAGTCGCGGTCGGCCGGGCTCACCACCAGCGTCGGCACCAGCGTGGTGGGCCGCAGCACGCCCGGCTCGGCGACGTCGGCCCCGACCAGCGAGTTGACCAGGGTCGACTTGCCCGCCCCGGTGGAGCCGCCGACGACGGCCAGCAGCGGCGCGTCAATGGCCCGCAGCCGGGGCAGCAGGTAGTCGTCGAGCTGGCCGGTCAGCTCCTTGAGCGCGCGACGGTCGTCGGCGGCCGGGCCGATCTCGAGCGGGAACAGCTCGCGATCGAGCCGGTGGCGCAACCCCTCCAACGCGCCCAGCAGATCCATAGGACCACGCTAGCCCGCCGGGGGCTCCCGCAGCACATATCCGACGCTCCGCAGCGTGTGGATCAGCCTGGGCTCGACGTCGTCGACCTTGCGCCGCAGGTAGGAGACGTATGACTCGACCACGCCGGCGTCGCCGCCGAAGTCGTAGTTCCACACGTGGTCGAGGATCTGCGCCTTGGACAGCACCCGCCCGGCGTTGGACATGAAGTAGTGCAGCAGCTTGAACTCGGTCGGCGACAGCCGTACCTGCCGCCCGTTGCGCCAGACCTCGCGGGCCTCCTCGTCCAGCTCCAGGTCGGCGACCTGGAGGCGGCTCGCGGGGGTGTTCTCCCCTCGGGTACGGCGGAGCACCGCGCGGATCCTGGCCTGGACCTCCTCCAGGCTGAACGGCTTGGTCACGTAGTCGTCGCCCACGCCCAGCCCGACGATCTTGTCCTCGGTGTTGTCGCGGGCGGTCAGGAAGAGCACCGGTACGCCGATCCGCCTGGCCACCTCGAACCCATCGAGATCGGGCAGCATGACGTCGAGCACGACCAGGTCAGGAGTGGTCCGCTCGGCCACCTCCACGGCCTCGTAGCCGTCGGCGGCGGTCAGCACCTCGAAGCCGGAGAAGCGCAGACTCGCGGACAGCAGGTCTCGGATGCTGGGCTCGTCGTCCACCACCATGATCAGCGCCTCGGGTCTAGTCACCTACTCAGAGTGACTCAGGAGGCTGAGGAATAGCTGAACGCTCACTCCAAGGCGAGTGGGAGTTCGACGCGGAAGGTCGAGCCTGACCCCGGCGCGCTGTCCAGCAGCACCGTGCCGCCGTGCGCCTGTACCAGCGCCTGCACGATGGCCAGGCCGAGCCCGCTGCCCCGGTCCTCGCCCGAGCGGTGCCGCGATCTGGCCGAGTCGGCGCGATAGAACCGCTCGAAGACCCGCTCGACCTGCTCGGGCGTGAGGCCGGGCCCTTTGTCGCCCACTTCGAAGAACGCCGTGTCGGCCCCTGCCCCCACTCGCACCGTCACCGGAGTGCCCGGCTCTGTGTGGGTCAGGGCGTTGGTCATGAGGTTGGTGACCACCTGGCGCAGTCGTACCTCGTCGCCGGAGACGATCAGGGCCGCGCCGCCGACGACGTCCAGGCTGATCACCCGGTCGGGCGCCAGGATGCGCGCCTCGTGCACCGCGTCGGCGGCCAGCGCCAGCATGTCGACCGGCCGCATGCGCAGCGGGCGCTGCTGGTCGACGCGGGCGAGCAGCAGCAGGTCGTCCACGAGCAGGCTCATTCTGCCCGCGGCCTTCTCCACGCGCTGCATCAGCTCGGCGGGGTCGGCCTTCTGGTTCTGCCTGGCGTACTCGGCGAAGCCGCGGATCGAGGTGAGCGGGGTGCGCAGCTCGTGCGAGGCGTCGCCGATGAACTGGCGCATCCGGTCCTCGGAGCGGCGGGCCGCCGCCTCGGACGCGGACCGGGCGGTGAACGCGGCCTCGATCTGCGCGAGCATCCCGTTGAGCGACAGGGCCAGGCGGCCCACCTCCGTACGCGGGTCGCCGGCCGGCACCCGGCGGCTGAGCTCGCCCCCGGCGATGGCCTCGGCCGTGCTCTCGATCTCGGCCAGCGGACGCATGCTCCGCCGGACCATCGCGACGCCCACGACGGCGAGGATGAGCAGGATGCCGCCGCCGCCCAGCAGTTCGATGGCGCCGAGCCGCCGGGTGATGTCCCTGACCTCCTCCAGGTCCGCGGCGATCACGTAGTCGCCCACCACCGTCGAGGTCTGCAGCACCCGCCACTCGCCGTCGCCCCTGACCGCCCGCGTCGTGTAGGGGTTCGCGCCCGGCGCGGTCGACAGCAGGGGCCTCGGCCGCGCGTCGACGTCGCGGTCGCCGAACACCGGCGTGAGCGCCCCGCCCGGCGGCTTCACCAGCACGATCGTGTCGGACTCGATCAGCGCCATCTTGTCGTTGGTCTCTTTGCCCCGGTTGCGCTTCTCCTGGTCGTGCTTGAGCTTGTTCTCCACGCGTACGGCCAGGAGCTGGATCTGGCTGTCGACCCGGTTCATCAGGTAGCCGTGCAGCACGGAGACGCTCACCACGCCGATGAAGGTCAGCCCGACGCCGAGCAGCGCCAGCATCGCGGCGATGAGCTTGATCCTGAGCGGCAGGCCGCGCATCACGGACTCGGCGGCAGCCGCAGGACGTATCCGACACCGCGCAGCGTGTGAATGAGCCGCGGGTTGCGGTTGTCGATCTTACGGCGGAGCACCGACACGTAGGACTCGACGATCCCGACCTCACCTCTGAAGTCGTAGTCCCAGACGTGGTCGAGGATCTGCGGCTTCGACAGCACCCGGCCCGCGTTCGTCATGAAGTAGCGCAGCAGCTTGAACTCGGTCGGCGACAGCGACACGGCGTTGCCGCCGCGCCACACCTCGTGGCTCTCCTCGTCCAGCTCGATGTCGGCGAACGTCAGCCTGGGCGGCGGCGCCGGCGACTCCCCACTGGTACGGCGGAGCACCGCGTGGATCCTGGCGACCACCTCTTCGAGGCTGAACGGCTTGGTGACGTAGTCGTCGCCGCCGATCGTCAGCCCGCGGATCTTGTCCTCGGTCTCGTCGCGCGCGGTCAGGAAGACCACGGGCACGTGCACACCCCCGCCGCGCAGCCGCCGGACGATCTCGAAGCCGTCGAGGTCGGGCAGCATGACGTCAAGGACGACCAGGTCAGGACGGTGCCGTTGGACGGCGGTGACGGCGTCCAGGCCGCTCTTAGCCGTACACACGTCGAAACCCGCGAACCTCAGGCTCGCGGCGAGGAGTTCGAGGATGTTGGGGTCGTCCTCGACGATCAGCAGTCGCGCTTCCATCATCTCCAAGGATGCCCTCACCGAACGAGTGCTGGGACAATTCCGGAGATGTGCCGAGCAATCGCCAGGCTGGAGGTGGCCGCGGGGGACGGCGCGTTGCGTACCAGCACGACCCTGCCTTCCACGTCCACGGCGAAGTCGTCGACCAGCCGGCCGTCCTTCGCCACGGCCTGGGCGCGTACCCCGCCCTCGGTTCGCCGCAGGTCGGAGGCGGTGAGCTCGGGCACGTAGCGGCGCGCGGCCCGGACGAAGGCCCCCTTGACCAACGAGCCGTGCACCTCCTTGAGCCCGGTGCGCCAGTGCTGCCGGGCCATGCGCAGCGTGCCCGGCCAGCGCAGAATCTGCCAGGAATTACGGAGGTTGTAACCCCGGTAGCCCTCATAGGCGAGCGCGAGCACCGCGTTCGGCCCGACCAGGACCTCGCCGTCGATGTGCCTGGTCAGATGGACGCCGAGGAACGGGTAACGGGGATCGGGCACCGGGTAGATCAGACCGCGCACCAGGTCCCTGGCCGCGCCGTCGAGCGCGTAGTACTCGCCTCTGAACGGCACGATCCTGATGTCGCCTCGCCGTCCGGCCATCCGGGCCACCGCGTCGGTGCCCAGTCCGGCGCAGATCACCAGCCGGTCGAAGGCGAAGCGCCGCCCGGCGGCCAGCATCTCGACGCTCCCGGCGGTCTCCCTGATCGCCCTGACCGGGTGTGCCAGCCGTACCGAACCGCCCAGCTCGGCCACGTCGAGCGCCAGCCGGCGCGCGACGGCGGGGAAGTCGGCGATCGCGGTGTGCGGCGAGTGAACCGCGCCGACGCCGACGGCGTGCGGCTCGATCTCGCGCAGGCCGAGCGCGTCCAGCTCGGTGATGCCGGGCACGCCGTTCGCCCTGGCCCGCTCCGCCAGCGCCGCGAGCCGTGGCCGCTCCGCGCTGGTGGAGGCCACGACCAGCTTCCCGACCTCCTCGTACGGCAGGTGGTGGTGAGCGCAGTACTCCTTGAGCAGCGCCACGCCCTCACGGCAGAGCCTGGCCTTGAGCGAGCCCGGCGGGTAGTAGATGCCCGCGTGGACGACGCCGCTGTTGTGGCCGGTCTGGTGCGCGCCGACGCGGTCCTCCTTCTCGAGGACCGTCACCTCGGCACCTCTCGTGGTGGCGAGCTCGCGAGCGACCGCCAAGCCGACGATGCCGGCCCCGATGACACCGATCTTCTCTGTCACAGCGCCAGTTTGCCGATTCTGGCGGCATCCAGGTGGCCTTCAGCGGTCAACCACCGCAATGTATCCGAAACGGTGTCTTCCACCGGGCGCAGAGTAAGGCCGAGGTCCTTGAGCGCGGGGCCGTCGTCGGTGGGGACCAGGGTGAGCATGAAGTCGGCCGCGTCACGGGTGAGGGGGTAGTCGATGGGCGCCAGCCGCTTGAGCCCGTCGAGCGTCGCGGCCATCCCGCGCAGCAGGCCACCGGGCATCCGGTAGGTCAGGCCAGCCCGCCCCGTCGCCTCCGCACATATGGCGGCCAACTGCCTCCAGGTCAGGAAATGTCCCCCAAGCAGGTAGCGGCGGCCCCGACGGCCGGGCGTGAAACAGCGGGCCAATGCGACGGCCAGATCCCGAACATCGAGCACGCCCACCCCGCCCGGCACGATCGGCCAGCCCCACCGCAGGCCCGCGCGGAGCCCCTCGTTGAGCGCGTCGAGCGTCGGCTGGCCCGGCCCGGTGATGCCGCCCGGATAGACGATGGTCACGCCGCCGAGCTCCCTGGCGTACCGCTCGCCCTCGACCTTGGACCGGCCGTAGGCGTTCCTGGGGCTGGCCAGCGGGCTGTCGGCGGCGATGAGCGGCCCGGCGGGCGGCACGAACACCGCGATCGTGGAGACGTGCACGATCGGATCAAGCCCAAGCTCGGCGGCCTGTCCGAGCACGTTGCGCAGCCCGACGACATTGGACCCGCGCAGGTCCGCCCCGTGGCCGGTGACCCCCATGTCGGCGGCGGCATGCAGCACCGCGTCACACCCCTCCAGAGCGGCCCGTACGGCCGGCGCGTCACGAATGTCCCCCTGGCGGATCACCCACTCCCCGGCCCTCAGGACCCGACGCACTTTCTCCGGATTTCTCGCCAGAAGGCATGGCTCATGACCGGCCGCGATCAGGGCCGTGACCGCGTGCGAGCCGACGAACCCCGAGGCACCGCTGACCAGGACGCGCATGCCAAGGAAGCTAGCGCTTACTTGGGCGATCCATCAACCGTCTGATCCCTGGGCAGCGGCGTCCCCGGCCTCCGTCCGGGCTCAGCGGCCCGGGAGGCGGGTGGTGACCTCCTGGAGTATCCAGCCGTTGCCGTCAGGGTCACTGAAGGAGGTGTAGGAGCCGTAGCTCTGGCGGTCCGGGTCCGGACCCGGCACCCGTCCCTCGGTCCCGGCCCGGTGGAACACCCCGCCCGCGTCGTGGAACACCTCAGCCACGTCGACCCCGCGCTCGGCGAGCTCGGCCCGTGCCGCCTCGATGTCGTCGACGATCAGATGCAGCCCCTGCGTCGAACCCGGCGCGGCCGAGGTGACGCCGGTGCCGAAGATGATCGAGCACGGCGAGCCGGGCGGGGTCAGCTGCACCACCCGGAAGTCCACGCCGACGGCGACGTCGGCGTCCTCCCGCCACCCGAGCGCCTTGTAGAAGTCCTTGGTGCGGTCGACATCGGCGACCGGCACCACCACGACCTCAAGCTTCATGTCCACAGCGGCGGATCCTCCCCGTTGGCTGCTGTCATGGCATGGGGGGTCGTTCTCTCCACATTCGCGCACCTCACGGGCTAAGTCCAGGAACGGTAGCTTCAACGATCGGCAGGCTTTTGGCCAGGTCCGCGTAGCGGCCCGGTGGTTGCTTCTGACCCTGCCGGAACGGCTCAGCCCAGGTAGAAGTCCCTGCGCGCGGCCACGAACGCCTCGATCGTCTGGGCGGCTACGCCTGTGAGGCGTTCGACGTCATCGGAGGCGCGGTCATAGCGGTTCTCGCGGTGCAGCCGGGCCATGGTGGCGATGTGCTGCTCGGTGTGCGGCGGCAGGCCCGCCTTCGCGAGCACCTCGGCCCGCCACCGGTCCAGGGGCACGTCCACATAGGCCACCGGACGCCCCAATGCCCGTGAGAACTCCTCCGCCATCTCCGTCATGTCGACCGTACGTGGCCCGGTCAGCTCATAGACGTGCCCGACGTGCGGATCCGGGTCGCGGAGCACGGTGGCGACCACCCGGGCGACGTCGGCCACGGCGATCGGCGACGTACGCCCGGTGCCGAACGGCAGCTCGATCGTGCCGCGCTCCCGGATCGAACGCGCCGCCAGCGTGGTGAACAGCGGGTTGTCCAGGAACGCCGTCGGCCGGATGTGCACCACCGGCAGGCCCGACCAGTTCAGCACCTGCTCCGCCAGCCAGTGCAGCCGCTGCTGGTGCGACTGGGCGGTGCTGATGGCGGTCATCTGCGACACCGTCATCTGCGACATGTCGACCAGTCCGGTCAGGTCCCCGTACTCCCGCGCCACGGTGGCCACCACGGTCGCCGCCAGCAGATGGTCCGGCGACACGGGCATCCCGAAGTACATCCGTCCGGCACTCTCCAGCGCGGCCGCGACGGTCTCGGGCCGGGTCAGATCGCCTATGACCACCTCCGCGCCGAGCGCACGCAACTCAGCCGCCCGATCGTCGTCGCGACGGACCATCGCTCGCACCGGTACGTCCTGCGCGCGCAGCTGCTCAAGGACCGTGCGGCCCACCCCACCGACCCCGGCGACGAGAACAAGATCACTAGCGACCATCGGCCGATCTCCTTTGCGTTACCCCAGGTAAAGACACCACTACACCGACAAATCGAACGTGAGTACGATGGCGTTATGTATCTCCCGCCAGAGTGGCCGCCCGAGGTCCGCCCGCCCAGCGTCCCCGACTGGGAGACCTCGGCGGTGGCCTGGCTGCTCGACGCGGTGCCGCCCGACTACCGCGCCTACGAGGTGCTCCGCCGCCACCCGATCGCGCTGGCCAGGATGGCGAGCCACCACGTCGGCGCGGCGATCGAGGCGGCCCGCGCCGGCTACCGGGGCGCCGCGGTCGACCTCAAGGGCCACCTGCCGCCCCACGCGATCGAGGCGGTCCTGGACGCCTACCGCGAGGAGGGGCCCCGGCTCGTGCGCCTGTCCCGCTCGATCGCGGTGGTCGAACGCGCCCTCCGCGGCGACCTCTTCACGGCCACGATGCGCCGTCCATGACGCGCGCCCACCGGGCGACCACCGACCACGCCTACCGGATGCGACCGCCGACCCTGCCTACCAAGTGCGACCGCCGACCGTGCCTACCGACTGCGACGGGCGATCGTGCCTACCGACTGCGGCGGGCGATCGCCGCGATGATGCCGCTGGCGCCCGCGGCGGCGGCCAGCCAGATCAGGACGTCACGCGCGCTGAGCCCCTTGGCCGCCGCCACCGGCCGGGCGGACGGCGACGCGGTCGTCTTCGGCCGGTGGGACGGCGAGCCGGACGGAGTGGCGACCGGTAACGCGGCCGCGGGCAGCGCCACCTGGTAGACCGGGCTGCGCACGCCCTCCGAGCCGGTCAGCAGGCTCCTGCCATCGCGGGTGTAGGTGATGGACTCGGCCTGCTTCAGCTCCGGCATCGACACCCTGGCGATCGACTCACCCGAGGGCCGGAAGACCGTGGCCGAGAAGTACGTACGGATCACGTACGAGCTGCCGTCCGGCGCGTACGCGGCGTCCGTCGCCATGATCGGGGCCGTGCCCACCTTGCGGAGCACGTTGACCCGGTCGCTCCTGAGCTTCTTGGGCGCCTGGTACACCGACCCGGAGAACTCCTTCGACACCACGAAGAGTCGCCCGGTCACCGGGTTGACCATGATGCCCTCGGCGTTCCTGGCGCCGTCCGCGTAGCGGAACCGGTAGCGGACCGCCGGAAGGGTGGCGTCCCGCAGCGTCTCCGGCTCCATGACCTTGTAGATGGAGACGTTCGGCCAAGCCCCGTCCAGGTTGTCGCCGATGTCGGCGAACCACAGCACCCCACGTCCCGTGGCGGGGTCCTTGCTCGCGGCCATCGCCTCCCAGTCACGAGCCTGCGCCCCCTGGAGCCGGTACGTCGCCCGCGTCCGCCCATCGGAACCCACCGCGTAGAACGTCGGTGCCGCCGAGCTGTCATTGTGCGTGTAGAAGACGCCTTCCTTCGTCGGCGACACGGCCAGCCCGCTCGACTCGGTGATCCGCGCGTCCTTGAACGTGAACAGTTTCTTCTCGCCGTCATCGGCGAAGGCCGCATTCGCCGGAACGAACACCACGAAGACCGCGATAACCCCGGCGGCCGTACGAATCACAACATCCCCCACCCCGCCATCATGCCCCAACGGACGCCGCGCCGACGGTAGCGCTGTGCCGATGAAATCCGGTGCCCTGCAGCACGACCAGCACTCCGTTGGTCACCGCCATGAGCCACCACAGCCCGACGAGCCCCCAGGTCGCGGCCACGGGTGCGGCCACGGCCACCATCACCCCGTAACCGACGGCGAAGTAGATCAGACTCGCCCCCGACCGCTTGAGCGCGGTGAGCCCGATCCCCTGAACCGCCTGCGCCCCGTCGGCCGTCGAGGCCAGCAGCATCAGCGGCAGCAGCGCCGCGACCCGCTCTCGTACGCTCGCGTCATCGCTGAACAGCACCAGCGCCGAGTCGCCGAACCCGAGCAGCACGGCCGCCGCGACGGCCGTCCCCGCCAGGGCGAGCAGGGCCGCGGCCCGGTTGGCCCGGCGCGCCTCCGCCACGTCCCGGGCCCTGGCCACCTCGGGCACCGACGCCTGCGCCACGGAGATCGAGGCCAGCATGATGAACCCGGTGAGCGTACTCAGCACCGCGTGGGCGGCCACGTCACGGGTGCCGGTCGCGCTCGCGGCGAAGGTGACGACCCCGAGACCGCCGAACTTGATCAGAACCGTCCCGGCCAGCGGGATGCTCACCCGGCCGAGCCGGACGATCTCCCTGATCCGCGGCCGGCCCTGGCCGACGCGCGTCCCGAGGGCGCGGCGCAGGCAGAGGTTCGAGACGAGCACACCCGCGACGCCCGACAGCAGCCAGGCGACGCCCACGCCGGTCAGACCGAGCGGCGGCACCAGAGCGACCGTGCCGCCGACCATCGCGGCACTGGCCGCCAGACTGGACCAGAGGACCTGGCGGCTGCGGCCGAGCGCCACGAGCACGGTATTGGCCCCACCACCCGAAGCGAACACCAGTAGATAGAGCGACAGCAGCCAGGGCAGCGGCCCCAGCTCGGCCACGACCTCGGCGGGCGCCCCGGTGGCGCGGGCGAGCAGCGGCACGCACAGCACCGCGAGCGCACCGACCGTACCTACCAGCAGGGTGAGCCAGCGCGCGTCACGCAGGATCGGCACGGCCGCCGCGGGCGAGTCCTTGTACGGCGCCACGAACGGCGCGAGCCCGCGAAGAGCGCCCACGACAGCGGCGGAGGCGGGGTTCAGTACGGCCGACATGACCGCGAAGGCGGCCAGCGTGACGGTGGCGTGCCTGCCGAGCACGGAAGTGACCACCAACGTGCCGACCGTAGTGGTGACCATGGAGAGGAACAGGGGAACCGCCGCACGAAGGAGGCCCGAGTTCACCCGGCCGATCTTAGTAGGCTGGAGCGAACGCCAGGCATTCCGGTGGCTGGAGCGGACTCCAGGCATTCCCGCCACCCCTACTAGCCTGGAGTGCACTCCAGGTATTTAGGGTGGAGTTCATGGATTATGTGAACCTCGGACGCAGTGGCCTCCGGGTCAGTCCACTCTGCCTGGGCACCATGAACTTCGGCCCGCTGACCACGGAGGAAGACTCCTTCGCGATCATGGACAGGGCCCATGAGCTGGGGATCAACTTCTTCGACACGGCCAACGTGTACGGCTGGAAGCAGGGCGAGGGGATCACCGAGCAGATCGTCGGCCGTTGGTTCGCCAAGGGCGAAGGTCGCCGGGAGAAGACGGTCATCGCGACCAAGCTCTACGGCGCGATGGGCGACTGGCCCAACGAGAACCTGCTGTCCGCGCTGAACATCCGCCGGGCCTGCGACGCCTCGCTCAAGCGCATGCAGACCGACTACATCGACATCTACCAGGCTCACCACGTCGACCGGAACACGCCGTTCGACGAGTTCTGGGAGGCCATGGACGTCCTGAAGCAGCAGGGCAAGATCCTCTATGTGGGATCGTCCAACTTCGCGGGCTGGCACATCGCCAAGGCCCAGGAGTCCGCGGCCCGCCGCAACTCGATCGGGCTCGTCAGCGAGCAGAGCCACTACAACCTGCTCACCCGCGCGGTCGAGCTGGAGGTGCTGCCCGCCAGCCAGGAATACGGCCTCGGCGTGATCCCGTGGAGCCCGCTGGCCGGCGGCCTGCTGGGCGGCGTGCTGCGCAAGATCGACAAGGGCCGGTCGGCCGCCGACCGCATGGTCACGGAGCTCGAGAAGCACCGCGACAAGATCGAGCAGTACGAGAAGTTCTGCGACGAACTCGGCGAGGACCCCGCCTACGTGGCGCTGGCCTGGCTCCTGAAGCAGCCCGCGGTCACCGCCCCGATCATCGGCCCGCGCACGCAGGAGCAGCTCAACGGCAGCCTGCGCACGCTGGAGATCGAGCTGGACGAGCAGGCGCTGGCCCGCCTCGACGAGATCTTCCCCGGACACCGTCCGGCGCCGGAGGACTACGCCTGGTAACTCAGGCCAGCAGGGCGCCGATCACGACGATCAGCAGCAGGAGGCCGAGCACGACGGGCAGCAGCCAAGGGCGAGGACGGTCCACATTGTGGAGCCTAATCGCGCCCGATGGGTGCCAGATCCCATTGTGCGAGTGACTCGTACCTCATCTGCGCCCCTTGATGGCTGCGTACGAGATGGACGGCTTTCGCCCGCCATGTCGAGCCGCTGAATTCCGACAGCGACTCGACGAGCGGGCGGAGGTCCATCTCCGTCTTCGCCCGCGCGAGCGTCAGATGCGGGTGGAAGTGCTTGTCGTCGGTCTGTACGGCCCCCGCCCGGCGGGCGCCCGCTCTGACCGACTCTGACAGCCGGACCATCGAGTCACCGGAGAGCCCGGCCCAGAACACCCTGGCCCGGCGGGCGGACGAGAACGCCCCGAACCCGGTGAAGGCCAGGTCCAGGCTGGCATGCCGAGCCACGGCGCGGGCCAGCCGCACCTGCAGCTCCGGCAGGACGTGCTCGGGCACCTCGCCGAAGAAGCCCAGCGTGATGTGCCAGGTGGCGCGGTCCGGCCAGCGCAGGCCCGGCACCTGCCCGACGTGCGGCGCGATGGCACGCTCGATCTCGTCGAGCACCTCATCGGGCGGCATCAGTGCCGCGAATAACCTCATGCCACCCGATTCTCCAACGTGCTCAGGCGATCGCCAGCACCGGCTCGCCCACAACACGGGCGCTGATCAGCCTCGTCAGCATCACCGCGACGCCCGTGCCGACCAGCACCAGCAGCCCGGAGAGCATGACGCCCGTCCTGGGTCCGCCCAGCTCCGACAGCCAGCCGACCAGCGGGGCGCCGACGGGCGCGCCACCGGTGAAGACGAGCATGTAGATGCCCATGACGCGGCCGCGCATGTCCGGCGCGGTGGCGAGCTGGACGCTCGCGTTCGCGGCCGTGTTGATCGTGATCAGCGCGATGCCGGTGGGGATCAGCAGCAGCAGGTACACCGGGTAGACCGGGGCTAGCCCGGTGGCGATCTGGAACAGCCCGAATCCGATGGCTCCGGCGATCAGCATGCGGCGTGACGGCCGGGCCCGGCGGGCGGCGAGCAGCGCCCCGCCCAGCGCGCCGACGGCGAACATGCTGGAGGCCAGGCCGAACGACGAGGCGCCGGCCTTGAAGACCTCGCGGGCCATGAGCGCGATCGACATCGAGAACGACTGGGAGAACATCGACACGAACCCGATCAGCAGCACCGGCATCAGCAGCTCTTCGCGATGCAGCACATAGCTCAGCCCTTCGCGCAGCTGGCCCTTGGCTCTCGGCACCGGTACGGAGAGGTTCAGCTCCGACTTCCGCATGAAGATCAGGCTGGAGATCACGCCGGCGAACGTCACCGCGTTGATCAGGAAGAGCGGTCCCGTGCCCCCGAACAGGAAGATCAGCACACCGGCGATCGCCGGTCCCACAACGCGGGCCAGGTTGAAGATGGAGCTGTTGAGCGCGATCGCGTTGGACAGATCCCGGCGGCCCACCATCTCGACCACGAACGCCTGCCTGGTCGGCACCTCGACGCAGGAGATCACACCCAGCGTGAACGCCATCACGTAGACGTGCCACACCTGGGCACTGCCCGTCATCGTCAGTACGCCGATGACCAGGGCGAGCACGGCCATGAGCGACTGCGCCACGATGAGGATCGGCCGTTTGGGGTAGCGGTCGGCCAGCACGCCGCCGAAGAGCCCGAACAGCAGCATCGGCAGGAACTGCAGCGCGGTCGCCGTGCCTAGGGCCGCCGCGCTGCCATGGGTCAGATCGAGCACCAGCCAGTCTTGGGCGGTGCGTTGCAGCCAGCCGCCGACGTTGGACACCGCGCCACCGGCTGCGAACATGCGGTAGTTACGTACCTTGAGAGACCGGAACATCCCGGTCTTGGGTTCTTCAGGCTCTAGATCCTGCTGAGTTTCTCCAGAATCGGCGCCGCCTGCCTGAGGATCGCCCGCTCCTCCGCGGTCAGATCCCTCAAGCGCTGGCTCAGCCACGCTTCCTTGAGACGTCGTTCCTCCTTCAGCAGTTTCTGGGCGGCCTCGGTCACGGTCACGGTCACCTGTCGCCGGTCGGTCGGGTGCGGTGTGCGCGACACCAGACCGCGTTCCTCTAGCGCGGCGATCACGCGAGTCATCGAGGGGGGTTGCACCTTCTCGAGCTCGGCCAATTCGCCGGGGGTTATCGCGGAATGCCGTTCCACCGCGGCGAGGGTCGCGAACTGCGTGGGAGTCAGCGAGTGCGCTGCCGCTTGTCGTCGTAGCCGCCTGGTCAGCCGCGCCAGCGACACGCGCAGGGCTGTGGCCAGGCCTGCGTCGCTGCGCAGGTTTATCTGGGACTGGTTCTTGGTTAGCATGAGTCATTACCTTTGCTAACTATACGGCACTCCACGTTATTTCCCTACCTCATTTCTCGTCTCACTCTTTGATACCCCGAGGCCGCCTCCCATGCGAAGACGGCCTCACCAGGCATCAGACCCCGAAAAGTACCCTGATCGGGCCGAGCGCGAAGTAGATCACGAACAGGCCCATGACCACCCACAGCAGCGGGTGGATCTCCCGTACCTTGCCACGAACGATCTTGATCAGCACGTAGCTGATGAAGCCGGCGCCGATGCCGTTCGAGATCGAGTACGTGAACGGCATGACCACGATGGTGAGGAACGCCGGGATGGCGATCTCGTAGTCCGTGAAATCGATCTCACGGATCGAGGTCATCATCAGGAAGCCCACCACGACCAGCGCGGGCGCGGCCGCCTCATACGGCACGACCGTGACCAGCGGCGCGAAGAAGATCGCCACCAGGAAGAGCAGGCCGGTGACCACGCTGGCCAGGCCGGTCCGCGCGCCCTCGCCGACCCCCGCGGCCGACTCGATGTAGGTGGTGTTCGACGAGACCGAGCCCGCGCCGCCGGCCGCCGCGCCGAGCGAGTCGACGAGCAGGATCTCCCGGGTACGCGGCAGCATCCCGTTGGCGTCGACCAGACCGGCTTGGCGGCCGACCCCGACGACGGTGCCCATCGTGTCGAAGAAGTCGGTGATGAGCAGCGTGAAGACGAACAGCACCGCCAGGATCACCGAGACCCGGCTGAACGCGCCGAACGGGTCGAACTCCTTGAACAGCACCAGCGGGTTGTGGAAGCCGATGATCTGATCCGGCAGGCTGGGCACGTTCAGCATCCAGCCGCCGGGGTTCTTGTCGGAGACCTGGCCGGCCTTCGCGATCGCCTCCACGATGATCGCCAGCACGGTGGTGCCGATGATGCCGATCAGGATCGCGCCCTTGACCTTGCGGGCCACCAGCGCAGCCGTCACGAGCAGCCCGACGACGAAGACGAAGATCGGCCAGGAGGTCAGGGTGTTGTGGATGCCCATCTCCAGCGGCGGCCCTGCGGGCACCCGGCGCACGAAGCCGGCGTCCACGAAGCCGATCAGCGCGATGAACAACCCGATGCCGACGCTGATGGCGGTCTTGAGCTGGGCCGGGATGGCGTTGAACACCGCCACCCGGAAACCGGTCAACACCAGGATGCCGATGATGACGCCCTCCAGGAAGACCAGCCCCATGGCCTCTTCCCAGCTCATCACAGAGGCGATGTTGAAGGTCACGAAGGCGTTGAGCCCCAACCCGGCCGCCATGGCGAAGGGCACCCGGCCGATCACCCCCATGAGGATGGTCAGCACGCCCGCCACGAACGCCGTGCCCGCCGCCACGAGGGGCAGGTTGGGCGAGGAGCCGTCACCGATGAACTGCTCCTGGACATCCTTGCCGTTGGCGATGATGATCGGGTTAAGCACGACGATGTAGGCCATCGTGAAGAACGTGGCCAGCCCGCCGCGGATCTCACGGGAGATCGTCGAGCCTCGTGCGGAGATTGCGAAGAACCTGTCGATACCACTACTTGTGTCACTCACGGGCGAACAGTGACAGTTTGCGTCACCTGCGAAAAGTGGCGGTGATCGGATCGAGACCCGATTGGAAGCTAGGCTGGATCCCGTGAAGCAGGAATGGCGTCCCGACCCGGAGCCGATCGAGACCAACGACGTCGCGGCGGTCGCCGTGGGCACGGTCGCGTGGGCGCTCGCGCTGGTCGCGCTACTGATCTTCCGCCCGGCCGCCGAGCAGTCGTGGTGGATCTGGACCTGCGTCGCCGGGGTCGGCCTCGGGCTCCTCGGCCTCTGGTACGTGCACAGGCGGGCGTCCCGGAGCTGACATTAGTCACCTCCAGTCGATCCCCGAAGTCACCGGAAAGTGCTGTTTTACCCCACTACCTGGGAAAAAGCCGGTTGATCATGCTGGAGGCATGAAGAAGACGTCATTTCCCTCGCTCCTGTGCGCGGTGACCCTCGCGAGCGCCACCCTCGTGGGCTGCTCCGCCGCCAAGCCCACCAGCGGGTCGGCGGAGCAGCCCACGACGAGCACCGCCACGGAACCTGCCCGGACGGCGCCGGACCAGGCGAGCACCGCCGCCACGAAGCCTGCCCAGACGGCGAAGGGCTCCGGCAGCGTCGCCTGGAGCCCGTGCACCGGCCTGCCCGGCCCCGACGGCAAACCCGCCGCGCCCGATCCGGCCATCGAATGCGGCAAGCTCGCAGTACCGCTCGACTACACCAAACAGGACGGCGAGCAGATCGACCTGGCGCTGATCCGCGTCAAGGCCTCCGGCGACCGGCTCGGCTCGCTGGTGTTCAACTTCGGCGGCCCCGGCGGCTCGGGGGTCGACCTGCTGTCCATGACCGCCAAGGTCTTCGCCGGCATGGGCGCGAGGTATGACCTGGTCAGCTTCGACCCGCGCGGCGTCGAGCGCAGCGCACCCGTCAAGTGCGGCAGCGTCGAGAAGTGGATCTCCCTGGACCCCGCGGGCGACGAAGTGGACAAGGTCGCCAAGAAGTTCGCGGCCACCTGCGCCAAGATCTCCGGCAAGCTCCTGCCCCACGTCGGCACCGTGAACGCCGCGCGGGACCTCGACCGCATTCGCGCCGCGCTGGGCGACGAGCGGCTCAACTACTTCGGCATGTCGTACGGCACCCACCTCGGCGCCGTGTACGCCACCCAGTACCCGAAGAACGTCGGCCGGTTCGTCCTCGACGGCGCCCTCGACCCGACCGTCACCTTCGCCGAGCGCGCGAAGACGCAGACGGCCGGCTTCAGGCAGGCGTTCGAGGCGTTCGCCGCCGACTGCGTGAAGCAGGGCTGCGACCTCGGCGCCGACCCCGCCGCCGTGCGGAAGAGCGTCGAGACACTACTGTCCGGCCTGCGGGACAAGCCGCTCAAGGTGGCCGACCGGGAGCTCACCAAGGGCCTGGCGAGCACCGGCGTCCTGGCCGCTCTCTACGCCAAGCTCAGCTGGCCGATGCTGGAGCAGGCGGCCGCCGCAGCCGTCAAGGGGGACGGCGCGCAGCTGCTCGCCCTGGCCGACTCCTACAACGGCCGTAAGGCCGACGGGACGTACTCGTCGCTGATGACCAGCGTCCTGGCGATCGACTGCGTGGACAGCGCCGAACGGCCGAGCGCCGCCGAGATCGACCAGGTCGAACGGGAGACCGCCAAGATCTTCCCGCTCATGCGCAACGGAGGGCTCGGCTCGATCTGCGCGCACTGGCCGGCGCCCGGCAGCGACGAGTCCAAGAAGATCGACGCCACCGGCTCCGCCCCCATCCTCGTGATCGGCGGCAAGGGCGACCCCGCCACGCCGTACGCGTGGGCGCCCAAGCTCGCCGCCCAGCTCAAGACCGGGGTCCTGGTCACGTACGAGGGCGAGGGGCACGGCGCCTACCTGAGCGGCAGCAGCTGCGTCAGCCGCCTGGTCGACGCCTACTTCCTCACCGGCAAGTCCCCCGGCACGAACGCCACCTGCCCGGCGGCGTGAACCCTCACGACGCTACGGGCCGGTCGGCGCTACTGACCGGTCAACACTACGGACCGGTCAGCGCTACGGACCGGTCAGCGCTACGGACGGGTCGGCGCTACGGACGGGTCGGCGCTACGACAGGTCGGCTTCGGCCAGCAGGAGCGGCACGGCCGTCGGGTCGTGCAGCAGTGCGGCCACGGCGAGCCGGTCGTTCCACTGCCCCGTCGCCCAGGCCAGGCCGCGTGCCAGGCCGTCGAGCCCGGTGCAGTGCACGGAGCCCTCGAAGAAGCGCCACGTGCAGGCGACGCCGTCGACCAGCAGCTTCTCGTGCTCGACGTAGGTCTCGGGAGCCGTCGGGAGCAGGGAGCGCACCTCTGGCGGCACGGGGCGGGTCTCACCCTCGGACGTGACCTCGCCCTGGGCCAGCTCGCCGGCCAGCGGCAGGTCGAGCAACTCGGACAGCGACTCGGCCAGGTCGTAAGGGGCCAGCACCAGCGGCCGGTCGGTGACGAGCTGGAGCAGGTCAGGGGCCTCCACCACGACGGCGTCGTCGGCCGCGGCCACCACGATGTCGCCACCGAGCACGGCCCGCACCCGCGAGGGCGGCGCCACCCGCGCGGGCTCGACGGCCGCCAGCGCGATCCACAGGGCCCGCAACTGGGCCCGGTCGACCTCGATGGACTCATCGGCCATCAGGTCGAGCAGCTCTTCGGGACCGCCGTGGCCGGCCAGCAGCTCGGCCAGCGTGGTGCGTACGCCGAGCATCCCCAGCGCCACCGGGTCGAGCCCGCCGGGCGCGTCACCATAGAGGCCCTGGAGCAGCGGGTCGGCACCGGGCAGCCGCAGCTCCCGGGGCCGTCGCCCGTCCAGCACGGCGTGGTTGGCCAGCCACCACGCCGTGTAGGACGGCACTTCGACGCCCTCGACCCGCAGCGGGTGCAGTGCGGCACGCAGCGGCGGTCTGGTCAGCAGCGCCAGCGCGGCGGGCCAGTCGGCGACCAGCTCCAGGTCGCGCACCGCGGCGAAGTCCGGCACCACAGGCGGGAGTTCCAGCTCGGGCAGCAGGTCGAGCACGTGGTCGAGCCAGTCCTCCTCACCGTCGAGGTCGTGGTCGCAGTCGTCATGGTCGAGCAGCACGTCGGAGTCGTGCGCCACGGCGAACCCGTCGAGCACGCCCGCGGCTTCGAGCACCCGGGAGCCGTAGGTCTCCACCAGCTCCGGCGCGACCACGCCGAGGTGCGTGTCGGGCTCCAGCAGGCCGGCCAGCGCGCCGTCGGCCAGCATCAGCTCGCCCGCCGCGTAAAGATCGCCGTCGCTGCCGCGCAGCGCCAGCTCGGCCAGCCACGGCGCCTCGCCCGGCACCAGCGAGGCGGCCTCCACCAGGGAGAGCACGGCCTGCGCCACGGGCTCGGAGTCCGCGCTGTCGAGGGACTGGGCGACGGCGGCCTTGGTGATGGGGTCTTCGAGGATCGTCCGCGGTGTGGCCTCGGCGGCACCGAGCCGCAGCAGCGCCGCGTGCGCCGCGTCCGGGTGCACGATCCGCAGCCCCAGAGGCGTCAGATCGAGCCCGTCGCGGGCCGAGGCCAGGCGGGTGCCGCCCAGGTCGAGGATGAGGGTGCCGCGCGGGCCACGGACCAGCCGGCCGTCGGCCAGCGGCACCGGCAGCGCGCCCAGCGACTCGGGGTCGTCGGCCGGCAGCACCTCATACAGCGAGCGCCACCACGACGGCTCCCGCGCCTCGACCGCCTCACCGGACAGCAGGTCGACGACCTCGGCCAGCTCGACCCGGCGCACACCGAGCGAGGCCATCGCCGGGTGCCGGGCGGGCCACCCGGCGGGCAGCAGGCCGGGGACGAAGTCGGCGATCGCGGCCAGCAGGTCTCCCGACCCGGCGACCACGGCCGCCTCCTGGCCGGCGACGATCCAGCCGTCCTCGTGCGGCTCCCTGGCCGGGTGCTCGACCTGCCACTCGGCGTCGGGCTCATAGACCTCGGCCTCGGCGAACGACGGCGTCTGCACGGCCGGCGCGGGCGCGGACAGGGCCGGGAGCAGCGGGATGGCGGGCAGGCGCTGCAGGATGGCCCGCCGGATCCGGGCGTCGAGCTCGCCCTTGCCCATCAGGGCGGGGACGAGATCGAGGAGCTTGGGCGTGCGCGGCAGCTCGCCGAGCAGCCTGACGTAGGCGTCGGCGGCCCGCTCGACCAGGAAGTCGGTCAGCGGCCCCTTGGCCACGTGCCGCCGGTCGGTGGCCATCGGGAACGAGGCGATGAGCAGGGCCGGCAGGTCGAGCGGCTCGTCGCTGGGCGTCGGCGCGTGCACCACCGGCGGCACCCCTGAGGGCAGCGGGGCCGGCTCCGTGTCGGCGACGCGCACGGCCCAGCGCAGCGACCAGTAAGGGCGGGCACGTTCTTCGGTGGGCCGGTCAGCGAACAGGGCCGCCACCTCGTCGGGAGCGAACTCGCCCGACTCCGACACCAGCTGCCACCCATCGGCCGACACCCGGCGCTCCGAGCCGTCGAGGTCGATCTCGATGCTCGTCAGCGCGGGCATGCCGAGCAGCAGCGCCGGGCTGGTCTCGGTCAGCATGCGCCGGACCGCCGCGACCGAGGCGGCGTCGCGCAGCGGCAGGCGTACGAGGGTGTCGAAGCCCTCCGGCACGTCGAGCGGCTCGGCCTCGAACGGCAGGCGCAGCAGCGGGACGTGGCCGCCGCGCGAGCCCAGCTCGGCGGCGAGCTCCGGCACCGAGGCCACCACGGCGGCCGTCTCAGCCCGCGACCAGCGGGCGGCGCCCGTCTCACGCGAGCCGATCGACGGCTCATCACAGACCGACACGACCGCGGCGAACCCGACGCCGAACCGGCCGGCGGCGCCCGCTTCGTCCCGCTTGCCGGAGACACGCAGCGTCGACAGACCCTCGACGCCGGTCGCGTCCAGCGGGGCGCCGGTGTTGGCGGCGGTCAGGACGTCGTCACGCAACGTCAGCCGGAGCACCCCTGGCACGCCCGCGCGCAGCGCCGCGTCGGCGGCGTTCTGGGCGAGCTCCACAATGAGCCGGTCGCGGTAGCCGCCGAGGGCGAAGTCTTCCTCGGCGTTGGCGTCCTCGCGGAATCGGGCGGTCGAGGCCGTCCACGCGGCGAGCACTGCGGCCCGCGTCCGGTCGGTGCCAAAGGTGTCGGTCATCTGTCACGATCCTGGTCGCTGGTGGGGCGGGCTCCGGCACGTGTCCGGGGTCCGCCGATGGGGGGCCACCGTAGGCTAGCGGCCCTCACCGACATTCGCGTTCAGGAGTGGCCGAGCTCCTCGGTGGCCGTTCCGTCGACGGATCCGGCCTCCTCTTCCATCAGGTCGAAGCCCATGTCGTCGAGGATGGGCATGGCCTGCTCGACGGACGGCGGCATGACCGCGGCCTCCGAGTGAGCCCCGCAGCCGTGGTCGGCGGCGACCACCTTGCCGTCGTCGGGGGCGTACTCATTGGCGCAGACCCCGAACACCTGCCGGAGCCCACCCGCGAGTGGCCAGTAGAAACCACAGGTGGAGCACTGCGCGGGAGCGGCGTGTGCGATCGGCGTATGCGGCCCGTGCTCGCCCGAGTGCCAGCGTCTGGCAGCGCGGTCCTTGCCGATGGCCGAGAGCACACGGGCCCGGCCCAGGCCGTACTCGAAAATCGTCTGATGGTCGGTCTCGTCGTCGGTCTTGACGAAACCTGGCTCCAGCCGGTCGTCGTCCTCCGAGGTCGGCAGCAGGTCACCGACGCCCAGGTCGCCGGGGCGCAGACGCTCGCTCCAGGGCAGCCACTCGGGCGCGAGCAACGCCCCCGAGCCGGGCAACAGGACGGCTTCGCTCACCGTGACGTTCTTGGCCCGCGAGGCGCGGGTCACGGTGACGGCCCAGCGCCAGCCGCGGTAGGCCCGGTCGAGACAGGCGAAGTAATGGGTGACGATGCGGTCGCCCTCGCCCTCGTAACCAAGGTGCTCACCCGGCTCGCCCGGCCGCGCGAGCTCCTCCGCGGCGGCGCGCGCCAAGTCCACCGCGGCGACGCACGCCTGGTCGGGCGGGGAGACGCGGGTCCGGGTGCGGGTCATCTGTCCGCCTCCGCCGCAAGGTGCTGTTCGCTCACACTTCATTCTCACCCATGACCGGACCTGAAGGTGCCCACACCGCCCATCCCGGACCCACTGACACCGAACCTGGAGGTGCGCACACCGCCTATCCCCGATCAACTGGCGGCACATCGGTGGGCCCGTCCCTGGGCGATCCGTCGCCGTTTGGGAGCGGCGATCGGGTAAGACTGGTAAGCGTGCAAGGAGGCTGGGACACGGCTCGTGAGGTCACGCGGCGCGTGGGGCGAGGCGTCGCCGACGCGGGCCGCGCCACCGCGCGCGCGGGCCGGGCCACCCTGCGGGCGGGAAAGGCGACCGCCGGCGGCACCGCGCGGGCGGGCAAGGCCACGGCCAGAGGGGCGCAGAAGGTCGGCAGGGGCGCGCAGAAGGTCGGGAAGGCGACCCGCCGTCTCACCCACGCCAACGGCGCCGACCGCACCGGGCTGGGCCGGCTGATCGAGCTCACCGCCGGTCACAGCGGCGGCGACGCGCTGGTCACGGTCGCGCTGGCGAGCACCGTCTTCTTCGGTGTGCCCGTCGGCGAGGCTCGTGGGCCCGTGGCGCTCTACCTGGTCATCACGATGCTGCCGTTCGCCCTGCTGGCGCCGTTCGTGGGGCCGATCCTCGACCGGTTCAGGTCGGGCCGCCGCTACGTCATGGCGGGCACGCTGTTCGGCCGCGGCCTGCTGTGCTTCGCGATGGCCGCCGCCGTGGGGCCCGGCGACCTGCCGACGCTGTTCGTCGGGGCGCTGGGCGTACTGGTGCTGTCCAAGGCGTACAACGTGTCACGCGCGGCGATCATGCCGAGCGTGCTGCCCGCCGATATCACGCTGGTCTCGGCCAACGCGAGGGTGGCGCTGTTCTCGCTGATCTCGGCGGGCGTGATGGTGCCGGTCGCCGCGGGGCTGACCGCGTGGCTGGGCAGCGCCGCGGTGCTGCGTACCGCGATGGTCGCCTTCCTCCTGATCGGCGTCCTCGCCGTACGACTGCCGCGACACGTCGACTCACCCGAGCTGGAAGAGGAGGAGGGCAGGCCGCTCCGCTGGCGGACCCTCCTGAACGTGGGCCCGGCGGTGGCCGAGGCGGTCTGGGCGAACGTGGCCATCCGCCTGTTCTCCGGCTTCCTGCTGTTCTTCATGCTGTTCCTGGTGCAGGACAAGGGCGTGCCGTGGCTGGCCGCACCCGACCCGTTCTTCGACATCCCGAAGACGATCGCGTTGCTCGCGGCCGCGGCCGGGCTGGGCGGCCTGGTCGGCGCGGTGGTCGCGAACTGGACCCGCAACCACTCGCCGCACCTCATCACGCTGCTGACGCTGGCCGTGACCGGCGCGACCACGATCGCCACCGCGGTGTTCTTCGGCCTCTGGACCGCGGTCGCGATCTCGCTGGTCACCGCGTTCGCGCAGGAGCTCGGCAAGCTCGCCCTCGACGCGATCGTGCAGCGGGAGATCGGTGAGGAGGTGCGCTCGTCCACGTTCGGGGTGGTCGAGGCGGTGTTGCAGCTCGCCTGGGTGTTCGGCGGGCTGATCGGGCTGCTGCTGTCGCTGGCCGAGAGCAGCGCGGCGGGGCTGGTCACGCTGGCCGTGGCGCTGACCGGCACGTTCGGCTGGCTGATCGTACGCCGCCGCAAGCGGATCCGCGCCGCCACACGTGGCCCCAAGGCCGCGACCCAAACGGACCAGGAAGACCAAACAGACCAAGGTGCGTGGGACGACGAGGATCGACGCGCCGATCGGCGAGATCAGCGCGTCGACACCACTCTCGACACGACCAAGCCGCTGACGAACCCCAACAGCTAGGCGTCGAGGTCGTCCGCCACCGCTCTGAGCACCTGCGCGATCTTCTTCGCGTGCGCCGCGTCAGGGTGCTTGCCCCGCTGGTAAGAGGTCGAGACGTCGTCGAGGAGCTTGATCAGGTCCTCCACGATGACGACGAGTTCGTCCGGCTTCTTGCGCTTGGCCTTGGGCTTCACCTTGGCCAGCGTCGGCGGCTGCTCAAGGATCCGCACCGACAGGGCCTGCTGGCCGCGTCGTCCCTCGGCCACGCCGAACTCGACCTTCTGGCCGGGCTTGAGCGGGCCGGCACCTGTGGGTAGCGCGGAGGAATGCACGAAGACCTCACCACCGTCGTCGCGGGTGAGGAAGCCGAAACCCTTGTCGGCGTCGTACCACTTGACCTTGCCACTCGGCACAGGAGGAACCTCGTTCAAACAGTCGTAAAAGGCGAATGGATGTAGGTTATGCCCCGCGAGGCTCCGGGGCGACCAGGAAAATTCCCGGCATTTACCGGAGTAGCCCACTCGAACGCCATCCGGCGAACCAGTCGGCGAATTCCGTCAGGTCCCCAAGTGCCACATCGGCTCCGTGATCACGTAGTTCGCCCAGCGTGTACGGGCCGGTCGCGACCGTCACGCTGACGGCTCCCCCGGCCCGCGCGGCCTCGATGTCCGCCACATGGTCACCAACATAGGCGGCGGCACCGAAACGCGCGAGGGCCGTACCCTTGGCCGCTCCGAAGACCGACCCGACCACCTCGTCCACGGCGAGCCCGAGCGCCTTCACGGTGCTGGTCGCGTCGCGCGGGTTCTTGCCGGTCACGACGATGATCCTGCCCCCTTGCGCGCGTACGGCCTCGACGGCCTCCATCGCTCCGGCCATGGCCGTGTGCACGGGCACACCCAGCTCCGGATAGATCTCCCTGAACAGGATCACGGCTTCCGGGATCGCCTCCAGCGGCAGCCAGTTCGCCAACTCCTGTTCGAGTGGCGGGCCGAGCCTGGTGATGATCGCCTTGCTGTCGATGACGACGCCGAGGCGCGTCGAAAGCTCGTCGTAGACGGCCGCGATGCCCGACCGCGTGTCCGCCAATGTCATGTCCAGGTCGAAACCCACCGATGTCCGCACAAGGTGAAGGATGCCAAACGCGTCCGCATTACGGGTAACGGCCCTTGTTGTGGGACCGTGGGAGTGGGAAGAAAGGAATTACTTATCGGGAGGAGTGGCCGTGACCGAGCCCCCCAAACCGCCGGAAGCGGGAGACCGGCTGGTCGCCGCCGACCGGCCCAGCCCACCCGACCGGCCCAGCCCACCCGACCGGCCCAGCCCACCCGAACAGCCAGTCCGGAACGTCTCGCCCCGGCCGCACCGGCCCGCGCTGCCCCAGCCCGTGACCGGACCGGTCAGGGTGTGGCAAGGCGTGGTGGCGTTCCTGGCCGCCGCCGTCCGGCTGGCGTCCCGGCTGGCCGCCCTGATCCTGGTGCTGTACGCGATCTTCACGGTGTTCCGGGCCAACCCGGCCAACATTTGGTACCAGTTCGTCGAATCGCTCGCCTCGCCGTTGTCGGTGGGCCTGGCCAACCTGTTCCAGCTCGCCGACGTACGGTGGACGACGCTGGTCAACTACGGGCTCGCGGCGCTGGTCTGGCTGATCGTCGGCTCGGTCGTCGCGGGGTTGATCCGGCGCGCCGCGCCGTGACCGCTACGCTCCATCAGGGAGGTATCAGGAAAAGAATGACCAGATCGACGCGTGAGCGGATCATCGACGAGGCCCTGCGGCTCTTCGCGGAGCGGGGCTACTCCGCCACTTCGGTGGCCGAGATCGAGGCCGCCTCAGGGCTCTCCCCGGGCGCCGGAGGACTCTACCGGCACTTCAAGTCGAAGTACGAGGTGCTCGCCGCGGCGATCAACGAGCATGCCGCCCGTACCCGTACGCAGGTGGCCGAGAGCCTGGCCCAGCTGGGCGACATGGAGACCTCGGCCGACCTGGAGATGCGGCTGTCGCACCTGTGCCGCGCCGGGCTGGCCAAGGTGCGGGAGGAGTCGGAGCTGACCCGGGTGTTCTTCCAGGACCTGAGCCAGTTCCCCGAGCTGGTGGCGGTGGTGCGCGAAGGGCTGCTGCAGCCCATGTTCGACGCCATCACGACCTGGTTCCGCGCGCAGCCCGAATACGAGGACGCCGAGGTCGACTGGAACGGCATCGCGGCGGTGCTCGGCGGCTCCGTGGTGCACTACCGCTTGTTCCAGGAGACGGTCGGCGAGTCGCCGGGACACGCGGAGAAGGACCAGTTCGTCACCGCCTGGGTACGCCTGGCCGTGGGCCTCCTGCCAAGCCCTGCCCCGGTCGGCTGACCTCCAGCAGGCCGCAGTCCCACCCCGGTCGGCTGACCCCCAGCCCCGCCTCGGTCAGTTGACCTCCACCAGCCGGTAACCCAGCCAGACCACGCCCAGCGCCGTGCCGATCATGAACATCACACCGCTGACGTCGAAGAACTGCACCACGAACGCCTGCACCCCCGGCTCCGCGCCCACCCGCAGACCGCCGACGAGCGCGCCACCGAGCGTGTAGCCGACCAGGGGCGCACCGATCCCGATCAGCCGGTCACGCAGCACCCAGCCTTCCGAGAACGCCACCAGCAGCGCCCCCAACGCCCACACCAGCACCGGCACCCGGAAGATCGCGACGGCCGGCAGGCCGACCGGGACCAGCAGCGCGGCCAGCACCAGGACCACCATCGCCGCGGTCTCGCGCGGGTACTCCTTGACGATGGTGCCGGCGTCCCGTCCACGGGTGGCCATCGGGTTCGCACTGGACATGGCCGCCTGCCGCAGCCGCGCGAACGGCAGCCCGCGCAGGGGCCGCGGGGCCAGCCGGTCGAGCCGGTCCAGCTGGGCTCCTGCGGGCGGCGCCACGTCGTCGACGATCTTGGGGAAGAACGGCGTCGCCCCGCCCGCCCCCGCGACCCGTTCCGCCTTGGCCACGGCACCCGGCGTCACGGTTCCCCGTGCGGCCCCGGGCGCGGCCGTGGGCGCCGTTCCGGGCCGGGTTCCGGCCGGGGCACCGGGCGCGCCGTCCGGCCCCGCCTCGGCCAGCCTGCGGGCCTCACGTTCGACCAGCGCCACCGGGTCGCCGAACCGGGCGAGCACCTTGACCACCTGGCGTGGGTTCTGGCTGCCCTGCCGTTCGACCTCGATCCTGGCCCGCAGCCGCTTGGCGAAGTCGAGCCGCTGGTCGGATCTGAGCACGCCATGAGCCGCGTCGGCGGCCGCGCTGACGTAGTTGAGTATGAGCTGGTCCGCTCGCTCAATCACGTGAGCCATGCTGCCCCAATCAGGGTGGACATACCATGGCAACGATGGAGTTCACGGAGTGGATCAGGGGGCGCACCGACGAACAGCTGCGGGCGCTCGTCTCGGCGCGCCCCGAGCTGATCACTCCGGTGCCCGCGCATCTGGAGGGCCTCGCCGTACGCGCGGGCAGCCCTTCGGCGATCGGCCGCGCGCTCGACCGGCTCGACCGCTTCACGCTCGCCGTCCTCGAAACGCTGGCCGTCGTTGAGACGTCGGCCGTCCTCGAAGCGCCGACCGCCGCCAGAACGCCGGCCGACAAGCCGGACGTACGTCCGAAGTCCGTCACGAAGGCGGCCCTGCGCACGCTCGTCGGCGGGGCGCTGGCGGCGGGCAAGCCGGAGCCCGCGCTGACGGCGGCGATCGACCACCTGCGCGGCCTGGCCCTCGTCTACGGCCCCGACAGCTCGCTCGCCCTGGCCCCCGGCGTGCGAAAGGTGCTCGACGATCCGGCGGGGCTCGGTCCCCCGGCGGTGGAGGCGTTCCGGCACCACGCGCCCGAGCAGCTGGCCGAGATGGCCGACGACATCGCGCCGGGCACCACGGGCTCGGGCAAGGAACGCCTGGCCGCCGCCCTGGCCCGGCCCGGGAAGCTGATCGAGGAGGTCTCGCCCGAGGCCAGGGCGGCGCTCGACCAGCTCACCTGGGGGCCCGCGACGGGCCGGGTGCCCAACGCCAGACGTGAGGTGCGGGTCGCCTCCGCCCGCTCGCCCATCGATCAGCTGCTCGCCCGCGGCCTGCTGGCGGCGACGGGTGAGGAGAGTGTGGCCCTGCCTCGGGAGGTGGGCCTCTATCTGCGTAACGGCCTCGTACACCGGGATCTGTACGCCGTACCCCCCGCTCTGGAGGGCGCCGCGCGGGACCAGAAGCTGGCCGACCGGACGGCGGCGGGGCAGGCGTTCACGTTCGTGCGGACGGTCGAGGACCTGTGCGAGCGGTGGAGCGCCGAACCACCGGGCGTGCTGCGTACCGGCGGGCTGGGCGTACGGGATCTGAAGCGCACCGCGACCGAGCTGGACGTGCCCGAGTGGGCCGCCGCGCTGACCGTGGAGGTGGCGCACGCGGCCGGGCTGATCGCGGCGGGCGGCAACGTCGACGGCGAGTGGCTGCCGACCACCGGCTACGACCTGTGGCGGGTGCGGCCGACCGCCGACCGGTGGGCCGCGCTGGCGATCACCTGGCTGCACACCGACCGCGTCCCCGGCCTGGTCGGCGAGCGTGATGACCGGGACCGGCCGCTCAACGCGCTGCACACCGAGCTACGTCGCTCGTCCGCGCCGGGTGTGCGGTCGGCGGCGCTGGGCGTGCTCGCGTCGGCGCCCGGCCTGGCACCGACGCGCGAGTCCGTGTTCGACCGGCTGGCGTGGGAGCAGCCGCGCCGCCGTGGGCCGCTGCGGGAGCAGCTGACGGAGTTCGCGCTGCGGGAGGCCGAGCAGGTCGGCGTCACCGGGCTCGGCGTGCTGTCGGGACACGGCCGGGCGCTGCTGTCCGGCGAGGACACCGCCTCGGTGCTGGCCCCGCTGCTGCCCGAGCCGGTCGATCATGTGCTGCTCCAGGCCGACCTGACCGCCGTCGCGCCAGGACCGCTCACCAGCGAGCTGAACCGCTGGATGACGCTGGCCGCCGACATCGAGTCCAAGGGGGGCGCGACCGTCTACCGGTTCGGCGAGGGCTCGGTCCGCCGCGCGCTCGACGCGGGCCAGGGGGCCGAGGAGCTGCTGGCCATGCTGGAGCGCCACTCGGCGACGCCGGTCCCGCAGGCGCTGTCCTATCTGATCGCCGACGTGGCCCGCCGGCACGGGCGCATCAGGGTCGGCACCGCCAGTGCCTACATCCGCTGCGACGATCCGGCCCTGCTCGACCAGATCACCGCCGACCGGCGTTCCGCCGCGCTCCGTCTGCGCCGGCTGGCTCCCACGGTCATCGCCTCCCGCTCCTCGCGGGCCGCGCTGGTCGACGCGCTGCGTGCGATGGGGTACGCCCCGGTGGCCGAGTCGCTCGACGGCGACGTGATCATCTCCGAGCTCGACAGGAAGCGCACCGAGGGCCTGCCGCCGGCCCGGTCCGTACCCTCGCCCAACGGCCTCGACGCCGAGGTCACGGCCGCCGCCGTACGCGCGCTGCGGGCGGGCGACGCGGCCCACCTGACACGGCGTGAGCCCACTGACGCCCCCAGCGGGCAGATCCCGCGCGGCCCGGCGACCGCCACGATCTCCGCGTTGCAGGAGGCCATCAGGCAGGGCGTACGCGTGTGGATCGGCTATCTCGACTCCCAGGGCAACGCCACCTCGCGCATCCTGGAGCCGGCGCGGATGGAGGGCGGTTACCTCACCGCGTACGACGAGACCAGGGCCGCCGTCCACCGCTTCGCGCTCCATCGCATCACCGGGGTCTCCGACCTGTCTTGACGCCCGGCGATGATCAGGCGAGGTTGGGACCGTGAGCGAGCTGACGTTGGGCCGGTTGGCCGAGGAGTCTTGGAGCAGGTTCGACGACTTCGACGCGGTCCATTACGAGGGGGTCTGGCACCGCGCCCACGCACTGGCCGAGCGGGCCCGCAAGGTCTGCGGCGGGCTGGTCGAGGCGGGGGTACGCCCAGGCGACCGGGTCGTGGTGATGATGGCGAACTCACCCGAGGTCGGCCTGATCTACGAGGCGATCTGGGCGGCCGGCGCGGTGGTGACGCCCGTGGTGTTCCTGGTGGGACCGGCGGAGTTGCGGCACATCCTGGACGACAGCGGCGCCACCGCCCTCATCACCTCGCCCGAGCTGATGGAGACGGTCCAGGCCGCCGAGCCCAGGATCCCGATATTTGTGGACACAGGGGAGCTGGAGCAGGCAGCCGAGCGGGGCCCGGTCGAGCGGGACGCCACCGATCTGGCGGCTCTCATGTACACCGGAGGCACGACCGGCACGGCCAAGGGCGTCATGCTGAGCCATCGCGGGCTCTGGCAGGTGGCCAAGGACGCCTACGAAATGTCCCACCAAGAGGGGAAAAATCGCGCAATAGTGCCGGTGCCCCTCTCCCACTCGTACGGGCTGATCATCACGGTCGCCGGGATGCACGCCACGGAGCCGCAGCAGGCGGTGCTGATGCGCTGGTTCGACCCGAAGACCTTCCTTGAGCTGGCCGCCGCGCAGCGCGTCCAGTACGGAACGGTCGTACCCGCCATGCTGCAGATGCTCCTGGCCGAGCCGCTGGAGTCTCATCCCCTGCCCGATCTGGCCTTCCTCACCTGCGGCGCGGCGCCGCTCGGCCGGGAGACGCTGGAGGAGTTCGAGCGCCGGATGCCCGGCGTCCAGGTCCTCGAAGGTTATGGGATGACCGAGACCAGCGCCGTGACCACGTTCAACCCGCCGGGGCGGCGCCGGATCGGCAGCGTGGGCCTGCCGCTGGCCGGCTACACGATCACGATCCGCGACTCCTCCGGCGACCAGGCCGAGCCGGGGGACGTCGGGGAGGTCTGCGTCAGCGGCGACTCGCTGATGCTCGGCTACTGGGGCGAGCACCCCACGGACCCCACGGGCACCGCGCTGGTCGAAGGTGAGCTGCGTACCGGCGACATCGGCTGCGTGGACGACGACGGCTACCTGTACATCGTCGACCGGAAGAAGGACCTCATCATCCGCGGCGGGTTCAACGTCTTCCCGCGCGACGTCGAGGACGCGCTCAACGAGCACCCCGACGTGGTGATGTCCGGCGTCGTGGGCCGCCCGGACCCGCGGGTGGGCGAGGAGGTCGTGGCCTTCGTCCAGCTCAGGCCGGGCGGCACGGCCACCGCCGAGGAGCTGATGACCTGGGCTCGTGACCGGGTCGGCCGGGTGAAGTATCCCCGGGAGGTGCTGTTCGTCGACTCGATCCCGGTCACGAGCGTGCTCAAGCTCGACCGCAAGGCGCTGCGGTCGAGGCTCGGCTAGTCGTCCGCGTCGATGGTTCCCGTCGAACCCCACGCGATGCCCTTGACCTCGCCCAGCGCCCGCCCGCCTGAGCCATAGGCGGTCACCTTGCTCAGCACGGCCGGGCGGTAGGCACCCTTCTTGTCGGGATACACCCGCGTCCGGCCGATGTAGAAGCCGTTCTGGACGTTGGCCGTCATCATCCGCCCGTCCGCCCACTCGACCTCCACCCGGGTCGCCTGCGGAACGACCCTCCCTGCCACCACCAGGAAGTACGGATCTCCGTCCCGGCCCGGGTTGATCTCCGACTGCATCTGGCCGTCGTAGGCGTCGATGCTGATTGCCCCGCGCAGGGCCAGCTTGCCGGGTGGGTCATCGCCCCAGTAGGAGAAGATCGGATCCGTCGGATAGCTGACCAGCCGGACGCCCGGTGTGCACAGCACGAACCCCTTGCGGCTGCCGACCAGCCGCGTCACGCCCAGCTTGTCCTTGGCCTCCACGAGCCAGCGGTAGTCCTTGACGGTCCCGTACTGGGGCAGCAGCCTCTCCCCGTCCATGCTGTGCACCGGGCTGCCCTTGGGCATGCAGTCCTCCACGGTCGCGAACTGCGCGATCGTGTTGCGCGGCAGGCCGGGGATGTCCCGGACGTACGCGGTGGCGGGCGGGTCCGTCGTGGACCGCGTCGAACTTGCCGTGGGCACCATGTCGGCCGTGGGTTCCGTGCTCGCCGTCGGTGGGCTCGCGGGGGAGATCGCCAGCTGTTCGCGCGCTTGCAGCGCCACCACCCCGATGGCCACCACACAGGCCGCCGCCGCCAGGGCCAGCCCCCATCTCGGCCACTTCAGCCGTGCCCGCCTCCGTAGGGCACGTGACAGAAGCAGCTCGGGATCCACGGGCCGTGCCCGGTCGGCCAGCCTGCTCAGGGCCTCGGTGACCGCGCGTTCGTCGACTGTCATCTCAGGCCTCCAGACGGACTGTCTCGCCCACCAGTTCGCGCAGCCGCTTCACTGCCTGGTGGGTCTGGCTGCGTACGGTGCCGATCGAGCACCCCATGATCCTGGCGACGTCGGACTCCGGCAGATCCTCGAAGTAGCGCAGGACCAGCACGGCCCGCTTCTTGACGGGCAGCCGGCGCAGGGCCTGTTCGAGCGTGAGCCGGTCGTCGACCCGCGCGGTGCCGTCGCCCGCGATCCGCTCGGGCAGCGTCTCGACCACGCGCTCGCGCCCCCAGCGCGGGCTCCGCCATCGGCCGACCTGCTCGTGGTACATGACCCGGCGGACGTACGCCTCCGGATCGCCCCTGATGCTCCGCCATCGGTCCGCGGTTCTGGCCAGCGCGCTCTGGAGTAGATCCTCCGCGGCGTGCTGGTCGCCGGTGAGCACGAACGACAGGCGCATGAGGCTGTCCGATCGCGTCGTGACGAACGCCGTGAAGACTCGTAGGTCGTCCGGGTGCAACTCGCCTCCCTGCTCTGGGTCTCGATCTCTAAAGACGTGTGAGAGGGTCCAGATCTATGGCGAGGCAGCGGACCCGGCAGGGCGCGTGGCCATTCCGTGATAAATGTTGACCTGTCAGGAGGTGGCATGAGCCAAGAAGGCCCATCGGGCGAATATCCGTACCAGCCCTACGGCGCACCATACGGCCAGCAACCCCCGCCACAGTACGGTTATGGCTATCCCCCGCCACCCCGGCCGTCCGAGGGACCGAAGGCCACCGCCATCGTCGCGCTGGTGCTCAATCTGCTCTCGATCGTCGGCTGTTGCAACATCTTCGCGATCCCTGGCGCCATTCTGGCGGGCATGGCGCTCGGCCGGTCGAGCACGCAGCCGGCCAGTGCCAAGGGCCTGCTCGTATGGTGCTGGGCACTGTTCGGGGTGGGCCTCGCGCTGAACCTCGGCATCTTCCTCTTCCTCGGCCTCAACGGCTACCTCGACGACTGATTACCTGTTCGGGGACTGTTCTTGCCGTCTGATGTGTTGGATAGGCGTCAACCGTAGAAGGGATGTCCGTGAACGACGGCCCGCTCATCGTCCAGTCGGACAAGACGCTGCTCCTCGAAGTCGACCATGAGAACGCCGGCGAGTGCCGCAAGGCCATCGCGCCGTTCGCCGAGCTCGAGCGCGCCCCCGAACACGTGCACACCTACCGCGTCACCCCGCTGGCGCTGTGGAACGCGCGCGCGGCCGGGCACGACGCCGAGCAGGTCATCGACGCGCTGATCAGTTTCAGCCGCTATCCGGTGCCCCACGCGCTGCTCGTGGACATCGCCGAGACCATGGCCAGATACGGCCGGCTCAAGCTGGAGAAGGACCCGACCAACGGGCTGATCCTGACCTCCACCGACCGGGCCGTGCTCGAAGAGGTGCTGCGGTCCAAGAAGATCCAGCCCATGCTGGGCGAACGGCTCAGCGGCGACTCCGTGGCCGTGCACCCGAGCGACCGCGGCAACGTCAAGCAGGCGCTGCTCAAGCTGGGCTGGCCCGCCGAAGACCTCGCGGGCTACGTCGACGGCGAGCACCACAAGATCGAGTTGCTGCAGGACGGCTGGAGCCTGCGGCCCTACCAGCAGGACGCGGCCGACGCCTTCTGGCACGGCGGCTCCGGCGTGGTCGTGCTGCCCTGTGGCGCCGGCAAGACCATCGTCGGCGCGGCCGCGATGGCGCACGCCCAGGCCACCACGCTGATCCTGGTCACCAACACGGTGAGCGCGCACCAGTGGAAGCAGGAGCTGCTCAAGCGCACCACGCTGACCGAGGACGAGATCGGCGAATACTCCGGCAGCAAGAAGGAGATCCGCCCGGTCACCATCGCCACCTACCAGGTGATGACCACCCGGCGGAAGGGCGTCTACAGCCACCTGGAGCTTTTCGACGCGCGCGACTGGGGCCTGGTCGTCTATGACGAGGTGCACCTGCTGCCCGCGCCGATCTTCCGGATGACCGCCGACCTGCAGGCCCGCAGGCGCGTCGGGCTGACCGCGACGCTGGTGCGCGAGGACGGCCGCGAGGGCGACGTGTTCTCGCTGATCGGTCCCAAGCGCTACGACGCGCCCTGGAAGGAGATGGAGAACCAGGGCTGGATCGCCCCCGCCGACTGCGTGGAGGTCCGGGTCACGCTGACGGACGAGGAGCGGCTGGCGTACGCGATGGCCGAGTCCGAGGAGCGCTACCGCTTCTGCGCCACCACGCCGTCCAAGACCCACGTGACAGAGGCGCTGGTCCGCCGGCACCTGGGCGAGCAGGTGCTGGTCATCGGCCAGTACATCGACCAGCTGGACGAGCTGGGCGAGCATCTCAACGCTCCGGTGATCAAGGGCGAGACCAGGGTCAAGGAGCGCGAGCGGCTCTACCAGGCCTTCCGCGACAAGGAGATCCAGGTCCTGGTCGTGTCCAAGGTGGCGAACTTCTCCATCGACCTGCCCGAGGCGGCCGTGGCCATCCAGGTGTCCGGCACGTTCGGGTCACGTCAGGAGGAGGCGCAGCGGCTCGGCCGGGTGCTGCGGCCCAAGGCCGACGGCGGCGGCGCCCGCTTCTACACGGTGGTCAGCAGGGACACGGTCGACCAGGAGTTCGCGGCGCACCGCCAGCGGTTCCTGGCCGAGCAGGGTTACGCGTATCAGATCATCGACGCCGACGACGTGCACGGCGGGGTGTAGCACCAGGAGGCGAGGCCTGGCCGCTCACCCTCCGAGCGGCCAGGCATCGACGTCGTTACGTCCACGAGACTCCGCGGGCTGTCGACAATCGAACCACCCCCCTCACCAGCGTGCTACGCCGCTGCGCGCCTCAACCAGCCAGCGACATACCCCCATGATCCGGCAAATGCACCTGATATGCCCGAATTCTCGGTTATTGGCAGGTTGTCGTTATCTGGCTAGCAGGCCGCCCAGGAAGAGCACCCCTTCGGCGGCGATCCAGGCGGCCACGCTCACGCCCATGAACCGGCTGAACACGCGTGGGTCGCTCCTGGCGGAAGGGACCAGCCAGGCACCGGCCGTGCAGCAGGCGGCGGCCACGGCGAACAACCCCGACAGCGTCGAGACCGAGCCGAGCCGCTGCGAGCAGCCCGCCGCGGACTCACCCCCCGTGCAGAACGCCTCCAGCCCCCAGCCCGCGAACACCGACAACGCCCACAACGCCGCCAGCAGGAAACTCGCCACTGTCGGGATGATCGGGGAGAAAACAAACCGTACGCGGGCCACTGTCCCTCTCTACCCCGGCTAAATGCTTTGGAAGCCTGCCGGACACACCACTAAGCTGGTCGATTCGCTGCCTATACCACCTCCGTTACTTCGACCAGGGAGGCACTTTCGCATGCCCGCACACCAGCTGGCCCCCGACATACCCGCCGACGTACTCGCGGCCGAGCAGTCCCATCTGGCCGAGTCGAGAGCCGCGCTCCAGGCCATGCGGCTGCACGCCCAATCGCTGTCGGCCGACGCGGCCGGCGACTGGGTGTCCCAGCAGATCCTGCAGTCGCTGCTCGACAAGCGGGTGGCGGCGCTGGCCGACCATCCCGACACCCCGCTGTTCTTCGGCCGCCTCGACCGCTCGGCGGACGACGACCTGCCCTCCACGATCTACGTCGGCCGCCGTCATGTGCACGACGGCAGCAGCCGTCCGCTGGTGATCGACTGGCGCGCGCCGGTGTCCCGGGCGTTCTACCAGGCCAGCCCCGCCGATCCGATGAGCGTCGCGCGGCGGCGCCGGTTCGGCTACCACGGCGGCATGCTGACCGCGTTCGAGGACGAGCCGCTCGGCGAGGGCGGCGACATCGGGCCGTCGAAGATCCTGACCGAGGAGATCGAGCGGCCGCGCACCGGCCCGATGCGGGACATCGTCGCCACGATCCAGCCGGACCAGGACGAGATCGTCCGCGCCACGCTCACCCAGACCGTCTGCGTACAGGGTGCGCCGGGCACCGGGAAGACCGCCGTCGGCCTGCACCGGGCCGCGTACCTGCTGTTCACCCACCGCGAGCGGCTGGCCAGGTCGGGCGTCATGATCGTCGGCCCCAACCGCGCCTTCCTGTCCTACATCTCCTCCGTGCTCCCCGCGCTCGGCGAGGTCAAGGTCGACCAGACCACGGTGGCGGGCCTGCTCGGCGAGCACGCCGCGCCGGAGGATCCGATGGTCTCGGCGCTGAAGGGCGACGCCCGCATGGCCGCCGTGCTGGAGCGGGCGCTGTGGCTGCACATCGTGAAGCCGGAGGAGGGCGTCGTCTACAGCAAGGGCGCCTACCGCTTCCGGGTGGCCGACTACGAGGTACGCGAGATCGTCGCCTCGCTGCGCGGCACCACCCGCTACGGGCCCGGCCGGGCGGCGCTGGCGCAGCGGCTCGCGCACATGGTGCTGGTACGCATGGAGCAGCGCGGGGAGTCGCCCGACGACCGAGTGCAGGACGCCGTGGCCAGGTCCAAGCCGGTCAAGCAGCTCGTCGACGCGGTCTGGCCCAAACTGGTGCCGCAGCAGGTCCTCTTCAAGCTCCTCTCGGACCCCGAATTCCTCGCCAAAGCCGCCAAAACCGATTTGTCGCCTGACGAGCAGCAGATGTTGCTGTGGCAGAAACCGTACCGAGGCTGGAAGTCCGCCAAGTGGTCGGCGGCCGACGCGGCGCTGCTCGACGAGCTCGGCGACCTGATCGAACGCACGCCCTCGCTCGGCCACCTGGTCGTCGACGAGGCGCAGGACCTGTCGGAGATGCAGCTGCGCGCGCTTGGCCGGCGCTGCCGCAACGGCTCGGCCACCGTGCTCGGCGACCTCGCCCAGGGCACCACGCCGTGGTCCACCAGCTCGTGGGAGACCGTGCTCAAGCACCTGGGCCAGGACGAGGGCGAGGTCACCGAGCTGACGCTGGGCTTCCGCGTGCCGCGCGAGGTGCTCGACTACGCCGCCCGCCTGCTGCCGTCGATCGCCCCGGCGCTGGCCCCGCCGCGGTCGCTGCGTCCCGGTGTGGGCTCGCTGAGCGTACGCCCCGGCGGCGCGGTCGCCGACGCCGCGCGCGAGGCCATGGCCCGGGAGGGCTCGATCGGCGTGATCGTGCCCGACGCCCTGGTTGCGGAGGTGTCAGGGCAGCTCGACGGGCTGGCCCACGCCGTGCTCGACCCCGACACGACCGAAGAGCACCGGCTGCTGATCGTCCCCGCGACGCTGGCCAAGGGCCTGGAGTACGACCACGTGATCGTCGTCGAGCCGGCCGACATCGTGGCGGCCGAGCCCCGCGGCCTGGCCAGGCTGTACGTGGTGCTCACCCGTGCGGTCACCTCGCTCACCGTCCTGCACGGAAAGGCCCTGCCGGCCCAGTTGGCCCCTCAACCGGCCGTCTGACGCGCGAGCGGGCACGTCGCCTCCCGAGACCGACGCACTCCTAGACGCACTCCTAGGATGGCTGGAGTAGTGGAGGATCTCTACCAAGGAGGACGCCGTGCCCGCACCGCTGCCACACGAACACCTGCCGTCGGTCCCCGCACTCACGGTCCAGAGCGACGACATCGCGGACGGGGAGAGGCTGGGGGACCTGCACGTCTTCAACGACTGGGGCATGACCGGCCAGAACCTGTCACCCCACCTCCGGTGGTCCGGCGCCCCGGCCGAGACGCAGAGCTACGCCGTGACCTGCTACGACCCCGACGCGCCCACGGGCAGCGGGTTCTGGCACTGGGTGCTCTTCGACCTCCCGGCCTCCGTCTCCGAGCTGCCCACGGGCGCCGGCACCGCCCCCGAGTTCAAGGGCCTGCCCGCGGGGGCCACGCACGCGCGCAACGACTACAACAGCAAGGACTACGGCGGCGCCGCTCCCCCGCCCGGCGACCCGCACCGCTACGTCTTCACGGTGCACGCGCTGGGCGTGGCCGAGCTGGGCGTCGGCAGTGACGCCAGCCCGGCGGTGGTCGGCTTCAACATCACCGCCAACACGCTCGCGCGCGGCCACATCGTCGCCCACTTCGGCGTCTGATGGCGGCCGACGCAGGAGCCGCCTCGGGGGTGAAGGTACGACATGGCGGGCTCGGCGACGTGCCCGCCGTGCTCGACTTCTGGCTCCTGGCCGCTGAGGGCACCGACCGGCGCGACTCGCCCGACAAGGTGGTGGCGCTGATCGAGCGCGACCCGGAGGCCCTGCTCCTCGCCGAGCTCGACGGGGAACTGGCGGGCACGCTCATCGCGGGCTGGGACGGCTGGCGAGCGCACCTCTATCGCCTCGCCGTCCACCCGTCCCACCGCCGTAAGGGCATCGCCACCACGCTCCTGGCCGCGGCCGAGTCCCGCTTCGCCGCCTTCGGCGCCTTCCGCGCCGACGCCATGGTGCTGGACGACAACGTCTCCGCCCATGGGGCGTGGTCCGCCGCCGGCTACGCGCTCCAGCCCATGTGGTCGCGCTGGGTCAAGCCCCTTAAATGATCATATGTACGGCTCTTCGCCACAAAAAACAGACCGGCCCGGACAACGTGCGTCCGAGCCGGTCTGTTTCGTGCGAAGAGACCTGGAAGTCTCTGGTGAGGAGACCTAGAAGTCCATGTCTCCGCCGCCGGGCATGCCAGCGGGGGCGGCAGGGGTCTTCTCGGGCTTCTCGGCGATGACCGCCTCGGTGGTGAGGAAGAGCGCCGCGATGGAAGCGGCGTTCTGCAGCGCCGAGCGCGTCACCTTGGCCGGGTCGATGATGCCCGCCTCGAACATGTTGACGTACTCGCCCGTAGCGGCGTTGAGGCCCTCACCCGGGGTCAGGTTGCGGACCTTCTCCACCACGACGCCGCCCTCGAGGCCGGCGTTGACGGCGATCTGCTTCAGCGGCTCCTCGAGCGCCTTCTTGACGATGGCGGCACCGGTGGCCTCGTCGCCGGTGAGCTCGAGCTTGTCGAACGCCTTGGCGCCCGCCTGCAGCAGCGCCACGCCACCGCCGGGGACGATGCCCTCCTCGACGGCCGCCTTCGCGTTGCG